>CAZYWJ010000013.1:0-4136 GCA_964651785.1 uncultured Cryomorphaceae bacterium
GATGAAGCACATAAACACCCGCAGGCAGGTGCGCTATGTCTGACTCTATACTCGCATTGCCGTAACCCTTTTCCGATTTGAGCAGATCACCGCTCAGGTTGTAAATCGCATATTCCGCAATGCCCTCCGGCGCTTGGATGGTAAAGCGGTCTTGCGCGGGGTTGGGGAAGAGCTTTATTTGTACCTCTTCAGCTTTATCTGCATTACTGAGGATCATTGAAACCTCAACATTATCAAGAGTATAATAAGCATCAACAGCCGGCGACCCTTGAATGATAAAATCGGTATTTTCATCATCGAAAAAATTTCCGAAGTGTAAGTAGGAATAAGCTGAATCAGCCATGAAGACTTTTTCTACTGAGAGCCATTCATTTTCAAGTTCGATGATAGTATCAATATTAAAATGCGCCTGATTTATAGGAAAAGAATCGGCAGAGTAATACGGGTGGGTGGAAAAATTAAATCCAAAATTGTTGCATGCAATTTTTGCTGCGAGCCCATTTAATTTCCCGAGGTCGAAGGAAACTGAGTAGGAATGACCTGCTTCAAGAGGTTGAGTCAGCTCGACGGCTACATTTTCTCTCACGTTATCAAAATTCGGTTTATGGATTACCAATCCCGCATAACCATCTCCTTCACTAGGTATCAATATTCCTAATGCAACTTCAGGGGGGGATAGGATATCTACTGAAGAACATTCGTGATACCAATCAGGAGAAAGATTAAGGTTATCAGAATTAATAATACTGGTATACCAATTCAAACATCTTCCATCTAAATCTCCCAAGAACTCCGGACATGTAACTCCTTCCTCAAAACCACCATTGGGTACTAAATTCTGAGTTAACCCATTCACGCTACCCACCAAAAGCGCCAGCATCAAAACCGCCTTTCCCGTCCATCGGCACAGCCGTTCCGCGGTGGCATCTTTACTAAAGTCATTCAGAAATCTCACTTGGTTATGGAATTGGTTTCCCTAAAGATAGTTTTTTTTCGCAGCTAGTAGCTAGTAGCTAGTAGCTAGTAGCTAGTATTCAGTATCTGCCATCTGATCTTTGCTCTTTGATCTTTGATCTCTGACATCTCTCAATTCTTCATTCCTAATTCTTAATTCTTAATTGTCATCTGATCTTTGCTCTTTGATCTTTGACATCTCTCAATTCTTCATTGCTCATTCTTAATTCTCAATTGTCCATTCTTAATTCTTAATTCCTAATTCCTAATTCTCAATTGTCCATTCTTAATTCTTAATTCCTAATTCCTAATTCTCAATTGTCCATTCTTAATTCTTAATTCCTAATTCTTAATTGTCATCTGATCTTTGCTCTTTGACCTCTGACATCTGACATCTGATAACTACCTTTGCATTCATGATAAGCGCCAAAGAAGTGCATAAGTCTTACGGTGACCTGGAGGTACTCAAAGGGGTAAACCTGGAGATAGGCAAGGGAGAAATCGTATCGATCGTAGGAGATTCGGGAGCGGGCAAGACTACCCTGCTGCAAATACTCGGCACGCTGGACAAGGCCGACAAGGGCGAGGTGGAGATAAACGGCATGCAGACCACCCGCCTCTCGGGAAAGAAGCTGGCCGCCTTTCGCAATGCGCACATCGGTTTCATCTTTCAGTTTCACCACCTCCTGCCCGAGTTTACCGCTTTGGAAAACATCTGCATAGCGGGCTACATAGCGGGCATGGATAAGAAAGCTGCCGAGGAGCGCGGCCTGCACCTGCTCGATAGGTTGGGCCTGAAGCCCCGGGCGGGCCACAAGCCCAATGAGCTCTCGGGCGGCGAGCAGCAGCGCGTAGCCGTAGCCCGCGCCATGATGAACAATCCCTCCGTGATCTTTGCCGATGAGCCTTCCGGCAATCTCGACTCAAAGAACGCCAAGGCCCTGCACGAGCTCTTCTTCGAGCTGCGCGATGAGCTGGGGCAGACTTTTGTGATCGTAACCCACAACCTGGAACTGGCTAAAATGGCCGACCGCATGCTCACCATGGTAGACGGTACCTTTGCAGAACAGAAAAACCTGATTTGACCAGAAGCGAAGTAGCGCAACTCCTCCGCGACAAAAGCGAGCTTTACAACCGTCCCGACTTCATCGGCACGGACCCCATTCAGATTCCGCATCGCTTTAGCAAAAAGGAAGACATTGAGATCAGCGGCTTCCTCACGGCCGTCATCGCGTGGGGGCAGCGCGTCACCATTATAAACAATGCTACCCGCCTCATGGCCATGATGGACGATGCGCCCCACGACTTCATCATCAACCACCGTCCGCAAGACCTCAAACCCTTCGAGGGCTTCGTACACCGCACCTTCAATGCCGATGATTGCCTCACCTTCATCGCCGCCCTTCGCAGGATCTACCTAAGCCTTGGCGGCTTGGAAATGACGGTGGCCCGCGCTTTCGCAAATGACGGCACGTCACCGGGCTCGGGCTGGACCAACTTTAAGGCCACCTTCTTTGACCTGCCGCACCTGCCGCGCACGGAGAAGCACCTCCCCGACCCCGCCAAAGGATCGGCCGCCAAGCGCATGAACATGTTCCTGCGCTGGATGATTCGCCATGACGATTGCGGCGTAGACTTCGGCATCTGGAAAGCGATGCGCCCCGAGCAGCTCTACATTCCGCTGGATGTGCACACCGCCCGCGTAGCGCGCAAGCTCAAGCTCCTCAAGCGAAAGCAAAACGACTGGAAGGCCGTCTTGGAACTCAACGCAGTGCTCAAGCGCCTCGACCCGCAAGACCCCGTGCGGTTTGACTTCGGGCTGTTTGGTTTGGGGGCGTTTGAGAGGTTTTGATTTTCTGTGACTTGATTACACAGAGCACGCCGAGAATGATGATGCCCAAAGCTTGAAAAGGCGAGGGCACAGAGGATCGCAGTCGCGATCGAGGAGAAGTAGTAGCGGGAGAGGGAGGTACGGTAATGTTGTTTTTGGGAAGCAGCCCACCCCCGTCCATACGGACTCCCTTTGGTCGCCAAACGGGGGATATCCAAACGAAGCTCATTTTAAGATATCGTTTACTTCCGAAAATCAATTACAGAAAAAAATCACCTAAACTGACGGGATGTATGTCCCCCGTCCGGCGGGGGTGGATTTTCGCGACGCAGGAGCGAAAAGACGGGGGTGGGAAAACCAAGAGCTCCGAACGGCGCAGCCTGAGGAGACGGGGGTGGGAAAACTCCAAGCCCAAACCTTCCAACTAATCCCCATTCAACCCTTCCCCTCCACCAATAACCTTCCAATCTCCAAGAAACCATCCGAATTCCAAAAAAATTACTTCCCTTTAACCCCATGAAAAAAGTCTTCGCCTTTCTCATCCTCGGCTTGCTCGTGTTTTATCTGGTGGGCCCCACTCCTGATGAACCTCTTTATGCCGATCAATTACCCGATCTGCCACCCTTGGAACAACTGCAGCAGTTTGTAGCCGAGAAAGAATCGGCTTTTAACATCAAACCCGACAACGAGGCGGAGATCGTTTGGCACGACCCGGCCAATAAAACCCAAACCGATGTGGCCATCGTTTACCTCCACGGCTTTACCGCAAGCAAGCGAGAGGGAAGCCCCGTACACCGCTACATAGCCCGGTACTTCGG
The DNA here is from genome assembly GCA_964651785.1 of uncultured Cryomorphaceae bacterium. Taxonomy (GTDB): domain Bacteria; phylum Bacteroidota; class Bacteroidia; order Flavobacteriales_D; family Cryomorphaceae; genus JAKVAV01. The sequence continues at coordinate 3,604 of CAZYWJ010000013.1, forward strand.
TTGCAACCTCTACCTGGCCCGCCTGGCCGACCATGGCATCCGTACCGACGAAGCCCTCCTCGACTACACCGCCGAAGCTGTGTGGCAATCGGCAGTGGAGGCTTACGCCATCGGCAAGAAGCTGGGCCGCGAAGTCATCATCATGAGTACAAGTACGGGCGGAACGTTAGCGCTCAAGCTTGCCGCCACCTACCCCGACATCAAGGCTTTGGTAAACTACTCGCCCAATATCGAGATCAACGACCCCGCCGCCTTTCTGCTCAACAATCCGTGGGGGCTGCAGATAGCGCGAATCGTCTTCGGCGGCAATTACCGCGACTTGGACAAAGACGAGGAGTACAGAAAGTACTGGTACGACAAATACCGCTTGGAGGCCATCGTAGAGCTGCAGGAGCTTATCGAGACGGCCGCCACGGAAGAGACCTTCGACCGGGTGACCTGTCCCGTCTTCAACGGCGTCTACTACAAAGATGAAGAACATCAGGATGATGTGGTGCGCGTATCTGCCGTGCGCGAAATGCACGAAGAACTGG
>CAZYWJ010000013.1:4236-9922 GCA_964651785.1 uncultured Cryomorphaceae bacterium
CATCAGGATGATGTGGTGCGCGTATCTGCCGTGCGCGAAATGCACGAAGAACTGGGCACCCCGGCAGATAAAAAAATGTACGTAGAGTTTCCCGATGCGGGAACGCACGTAATAGCCTACGGTGAGAGTTCGGGAGCCATCGAAGCGGTAGAATCTGCCACCGTTCGTTTCTTGGAAGAAACGGCGGGTATGGAAAAATCGCGCGCACCTGAAGAAATGAGTGCAAACTCGACGGAAGAAAACTTGGTCATTGCAAATTAACCCGTAAATTCAGGGCCTTAATCGTTCAAATTTGCTCATTGATCTTTCATGTATAGAAAGTGCTTTTCGTATGGATTAAGTTCTGTCTCTTTTGAAAAAATTCGTGAAATACTTGCCGAAGAGCATCAAATCGACCTTCAGGAATCCGCATCGGAAAAAGCCGGAAGTAACTCAATTCTGTTTTGCGGATATCCCGCTACCCGACCGAATGCAGCAGTTTGCATAGCCATTTGCGCCAGCCATGAAGAGGGTATGGCAGCCCTGCAAGAGGGTGCCATAGATTATATGATTTCAGGAAAAATTGATAAACATGGCGTTTCCAAAAGTCTTTTACTCGCTCACCGTTTTGGCCAATGCAAGGATGAGGTGGAAGAGATAAAAAGCGATTTACTATTGGCCGAAAGGCAATACCAAACACTGTCGGAAATTACATCTGCCGGACTTTGGCAGCACGATTTGGAAAGCGACGAGTTGAAATGGAGTGAAAGCCTTTATCGAATGTTGGGTATGACGGAAGGCAGTGGCAGCGCACCTTGCGAAATAACCGATCTGGCTCATACTGCCGACAGGGAAAGAGTGAAGACCCTCATGCGCGATCGCTTGGATGCAGGACATCCCTGCGAAGTTGAATTTCGCATGTTGAGAAATGATGACAAATACATCTGGGTGCGGTCAGAAACCTACGGGTTGAAAAATGGAAAGGGAGAAATTGTGATGATGCTCGGCGCAATCAAGAACATCGATAAGCGAAAGCGCGCAGAGTTAGATCTTGAAATTCGAAAAAGTCAAATTGAAAATATAGCCGATGGCATAAACGGAATTTTGGCGCGGCATATCGCTTATCCCGACGGACGGTTTGAAAACACCTACGTAAGCTCAGGCATCAAATCCCTCTACGATACGGATTTGCAAGGAGGAACCGTATCTCCCGAGAGCATCATGGCCAAGCTCGAACCGTCAGAGCTAAAAAAAATAAGCGAAGCCTTTCAAAAGTCAGCAAGGGAAAATTGCAAGGTCGACCTGATCTATTATTTCAAAGGAAAAGACGGAGAGAGGAAATGGCTTCGTGTAGTAGCCATTCCCAATAAATTGGAAAACGGTGCTATAGAATGGGATTCTATAACTACGGACGTAACCGCACTCAAAAAACGAGAGCGAGCGGCGAGGGAGCAAAAAGAAATGCTTCATAACATCATTGACAATTTGGATGGTGTGGTATCCCGGCACCGCATTCATCCTGATGGACGTGACGAATTGGTTTTCCTTAGTAAAGGATACGAAAAAATAAGCGGTACAAGCACCGAGGAGGTCATGGCCAATCCGAAGATTTATTGGGATCAGATATACGAAGAAGATCGAAAGAAAGTCATCACCTCAATAAGCGATTCGCTGAAAGAACTCACCCCTTGGCAGCAAACCTGGCGAATAATAAACAGCAGAGGAGAGCAAAAGTGGATACAAGGATCGGGTACCCCGTCCAAACAAGAGGATGGTACGATCGTTTTTGATACGGTCATTACGGACATCACGACTCTTGAAGAAATCACCTCAGAATTGGCTACAGCCAAACAGGAATTCCGCCTGGCGGCCAAATCGGGCCAACTGGGTTTGTGGAAGCTAGACTTGACAACCGATGAATTGGAATGGGACGAGCAGATGTTTAAAATTTTCGGGGTCGATCCGAAAGATTTTAGCGGGAGGCGAGATGAATGGGTCAAGGCCTTGCATCCCGAGGATAAATCCAAATCGCTGAATGCTTTGGCAGACTCCATCACCACGGGCAGCGATTTGGAGTTTCAGTTCAGAATAAAGAGAAAAGACACCGGTGAGGTGCGACACATACGCGCCTCTGCTTCTGCCGTGCTCGATAGCCGAGGCGAAGCCAAGGTATTGATGGGGCTCAACTGGGACGTAACGCACATCATTCGCGCTCAAGAAAAAATAACCGAAAGCAACAGCCGGTATGCTTTGGCCTCGAAAGCCTCACAAGATGCCATTTGGGATTTGGATTTGAGAAACAATCAGCTCAAATGGAGCCCTTCTTTTGAATCTTTGTTCGGCCACTCCATTGATACGGATCACGACCAATTCGAAGATTGGGCCAAGTGCGTCCATCCTGAAGATTACGACCGTGTAGTAGTTGGCTTGGAGAATTTCATCGCCGGCAATCAGAACAAATGGGAGGAGAACTACCGATTTAAATGAGGAAACGGAAGTTACGCACACGTCATAGATCGCGGCTACGTGGTAAGAGACTATGCGGGTAAGGCCATGAGGATGGTAGGAACCATGCGCGACATAACTTCAACTACGGAATTTCTCAATGCCATTAAGGAGCAAAACGAAAAGTTGAAAAAGATTGCCTGGACGCAATCGCATGAGCTGCGTGGTCCCCTCACCCGGGTTATGGGTTTGATATCTTTAGTCGATCAGGACGGATTTCGGGACATCACGTTAAAGGAGTTTTTATCTTATCTCACTTCCGCCACCAACGAACTTGATCAGGTGATTAAAGACATTGTGGAAGCTTCTGCCGATATTGATGTTTACCAACCCGACGTGAATGATGAACACAGCCAATTTATGGAGTAAAAAGTAGATCGGTATTAAGTACGAAGGGAATTTTTTTTTCACCGCAGGAAGCTTTTTTAGTTCATAAGTTGTATTGGCTCGAAAGAAAGGATGATATAATTTCGTTCGAAATGAATACTCACGTGGAAGTAGCATCCGGTTATGCACCCATCATCGAAACGATAGAAGAAGAATACGAAATTCCTCAATTGAAAAGGAAGAGACGGATTTCAGCCCTCCTGCCCTACAATTACTACCAAACTGATAAAACCTACCGCGTACTCTACCTCAACGACGGGCAAAACCTTTTTGATGAGTTTGCGCCTTTCGGCAATTGGGCCATAGACAAATCATTGGAGCAATTGGCTTCTCGCGGTATGGATGATCTGGTAGTCATCGCCATCGATCACGGCGGCGAAGATCGCATTACGGAATACCTTCCTTATTTCGATCCGAAGGTCGGCAAGGGACAGGGCGAGCTTTACCTTCGATTTATGGAAGAAACGCTCATTCCCTACGTCAATAAAAAGTATCGCGTTCATACGGACAGGGTTCATACGGGAATCGGCGGAAGCTCAATGGGTGGCTTAATCAGCCTCTTTGCCGGGCTCAATCATCAGAATACATTTGGCAAACTGATGATATTCTCTCCGAGCCTTTGGATTGCTCCGAAAATCTTTCAACAGGCAGAACATTTTCACCCCGAGTTGCCTACGGAGCTTTACATCTATGCCGGCGGCAAAGAAAGCCAAAACCATATGCCCAATGTCCTTCGCTTTAAAAAGCAACTACTGGGAGAGAAAACGATCTTCAACCACATTCGGCTTCACCTTTCCTTAAACCCCGAGGGCACTCACAGCGAAGCCTTTTGGCGCGACGAGTTTCCGAAAGCTACCGAATGGCTGTATTTTCATCAAAACCAAACGACATGACCCTGAGACTTTGCGAATCTTTTCCCGATTTGGTATCGGTAAAAATCTTTCCGACCACTACTCCCGCCGCCGATATGAAACACGGCGAATGGGACTGGTTGAGAACCAACGAAACTCCCGAATTGCACTTCTACCTCAAACCCGATTCGGAGGAGAAGGAGATTTGTCATCAATTCAGGTTGCTGGCGCATAATACAAAGCACCGCTGGGGAGCCGTTCCCGCCATTGACTTTTCCGCCTTTGAGGCAAATGAAGCAGCGGCCATAAAAGGATTGGCATTGAGCAATTACAAAATTGACTCCCTTAAAACCGAAACCGAGAAGACGGAAGATCGGGCATTGTACATCATTGCCAATCAGGCAGACGCCAAAACTTTAAACGAGGCGGAAATCGAAGCCGAGGTGCAAATGCGCATCATGGAACTCGTAGACCTGCCGCCGAATAAGAAGACTCCCGAAGACTTGGGGCATTGGGCGCGGGCTTCCGCCAAAGCGTACGGATTTGATTGCGAGGTATGGAACGACGATCAGGTGATTTCGGCTAAACTGTTTGCCCTTCACGCTGTAGGAAAAGGAAGCGCCAATGATCCCGTTTTTATCGTTTCAAAATATTTCGGACGGAAGGAGAGGGATTTTGATCTGGCATTGGTCGGAAAAGGTGTGACATTCGATACGGGAGGGATTTCAATAAAGCCCTCGGCCAATATGCATTTTATGAAATGCGACATGGCGGGTGGTGCAGCCGTACTCGGTGCCATAGAATTAGCCGCCAGGCTAAAACTTCCTATTAATATTGCGGCCGTGGTGCCCGCCGCCGAAAACAGTGTGGATGGCAAGAGCGTCCTTCCGGGAGAAGTGATTCAAACCTATTCGGGCAAAACGGTAGAGGTAATCGATACCGACGCCGAGGGTCGCCTGATTTTGGCAGATGCCCTGGCTTGGACGGTTCGCAATCTCAAGCCTGAAACGATGATAGACATGGCTACCCTCACGGGCAGTTCGGTTCGCGCTTTGGGATACGAGGCAGCCGCTTTGTACTCTTCGAATGAAGAATTGAGCTCCGCACTCTTTCAAGCGGGATTGCAATCGGGAGACAAGTGTTGGCCAATGCCACTCTGGAAAGATTACGACTCTTACATTCATAGCGACGTAGCCGATTTGGCAAATCTGCCGTCAAAGCCCGTGGCGGGTTCAATCGCTGCGGCCAAATTCTTAGAAGCATTCACCGACGGCCATCCGCGATGGGCGCATGTTGATATGCCGGGGGTGGCATTTCAAGGCAGCCCCTTTGTGAAAAACAAAGCGGCAACGGGATATGGCATTGCCTTCTTCCGTAACTTTATGCGATCAATAACTAAGCAATAACCTCCCTATAATGACACGGCATCCTCATACTTTTCTATGTATCTCTTCTTACTTCAAGGGAGAAGACTTTTTGATTGCTTCAAAAGAAGCCGGCAACAGGGTTTACCTCATCACATCGCTAAAGCTGAAAGATGAGAAGTGGCCTTGGGATCACATCGATGATGTGTTTTACATGGAAGAACAGGAAGATGGGTTTTGGAATATGGATCACCTCATCCAAGCGGTGGCTTACAAGATGAGAAGCATCCGCTTTGATCGATTCGTGGCTTTGGACGACTTTGATGTGGAAAAGGTCTCTCGCTTGCGCGAACAGTTCCGCATACCCGGAATGGGTGATACCACGAGCCGCTATTTTCGCGATAAGCTGGCCATGCGGGTAAAGGCTAGATTGGAAGGAATTCCCGTGCCCGCGTTCACATCGCTTTTCAACGATGATCAGATAAACGAATACGCGGATATGGTGTCGCCGCCGTGGATGATAAAGCCTCGCTCAGAAGCCTCGGCCGTGGGCATTAAGAAAATCGAAACGAAAGAAAAGCTTTGGGAAGTTCTCAATGA
>CAZYWJ010000013.1:10022-13770 GCA_964651785.1 uncultured Cryomorphaceae bacterium
AGTATTGGGTATTGAGTATTGGGTATAGAGTATTGAGACAAATGAATCTCTTTAGCGAGGGAAGAACCCGACGCTGGCCCCTACCCAATCCTTGTCTTTGTTGTAGCGTACGCCTACCATCTCGCCTTTTGAAATTCTGACGAGATTATTAACTAGCCTGACCCGTGCTTCGTCTTTTTCCCAAATCATCATGACCCGCAGTTCGCACTTTGCGGGCCCGCCGGGGGTTTCGATCAAAGGTTCATAGTTCACCTTTTTTTGAATGATGAAGTTTTCTTTCTCTTCTATTTCGTCAAGATCTTTTGCAGAAATACTAAGCTTAACTCCACTTCCTGCAAAGGAATAGAGCGGCTTCAAAACATAGTTATGTAAATCTTCAGGATACTCCTTCAATTGATCGAGGTAGTAGCACTCGGGTACGTACGGACTATTAAAAAGCGGCATGGTGTATTTGCTGATTCGGAAAAACCAATTGGGATGCCCTACCCATTCTACATCTACCTCATCTTTGAAATAATACTCGCGTTTCAGATCTTTACGCTGATTCAACTCATCAAATATCACCCTGTTATAGATTCTTTTAATCTTAACTTCTCTTCCGTTTTCATCGATATAATAAAGTTCTTTCCCTCTTTTCTTCATATCGCTGATGCAAAGAACCTTTATGCCCAAGTGATGTTGAGCTCCCAAAAAGTCGATGTAAGTCACTTGCTTTTCGGGCTCGACCTCCAATAGCACAACCGACTTCGGGTCAAAGTCTCCTACGATTTCTTTGCGCAACAACTCGATATATCGCTCGGAGTCCAAGCCTCCGAAGTGGACCGTGTACTTATCGGGAATGGTGAAATTTTCGATATACGCTTTGTAAAGCAAATCCTGAAAAAAGTAAAGAGAGGGAAACCCCTGAACTTCGATCAGTTGAGGAATGATTTCGCCTTTCTCGTTTTTGCAAATGCCGAAATCCATTTGGAGAAATCTCGTGTGATAGTCTTCATTAGGCACGGCAAGGTCGGGATGCTTGATTGCTCCTTTAGTGAGTTCTTTGAAATCAGGTTGCAAGATAATTTCATTGATATCCTCACAGGCTTGAAGTACTTTTTCCTTCAAAGCTTGATCAAAGAAGACGGGAGTTTCAGCCAGACGAAAATTAGGCGTATGATTATAAGCTTTACTCACGTAGGATTTAAAAGCTTCGTACTTTTCATCGGTGTAGTTGGCGTTAAACCAAGCCCTCATCTCCTTATCCATCTTCTAAATTTTTACCGGTGACACTACCTGCAATTTTTGCAATGCATTTTCTAAGAATGCAGGAATTACGGTGTTGTGCGTATGTTTGATTTTTTCAGGGTCTTCCAAGTGCTTCATCATGCTGTTGTACTTGCGGATGCTGTAGTTGGTCAACACCTTTTGCTTGTTTTCTTCTTTCGCGAAATGTATCCTCATACCATAAGGATCGGCCTCGGGATGATATTGGGTTCCCGACATCTCGTCGGAAAAACGCACGGACATAATGGCGCGCTCATATTCAACGTGTGTTCTGATTTTTTCAAGAGAAAGAACTTCGGCACCGTGATCTCTGAATACTTTTCTTCGAGGTTGAATAAGTTGCCAATCGCGAATATCAACTACCCAATAGGGGTCTGACAAATCCTTGAGCAATCGATCCTCTTTGCCTTCTTTTGTTTTATGGCAGGGGTAAATGCCGAATGAGGGCACCTTTCGTCGCGTTATTTCTCCCAATTCAAAATGGTGGCAGGCCATTTGGAATGAATGGCAAATGAAAAACATGTATTTCCGCTTGGCAGGATTCGCCTCCGAAAGATTGTGTTCTTTGATTGAATCTACCAAATTCTTCCACGCCACATCCCATTTACCATCTCCTTCCAGGGGGCTTCCCGGCCCGCCCGTAGAAACAAATATGTCGAAAGACATGTCGGGAATTTCATGCTTGGCGCGTACGTCGAATACTTCGTAATCAAAGTGTTCATCATATTGATCCAGCATCGTTTTAATGGAACGCATACCCTGATTGGGGGCACCGTCATACATATCCAACAGAGCTAATTTTGCTCTCATCTTATTTGAAATTTTTTGTTTCTGAAATCATGAAATCCACGACTTCTTTTAAATCCTGATTTTTAGCGTAAACTGCCAATTGGCGATCAGCACCCGTACCTGCAGAAAGGATTTTTTCGATATATGCCAATTGCCTTTTTGAACCCAGCTTGCCCGAAACCTCATCTACAAAGTTCAACATTTCATAGATCAAATCCTTGCATGGCTTTTCCTCTTCTACTCCGAAATCAATCAGGTTTCCATCGATTCCATAACGTCCGGCGCGCCATTTATTTTCATTGATCAAAGTGCGACTATAATTATTGAAGCTGCAATTCGACTGATGAATTTGATACAGCTTTGCCACCAAAGCCTGGATCAACGCGGTGATGGCAATGGTTTCGTCGGCCCGAAGCGTGACGTCACAAACACGCACTTCGATGGTGGGGTACGTCGGGTGAACCCGAATGTCCCACCATATTTTCTTGGCGTTGTCTATGCATTTGGTTTTAACTAAAAGTTGGAGAAACCGATCGTATTCACCCAAGCTACTAAAATGTTCGGGAATTCCGGTCCGCGGAAATTTATCAAAAACTTTGGAGCGAAATGATTTGAATCCCGTGTTTCTCCCCTCCCAAAAAGGTGAATTTGCCGATAAGGCATAAAGATGCGGTAAAAAATAACGCATGCCATTAGCCATTTGCAGGGCCAATGTTCTATTCGGAATTCCTACGTGTACATGCATTCCGAAGATGAGGTTGCTTCTGGCTGCATCTTGCAGTTCAAGAATTATCTCATCATATCGAGGATGTTGAGTGATGCTTTGACTTTGCCAACTTGAAAAAGGATGCGTACCACCCGCACCGATGGCCAAGCCCAATCCCTCAGCTGTCTCGATGATGGTACTGCGCAATAGCTTGACTTGGTCTTCTGCCTCGGCTATATCTCTACAGATACTCGTACCGCCTTCCACTTGAGATTCGTGAAGTTCAGCTTTGATCTGATCGGGAAGGAGAACTTCTCCCAGCCGCACCAATTCTTGTTTATGCGAGACCAATTCTCGCGAGTGCGGATCAATAACCTGATACTCCTCCTCTATTCCCAGTGTGAAAAGCATGAGCTCGGGTTCACCTTATGAATCAGATGACTTCTTATTAACTCTTCCTTTTTTTGTGCTTACCTTCTTCACGGAAGTCTTGCTCTCCGACGAGGGAGGCGGAGTGGTCTCTACTGCTGTAAATCGGTTTGTTTTCGGAGAATTGACTTTCTTTTTAGTTGGAGTAGCCGTCTTCTTTGCAGAAGCTTTTTTAGTGGCCGTCGGCTTTTTAGCGTCGGTCGTTTTTTTAGCGGCAGTGGCTCCTTTAGAAGTGGTTGTTTTCTTAGTCGGCGCCTGCTTCGCCGTGGCTTGTGCACTTGCTACCTTCTTCGCGTTCTCTTTCGCGGCTGGTTTCTCTACAGCCTTTTTCGCAATTGTTTTTGACGAAGCTGCTTTGGATTTTCCTTTAGGGGCAGATGCCTTTCCGGGGGCTGAAGCTTTTTTGGGTGCTTCTTTAGTCGCAGGTTTAGCTGTTGAAGCAGCTTTCTTTGGAGCGGTCTTCTCAGCAGACTTTTTCACAGAGGTTTTTTTCGCCGGAGCAGCTCCTGTAGTAGCCATTTGATCCTTCACAAAATTTCCCCAAGTCAAATTCATTTG
>CAZYWJ010000013.1:13870-24018 GCA_964651785.1 uncultured Cryomorphaceae bacterium
CTCCTGTAGTAGCCATTTGATCCTTCACAAAATTTCCCCAAGTCAAATTCATTTGGCCGTCTTTGTGCGCCTTTGCTCTTTCAATGGCCAGATTTGCCGCATTTTCTACAATCCATTCAAAATTGTCTTCACCTACAGAATGTACGTCAGCATCAGGTGCGGGATTGCAAAAGTCAATTGCGTAAGGAATTCCATCTCTCACGGCAAATTCTACGGTATTGAAATCGTAACCCAAGGCATGGTTCAACTTGATTACGCCTTCGCGAACCTTGTCCAAAATCTTCTGATCAACGGGAGCTCCGTCGCGCACGTAGCGCAGGTGATGAGGGTTGCGCGGTTCATACTGCATGATGTGAACTCTGTCTCCGCCAAGATAATAGCAACGGAAATACTCAGAAAAATGAATTTCTTCCTGAAGCATCATTACCAACTGTCCCGTCTCAGCGTGTTTTGCAAAAAGATCGTCAGCGTTTTCCACCCGGTATACGCTTTTCCATCCACCACCTGAATGAGGCTTCATGTAGGCGGGAAAACCTACGTATTCGAAAATCTCTTCCCATCCGAAAGGAAATTTTAAGTTCCGAAATGAATTTTCATCCGTATCAGTAGGCCTTTCGTGAGATGGAAGTAGTACCGTTTTTGGTACGGCCACATCTACACTTAGGGCCAAAGCGTTATTAAAAAACTTCTCATCTGCGCTCCACCAAAACGGATTGTTAATCACAGCCGTACCACCAATTGCAGCATTTTTCAGGTAAGCGCGATAAAACGGTACATCTTGTGAAATCCGGTCAATGATAACGGCGTAGTCAGTGGCTTCGCCTTGTTGTACTTTTTCAATGCTTACAGCCTCGGCCGTAATTCCATCGATATTTTTAGAATTCACTCGCTCGATGAACGCTTGCGGGAAGGTATTTTCTTGTCCGAAAAGGATTCCGATCTTTTTCATATTGTATTTTTTAAGAGGTCTTGTTAAAGTTTAGAAAGATAATCAGGGAACATCATGCGCCAAAGAGGCCAATCGTGTTCGGCCCATCTTCTTTCATCCAACCAGTGTGAAATATTCTTAGCACTTAAGATATGAGATAAAGTCAGATTTGCATCCTTACAGATGTCCCATTCTCCATAACCCAAAGTAATATTGAGGTTCCACAATTCAGGGTGATTACTATTCTGCAAATAGTCGACCGGATTGTTGAAATAGACATTATCATCGTAATGACCATCCATAAATGAACGGATGTCAAAGGAGCCACTCATACTTATTAAATGACTCACCACTTCAGGATGTTTGAAAGCAAAATTGGCTGCTGAATAACCTCCGAAGCTGGCACCTCCAACGGCAACTTTGCTAATACCGTACTCATGCCTCAGTGCATCAACCACTTCACTTTTTATGAAGCGATCAAAAACGATGTGATTTTTTACACGATCAGCGGGATGAATGTTCTTATTGTACCAACTTAGATCATTCACCGTATCCGGACAGTAGATTTTAACTCGTCCATCATCAATCAAATGTTGAGCTGATTCAATTAATTTGAAATCTTTTCCCTCGTAAAAACGACCTAATGTTGTGGGAAATAAAATCAACGGTGTACCATAGTGTCCGAACACCAGCATCTCCATTTCTTTTCCAAGCGTAGGCGAATACCACTTTTTATACTCTTCTTTCACGGTTAGATTGGTTTTTATTGAGCGAATGTTAAATTGACACTAAGCGCTCAAAATCGGCGCAAAAGTACATATTATTAGAACTTTAGACTTGTTTTTTTATACCACATGTTTTTAAAAAAAAGAGGATTTCATTCCGGTTTCTGAAACAGTAGAAGAAACGCCATATACAGTGAGCTTTGATGATAGAAATTTAACAATAACTTAATTCTCGATTCATTCCGATTTGAAGTAATACGGAAAAAGCGTTGATAATCTGCTTGCGCTTTGCTAATTTCGACCTCCCGAAAAAACAATCCCTGTTCTCTTCCGATGCAAGGTGTAGAAGGAAAATTTAATTTTAAAGGTGGCCGCAGGCTCAAGGGCAGTTTTAAGCTTTCTTCGCAACGCAAAAAGCGAAAAGAGGGAAAGAAAAAATGGAAGCCGATTACTTGGTCGGGAAAATTGAATGATCATAAAATTGAGATTGTTCAACTATGCGACCTTCCCACTACAATCGAAGATTTCACTTGGGAAAAATTTCCTGAAAAGTATGAGGTGGTAAAAGCTTACATCGCCGATGCCATCGAACAATACATCTCGACAAATAAGGACGACTAAGCTTTGGGCTTCACCGCTCTTCTTCCTGCAGGGGTAGTTTTCAGGGCATGATCGTAAGCGCGGTCGTAAGCAGCCATCAATACTTTCCAATCAAAATCTTCAGAAAAATCTTCCAGCTTATTTCGCTGAAACATGCGATACCGTCTGTTTGATTTTACAAAGTGCAGCAGAAGTTTCGCCAGATTTTCAACCGATTTCTTTTCCGTCTCTTTACTTCTGCGCAATACGTACACCCCCTTATCTTCATGGTTGGCATCCATATTATCCACATAGCGACCAAACCCGGATAAATCAGAAGTGACCGTAGGCACACCTCTGGCCACGCATTCCAGTGGTGTGTAGCCCCACGGCTCGTAATAGCTCGGAAATATGCCCATATGGCATCCCCTCACAAACTGACTGTAATCCATCCCGAAGAGAGGGTTGGTCGAATCGATAAAATCGGGATGATAAACCATTTTGACTCGATCAAGAGGAGAATTTACCATCTGCTCATTTCTGAGAAAATTCAGAATGTCGTCGTCGATATCATCCACCAAGTTGTGCGTTACGATAATGGGCCATTGACTGGTTTTCCAACTTTGGATGGTTCTGCGATAACGCAATTTCCAATAATCGTCAATTAACTCATTGAGATCAGGAAGCTTGTGATCATCTTTTGAAGCTGCTGCCGCATGAAATAAGCGTTCGCCTAATTGTTCTTCAATTGACTTACAGTTTTTCTTGATCTCTTGCATTACTCCTCGAGATTCAAGTACTTCAGGATTGATAGACCAAGTAGGTCTTTTGGTTACGAAAAACATGACGACCGTTTTATTGACCCCGTCTTTTACCATCATTTGGTTGAGCAGTTTGAGTGCTCTCAGCGTGATATCAAATCCTTTATTACGATATTCATATCTACCGGAAGTGAAAAAGTAAATGGTGTTATCCAAGTCAAAATCATACGAGTTAAAAAAGTGACCGATAATAAATTCGTGAATTTTATCCTTATACTTTTCATGCCGATTGTGCACCTCGTGATAGGCTACGTATTTTGTAATGTTTAAACCGTTTGGGGTTATCACATCGGGTCGCTTACCCAACAGGTGCTCACATTCAATAGCCGTTACTTCGCTTACCGTGGTAAAGCTGTTTGCCGCCTCGGCACATTTTCGCTCAATTTGAACCTGAGCCATAATGCCGTAGCGTTTGGCTTCGATGGCCCAATCATATTTATTGAGGTTCTTGTAAAAGTCTGCATCATTTCCGGCAAGATAACGGCCCAGCATCGTAGCATGGGTCGTGAATACCGTTGAAACGGGCAGCACATTCTTCTTTATATCCAGAATAGGTATAGCCGACATCCACTCGTGAAAATGCGCTATAACCTCACGTTTACCTTTTAAAATTTCCTTACTCAGCACGGTGAAGAAGGTGCGATTGAGGTCTGCCCAGAGAACCATCTTCTCCAATAGATCATCGCCGGTGTTAGTAGTAATGTCGTGATCGGCTTTCAAATGACGATGCAAGGTTTCTAACCGATTAAACACATTTTGCGGATTGAGAAGTACCACTTTTGGTCTACCCGTCACCAGCCATGTACCATACCGGACCTCATAACCCATATTTCGCATTTTCTCGACGGTACGGCCTATCGGGTCGCTCAGGTTATTTATCGGATCAAATTCAGCTGAGATATTCTTATTTTCCAATGGGCCGAGAAGACAATAATTATCACCTCTTCGCTCGACAGCCGCGGGAATTTTAGAGCGTATTACGGTATAAATTCCTCCTACCTGATTGCATACTTCCCAAGCGCATTCTATGATCAAAGGATCTTGGCTAACTTCTGACATTGGTTTCTTCTGATTATTTAGCTAAAGAAACTAAAGTTTTGGTAAAAACCTGCCTTACGATGCAATCTTAGCGAAGGCCCAGAATTGCAATTTTTCAGAGGAATACTTAACCGAGTACACTGTCATAAAAAAAGCGGCTTTTCGGCCGCTTTCATTTAAATCGTTCTTAATAGTCCATTTGAGGATAGATCTCTTTGAAGAAATCTTTCATTTTGTCCCATGATTTTCGGTCAGCCTCCGCATCATACGCTAAGGGCAGATCAAACTTTTCACCTAAGCTATCAGCCGCCGGATTTGTATAGGCGTGTACCGCCCCGGGGTAGCTGACATATGAATAGGATTTGCCAAGCGAATCCATTTTAGATTTGAACTGAGATACACTTTCAGCGCTGACGAAGGGATCATCAGCACCATTTTGCACAAGAACTTTGGCTTCCAATTTTTCACTCGGACCTACCGGTACTTGCACCCCGCTGTGGAAAGCAGCCACGGCATCGAGATCTAATCCTTTATTGGCCATGGCCAAAATAAGCGAACCACCGAAACAATAACCAATGGCTGATATTTTTCCCTCAGCCGTTTGAGGATGGTTTTCCAAAACGTTGAGTGCTTCGGTAAATCGGGCCTCGGCCATATCCATATTTTGCATAACCATTCCTGAAAATTTCTTGGCGTTATCCGGATGTTCAGCCTGTTGACCATTTCCGTACATATCGACGGCCAAAGCTACAAAGCCCAATTCAGCCAGCATATCAGCTCGGCGTCGAACGTAATCACTATGCCCCCACCATTCGTGAACCACCAAAATACCGGGTCGCATAGTCGTATCAGTTTCGTTGTAGGCAATATATCCATTCATGGTAACCGTATCCGTTTTATAGGAAACTTCCTCCCCTACAATGCTCATCTCGGTAATCATTTCTTCGTTTGAGTCCATGTTCTCATCTCGATTGCCCTGCTCAGTATCGCAAGCAGCAAACAAAAGCAAGATCATAGACAAACAGGCAAATCTTTTAATCATAGTATTCGGGTTTTAGAAAAGTGAAACAAGTCCCTATTCGGAATGTTTTGACTTTCAATGAATCATTGCGAATCTCGAGACTCCTCGTTGAATTCACAAGAGGAACAGCCTGTAGATTTCTTTCCGAAAAATTGACGGAAAATAAAGTAGGCTATGATTCCGAAAAACAATATGAAAACAACAATTTCCTGCATGGTATCCTTAAGAAAGCAATTGATATACCACCAAAGCGGAAACATAGGCCAATACGGTCATATAAACCGTTTGAATAATCGGCCATTTCCATGATTTGGTTTCTCTTTTGACAATAGCTATTGTGCTCATACACTGCATGGCAAAAGCATAAAAGACAAGTAAAGACCAGACGGTAGCAAAGGTGAAAGTCGGTTCTCCCGTATCGTCTCTGGTTTCATTGTTAAGTAATTCCTGTAGCGTTTGAATGTCTTCGCTATCGGCACCTATGCTATAGATGGTGGCAACCGTACTTACAAATACTTCGCGTGCCGCAAAGCTACAAATTAAGGCTATGCCGATTTTCCAATCATATCCCAAAGGCCTAATGACAGGCTCTACCCATTTTCCGATTATACCGGCATAAGAAGCTTGAATTTTCTCAGCAGATACGGCTGCCTGATATTCATGCATCGCTTTTTCCGTTTTTACTCGTGGCACCTCTACTGATGAAGCAGCTTGTTCCATAGAATCGCCGGGACCGTAGGAGGCGAGCACCCACAGAATGACGCTGATCGCCAGAATTATTTTTCCTGCCTCGAAAATGAAGGTTTTCGACTTTTCATACATCGTCGTTAATACGGTACGAAGTTGAGGAACGCGATAGCGCGGAAGCTCCAAAACGAGAGTTCCCGATCGTTCGTTTTTCAAAATGGCTTTCAGACCGGCTGCTGAAACCAAGGCAGCCAAAATTCCCAAAAGATAGAGTCCGAAAAAAGCGGAACCTTTGGCATTGAAGAAGGTTGAATCACTTTCGGGAAATAGCAAACCGATGAGTACAATATATACCGGAAGCCGCGCGGAACAGCTCATAAACGGGGTTACGAAAATGGTAATTAAGCGATCGCGGCGATTCGAAATGGTTCGGGCGGCCATGATGCCCGGGATGGCACATGCGAAGCCTGAAATGAGGGGTACTACACTTCTGCCGTTCAATCCGAACGGACGCATTAACCTGTCGGTAATAAATACGGCTCGCGCCATATAGCCCGAACCTTCCAATATGGAAAGAAAGGCAAAAAGCAAGGCTATCTGAGGAATAAAGATGACGATACCTCCTATTCCGGGAATAATACCTTCAGTTATTAAATCAGAAATAGCTCCGGAAGGTAGCATTTCTGAAAACCAATGGGCGAGATAGGCAAACGAGGTGTCAATAAAATCCATCGGGCCTTCCGCCCAAGAAAAAATAGCTTGAAACACCAGAAAAAGGATGGCTAAGAAAATAGCAAAACCAAAAACGGGATGTAAAAAGACATTATCCAATTTACGGGTTAAACCTGCACGTTTTTTTTCCGGGGATTTCAGGCATTTGGATAAAACACCTCTTACATGATCGTATCGGGCTTTCGTTTCCAATCGCTGTGCTTGAGCTGAGTCAAAATTGTATTCCTCGACTAATTCGCTTAAGCGATCACGAACTTCTTTCGGAATTCTTCTTTCTTCGTCTTTGAATTTTAAGACTTGTAAGGCTTGGTAAGAATTGCTTTGCCTTGTTATACCTGATACTTTCAAAAGCAGAGACTCATCGCAAAACTTTGTGGGATCTACCACTTTTCTGCCCTGGGAGAACCGTTTCTCTACAATGGCTTCTCTTATTTCTTCTATTCCGATACCTCTGTCAGCAGATGCGGTAATGATCGGAATTCCAAGCAATCGTTGCAGCAAAATTTTATTCAGCTCCACTCCTTCTTTCAGGGCTTGGTCCTCCATATTTAAAACCAATGCTGTCGGAAAGCCCATATCGATCAATTGAGTAACGAGAAAGAGACTTCTCTCAGGATTACTCATATCGGCTATGGTTACAACGGCAGAAACATCGATATCAGCCTCCATGCCTGCTAAAACTCGGAAAACCACCTGCTCATCTTCTGATCTGGGGTAAAGGTTATATGTACCGGGCAGGTCCAATATATCAACCGCTCCGAAAGAAGTTTTCATCCTTCCGATTACCTTGTCCACGGTAACTCCCGGATAGTTTCCAACCTTTTGATTCAGACCGGTAAGGCGGTTGAAAACGGTGGTTTTCCCTACGTTCGGAACTCCGGTAAGGGCTATAAGAGGCGGGCGATCAGACTTGGCCATAGATTAAGCCGCGGTCATCTTAACTTTAATGAGTTTTGCTTCGTTCTTTCGAAGTGCTATCACGGTGTTGTCAACTTCAAATGCCATCGGATCACCAAATGGCGCCGATAACACCAATGTGATACTCTTACCCGGCCAGAAACCCATCTCACCCAAACGCTGTCCTGTTTCATTGCTGTCTAATCCAACAATTTCAACGGTTTGATTGGTTTTGATGGTATCTGCTGTAATGGGATTCATCGAGTGCTATTTATATTAAGTCTAAACAAAGACAATAATACGACCTAAATAGCTCTAAACAATAGCTTGATCCTAAAATACCATAAAAATGGTATTCGCGGGAGAACCTGACACAAGGAAGCAATGAGTCAATCTGTGGAAATGCCTACCCGGACCATCCTAAAAATAACTACGGTTAAGTCAGGTAAAAGGCATCAAACGAGCCGATAACATTACGGCACGAAATTGAAACTGATTTATGAAAACTTAAATACAAAATCATGAAAAATTTTTTACTCTTAATAAGTTTTGTGTTAATAGCACATTTAACTCAATGCCAAGATTACATACCACTCTTAGAGGGAAATCCTATATGGAAGGTATACGGAATTGACAATAGTCAAATATCTGAAGACTCTAATACGAATATTGAATATCGGTTAGAGGACGATACTTTAATTGATGGTATGAACTACCGAGTTTTAAAAATAGAGAAAGCAGAAAGTTCTTATGCATACCCGTTCATAACGGAGGCTTATCTGCGAGAAAATACGGAAACTCGTCAAGTTTTTATTCGATTCAAAGATGAGGATCAAGAACTTTTTGGCGACAATGAAGAATTAATGCTTTACGATTTTAGTCTGTCAGCAGGAGATTCGTTTGAACTTTATGAAGATTTCGACGGAAATGAAGTCAATATTCTTATTGATACCGTGTATACTATTGATGGAGAAGAACGAACTGCCCGAATTACTGATTTCCCTTCAACGGGAAGTGAAACAGAAAAAATTTACGTTGAGGGAATAGGCTTTTTATCAGATTTGTTGATGCCCGTTTTTTATAACGAGTTTGTCTTTTACAATTCGCTTATCTACTGTTATTCCAATTCTTCCGAAGGAATAGTTCAGGAATTTGAGTATTCGTCGGTTCCCGAAGATTATGATTGCGAATCGGTCCTATCTTCTTCTGCAATACCCGTCGATCAACAATTAGCTATTTATCCGAATCCATCTCAAGAAGAGGTTTTCATTGAACTTACTGATTTGAACAAGATATCTATAACGAACTTGCTGGGTCAAGTCATATATAAAGATCACCAAATCAAAAGGAATCGAATCAAGATTAATAATGCTGAATGGGTAGAAGGGCTTTACCTGGTCAGAGCGTGCGATGGTTCCAACAATTGTGGGGTAAAAAGAATGATCGTTAAACACTGAGCCATCTCACTGAGCGATAATTCAGGCTGAAGTGCACGGAGTATGTGAATAATTCACATATTTGGACTTAAAATCTATAAGATCTGATGTACATGAGAAATTTATTTTTCTTCCTGATAGTTTTAGCTTCAATGACTGCTTGTGTAAGTCCTGAGGCTGAGGCCGAGATGGAAACATTGAAAATGCGAAACGATTCTCTGGAGAATGAATTGGTTATGAAAGATTCAACCATGAAGTTATTCGAAGAAAGCTTTACAACTATTCAACAGAATCTTGCCCTCATTAGCGAAAGAGAAAAGTCGATTTCTTTGAATGCAGGTGAGCTACGAGCCGGAGAAGATAAGCGTGAAGAAATCACGCGAGATATTCAAGCCATCAACAATTTGTTGGAAGAAAACAAGAGTACCATAAGCCGACTAAACCGCAAATTATCGGATTATGGTAATGAAGTGACAGGTTTTAAAAAGCTGATTTCGCAGCTCAATGAAGATATCGAAAGTAAGGAGGAGCAGGTTTCATATTTGAAAGAAAACCTTACAGCAGCAAATTTCACCATTGAGATTTTAAATGAAATGCTGGATTCAGCCGAATTCAGAAATGAAATTCAGGCTGACTTAATTCAAATGCAAAGTCAGGAATTGACCACCGCTTACTATGCTATCGGGACATTCAAGGATTTGGAGAAAGCGGGTGTGGTAGAAAAGAAAGGTGATATCATCGGCATAGCCGGAGTAAAGCAATTGAAAGATGATTTTAATAAGGATTATTTCGCTCAAATTGATGTGACGCGCACCAGATCGATACCTTTGAATTCGGATGATGTTCAAATCGTGACCGTTCACCCCGAAGAGACTTATGAGTTGGTAGGTGAAGATGAAAAAACACTTAATATCCTAGAGCCTATGCGGTTTTGGGAAGCTACTAATTACTTGGTTATCATTATAGATTGATCGAGTAATCTAAAAAAGATTGAAATATAAAAAACCCGCCTCGTTTGGCGGGTTTTTTATTTAACCAATCATTTTAACCAATCAGAGTAACCAATTCTGATGAAGTAAGATGCTTACAACAACTTTAACGCCGAAATTTTGATAAGGTTACATCATTAACAGAATTTCAACTTTTAAGCAGAAACTGCTATTTTCGGAAGGACTCGATAAAAGTTTAGAAAAACAAAAAACCCGCCTCGTTCGGCGGGTTTCTTGTTTAACCAATCATTTTAACCAATCAGAGTAACCAATTCTGATGAAGTAAGATGCTTAC
>CAZYWJ010000013.1:24118-31721 GCA_964651785.1 uncultured Cryomorphaceae bacterium
CCCGCCTCGTTCGGCGGGTTTCTTGTTTAACCAATCATTTTAACCAATCAGAATAACCAGTTCTGATGAAGTAAGATGCTTACAATGTTTTAAACGTCAATTAACGTGCCGGGTTACATTGCGAACCGTTTTTTTTCAATCACTACGATAATAATAGAATTATTATTTGAAAAACAGATCATTACCGCAGGAAAAAAAATTAACCCTCCTTATTTAATAAAAGAGCTGAACATCCAATGTTTTTCCTCAGTGCGTGTAAGAATCTCACGCATTAATGTCTCAGTACCAATGTCTCCACATTCTATTGCGGCATCAGCAGCATCAACCATAAATGAAATGAGGGTTTCATAATCTTGTACAATAACTTCCATCATTTTATCACCTGACAAATCTTCGTTTGCCTCTTCAATGTGTGATTTTTCCAAATAGGCAGCCAGCGTACTCAACGGTTTAAAACCTAAAATTCGAATACGCTCAGCAACATCGTCGATGTATTCAGCAGCTACGGTATATTCTTCTTCCAGCTTTTCGTGGATGTCGAAGAAATCGCCTCCGACAACATTCCAATGAAAATTTCTGATCTTTTGATAGAGCACGGCGTAGTTAGCCAAAAGTGCATTTAACGATTCTACTACTTCGTATGCTTCTTCTTTTTCAAACCCAAGTTTGATGAAAGATTTATCCTTTGATTTTGATTCCATGATTTTTATTGTTTCAATTTGATTCACCAAAAGTACGTAGTAGCAAAAAGTTAACCAATCGCTTTAACCTATCCCAACAGTGCGAATACCTATAAGGCAATTCTAATATTCTTTCAGCAAATCCAGGCCTTCTTCAGTTAAGCGATAAAGAAATCGGTCAATATCGGCTCTGCTCAAATCAGGATTGAGCAAAACCAAACGAATGGACAAGCCGGCCTCCAAGCTACAAAAGTTGACCATAGCCTTTCCGGTTTCTATTAATTTGTATCGAAGTCTCTTATTAAATTCATCGGAGTTCACAGTTTCCGGGGTAACATATCTGAAATTGACGTTGAGGGACTCGGTGGAAAACATGAGTTCCAAATTTTCTGCTTCTTCAATTTTTTTGGTTGCATAAGCAGCTAATTCCATGCACTTCTCGACTCTTTTACGGTAACCTTCCTCACCCCAAAAATTCCAAGATAGCCAGAGTTTCAGCGAATCAACCCTTCGACCACAAGAGAGGCCGGCCGGTCCCGTGTCATATTCTGAGTGATCATATTCATGATAAATATAATCGGCATCATTGGTCTGAATTTCCCGCTTCATCACACCTTTTTCCTTGGCCATAAAGGCCGAACAGGTCAAAGGAATACTCATAAGCTTATGAGGATTCCAAGTAAAGCTGTCTGCTCTTTCCAATCCTTTAAACCAAGGTTGATACTTCTCACTTAATATCAAGCTTCCGCCCCAGGATCCGTCTACGTGGTGCCATATTTTATTCGACTCAGCAAAATCAGCGATTTCATCAATGGCATCGAAAGAACCGGTCTCGGTAGTGCCCGCAGTAGAGCATACCATAAACGGAATCATCTGCTTCTTCTTTGCAAACTCCAAAGCTTCCTCCAGTGCAGTTTTGCGCATCCGGCCTCTTTCATCGACCTTGACCTTTATCACTCCGTTCTGACCGATTCCAATCGTGTTCGCTGCCTTGAGCAATGAGAAATGACTTCTTTCAGAAACGAACACACAAAGTTTTGGCAATGCTGAGATTCCCTCACTTTTTACTTCAGGAAAAGCGGCATTTCTCGCCAAAAGCATCGCATATAAATTCGATTGTGATCCGCCTGAAGTGAAAATGCCTTCTCCCCCGGCCCAACCCGTGTAGGAAATCATTTTTTCGATCAGCGCTTTTTCCATTAAGGTGGCCACGGGTGCCACTTCATATGTATACATGGAAGTGTTTGTGAGCGCAGTGATTAACTCCCCGACAAATCCGGGAAATCCGAAACCACCGAAAAGTTGATTGAGGTAGGAAGGATTTGACGTGCGCACGGCATACGAGAGATAGTTTCTGACTTCTTCCAACATTCCCTCATGTCCGTGTCCCGAACTTTTCAGATTGAAATCAAATCTTTGATTTAACTGCTCCGGTGTAAGGTAATTGATGACGGGAGTTTCGGGATTTCGACTCATGACCAACCATTCCTGCATCAAGTCGTAGATTTCTCGTAAAGTCGCTTCTTCAACAGCCTGCTTTTCCATGCTTACTTCCTCGGTAGATTCGGCAAAATTAAGATTATTCATTCGCCTTGATTTTCTTCCTTTCTCAGGAATCGCTTTGTTTTCAGATCGAAATAGTCGAAGTTTCCGTTCGTCGACTTGAATTGAATGATTCGCTCGTCTTGTTTCTTGGCTTCGGTATACTCCAATGAGACCAATGTATCTTGAGCGAGCGTTATCAAGCCTATGGCAGAATCTTGCACTAAGAGTAAGGTGTCCATCCATTCAATGCCGGTAAAAAGAAACGGCACCCTTACCTTTCCTAAGGTATCAATCACACCAAAGCGTCCCTCTTTGCCGGCAATGGCTAATGAATCTTTGAAATTATCGGCAAAATCAAATTGATAAGGGATAGCCAAATTCACATCCAAGTCGGAATACCCCCACTTACCCCGTTTTTTGACGGGTATCAGCTTTCCTTGAAAAATACCGACATCTTCAAATATGGCGGGAAAAACTTTAGCTTCCGTCGAATCAATGATACCCACCTTATCCTTTTGAAATACCTTAGCATGTCCGTTTACGAATTTAGAATTGGTCAAAGCCTCCGGTTTATAAGTATAGCTAAAGTCTACAACCGTATCGGCTTTGGTATTTAAAAATCCATAGCGATCTTCTGATGCGGCCAGTGCCAATCCTTCGCTAAATTCTCCCAGCGCCGTGTAAAGGGTATCAGTTAATTCCAAGCCTCCTCTGCTGAGTAATCCAAACAAGCCATCCTTTCTGAATCTCACGGGAAGTTCTATGGAAGAGAAAGACTCTATCCAATCATAATTAAATGAGGTAACCGCTTCACCTTCCTTATTGATCAAACCCTTTTTACCTGACGAATCAGCTACAACGGCAAGTCCCAAACGAAAATCGAGCGCGTCCGAATAGTTGAGGTCAATTACCACTTCTCCTGACTCATTTATGAACCCGTAGTTCCCATCCTTCATTGCGTAAAAAAGTCCCTCTGAATTTTCACCGATGTCGTCATAAACGGGCTCGGCCACATATTCTCCCAACCGATTAATAATACCGAAGAAATCGTCCTTTTCGACTACGGCAAATCCTTTGTTGAATGAAAAGCCATCTGTAAACCTCTTGTCAGAAATTTGTTTTCCTTCCTTTCCTATGTAAATGACATCGTCATCTTTTCCAACCATAGCTATGCCGTTGGAGAATGATTCTACCCAATCATATACTACCGGGATCGCCACCTTTCCGTCGTCGTCGATAAAACCCCATTTTTCTCCATCGGTAATAGGATAGAATCGAGTGACAGCCAATTCAAATTCATCCCTCAACTCCTCCATAAAAGGATAATCAGGATAAGACAGGGTGAATGCAGCAATATTTTCTGCGTTTAGTTCCTTGACTTCCGCAGCATAAATTCTTCTCCAAGCCAACTCCACGAAGGGGTTATCGGGATATGATTCAATGAAATGCATATAATCATCGACCTTTCCCGAAGCGGTGGTCTCATTATATATCCACTCTTCGGCATCAGGCCTGTAAGGACTCCCTGGAAACGAATCGATAAATAACTGATATGCTCTCGGAGTTCCCTCAGCAGTTTGTTCCTCGTAATTTCTCAAATCGTAAAGCTTCTCTGCCTCTTCGAACTGTTCGGCTTCGGGATATGAATCCATGAAATCGAAATATGCCGCAGCGGTATTCACTTCTGAAATTTTTCTGAAAATCATTTCATTTCGAAGAGAAATAGCTCTTTGCCGAAAGGCAGGGCGATCATAGTTCTTTATGTAATCGTCCCACACTTGAATCTCGTTTCGGCTCTTTACTTTCTCAAAGGCTACACTATCCACGCGGTAAGACTGGTTACTGATTGCTACACTGTCTACTCCAACCTCCGCATATTCATTTCGTATTTTCTCTTCCAGACCCGGCCAATTGCGTTCGGCAATATTAATGAACTTATGCGCCGAATCTATTTGTGTAAAAGGATTGTCGTCTCTTGCATAAATGACACTTAAACCATAAGATGCCGCTACGCAATCCTTTTCCAAGCTTTTGTAAAAAAGCTCTTTTGCTTTAAAATAATTATAGATCGAAAGCGCTTCAAAGGCTTTTTCCAAACGTCTTGAAAGGCCTGCGCTCATCAAAATCAGAGAAAGGCCAAGGAATAAAATTGAGAAAAATCGGTTTTTCACGGTGCAAAAATAGGAAGTCACGGGTATTATAGAACAACAGTCTCAATTATGAACTGATAGGCGAAATCGAATTACTTTTGCAGCAAAATAGAGGCCAATCATGAGAATAGATATTTTGACAGGATTGCCGGGATTGCTGGAAAGTCCGCTAAACGACAGCATTGTGAAACGTTCGCAAAGCAAAGGGATTGTGGAAATACATATCCACGACTTGCGCGATTTCAGTTTGCAAAACCAAAAGAGCATTGATGACTATGCCTATGGCGGAGGCGCGGGAATGGTAATGTCTGCAGAACCGATAGCCCGATGTTTTGATCAGCTCATGTTTGAAAGAACTTACGACGAGCTCATCTATATGACGCCTGATGGAAAAACCTTGAGTCAAAATACCGCTAACGCTCTTTCCACAAAAAAGAATTTGGCTATTCTATGCGGTCATTATAAAGGTGTTGACGAACGCATCCGAGAGCAGTACATAACCATGGAAATTTCCATCGGAGATTATGTGTTGAGCGGGGGAGAGCTAGCTGCCGCGGTTCTGACTGATGCCATAGTAAGATTAGTTCCGGGAGTACTCAATGATGAAACCTCTGCTTTGACGGATTCTTTTCAAGATGACTTATTGGCACCGCCCGTTTATACACGTCCTGCAGATTTTCGAGGTTGGAAAGTTCCCGAAATTCTCCTTTCGGGAAATGAGGGTGCCATAGAGGCTTGGCGCGAAGAAAAAGCCATGGAGCGCACCAAAATCCGAAGACCTGACCTTTGGGAAAAATTCACCAAAAACGAGTAGCCTGAATTAGTTGAATTAATTGCGGCATAACTCAAAACTTCTTTGTAATATTGCACCCCGAAATTTGAATGGGTCACTCAAGAGCCGAATACTATGGACTTTGTAAAAGAAATCAGCGCGAAATTGAACGAACAGGCAGAACTCCCCGAGTTTGCTGCCGGAGATACCGTTACGGTTCACTATAAAATTAAGGAAGGAAATAAAGAGCGTATCCAGCAATTTCAAGGAGTTGTGATCCAACGACGTGGAACCGGAACCACTGCGACATTTACCGTTCGTAAAATTTCAGGCGGTGTTGGTGTCGAGAGAATTTTCCCGGTTGCTTCTCCTTTTATCGATAAGATAGATGTAAATAAGCAAGGTAAAGTGCGTAGAGCTCGAATCTTCTACTTGCGCGATCTTAAAGGTAAAGCCGCTCGTATTAAAGAGAAAAGATACGTTTCGAAGAAAGCGAAGTAAGCTTTCCGAGATTGACTTAAGAAATTTGAACCGCTACAGAAATGTGGCGGTTTTTTTTATTCCTTCCTGAAAAAATCCAACGCCCGTAGGTCTATAACGTGAACGTCGTCGTAGTAGAAATGCAAAATATCAGTGTAGGTAAATCCGAGTTCGGCCATGCGCATGGCACCTTCTTGGCTTAAGCCAATGCCGTGGCCGAACCCCTTCCCCTCAATAAAAATTGAATCCCCTTTTTCTTCAATGTCGAAATAGGTCGATTGCAGTTTCCAATCCGTGCGAATGTCTTTGAGCGGAATTTTAAAAGTCGGATCGATAAAGTAGATTTCTCGGCTCTCTTGCGAAAAATTGGTAGCTAACTCGGCAATGGCATCATCATCTGTGGCCAGTGCGTACTTCGTTTTGAGATAAGAAAACCAATCAGCTTTGAGAATGGCTTTTTCCCAACGATAGTGTTCACCTACGGTTGAAAATTCATCCTTTCGCGGACTGAGGTAGGGAAGCGCGCCCGACCAAACGGATTCACTGCTCACCGTCTCGCCGCCGCTGTTTGAATGAAAAGCGGCGGTGACCAGTTTCATTTCACTATCGACCAAAACTTTCCCCTCTGTTTGACGAACCGCCTCGAGTATGGCGGGCTCCCATCGACATTTTCCGTGGTACACCTGGCTATCGACCAAGTCATTCAAATTATAGCCTTTTGACAAAAACTTTCGCCTGTTGCTCAAGGCATAGGTTCTTGAGATAATCGCCTGCACTTTGTAGTACTCCAATTCTTTTTCCTTACCCGATTCGGCCTCCACCACTCCTGCTACATATTTTTCTAAGTCCACTCGATTGATCAACCTCAATTCGTTATTGAGTGCTTTCACCAACAAATGATCGTCGTAAACACGCTCATCCTTCTTTGGAGACAAAACGTAAAGCCTGAAAAAACCCGTTTCGGTCAGGCTCATCAGTCTCACATCTTTGAAGTGGCCCGCAGTTTTCCCGGGAAAGGTAATCTTGACATTTCCGCCGGACAAGGAAAAACTGACCCGCTCTCCGGCCCTGACCGTCGCTATGTTATTTCCGTCAGCGATCACCGCAAAAGACCCCAACTCGGGAATGACTTGGACCGCCGAGGGATTGACGGGATCGAGAATGCCGATATCGATGGTCTCAAATTCGGTGATCGCCCTTAGCTGAAAAGAAAGCAAAATCAATAATGCAAAAAATGCATTTCTCATAAAGCGAAAATAGTATGAGCTACACGCCATCTCAGGTCATTCGGCCTGACTTTTCAACATGAGTTCTGCAGTAAGCGCAGAGGCACCCTCACCGCCTAGCTTCTCGTATAACAATTCGTAATCGGTCAACTGCTGAGATCTTGCCTCACCGTCCTTCGCAATTTTGACAAACTCAGTTTCGAGCTTTTTTAAATTGAGATCATTCTGGATCAACTCCTTGACCACTTCGCGATTCATGATAAGATTAACCAGCGAGATGTACTCAATTTTTACCAAATTCTTGGCAATAACATAGGACAGGAATCCTCCACGGTAGCAAACTACTTGCGGAACTTTAAAAATCGCCGTTTCCAAGGTCGCCGTTCCCGAGGCTACCAAAGCTGCTCGAGCGTACGAAAGGAGTTGATAGGTTTTCCCTGAAATCAACTGCACATCAAAATTGCCAATGAATTCTCGGTAAAATGACGCTTCCTGACCCGGCGCACCCGCAATGACAAAATGATACTCGGGGTGATTGGCAGCTACTTTGAGCATTAGCGGAAGCATTTTGCTGATTTCCTGCTTGCGGCTTCCCGGCATCAGCAAAACCAATGGGCGATCGCTCATTCCGTATTCTTTGAAAAAAGACTCACGATCGGGAAGTTCTTCTTTAAATTGGGAAACGGCATCGATTAAGGGGTGTCCGACAAAATGTACATCCACATCGAACTTGGCATAGAAGTCCTTTTC
>CAZYWJ010000013.1:31821-34283 GCA_964651785.1 uncultured Cryomorphaceae bacterium
GATGCCTCGCCTGAAATAATGTAGTACTTCATCAGAAAAATCGGAGATAAATAACCAGCGGCACATAGATGAAGAGGGCTAGCAGCACTCCTCTCCCACTGAGGTACCGATCAGAACGAAGAAAAATGAAAAAAGGCACCAAATTGAAAATAAGACTCAGCGCCACAATAGACGATTGAAAAGCCTCAACACCCAAAAAGATATTGTTCACAAAATGACCGAATGGTTTCTGAAAGTAAGCCGACCAGAGCAATCCGTAAATTACAAAACCTACAGCCGGACTGATTAAACCAATCAGCAAACCGAACGACATGCTGTCGTATTTCTTTTTAGGTCTCATAATCCCATTTGTTTAACTCGGCCAATGCATGATGAGCCGTGAGGTCATAATGAACGGGAACAACCGATACGTAATTGTTTTCCAGCGCCCAAACATCCGTATCATCCCCCTTATCGTGATTTACGAACTGCCCGGTGATCCAATAGTATATTTTCCCGGAAGGATCTTTACGAGGCTGAAAATCATCTTCCCAGAAAGCTTTTGCCTGACGGCAAACGCGAATGCCTTTGATCTCTTCCGAAGATACATTCGGGATATTCACATTAAGGCAGGTGTTCTCGGGAATTCCGTTTTTCAGTGCATTGCGCACGACCTTACGCACGATTTCTTTGCTTGCCGTAAAATCGGCGTTGGCACTGTGATCTAGTAAGGAAAAACCAATGGATGGAATTCCTTCTACCGCTCCCTCCACAGCGGCGGACATGGTACCTGAGTATATAACGTTAATGCTGTAATTGGCACCGTGATTTATCCCCGATAATAGTAAGTCCGGTTTTCGCTTCAGCACGCGGTAGATCGCCAGCTTTACGCAATCTACGGGAGTTCCCGTGCAACTAAGTTCCGTCACACCCGGAACATCTCTTACCTCGTGCAGTCGCAAGATATTGTGAACCGTAATTGCGTGACCCATTCCGCTCTGCGGACCATCAGGCGCTACCACCCATACATCTCCGAATTCTTGCGCTACTTCTATAAGGCTTCTTATGCCGCCTGCCGTAATCCCGTCATCATTGGTAACGAGTATCAGCGGCCTTTCCTTTTTTTCGCTCATGGTGGACAAAACTAAAGAAAAACTAACCGAAAAAATGATGTCGAAAAGAGGCCGTTCGATTCATGAGGCCAAGTGCTATTCGCTATCTTCGCCCACCAAATAATCAGAATACCATCAACATGTCAGCACTAATCGAATGCGTCCCCAATATCAGCGAGGGACGAGACCCCAAAATAATTAAAGAAATTGCCTCTGTCGTTGAAACCGTAGAAGGCGTTAAACTTCTGGATGTAGATCCCGGAAAGAGTACCAACCGCACGGTGATCACCTTCGTGGGTGAACCCGAACCGGTTATCGAAGCAGCCTTTCGATTGATAAAGAAGGCGAGCGAACTGATCGACATGCGGAAGCAAAAAGGCGAGCACCCGCGAATGGGGGCAACTGATGTGTGTCCGCTCGTACCCATCTCGGGAATCGAAATGGATGAAGTAGCCAAATATGCGCATCGCTTGGGCGAACGAGTAGGAAAAGAATTGGGCATACCGGGCTACTTCTACGAGAATGCCGCCAAGGAGCCCAAGCGGAAAAACCTGGCCTACTGCCGATCGGGCGAATACGAAGGATTGGATAAATTGAGCAAACCCGAGTGGAAGCCCGATTTCGGTCCGGCTGAATTCAATGATTCGGTAAAGAAAACGGGGGCTACGGCTATTTCAGCCCGAGATTTTTTGGTGGCTTATAACGTGAACTTGAATACCACCTCATCGCGACGAGCGAATGCCATTGCCTTCGACATTCGCGAGGCGGGAAGAGTGAAAAAGGATGGCGACGGCCTTACCGGAAAAGTCATCACGGATGAGAATGGAGAGCCTGAGAGAATTCCCGGAACGCTGAAAGCGGTTAAAGGAATCGGCTGGTACATTGAAGAATACGGCATTGCTCAGCTTTCGCTGAATCTGACCAATATCAACATCACCCCCGTTCACGTAGCTTTTGACGAAGCCTGTGAAAGGGCGCGCGATCGCGGAATCAGAGTGACCGGTTCTGAAATCGTAGGATTAGTTCCGCTGAAGGCTTTGCTCGACGCCGCTGACTACTTTTTGCGAAAGCAAGAGCGCTCACTCGGTATATCGGAATCTGAAAAAGTGAAAATTGCCGTGAAAAGCTTGGGTCTCGATGATTTGGCTCCTTTCGATCCGAACAAAAAAGTGATCGAGTACATGATCAAGGACAAGTCAGCCAAAAAACTGGTAGACATGACGCTCTCGGATTTTGCCAACGAAACGGCTTCTGAATCGCCCGCACCCGGTGGAGGAAGTGTGTCGGCCTACATCGGCAGCTTGGGAATTTCACTAGCTACCATGGTTGCCAATTTATCCTCTCATAAGCGAGGTTGGGACGACCGATGGG
>CAZYWJ010000013.1:34383-40583 GCA_964651785.1 uncultured Cryomorphaceae bacterium
GCTACCATGGTTGCCAATTTATCCTCTCATAAGCGAGGTTGGGACGACCGATGGGAAGAGTTTTCTCAGTGGGCTGAAAAAGGACAGAAGTTGAAAGATAAGCTAATGGACGCCGTGGATGAAGACACCGCAGCGTTTAACGAAATCATGAAAGCTTTCGGAATGCCTAAGGATAAGCCAGAGGAAAAAGAAGCGCGGAAAAAAGCCATTTCAGATGCAACTAAATACGCCGCTGAAGTACCGCTAAAAGTAGCTCGACTGGCACATGACTCCTTCAAAATAATCAAAGCGATGGCCGAAATCGGTAATCCGAACTCGATTTCGGATGCTGGTGTGGGAGCCCTTTGCGCACGTGCCGCGGTAAAAGGTGCTGCTATGAATGTACGCATCAATCTTCAAGGCTTTGAAGATAAAGAGTTCGTCAATGCTTCCATTTCGGAAGTAGAGAAGTTGGAGAAATCTGCTGATGATTTGGAAAAAACCATAAGTGGGATCGTGATGAAATCAGTGTCTTAGAATAGACATAACCGAAACCCATGGTTTCGCGTATGTAACATGAAGAACTCCCCTTATGGTAGCTAAGCCAACAAACAGGCAAAAGCAAAATAGAATTTGGTATTTTTTTCCGTTTCAATTGGCCATTCTCCACTTGAAGCGAAACCACTTTTTGCTCCTGTTTTGGGTAGTCCTGTTTGCTTTTACCACTCGAGTGTTTGCCAATAAACTCGGAATCCCGTCTTTGTTTCTGACCCCGGAATATCAAGGTGTAGTAGGTGTCATCTCTTTTATGATATTGGGATTTTCCTTGGGCGCATTTATTATGGCGTTCAACATTTACACGTACATAAATCACGCTCACCGTTTTCCTTTCCTCGGAACGTTGGCTCGGCCCTTTTTCAAGTTTTGCATCAATAATTTCATCATTCCCATTGCCTTCATCATCACCTATATTTGGTGCTCAGCTTCCTTTTTGAGTTCCGTAGAATTAAAAACAGGTTATGAGATTTTTATAGATATGTCAGCTTTCCTTTTGGGAAATGCGCTCTTTATAGCTCTGGCCTTCCTCTATTTCTTTCCTACCAATAAAAACATCTTCAAAATCACGGGGCTCACAGAAGACGAGTTTGAATTGCGCTTGCAAAAGCGAAAGAATAAATTCAGAAAGAGAAGCCAAGTTCAAAATGTTGAATTCTATTCCGGGCGATGGAGAGTAGATACTTATTTGGTCAATCCATTTAAAATAAACCTCGCCAGAGAATCACAGCATTATGACACGGAAACCCTGAAAAAAGTCTTTTACCAAAATCATGTAAATGCTTCATTATTTGAGGCAATTATCGTTTTGGTCTTTTTCGTGATTGGTGTTTTTCAGCACAACGATTTTTTCGTAATTCCCGCTGCAGCGAGTGTTTGCTTGGTTTTCACCGTAATCTTGATGGCCATCAGTATCGTTATGTCACGACTGAAAGGCTGGACGTTGAGCTTCTTTGTTGCCTTGTTTTTGATCATCAATTGGGCATCGTCTAATTGGGACATTTTGAATCAAGCCAATTATGCCTATGGCCTCGATTACGAAAAAGAGCCGGTTCCATACAATCTTGCAACGATAGACAGCCTCAACAACGACTTGGTGAGGGTGAATCTGGATAAAGAGCATCACCAAAAAATCCTGAAGTCGAAAGTGACTGAGCTCAAAAAGTCGCAGAACCGGAAAAAGCCCAAACTCATCATCGTAAATGCAACGGGCGGCGGGCTTCGCTCTACCCTTTGGACGATGCGCTCACTGCAATACGCCGACAGCTTAACGAACGGCGGGCTGATGGATCGAGTGATAATGATGACAGGCTCTTCGGGTGGAATTATCGGTGCTTCCTATTTTCGCGAACTCATTCTTCGTCAAGACTCTTTAGGCGAAGAAATTTACGATGAGAAGTTCCGAGAAAAAGCTTCCAACGATATTCTCAATCGGGTTCTGTTTACGTTTGCCACAAACGACATTTTCATCCGATTTAGAAGGACTCAAGTCGATGGGAAATCTTATATCCTCGATAGAGGAAAGACTTTTGAGAACCAGCTCAACAGGAATACTGACAACTTTATGAACAGAGGTCTCGGCGACTATTACAAACCTGTTTCAGCCGGCTTGATTCCGATGGTCGTAATGGCACCTTCTATAACCAATGACGGACGAAGACTACTCATATCTTCTCAGCCCGTCTCTTTCCTCACTTACGAATATCCCGAGCTCAGAGATCAACTCAATATCGGAAGCGAGAATGTTGAATTCAGAAGATTATTTGCAGGCCATGATGCCAATGATTTGCGCTTTACTTCAGCGCTCAGAATGAATGCTACGTTCCCCTACATCATGCCTTACGCAAATCTTCCTACTGATCCTAAAATTGAGGTGATGGATGCGGGACTGCGCGATAATTTGGGAACAAAAATTACCGCTCAGTACTTGAAAGCATTTGAAGATTGGATTGAGGAAAACACAAGCGGAATCATCATATTGCAAATTCGGGACACCGAAAAATTCACCGAACCCAAAGATGGAAACGTCTCTATATTTGATCGCCTCTTGAATCCCATCGGCTCATTTTACGGAAACTACTTCAATGATCAGGATTACAACATGGACCAACTCTTGGATATTCTGAGAGCGGGATACGATGTACCCATCTACAAAGTACCGCTGGAGCTGCGCTACGAACTCGATGAGGAAATTGCCTTAAGTTGGCACCTGACTGCTTTGGAGAAGCAGAAGATAAATGAAGCCATTTATCGATCGTACAATCAGGAGGCACTGAAGAAACTTCAAAACCTACTCGAATAGGTCAGCACCTTTTTTGGTTAACTTCGGCCGCCATGAATTTTTGTAGCCGGTTACTCTTTGCATTTCTGCTCCTTGCGCAAAACCTCTTCGCTCAAAATATCGGAGAAAATACGTCCGTTTCGCTCATAACCTGCGGTTCAGGAACGGAGCTGTATTCCACTTTCGGACACAGTGCGCTACACATTTACGACCCGACCACCGGTCTGGACAGAGTTTACAACTACGGCACCTTCGATTTCGACACGCCTAATTTTTACGTCAAGTTCGCCAGAGGTCAGTTAAACTATTTTCTCAACGTTACGGACTTCAGTCGCTTCGCTCGATCCTATCAATACGAAGGCCGTTGGGTCTATCGACAGGAGTTAAACCTGACATCAAAACAGAAAGCGGAGATTTTTGCCTTTCTGGAAAAGAATGCCCTTCCGGAAAACAAATTCTACAAATACGATTTCTTCTACGAAAATTGCAGCACCCGACTGCGGGATGTCATCGAAGCTGTTTTGGGCGATGATTTGGTTTATCCCGATATGGCGAATGATACCACGGCCACCTTTCGGGAAATGATCGACCTGTACTTGCTCGAGCTTCCTTGGAGCGATTTCGGTATCGACCTGGCCCTCGGAATGCCTTGCGACGAAGAGGCCGACTTTCGTGAAAAGATGTTCTTACCGGATTACCTGATGGCAAATCTCGGAAAGGCACAAGTAAAGCGCGATGGAGAGATCGTTTCACTTATTAAAAAAGAAGGTTTGGTCATAGCTGAAAATCCCAATCTGACTCATTCTGAAGCTCAGGACATACGTTGGATTTTTTGGATACTTCTGGCATTCTGTTTTGTAACGGGATTATTCGTCAGCCCAAAGAAAATGCGCTGGTTTGATGTTTTATTCTTTGCCACCGTAGGTTTGCTGGGCATTGTCATTGCTTTACTTTGGTTTGCCACCGATCACTCAGCCACCAAGTGGAACTTGAATTTGCTCTGGGCTCTACCAACTTGGCTTTGGGGTGCCGTTCTACTCATTCGCAACAAGCCGAGCAGCAAATTTTTTAAGATACATGCTATCATTACCTTTGCCGTAATGGTGGGATGGTTCGTCATTCCTCAGGATTTTCACGATGCGACCATACCGATAATATTGGCTTTGGCAGCCAGAAGTTGGTCATGGCAAAAACGAAGGTTTATCCGAAAAAAAATAAGCGATGCTGCGAAAATTTGAGAAAAAACTGGATCGAATGGATGCTTCGCTCACCGAAATGATAAACTTTCTCGACGGTTTGAGCACCGAAAAAATGCATCATAAACCAAACGGAAAATGGAGTCCTGCCCAAGTCTTTCAACACTTGCACGACGCAGAAATCGGAACGAAGAACTATCTCGATAAGAAATTACAAGCTCCACCCTCTGAAGTTCCTTCGGGAGGAATAGGAGGTAAGGTCAGGTCATTTATGCTGAAACGCGCTTTGCGCAGTAGAAAAAATCAGTTTAAAGCTCCTAAAATGCTGGCGGAGGTTTCCGAAAATCCGAATTACCCTGAGTTAAGACAGAGTTACCTTAATGTACGAAAAGACATGCGAGCAACCTTGGAAGGAGTTGGGACTGATCGAGCAGGTAAGGCCTATTTCATGCATCCCAGAGCAGGTCGACTGACCATTTCCCAGACATTGGATTTTTTAGAAGATCATTTCGACCGGCATTTTGACCAGATCAAAACAAGAATAAGTTGACATGGCAAAAAAGAACAAACGAATCGTTTACAGTACAAACCCGGACTTTAACTATTCCTACGAGGATCACGCTGGAATAAAAACCCTACCGCCCAATGAACAGAATTTACGGGTTTGGCTCGACCGTAAAAAAGGCGGAAAGGTCGCCTCAATCATCAAGGACTTTGTAGGTACGGACGAGGACATGAAGGCTTTGGCCAAGGAGCTCAAAAATCTCTGTGGCGTAGGCGGCACGGCAAAGAACGGAGAGATATTAATTCAAGGAGACCACCGAGACAAAATAATGGAATACCTCAAGAAAGAAGGCTATGGCGCAAAGAAAGCAGGTGGGTAATCCTTCCGATAACAAGCGCTTCCAAATGGTAGTTACCACTTTGGAAGGTTTGGAAAATGTGCTGGCGAAAGAACTGATGATGATCGGCGGGAACGATGTGCGCACGGGAAAACGTGCCGTGTATTTTTCGTCCGATATGGATCTGGTTTACAAGGCAAATCTGAGATTGAGAACCGCATTGCGCATTCTGAAACCCTTGAAGATGTTCCGAGCCACGAATGAGGAGGAGCTTTACGATGGCATTGCCTCCATTGACTGGACAAAGATTTTTGATGTAAAAAAATCATTTGCTATTAAGACGGCGGTGAGCGGAAAGATTTTCACCCACAGCCACTTTGCCGCATTGAAGTGCAAGGATGCAATCGTAGATCAATTTCGTGATAAGCTCAACGAAAGACCTGATATCGAAACCCGCGAGCCCGATTTGGTTTTTCATGTTCGAATTCATCGCGATCAGGTAACCGTTTCGCTGGATAGCTCGGGAATACCACTCAACAAAAGAGGCTACCGACAAGCTGCCGCTGCCGCTCCGCTGAACGAATGCCTCGCAGCAGGAATGTTGTTGATTGCCGGTTATGAAGGCAAGCGAAACTTCGTAGACGGGATGTGTGGAAGCGGAACACTTTGCATCGAAGCGGCTCTTATTGCCAACAAGATAGCACCCGGACTACTGCGTGAAGATTTTGCTTTTATGCACTGGAAGGATTTTGATGAGGACCTCTACAAAATCATTCATAACGCTACGGTCAATCGAATCAAAGAAAGCACCCATCAAATCTTTGGTTACGACGAAAGTATGTCGACCATTAAATTGGCTCGACAAGCTGCCGAAGCCGCGGGAGTTGCCGAAGCAATTAATTTTCGCATTACCGATTTCTTCGATGAAGAACCACCCGCAGCTCCGGGTATTTTGGTTATGAACCCGCCTTATGGAGAGCGAATTCAAGTACAGAACATCGAATTGATGTATAGTGAAATCGGCGACAAGTTCAAAAAGGCCTACCCCGGCTATCAAGCGTGGCTGCTATCAGGACACGAAGAGGCCATGAAAAGCGTGGGATTGCGCACCTTCGACACGCACCACCTCATCAATGGAAAAATACCGGTTAGGTATTCGGGGTATCGGATTTATAGCGGGAAGAAGGATTAAACCCAGTTCTTCTCGTAGGCCATCTTCACCGCCTCGGCTTTTGAGCTCACTTGTAGTTTTGCGTAGATATTCTGCACGTGGTTTCCCACTGTTTTTGCACTGATTGAAAGATCTTCGGCTATTTGTTTGTAGCTCTTGGCTTCGGTCAACTCCTT
>CAZYWJ010000013.1:40683-48582 GCA_964651785.1 uncultured Cryomorphaceae bacterium
ATCGGAGTATGGGTATATTTCCTCATTTTCCATCAAAAGGCCACTCGAATGGTAAATCCACTTCCCGTGTCGGATTCAAATTCTGCCTTTCCTTTTATTTCAGCCGAGCGCTCGCGGATGTTTTGTAAACCGTAGCTATCGTCGGCTGCCTCATCTGAAAGAATGCACCCTTTTCCATTATCTGAGATCAGAAATTCATATCGATCTGACTTTCGCTGCAAGCGAATACTGATGGTGCTGGCTTCGGCGTGCTTTAAGCAATTTTGGATGGCTTCCTGCGCGATACGAAAAAGGTTGAGAGCTTCAGATGAGTTCAAATGTTCTTTGTCCAACTTCTTGTCTGAACTTAAATCGAGCTTTATAGATGGCGGCAAAACCCTATTGGCGTAAAGCCGAATGCGACTCACAAATTGCGGAACCGTGAACTCTTCGCGGTGCATGGCCCAAATGGTATCGCGCAACATGGAGACGGTATCGGCTGCCTCGTCTCTGATCTGAGCCAATTCACCGGGCTGATTCCGTTTATCGTCCAGCAGATCTATTCTTGTGGACATCGCGGTAAGCTGAGCGCCGATATTGTCGTGGAGATCGCGAGAGATTCGTGAGCGCTCAGAGGCCAATCGCTGCTGTGTTTTCAGACGATTCAACTTGTTTCGGTAACGAGCGAAGAGAATTCCGAATAATATAAGGATGACAACCAAAACAATCAGGCCCCAAATCATTCTTTCTCTTTGGAGCGTAGCCTGCTCTTGCTCGGCAATCTCTAAATCTTTTATTCTTAGTTCTTGTTCTCTTTTCTCTGCCTCATACTCTTCCTGCAGGGCCAGGACCTTTCCTTGTAACCTGGCACGATATAGACTGTCTTTTCCGATAAAAGCCTTTCTTAACTCCGATCCTATCTCTTTATTCCAATCCCTTACTAACATAAGGTAATAAGAGCCGGTTGATTTATCATACAATTCCACATCATCGTACTCATCTCGTAAATCGAAGGATTTTTTCAAAGTCGACAATCGATTCGACCAATCTTTCCTTTGTCTGTAAATGTCAGCCAATGTGTAGTAGTTTGAAGCCAAAGCGTGCGAATTGTTCAATTCCAGATTTACCTTAATCGCTTTCTTTAAATACGTCTCGGCCTCTTCCAAACTATCCGTATCCATTAGAGTAGCTCCCATGGTATGATATGATTTAGCCAGTCCCCACAGGTCATCTATTTCTCTTTGAATAGGAATAGCTTTCATTAAGTGAATGTATGCAGAATCAGGATTTCCTCTAAAAGAATATGTGGTAGCGATATTTTGATGACCTGCTGCATAAAAATATGGGATTTCCAGTTTATTGGCCTTTTCGATAACTTTTCTGAAATAATTTATAGACTCTTCACGTCGCTCCAAACTTTGATAGATCAGCCCCATATTGTTCATGGTACTTAGCAGCCCCCTTTGATTACCTACTGCCTCAAACAAGTCTTCTGAAATTCTATAAAAAAACAAGGCTGAGTCCAAGCGATCGCTGTTCCAATGGATCAGACCAATATTATTATAGGCCGAAGCCATCATAGCCGTATCCTTCCTCTCTCCGGCTATAGCCAATCCCAAGTCATAAAAATAGATAGCAGAATCAGGTTGGTTCATCACATCCTTGGCTATTCCTTGATTAAGTCGTATTCGGCTCTTCCTACTATCAAATGCTTGTTTCTCTGCCGTGCGATGAATGATTCGCAAAAACTTCTCAGAAAGCGGAGGATCGTTGTAAACCACCCCGTAAGAAGCTTTCAGCGCTTGATCTAACCAGACCGTGTCTCGACTATCTTCAGGAATTTGTTTTAGAGAATCAATTAGATGTTCTTGAGCGTTTCCCTGCACCAACAGCAGAGCAAGAGCGACGGTAAACACTACGGAAATGGGCCATTTCAATATCATGAAGAATAGAATTTAGGGCAAACGCCCTATTTCGGACAGGCCTTTCCCACAATAACTTGCACCCAAATTAAAAAAACAAAGAGATGAAAAAAACTTTACTAACGATTTGTGCCTGTATACTGGCCACTTTAGGCTTCGGTCAAGCTTGGAATTATCCGTGGGCCATCGGTGTAGGCTCCACAAATGACGACGACCAAGACGTAAGAATGGCAATAGACAGCCAAGACAATGTATATATGGCCGTAGAATACGAGGGGCCTTTGAGTATCGGGGGTACGGATTATCCTGCTCCTGCAGATGACGGACGGGATGTTCTGGTGGTGAAAATAAGCCCTGAGGGAGACGTCCTATGGAGCGGAAGCATTGCAGGCGATGGTCAGGCCAATGGATTTTTATTTGGTGACCTCGTGAACGCCATACACATAGATCAGGACGACAATGCTATCGTTATCGGGAATATCGGTTCGAACGGAACGGTATTTGGCAATCCCAATGGCCTGACGAACAACAGAAACTACGTAATAAAGATCAGCCCCGAAGGTGAGGTTCTTTGGGAGGTCTACGCCGATGATGATTACTTGAATGATGAGTTCACGGCGATTACTTCTGATGAGAACGGAGACTTATATCTGACTACGCGTTCAGAAGAGAACATGGGATTCTACGCTATAGGAGGAGTGCTGTTAGGAAACACCGGATTCTTGGAATATTACTACACTTTGGCAAAAATTACTGCTACAGGTACGGTGGAATACGTCGAGCTCTTACCCACAGGAGTTCCTACGAGAATTCAATTAGACTCAAATGGCGACTTCATCATCGGTTCGCAATACGGTCAAAATGAGGTAGGAAATTATGCCCTGCATAAAATTTCAGCTTCAGATTTCAGCACAATATGGGCGAGAGAAAACTTGGGTAATGCCAATGACGAACCCTTTGGTGGAAATTTGGGTTTTCATGTAAAATCGGACAATAGCATCGTTCAGTTTTTGAAAACGACGGGACAAATCGAATACAGCGACTCGGATGTGGCGAATTGCGATATGTTTTGCTCAATGGGCGTTTTGGTAAATATTGATGCAGATGGAAATACTGTCTCCACTCATACCATGGAAGAAATGATTACAAATCCGGAATTATTGGGAATTACCAGCTTGAATTTTTTTCCTGCCGACTTTAAGGCTTTAGACGACGACAATTATTACATCGCGGGTCGTTTATTTGGCGATGTGGAATTTACCAATGGCTATACCTTTGAGCCTTCAGATTGGTATCTCGGCGACTTCGGAAATCCGCAAGATGCTTTTGTCATTAAGGTTGATGATAATCTGAATATTTCGGAATATGCCAGCCAAACGGGTACGGCGTCACAGATAGGGATGGAATTGGCCGTATTTTCCAATGGCGACGCAGCTTTGGGTGGTGTCTATCACAACCAAACTTTCGGGGGGCTCACAGGAAATACGGTGTTCGGTGAGGATGAACTTTCCGGTTTTGGAGGTGAAGACTATTTCTTGGCTCGCGTTGTGACGGGCACGGAAGCACCGTTAAGTAACGAATTTGAAGAGCATAGCCTCGCTTTTGAACTCTTTCCTAATCCGAGTAGTGATAACATCAACATACGCTATCTTTTGACTGAAGACAATGAGGCTCGTTTTGAAATAATCGATATGGCGGGAAAAGTCGTGCTCAGTGATCGAATCGGTGGAAAAAGAGTTATGATGCACCAAATTAAGACATCAAGTCTCGCCCGGGGAGTTTACTCTTTAAGACTTACAACTGAGAAATCAATTGGAATCAAATCCTTTATTGTAAATCGATAACCACTGCTAATCAAATGCTCGAAAGCCGATTCGCTTCAAGTGAATCGGCTTTTTTATATCTTTTGTAGTAGCGTAAGACCTGTGAGTTCTTGGCCTATTTGATGAATACCTTTCAAAATTTTTTCCGTTTGCTTGGGGGATGGTTTTTTTCTGCCTTGAACGTATTGAGAAAGTAGAGTTGGATTCATACCAATCTTTTCAGCGAGAAACTTAGCATTTAGCACTTTGTAATATTGGAAAAACTGTTTGAAATCAATTTCAAAATTCACTTCAATTTCATTCGCTGACATTTCCTCCACAAATAATTCGGTCGCCTCGTACGCATTATTAATCAATTCAGGAATAGAGCTGCCCGTAGTAAAAATCGGATTATTTTTCGCGTAAGCTGAAAATCCTGTTTCCGTTTTCTCTACTATCATCAATATTTTCTTCTTAGCCATCAATTTATTTTTTAATCCCCGCTTCCTTCAAAATCTTTTTCTCCAAACCTTTTCCCAACTCTTGACTTCCGTGATTCGGAAATATAATTATTCCTTCCTTCTTTTTGTGGCGCATTTTTTTACATGCGATCCTTTTTGGGAGACTGCAAACCAACCATCTCTCATCAAGATCCTGTACAGTTCAGAACACTTCATACATGAAAAACCTAAAGGTAAATTATTATTTACCTTTTTACAAATGAGAAGTCGACCAATTAACTTCGATGGTGGCCTTTTCTTAATAGGCCATAAGTTCTTCTAAAACCTTTGATAGCTTACCATTCGCCAAAAACTGACCCTCCAAATTACCCGCAAAAGGTACCGGGGTATCCATACTTGCGCAACGTTTTATTGGAGCGTCAAGGTCTTCAAAACAGTTTTCAGTAATTAAAGCGGAAAGCTCCCCCCCTATTCCACCGAATAAGGTGTCTTCGTGTAATACCAAAGCTCTGCCCGTTTTACGAACCGATCGGTAAATCGTCTCGGTATCCAACGGCACCAAGGTTCTCAGGTCAATCACCTCTATAGACTCTTCTCGTTTTTCGGCTTCCGCTAAAGCCCAATGAACGCCCATGCCGTAGGTGACGATCGTCAGGTCGGTTCCTTCTTTTACCACATTGGCTTTGCCGAAAGGTAAATTGTAATAGCCTTCCGCCACGTCTTCTTTCAAACTGCGGTATAGCGCCTTATGTTCGAAAAACATCACGGGATTCGGATCTTCGAATGCCGTCAGCAATAAACCTTTCGCATCGGCGGGAAAAGCGGGATAAACCACCTTCAAACCGGGAACGTGCGTAAACCAAGCCTCGTTGCTTTGCGAGTGAAATGGCCCCGCCTGCACTCCCGCGCCCGTTGGCATACGCACCACCACGTCGGCATTCTGTCCCCAGCGGTAGTGTATCTTCGCGAGGTTATTTACAATCTGATTAAATCCTTCCGTAACGAAATCTGCGAATTGCATCTCAACCATGGACTTCATTCCTTTGATCGAAAGTCCCAACCCCGTTCCAACTATGGCGGCCTCGCATAAGGGAGTATTTCGCACACGATCTTTTCCGAATTCATCGACAAACCCTTCGGTGATTTTGAATACCCCACCATAATCGGCGATGTCTTGACCCATTAATATTAAATCGGGATGCATTCGCATGGCTTCGCGCAGTCCGTCTGAAATGGCGTCAATTAAGCGCATTTCCTTTCTGCCGCCCGATGGTTTGATCTCTTTGAAATCAAAGGGAGCATAAACATCTCCGAGCTCTTTCTCGGGCGAAGCTCCAATCGCTTCTTCGGCATAAGCTTCCTTGAGTCCTTCAGCAATTTCTTGTTTTATGGCTCCCCGCTCCTCTTCCATCATTTCATCAGAGAGCACACCCGATTCGCGCAAGTAAGTTTCAAAGTTCACTACGGGATCTTTCCTGCCCCACTCGTCCATCAATTCCTGAGGCACGTACTTGGTACCCGATGCTTCTTCGTGACCGCGCATTCTGAAAGTCATACACTCCACCATAACGGGACGAGGATTCTTGCGAATGTCTTTGGCCAAATCTCTGATGGCGGTATAGACTTCGAGTACATTGTTTCCGGCAAGCTGAATGGCTTCGATTCCGTAGCCTATTGCCTTATCGGTAAATTGCTTGCAGCGGAATTGTTCGGATGAAGGAGTCGACAATCCGTATCCATTATTTTCGATGATAAACATCACCGGCAAGTCCCAAACGGCAGCCGTGTTTATACTTTCGTGAAAGTCGCCTTCACTCGCACCACCATCTCCTGAAAAAACGGCCGTAACGGCATTTTCCTTTTTCAATTTATGCGCTAAGGCTATTCCGTCGGCGATTCCCATTTGTGGACCCAAATGAGAAATCATCCCGACTATTTTAGAGTCTTTGTCGCCGAAATGAAAAGAGCGATCGCGGCCTTGCGTGTAACCGCTTTCCTTTCCTTGAAACTGACTGAAAAGTCTGTTCAGCGGAAGCTGACGTGTAGTAAAAACTCCTAAATTTCGATGCATCGGAAGAATGTACTCGTCTGAATTGAGCGCCATGGTAGCACCTATGCTAATTGCCTCCTGACCTATACCCGAGAACCATTTGGAAATTTTGCCCTGCCGTAAGAGGCTGAGCATCTTTTCCTCAATTAGTCTCGGCTTGAGAATGTTGCGGTAAATTTCGAGAAGTTCGTTATCGGATAGGTCTTTGCGATCGAAGGTGGTTTGCCTGTCTTCGGCAGTGATCATAGAAAAAGTGTTTAATCAAAGGTAGACAAATTTGATTTTTGACTCGAACTGGAAAAGGTAAGTTTTGAATCCCGCATTTACATTTGAGAAAACAAATTAACTTTAGACTTATGTATTTAAAGGACCGTTTGGAATCCGGAATATCAGAGTTCAAGGAATTATGTTTGACGCACAACGTTGAAAGCCTATACGTTTTCGGTTCCGCTACAAATGAAAAATTCGACGAAGCCAAAAGTGATGTAGACCTTCTGATTGAAGTTGGATCTGAAGATCCGATAGAGCGAGGTGAAAACTTACTTTCAATTTGGGATAAGTTAGAAGACTTTTTTCAGAAAAAGGTAGACCTTTTGACAAATTCGAGTATTAAAAATCCCGTACTCAGACAAAATATTGATGCTACGAAAGTTCTGATTTATGACGGAAAGAAGCAAAAAGTATTTATCTGACATATTGCGAGCGATCAACTTGACTGAAGAGTTTACAGCCGATATTTTCAGTTTTAGCGATTACGTTTCAGATGCAAAAACACAAAGTGCCGTCGAACGACAGTTGGGAATAATCGGCGAGGCGATGAATAAAATCAGAGAGATTGAAGATTCTATTGAAATACAAAGTTCTGATAAAATTATCGGCTTTAGAAATAGGTTGATTCACGCTTATGACAGCATTGATAATTCGATAGTGTGGACAATAGTTAAAAAACATCTGCCCCAACTCAAATCCGAAATCGAAAATATCGAAGAGAAGTTTTAAGATCCATCCGAAACTTTAGATAAAAAAAAGCCCGCTCCATCATGAACGGGCTTCTCTTTAGCTGTAGTCGGTATTAATCTACAATAAACTTTTCTGAAGAAATTAATGTTCCGTTTGAACGGGCTTGAAGAAGGTAAATTCCCTTGCTCAGGTTATTCAATTCAAGTCGGTACAGTGCAGAGCCGGTAGTTATTGTCTGTGAAATCAACTTCTTTCCCTGAAGGTCAAAAACTTCTAAAATCAGTTGGTCAGCTTCCGTTGAAGTTTCTACTGCTACTTGGATTTGCGATCCGTCAGATGGATTCGGGAAAACCGTCATAGTCGATTCCTCTTCTAAAGTGAATTCGCTATTCGCCTCGTCGAAAACCACCAAGCCGCTCATTCCTTCTAATGTAAATTCACATTCATTGGAATAATCGCCGACCAATCCGCCTGAATTGGCTCTAACGGCAACATTGTAAGTATCACCGGCGATGAGATTGTTTACGTAGTCCAAAAGCATTACCCGGGTTGGCCGAACCACTTCAATCACCGGAAGACCGGGTTGGGTAATATTGGTGAACCTGAAGGTATATTGTTCGGCTGCACATACTTCGACCGCTGTCAAAACCTGACTGGTCGAAACCGTATTTCCACAGGTAAACAACAGCGGATTGATCTCGGTATTCGGCACGAAGTTGTTCATG
>CAZYWJ010000013.1:48682-60346 GCA_964651785.1 uncultured Cryomorphaceae bacterium
TTTGGCGACTCTACTTCGTAAGTCATAAAGGGAGATTCCAACTCCGTAAATTCAAATACAAAACCTTCAAGAAGGAAATTCGGATTTGGCAAAGTTGCGCGTATCAAACTATTTGCCGTAAGTCCTGAAGCGCCACAGTCTGCTTGACGAATGCGCA
Organism: uncultured Cryomorphaceae bacterium; assembly: GCA_964651785.1. Lineage (GTDB taxonomy): Bacteria > Bacteroidota > Bacteroidia > Flavobacteriales_D > Cryomorphaceae > JAKVAV01. The sequence continues at coordinate 48,840 of CAZYWJ010000013.1, forward strand.
CAAACGGAATGTGAGCTACACCCGTGGTAAATGTAGTGGTAGTTGGCGCCGAGCTACCTGCATGGTAAACTCGATAAACGTATTCCTGACCCGGCGTAAGATCGTTTACCCAAAAAAGTTCACGAAGTCCTGCACCTGCATCATTAACACAAGTAATTTGATTTCCACCACAAGCATCGAAAACTTCCACGGCGGGGTCAAAATCACCCGATGTCTCTACGCGGAAGTACGTGGTACTCCCTACTGCCGTGAAAGAGAAATAGGGATCTGGATTATTGCCGGGCCCGTTGCACTGCAGCTCCAAAGAATAGGTTACTGACGAAACGTCACCGGTAATTTCAGAATCTGCAAAAGTTGTTTGGGAAACCACTGTAGTTGCATTAGCACAATTATCGCCGGCAGGACACTCAAAATCCAATCCACCTTGTACCAATTCACAACCTGAGATATCCTCGCTCGAAACGGTAATTTCTACCGGCGAACCAAGGGTAAAAGGCCCGACAGTTTGTACTCCTGCAGAGCTGATCCCCGTTATGGCAGCTACTCCCGCATCATTACTAATCGATACGGAACTGCTATTTCCAAGTGAGGTGATATCGACATCAACCGTAAAGGTACCTGCACTACAATTGTCTACTACGGTGAAATCCGCCGTGGGCGCTGTACAACCATCGCAGTTTACTTGCCAATCCCAGCCTAAGCCGAAATTGAAACTTCCGTCTTCACAACTTCCGCTGACGTCAGAAGTCGTGGTGAGGTAAATGCTTCCGCTTGAAGCGGTTTCAGAAATTCCCGAAAGGTCGCCTCCATTGCTACCTTGAAAAAGAATAGGCGCAGAACCATCGCTACCATTGCGAATCGTAATTTGATCTACACCGGCTTCCAATTCTCCTGAGAGAAAAGTGAGCGTAAGGGGAGAACCATCGGGAGAGCTGTAGAGAAAAGAGGTATTATCGCTGTTTTGGTAACAGTAACTCTGATCAAGGGTATTTCCGCAAGTCAAAACATTCTCGCAGGTCAAACCGATGTCAGTGACTTGCTGAGTAACATTACACGTAATGTCATCATTGTGGACGACCGTAATAGTAGGAGTTGATCCCAATGGAAATGGTCCGACGGTTTGAATACCCGGAGATGAAACATTGTTGATGGCAGGTGCTCCGCCGTCGTTGGCAATGTTCAAAGAAGATGCATCTCCAAGAGAGGAGATGAACAAGCTCACTTCATATTCATTCTCTCCGGCACAAGACTCTGAAAATGCAACCGTAGGCGGCGTACAAGTGGTGGCGCCATTCGCACAAATGTTAAAATCACCTTGAACGTTATTGTTTGTCTCCCACAATTGGATGAACAAGGTCTCACCCGGTGCACCTGTCAGGTCCAGCTCTGGAAAAAATCCGGGGCCGCTGTTTGCATCACAACCTATGAGCGTCAAGCTGCCGCAAGTTCCTGAATATGCTGCCGCGTTTATATTCAACGAGGCAGGCGTCGTTCCCGGAATTGCCGAAGTAGAGATTGACACTTCGCCTGAAGGAGGAAGGACAACGGAATACCACGCGTCTCCTCCGGAGAAAAAATCGCAATCTGCACCGACGGGAACCTGACCGGAATTGGTCAACCCGGTGTTGGATGCTGTTTCGAAATTACAAGAACCGACATTCACGGTAAGCGACTGAGCGCTTGAACAGTCATTTCCTTGACCGTAGGCTCCTGAATACCAAAAACCTGAAAAGACAGATAGTAAAATTGAAAATACGTATTTCATTCGATTGTAGTTTAGGGAATTTCATTTCCATGAATGCATACGTTTCTTCGACCAATTAGATACAGGACCGGTCAAGTATTTATTACTAAAAAGAGACAACAATAAAAAAGTCCGCCTGTAGAGCGGACCTTTTAGATAAAGTGTTTGAAAAATTAATCTTTTATAATCACGCCTGTAGCCTCAAAATTTACGCTGATCTCAGGCTCAGTGATCGCGGCAATTTCTTCAGGAGTCGCCTCTTCATCTTCGGCCAAGTGACGTAGATAATCAACGCTCAGCGTGTCGCGATAAGCCACACCTTCGATGATCGCTGTTTTTCCGCTTACTCCTTCTTTTGGTACAAAAAAGCCGTAGTCTTTAAAGTTGACGCGCAATTCTTCGCCGCTTCCCAAATCCAATGTCATCCAGCAACCCTTCATCTTGCAGGTTTGGTTGATAGTCGCTTCCACTTTTATCTCGAGAGAATCCTTCCCTTCCATTTGCGCTTTAAAGGCATCAGGATGAATGGCCCCCTCCGTGGTAATTGTATCTCCGTAAAAGTTCATTGATATCTGCTCTACCTCAAGTTCAGGGTTCGCTACTGATTCCGTTTCGTTGTTTTCAGTTAACTCGCCGCAAGCGTAAAATCCGATCAGGGCCAGTGCTAATAATAGTTTTCTCATGGTTTAGAAATTTGCTGCAAAGTTAATCAACGCTTTACAATCTTGAACTCGGTACGTCGATTTATTGCGCGGTCTGCATCTGAATTATTCGGAACCAAAGGTTTTGATTCTCCGAATCCTTTGAAATCCATTTTGTCGGGATTAACGCCTGCCTCTTGCAAAAAGCCAAAGACCTCAAAAGCACGATCGGTGCTCAGCACCAAATTGGCTTCAGCGTCACCAACATCATCGGTATGGCCATATATCTCTACGCGATAGTTCGGATTTTCTTCAAGGTAATCAGCAAACTCAGCCAAAACGGATTTTGAAGCCTCATCAATTTCGGAAGAGCCCGTCGCAAAACGAATGTCATTCATTCGATAGGTCTTGCCCGATTCCAACTTTTCAACCTCCATTTCCAAGTCTCGCACGGTCTCGGCAGTATCTGCCAGCGTAAAAACACGGGTATTGAAAGCCAGATCTTCCGTATCGCTCTTAACACTTACCACCACATCTTCATCTTTTCTCAAGTTGACTACAGCGGCATAACTGCCATCTCTATCATCAACATCCACCTCTTTTACTTCCTTGGTTGCGGCATACTTAATTTCCAGTCTGGCATCATTCACCAATTCACCCTTTTCATTTTTCACGTCTCCTTTCAAAATCAAAACCTTCTCCGGTTGGGCTTCCTTCGGTACATCAAACGCGAAAATATCGAGACCTTGGGCTGAGCTCACATTCGATGATGAGAAAAGTGCAATCTTTCCGTCAGTGCTTACCACCAAACCGTGCTCATCCTGCGGAGAATTCACGGGGTAGCCGATATTCTTCGGCTTGGTCCAACTTCCGTCTTTTTCCTGCTTGCTGTAAAAGATATCGTAACCACCGGCACCGAGATGCCCGTTGCTGGCAAAGTACATCGTACGACTGTCGGCGTGAAGCACGGGACTCTTGTCGTTTCCATCGGTATTGATGGTCCCTCCTATCGATTTGGCCTGCGACCAACTTCCGTCGGCCGACCTCTCGGTATAATAAACATCAATAGTCGGATTTCCTTCTTTGTCCTTAGTTGTGTTTTCGCGAATCGTCGCAAAGTAGAGCGTATTCCCATCGGCAGATAAGGTAGGCTGTGCTTCCCAACCATCTGAGGTATTAACGTTTGGTCCCAGATTTTCCAATCCCGTCCAATTGTAAATCACCTTACCTGCATCATTGGTTTCCTGCTGATAGTGCGAAACGTATAAGTCGCAGTTTTTATAATTTGATGAAACCGGTTTGCAGACCGTTACGAACATCTCTCGGTTATCCAGCGAGAGCGAAACTCCACCATAATTATCGCCCACATTAAATGGTGGTGGTAAAGCCTCCGCATTGTTATACTCCTTGCTCTGCGGAATCTGCTCGGCCATCATGAAACGCTCCACCTCGCGAGCGTACAAGTCACCTTTTGCTTTTTCTTTAGATTTCCTGGTAAAGAAAATCAGCCGGTTATCTGGCGAAAGCATCGGAAGGTATTCTCCGGCGGAGGTATTGATATTTTCCAATCTGCGCGGATTGTACTCCACGGGATTGGAATAGAAATCATTGTAAAATCTCACCTCAGGCAAAACGGAAGCAATGTCACCTTCTTTTACCTCGTGATCGCGTGAGATCTTCCCTTGACTTTGGTCAAAGCTCAAAAAGCCTTCAAAATATTGCTGAGCATTTTCGTAGTCCTGATTCGCGTAAGCGATAATTCCCGCATAATAATAGGCATCGGCGTGGTAATTCGGACAGGATGTGAGCACCTCTACAAAGTCGGTGTATGCCCGATCATAACCCGTGTTTTGCTCCACGGCCAAACCATACTCGGCTCTGGCTTTGCCAAAAAGACATTCAATGCACTCGGGATCTGCCTCCAGAGATTTCCTGAAAAGGTCTATCCGCTCAGACAATTCCAGTCGGGAATCGTTCATCGCATTATCCAGCAACTTCTGCGCTTTTTTCGAATCGGAAGGACCACAATTTTGAGCGGCACTTTCTATTACGAGCAACATCAACGTTGCGCTTAGAAGAAGTCCAACGGACTTGAAAAACATTCTATTCCGATCAATCATTAATCTTATCTGCCTGCTTTCGGGCGTCGGCCATTATTTTATCAGCCTGCTTTTGCGCCTCTTTCACTAAGTCATTCGCTTTTTTATCAGCCTCTTCCTTCACCTTGTCGGCAGCCAGCTTTGCTCCGGCTTTTGCCAATGGGTTTTTCGCTTCGTCAATAAGCTTCTGAGCCTGCTTATCCGCTTCCTCCCTGATTTTATCGGCAGCCTTCTCTGCTTCCTCAACGATTTTATCAGCTTGCTTTTGCGCATCTGCCAAAATCTCATCGGCTTTTTCGCTCAGGTCTTCTTTGGCTTTGTCAACCTGCTCATCGATCACTTCCTTCACCTTCTCGGTTGCCTGATCTTTGATTGATTCGCCTTCCATTCCGGCAAACTGCGGCTTGATGTTCGGGTCGTACAGACTTCCCTCGATTGATACGTTCATATTGATGAATTCACCCAACGACATGTTTCCGCCCAAGAAGGAATTGGCTTGACCGAGCAAACCTTCAGCCAATTGATTGAATTCGCTTCCCAACTCATCTCGCGGAATTTTCATTTTCATCAGATAGTCTATTTGTTCTTCGAAGCTTACCCAACCACTCACGGTAGCCGTCATGGCATCAATTTTCACGTCGAATGGATCGGTGGTCACTTTACCGTTTTCTATTACGAAAGTGGCATCCAAATCCTGAACGTTTTGTTCTGCCAAACCGGGAACCTTCAATGTATTTGAGAGCTTGGTCAAAAATGGTCCTCCTTCAAGAACGATATCATCGCTCTGCAACGTACCGCGTCCTTGCATCGACTCGTAAATCGGTTCCATTTTTTGGTCCAAGAGACCTTCGACTTGCAAATCAGAGCTAATTTTTCCCTTCGCGTGTTCTGCAATCGGTGCAATCTTTTTAACCGTGTTGAAGGTGGCAAAAGCCTGATCGATTTCGATTCCATTGATGTCGTAAGAGAAATTATACGACGGCTTACTCATATCTTGGGTTGAATAGCTTCCGCTGATTCCCATTTTACCTCCCAAACCATCGGCAGTCAAATTCTCCAACTCAGCCGTTTCGTTTCGCAGGGTTACTTTTCCTTTAATATTCGACAGAACCAACTCATCGTATATGATCTCACCAATTGTGGCATTCAAGATGATGTCCAAGTTTTCAGGAATCGGAACAACACCGGATGAAGTATCGGCAGTAGCCGTTTCTTCTTGAGGCGCTTCTTCTTCAGTGGTTTCGCCCTCATCCTCCTCAGAGGTCATAAACTTGTTGACATTGATCTTGTCAGCGCCGAAGTTAAACTCACCTTTCAAAGTGGTGTCCTGAATGGCGTAGGCTACGTAATTGCTGATGTATCCGTCCATTTCCATGTTGATGCCTTCATAAACGACCTTCACCGTTTCCACATTAAGTCGCTGTGGCGTGAAGTCCATTTTGGCTACGGGCATTCCTACATCAACCGTTGCATCGCGATAGATGAAGTCCATCAAAGACGCCGCTCCCGAAGCTTCAAAATCATTGAATCGCTGATTTTCGATGGCACTCAGGTTTCCGTCAAGCTTAAAATGAGCTGAGAGATTTCCGGCCATTTCAAAATCTTCTTCCATTGGCACCACATCCTTAAAGCTTCCCAAGTTCAGATCAGCGTCCACCTGGGTGCGAATGTTCGGATCGCTCATTGGGTTGCGCAAATAAAGATAGGCGTCAACCGTATTGGGTTCCGAAGCGGTCTTCCCTATTTCCATGTAAAACTTAGGTACATCGACCGTAATCTTGTCCAAATCATTTCCTTCCGGGCTTTCTACTTTAGCATCGATAACAATGTTTTGAATGCTCTTCGGCAAATCGGGGTATTGCACCGAGCCATTGTCAACTTTAAGTTCAGCCATAAAACCGGGCATGCTCTGCTCGTTGTAAGTTCCGCGGACATATCCGTCCAGAATCACGTTACCGCTGGCATCAACCCCTTCCATGTCTTTGGCGAAATAGGCAGGAATCAAACTCATGATCGAGGTCAGTTGGGCTTCTTCGGTATCGAATGCAATGTCCATCACAATGTCATCAGAAGGCATTTCGAGAAATCCATCGAAGTTTAGCACCAGTGCATTCACGTCCAGTTCATTTTCCAAGAACTCAAATCGCATGGTTTCGAAATTCATGGAAAGATCAGCCAGAAGATCGGCTCGCAAGTCATCGGCATATTCAATTCCATCATAGTCCAATGTGAAAGCATCGATATGCGTTTCGGTATTCAACGTGAAAATGTCCTGAGCAAAATCGCCCGTTCCCGAATGGCTCAAACCTTCAATGACCATGTTCATCGGCAGCGTGGCATCATCATAAATCACATGTCCGTTTGAAATGCTGTATTCATTTATCGAAAGATTGAGCTGCCCGCCTTCTGAAGGGGCTTCATCCGTCGTAGCAGTATCAGTTGAAGCAACGGCAATATCATAATTCGCGCTACCGTCCTCCAGCACTTTCACCATTACGTAAGGGTTGTCCACATTTATGCTTTTTACCACTATTTCATCGCCGCTGATTACGCTCATGATATCCATCACGACGCCGAAATCTTCTATTCGCGCAAGCGTATCGCCATCAAACTTCTCAATTCCCACCACGCTCAAATCTTCGATGCTTACCGCGAGATTCGGAAAGTTCCGTATCAAGGAAAGACTCACATCGTTGAACTCCACTTTGGCGCGCAAATTCTCATTCGCTTGTTGCTTTACGATTTCAATGATTTTTCCTTTAAAAACAAAAGGAAGAATCAGTAAAAGAAGAAAGATGACCACCACAACGATGGCTATTATTTTTAGTGCCTTTTTCATAGGTCTTCTCTGTAGTTAAGTTCGTTTTCAGTTTTTGCAATTATAGTAGACACAGTGGCATCGCCCGTAACGTTCACCACGGTGCGACACATGTCTAAGATACGGTCGACGGGGAAAATTATTGCTATCCACAGTGGATTCAGCCCCACACTCTGCAATACGATGATCAGCATAACCAATCCCGCACTAGGAACGGCTGCCGAACCGATGGAGGCCAGTGTGGCAGTCAGTACAATGGTGAGTTGCTGTCCCAAATCCAAATCGACCATGTGAAGCTGTGCAAGGAAAATAACCGCCACCGCCTGGTAGAGGCTGGTCCCATCCATATTTACTGTAGCCCCGATAGGCAATACAAATCCTGTAATATTTCTTGATACACCGATATTTTCTTCCACGCATTCCATTGTTACCGGAAGGGTAGCCGCACTTGAGCTCGTAGAAAATGCCAAGAATTGAGCCGGGCTGATTCGCTTAAAGAATCCTCCGTATGTCATTTTCTTCACAACCGTACGGGCGATGACCGGATAAAACACAAAGATCATAAACGCGAGACCGATGGCCACCGTGATGGAGTAGCTTCCGAGCCCTTTGAAAATCTCAAACACTTCAGCGGGGCTATCAGCCATGTTGGAGAGCACTCCTGCCATAAGCGCAAAAACGAAAAAAGGGGCGGCCTGCATGACGATATCCACCATCTTGAGAAACACTTCGTTTGTACCCTCGATAAATGACTTGACCATGCTCACTTTTTCCTCAGGAACTATGGCCAGGCACAATCCGAAAAAGATCGCGAAGAAGATGACTTGAAGCATCAGGCCGTTATCGGAAATGGACAGGATGATATTCTCGGGAACCATATCCACGAGAAACTTTAAAGGACCGTCTTCCTTTGAAGCTTCGGCCGTTTGCAATTTCGATTCGGCTTCTGACAAGCTTTTTTCATCGGCCAATTCCTGAGCCTCTTCGCTTAAGTATTCGGCGTAAGCAGGATCGCCCGAAAAATACCGCCCGTCTTTAATCTCGATATTATTGGAAACGGCCCAAGTCTCGTATGAAATTCGGTTTTTAATCCTCGACTCTTCATCCACGAAAGTGCCCGGCTTAATCAAATTGACCAAGAGCAAACCTATCGCCACTGCGGTGATGGTCGTAATCAAATATATTCCCAGAGTCTTGGCTCCGAGCCGACCTAATTTGGAGACATCCTTGAGCCCTGCTATTCCCGACATAATCGAGAACAGAACCAGTGGCACGGCTATGAACTTCAGGATGCGGATGAAAATAACTCCAAACGGATCAATCCAATTTTTCGTGAAATCATTCCACCCCAGATAGCTGGCCACGAAAGCCCAGATAATACCGAGCACCAGCCCGATGATGATTTTCCAATGCAGGGCTAATTTCCTCATAAACGCGTCGTTCGATTTCTCAGAAAGTGATCGGCCAATACCAGCGCAGTCATGGCTTCTACGATGGGCACCGCACGCGGCACCACGCAGGGATCGTGTCTTCCTTTTATTTCCAATTCGGTTTCTTTCCCTTCACGGGAAATGGTTTTTTGTTTTTTACCAATGGAGGCTACCGGCTTGAATGCTAAGCGGAACACGATGTCCATTCCGTTTGAAATTCCGCCTTGCACTCCACCACTGTGATTCGTGGTGGTAGCGGGTTTTCCATCCACTATTTCAAATCCGTCGTTGTGTTCGCTTCCGCGCATTCTGGCGGCAGCAAATCCACTCCCGATTTCAAAACCTTTCACGGCATTGATGCTCAGCATCGCTTTTCCGAGGTCGGCGTGAAGCTTATCAAAAACGGGCTCACCGAGGCCTGCGGGTGCGCCCAGTGCCAATCCGGTGATCACTCCACCCAGCGTTTCACCTTCGTCGCGCGCATTCTCTATAGCTTTCTGCATGGCTTTCGCCAAAACGGGGTCAGGGCAGCGCACCTGGTTTTCGGCGGCAGCCAGATCGAGCTCTGTATGAGATTTTGAAACCTCGACATCGCCGATGGCACTCACATATGATTTGATGATGATTCCCTCAGCGCTCAGCAGTTGTTTGGCAATGGCTCCCGCCGCTACACGGCAGGCCGTTTCTCTGGCAGATGATCGTCCGCCTCCTCGGTAATCGCGAATGCCGTATTTGGCCTCATACACATAATCAGCATGCGATGGTCGGTAAATATCTTTGAGATTTCCGTAGTCTTTCGATCGCTGATCGGCATTCGGGATGACAAATGCTATCGGGGTTCCCGTCGTTTGTCCTTCGAATATCCCGGAGAGAAACTTCACGGTATCCGACTCTTTGCGTTGAGTGGTTAGCGAGCTTTGTCCCGGCTTTCGTCGATCGAGTTCTTTTTGGATTTCATCCAAATCAAGTCGGAGACCTGCGGGACAGCCGTCTATAATTCCTCCGATCGCCTCGCCATGCGATTCGCCGAAGGTGGTGAGCTTAAAAAGGGTACCTAAGCTGTTTCCCGCCATTGGGCCAAAGATAGAAATCTTTCCTGCGAGGGGAGTGTGAGTCAAGAAGGATTTAGAGGTTGTGTTCGAGGATTTTTTGAACTGAAATTACAGAATCGTCACTCCTCCGAGGTTTTATATGCAACACTACATTTACTAACCACTCAAAGACGTCTATGCGTTATTCATTTGGAACCTGAAACTTCACCCGAAGAGACGATCAATTTCAGATTGAACTTCATCAGGATCTTGTCTGCTATCCACTACATCCAGAATATGAATCCCTTCGTTTCGCAATTCATAGTAGATAACCGTATGCTTTGATATTATACATTTCCGCAAGTCAGGATCTATCTCACTTGCCTGAAACATTCGTGGATTTAACTTTATTCGTTCCTAATTTTCGTTGAGCTTTTGGAAAAACTCCATCGATACTTTTTCAGACCATTCTAATTTTAAGTAAGCACTAATTGAGTCCAATTTATAGATCGAAAGACGCGAAAAAGTGATTTTCACAGATATCTCTTTTTCAAAACATCCCAATCTTCGGCGTCTCCATCACTTATTTGCTTTCTGCTTTTTTCAATATTTCGCTTTTGTGATTCCGAGAGATTCAAATAAAAATCATCAGCTTCGCCCTCTAGTTCTTCCAACACCTTTTTCAATAGTTCCTCACTCTCAATTTCCAATATGCGCCGAGTGAGCTCTACCTTTAATTCGTGTATATCCATGATGATAATTTTTATTAAAGTTAACCGAAAAGACTTTAATGGCAAATCGATTTGCACATCCTACTGATTAGGAAAATTGCTGTATTTACTTTCTTTACATCAAAATATGAAGACATGAAAATTCTTATCAAAAACATCAAAGGGCTTGTCGGACATTACGAGAACGCTCCGCGATTCTTGAGAGGTCAGGACATGGACAAACTCCCCGTTCTCGAAAATGCCTTTCTGGCTATTGAGGACGGAAAGATTGCGATGTTTGGTAAGATGGAAGACTGGGGCGGAATAACCGATTGGCGCGACCTTGAGGTGATTGATGCCGAGGGGCGATTCGTGCTTCCCTCCTTCTGCGATTCGCATACCCACTTGGTCTTTGCCGCTTCTCGCGAATTGGAATTCGAAGACCGCATCAAAGGGATGACCTACGAAGAAATTGCGGCTCGTGGCGGCGGAATTCTCAACTCTTCGCGGAGGCTGAGAGAGATGGGTGAAGACGAGCTTTTTGAACGAGCCATGGTTCGGCTAAAAAGAGCGCAACGCTCGGGTACGGGTGCCATTGAAATCAAAAGCGGCTACGGTTTGGATACCGAATCGGAATTGAAGATGCTTCGCGTGATACGCCGCTTGCGCGAAGAATCGCGAATGATGATTAAATCGACCTTCCTCGGTGCGCACGCCTTACCGACTGAATTCAAGGATCGAAGAGAAGGTTACCTGGACCTCATCATCAATGAGATGATCCCCGAAATCGCCAAGGAAAATCTAGCCGACTATGCCGATGCTTTCTGCGAAAAGGGATACTTCACCACCGAAGAAACCTTGGCTATTGTAGAGGCTGCGGCCAGACATGGCATGAAGAGCAAGATCCACGTTAATCAATTCAATGCTTTCGGCGCCATTTCTGAATTGGTGAAAGCAGGAGTAGTTTCGGTAGATCACCTTGAAGTACTCGGAAAAGGAGATGTCCCTGCCTTGGCAGGTTCTGACACCATCGC
>CAZYWJ010000014.1:0-6415 GCA_964651785.1 uncultured Cryomorphaceae bacterium
TGAGCCTGAAATTCTTTAATCTTCTTTTCAGAAAGCTTGATCTCCAAATCCTGAAATTCAAGTTCTTTATTTAAAGACTCAAATTCACGATTGTTTCGTACGTTATTCTGCTGCTCTTTGTATTTTTTGATCAACGCTTTACTTTCCGTAATGGCGTTTTTCTTATTAGAAATTTCAGTATCCAAAGCTTTTTTATCCGCTTCAAGCTTCTCCAACCTGGTAGCTAATCCTTCCGTTTCGTCTTCCAAATCTTGAACCTCGTAAGGTAACTCACCGCGAACCGTTCGAATTTTGTCAATTCGAGAGTCAATCAGTTGCAAATTGTACAATGCCCTTAGCTTATCCTCAGTAGATACGCCTTTTTTGGATTTAGCTGTTGCCATAAATATCAGAAATAATGGATTGGATTAGTATTCACTTCCGTTAAACGGACTGCAAAAGTAGTAAATTTTTTGCGGAGATAATCAGCAATTAAATCAATCGTAAATCGCTCACTCTCATAATGTCCGATATCGGCTATCATAAGCTCTCCATCGGCATCAAAGAATTCGTGGTATTTAAAATCACCCGTGATGAGCACATCGGCTCCTGCACGCTTGGCTTTTTCCAATAAAAAACTACCCGAGCCACCACATATAGCTACCGTCTTGATATTACGCTGAGGAGCCTCCGTATATCTGATCGTAGTAAGATTCATTGAATCTTTAAGATACTTCAGAAACTTCTCTCCGTTCATTTCGGCACTCAACTCCCCTATCATCCCTGACCCTACATATTGATTCTCGTTTTCCAAAGCGTGCAAATAATAAGCTACTTCTTCGTAAGGATGAGCGTCTCTCATAGCTTTCAATACTTTCCCAGACAAGTAAGCGGGAAACATGATCTCAATTCGCGTTTCTTTTTCTTTCCGTGTTTTTCCGACCGAACCTATTGCAGGTTTCGCGCCGTCTTCAGGATGAAAAGTGCCCGTTCCTTCAAGGTTAAAACTACAGCCGCTATAATTGCCAATCGTGCCGCCACCGGCTGCAAAAATGGCTTCTCTTACCTTATCGGAAGCGCTATAAGGAACGAAAACAGTGAGCTTTTGTAATCCAGAGCTTTTCGGGCTTAGAATTTCTCTTTTAGTTAGCCTCAGCAAATCGGCAATCTTACCGTTAACTCCACTCACTACGCTATCCAAATTGGTATGAATGGCATAAAGTGCGATGTCATTTTTAATGGCTTTTAATACCGTACGCTCCACATAATTTTTTCCGGTAAGGCTTTTAAGACCTTTAAATAGAATCGGGTGGTGAGATATAATCATGTTGCAGCCATTGGCTATAGCCTCATCCACAATGGCCTCGGTACAATCCAAGCTCACCAATACTCCCGATACTTCAGTGGAAGTATTGCCTACCAACAAGCCCACATTATCATATGATTCAGCGTAAGCTGGCGGCGCCCACTGCTCCAGATAGCTACATATCTCTTTTATTTGTGGCATATTTGATTCTTTCTTTTCAACAAAGCTAAGGAATGCAAGAATTACGAAAGCTCTTACTACCGCTATCTTGGGTTTACGGCTTTATCCTGAACGTTCGTCACAAACTTTACGATAAAAAAATACTGAAGTCATATAAGCCTTCGCAAAAGACGTTAGTGGTGGGCAACCTTGCGCTAGGTGGCACCGGCAAGACTCCGATGGTAGATTATTTAGTGAATCTTTTGGGAGAGAAGGAAGTTGCCGTATTGAGTAGAGGGTACGGCCGAAAAACCAAAGGAAGTTTTTTGGTTAAAATCAATTCCACTGCCGAGGAATGTGGAGACGAACCGCTCTTGCTCAAGCAGAATCATCCTGGCTTATTGGTTTTAGTGGATGAAGATCGCACCCGAGGATTGAAATTTCTTAAAGAGAATCATCCGCTTATCAAGACGGTGATTCTGGATGACGCCATGCAACATCGCAAGGTCAAAGCCGATTTTTACCTCTTACTTACCACATGGTCTGCTCCTTTTACATCTGATTATCTTTTACCTGTCGGCAATTTGCGCGATATAAAAAGCAGAAGTAAAATTTCACGGGCCATTATTGTGACGAAAACCAATCCTAATGCATCGAAGGAAGAGAAGGAGAAACTTCGAAACAAACTTAGAAAGGGAAACCAACGCGTTTTCTTCTCTTCAATTTCTTACGAAAACATATATAGCCTTGCCGGCAAAGAGTTCGACTTGCCCTTGCATAGTAAAATTGTGTTGGTAAGCGGCATTGCCAATCCCGATCCATTCGAAAAAGAGGCACAAATAAGATTTGATGTCGTACGACATTTTGAGTTCAGAGATCATCACCCATTTACGATGGAGGAACTATTTAAGCTCCGCGATTTTATTGATACTTTTGAGCCGCAAAAACCGAAAGTACTTACGACTGAAAAGGACGCGAAACGCCTCAAAGGATTTGAGTCTTTTTTTATTGAAAACCAAATTGAGGTTTACTTTTGGAAAATAAGCACTGATTTCGGGGCTGATACGGATAACTTCAATTCTATGATTCGATCTATATGAATGAAATGCAACTCAATAACTCACTGGAATTTTTAAAGCAAAAATTTGATGGCCACCTGCCCGAAGTTGGGATAATTCTCGGTTCGGGATTGGATGCTGTTGCCGAGAAAATTTCGGTAAAAAAACGCGTGAGTTACCAAGACATTCCTGATTTTCCGCAGTCGACCGTAGTCGGACACAAAGGAGAATTTATCTTGGGTGATTTCGGTGGAAAAACCGTCTTGGCCATGAGGGGACGCTTTCATTTTTATGAAGGGTATTCTATGGATAAAGTTGTTGCTCCCGTTAGAATTATGGCTTTGATGGGAGTAAAGTTGATGATGGTTTCGAATGCTTGTGGCGGAGTGAATCCCGACTTTGAGATAGGAGATGTAATGATCATTAGCGATCACATAAACCTATTTCCGACGAATCCGCTTATAGGCCCGAATAACGATAAATGGGGTCCGCGATTTCCAGATATGAGTCAGGCCTATGATCATGCTTTAATTCGCGAAGCAGAGCTCATTGCTGCTGAAAAGAATATCCCAATAAGAAAAGGAGTTTATGCCGGATTATCGGGGCCGTGTCTTGAAACGCCGGCAGAGTATAAATACGTTCGAATAATCGGGGCCGACGCCGTAGGCATGAGCACGGTACCTGAAGTGATTGCCGCCAGACACATGGGGGTGAGATGCTTTGGAATGAGCGTAATCACCGACTTGGGCGTGGAAGGAAAAATAGTAGAAACCACACATGAAGATGTGGTAAGAGCGGCTAATGCGTCATCATCTAAAATGATGCAGATATTTGAAGGTGTGATCGAAAAGCTATGATAGAGGAAAGAAGCGAAATATTAGAGAAATACCAATTGGTGGTAGGGCTTGAAGTGCATGCTCAGCTTTTGACAAAATCGAAAGCATATGCGGGTGATTTGAACGCATACGGCAGTTTACCCAATTCAAACACCTCGCCGTTGACCTTGGGTCACCCGGGTACTTTACCCCGAGTGAATAAAAAGGTGATTGAATATGCCATTAAATTGGGACTGGCCACCAATTGCTCCATCAGCAGGTCGATGCATTTTGCCCGAAAGAATTACTTCTATGCCGATTTGCCGAAAGGCTACCAAATAACTCAAGACACTACACCGATTTGTACGAATGGTTTTTTAGATGTTAAAGACGCGAATAACGAAAACAAACGAATCGGCATAACGCGTATTCACATCGAAGAAGACGCAGGAAAGAGTATCCATGATCAAGATCCTTACAACACTTTAGTGGACCTGAATCGCGCGGGAGTTCCGCTCTTGGAAATAGTGTCAGAACCGGATATCCGATCTATTGAAGAAGCGTATAACTACTTGGCGGAAGTACGCCGTTTGGTGAGGTATTTGGAGATTTGTGACGGCAATTTGGAAGAAGGAAGCATGCGCTGCGATGCGAATGTCTCGGTAATGCTGAAAGGTGCTGACAAATTTGGTAATCGCTGTGAGGTAAAGAACATGAATTCTCTAAGAAATGTACAGAGAGCCATTGAATATGAAATGAAGCGGCAGATAGCCATACTGGAAGAGGGCGGAGAAATCATTCAACAAACCAGAAGTTTTGATGCCGTGCAGGGGACCACTTTTACGTTGAGGGGAAAGGAAGATGCGCATGATTATCGCTATTTTCCTGAGCCCGACATTCAACCCCTTACCCTCGAGCAATCTGATATTGATGCAGTAAAATCCGAAATGCCACCACTGCCCAATGAGCTTTTCAAAAAGTATACACAAGAGCTCAAGCTTTCCGAATACGATGCGGGAATTTTAGTGGAGTCGAAACCTATAGCCTTATATTTTAACGAACTCATTCAGCATACTAAAAATCATAAAGCTGCAGCCAACTGGGTAATTGGTGATGTCAAGTCATATTTGAATCAGACGGCAAAGTCAATAGATGAATTTCCGCTCAGGCCAAAGCAAATTGCAGAAATCATTGCTTTGATAGATTCGGACAAGGTGAGCAATTCAGCCGCATCACAACAACTCTTTCCAAAGTTTGTGGCAGAGCCCGGATCAAGCGCGGCCGCCATTGCCGAAAGGGAAAACCTGATACAAGAAAGCAATGACGACTCGCTGGAAGAATTGGCAAGAAAGGCGATAAATACTTTTCCTGATAAAGCCGAAGCCTACAAGAAAGGCAATAAAGGCTTGCTGGGGCTGTTTATGGGCGAAGTAATGAAACTCTCGAACAGAAAGGCGAACCCAAAAAGAGCTAGTGAAATTTTAAGAAAAATCCTCGAAGAATGAGAACGTATCTGTTTTATATCACATTGGTAATTCTCGCCGGTTTAGCGAGCTGCGAAACGAAGCCTAAAGCCGGCACTGTTTCGGGAAAAATTGAAAATGCCGCAGATCAAAATATCTATCTCATAGGATATAACAATGGCATGCCGGATACGCTTAGAAGTGCCAATTTAGGATCGAGTGGTGATTTCGAGTTTGAATTCAAAGCGGGCAGGCCTGATTTCTACACGCTGGCCCTGAGCGAAGAAAACTCAATGATCTTGATATTGGATAGCACCAACGTAGACGTTAAGATAGAAGCTGATGCCGAAAAGCTGAGAGAAACGTACAACATTTCAGGAAGCGGTGAAAGCGAGCGACTGCGCGACCTTCTGGTTAAGACCAATAAGTTTGAGACCGAACTGGACTCTTTGATGACGGAATTAAGAGCTTCGGCCAATTCCACCGAAGTTCAGAGAAGAACGGAATTAGGAAACACTTATAATGAAACCCGAAAAGAGTACCGTGACTATCTGATCGATTTCATAAATAACGATCCCGGCAAATTGGCAAATTTTACAGCGCTACAGCGACTTGACATGAAGCAGGATTTGAAGCATTTCAAAACCGTGAGAGATGCACTGTCGATGAAAATTCAGGGCAATTACTTCTTTGACAATCTGAGTGAGCAAATAGCCGGAATGGAAAACCAATTGCGATTGGAGAATCTTCTGAAACCGGGAAGTGAAGCTCCGGAGATAGCGCTTCCAAATCCGGAAGGTGAAACCGTTAAGCTCTCAGACTATCGCGGAAATTATGTGCTGATCGATTTTTGGGCATCTTGGTGCAAACCTTGTCGAATGGAAAATCCGAATGTTGTCAGAATGTACAAGAAGTTCGAGGATGAAAACTTTGAGATATTCGGGGTCTCTCTTGACAGAAGCAAAGACAAGTGGGTCAAAGCAATTGAGCAAGATCAACTAGACTGGCCCCAGGTTAGCGACTTGAAATTTTGGCAGTCAGCAGCAGCACAACTTTACAATGTAAAATCCATTCCGTTTACCGTACTTATTGATCCGGAAGGAAAAGTGGTTGCTAAGAATCTTCGAGGGCGTGCTCTGGAGCAAAAATTGGAAGAGATATTTAATACCTGATGAAGAAGTATTTCTTCGCTTCTGATTTTCACTTGGGTGTTCCGACCGCCGCAGAAAGTCTCGTAAGAGAAAAGAAGGTGGTACAATGGCTGGAAGAGATACGTCACGAAGCAGAAGAAATTTTCATACTCGGCGATGTGTTCGATTTTTGGTTTGAGTACAAAACCGTAGTTCCCAGAGGATATGTTCGTCTTTTGGGCAAATTGGCAGAAATCGTTGATTCAGGTACGAAAGTTCATTGGTTTATCGGTAATCACGATATGTGGATTTTTGATTACATCCCTAATGAGATCGGCGTCCAAATACACCGTGAGCCTATCGAACGAACTTTAAACGGCAAGAAGTTTTATATCGGTCACGGCGATGGTTTGGGCCCGGGTGATCACGGTTACAAATTCATCAAAAAGGTTTTTCGTGCTCCGATCTCACAATGGATTTTTGCGAGGCTCCATCCGAATTTCGG
>CAZYWJ010000014.1:6515-38571 GCA_964651785.1 uncultured Cryomorphaceae bacterium
CTATCTACTCGAACGAAATTGCTGCTGAAAAGCAAATAGACTACTTCGTATTCGGACATCGGCATTTACCAATGATTATCGAGTTGGAAAACGGCGGGGAATACATCAACCTCGGCGATTGGATTACAAATTATACGTATGCCGTTTTCTCGGAAAAGATGGAATTAAAAAGCTACGGAACCCACCCTAAAGTTTATTCCAATAAACAATGAGGTCGCAAAGGCGAGAAGCGTAGCCCATCTCGTTGTCGTACCATCCTACCACTTTCACGAGTTTTCCCACTACTGATGTCAATTGGCTATCAAAAATGCAGGAATGCGTATTTCCGATGATATCAGAGCTTACCAGCGGTTTGTCCGTGAACTCAACGTAGTTTTTCCATGATTCCTCGGATGCTTTGAGAAAAAGCTCATTCACCTCTTGAGGTGTGGTAGCATTTTTTACTACGTAAGTCGCATCCGTAAGAGAAGCGTTCGGTACGGGGACGCGAATCCCTGCTCCTCCGATATACCCATCCAAATGGGGGAAAATCTTTGTTATAGCTTTAGCCGCTCCCGTAGTGGTAGGAATAATGGAAAGGGCCGCGGCTCGCGCTCTTCGCAGGTCCGTGTGCATTCTGTCGTGTAATGCCTGATCTCCCGTATAGCTGTGCACGGTGGTGATATATCCACTTTCTATTCCCGGTCCTTTATTTATTACATCCACAAGTGGCGCTGCACAGTTGGTAGTACAAGAGGCATTGGAAATTATTCTATCAGAAGCCAGAAGTTCGGTTTCGTTTGCGCCTAAGACTATCGTTTTAACCTCTTCATCAGAAGCCACCGCACTAATCAAACATTTTTCCGCATGCTCCAGATGCTGCTTTGCGTCGGATACCTTTTTAAACTTCCCAGTACATTCCAAAACCAAATTAGGGTGCAATCCTTTCCAATTAAGATTAGTAGGCGATAGTTCGTGGAAGACTTGAATGGCAGTTTCATCTATGAGTAAAACATCAGAGCGGAAGTCTACGTGGCGATCCCAAGTGCCTTGCACACTGTCGTATTTCAACAAATGGCTGATGGCTTCAATTCCACCTGGATCATTGATAGCGACTATTTCAATCTGTTCGCTGTAATTTTCAAATACCCTTCTGGTGAAACAACGGCCGATACGACCGAACCCGTTTATGGCAACTTTTATCTTTTTCATGAAAATAAAAAAGGGTGAACCGGATTGCGCTCCGATTCACCCCGATATTTGATGATTAAGTTTTTTTAGCGCGTCACTACAAATTTGGCGCTTTTCCAGTTATCGCCAACTCTAAGTTGAACAATATACTGACCTCTTGAGTAGTTTGAAGCATCAAAATCAATTTGACGTTTGAAACCTGCTCCTACTCGCTGCTCTTGGAAGGATTCCACCAATTTTCCATCGATTCCGTAGATGAACACATCTACATCGGAAGTGACACCCAAATCAAAAGATAAGTTTGCTCTAGAAGTTACGGGATTAGGGAAAACCTTGAGTTCATTTAAGACCGGAGTTTCATCTGCAATCTCTTCTACACTCATTGGTGTAAAGAAGTAGTTTGTTCTGAAAATTCCTCTACCATGTGTTCCGGCATAAACTACGCCACCATTTTCCACATTCCAAGGTGCAAGCTTTTGCTGTCGCAGATCAAAAACCGGTACTCTTGGCATCTCACCATTATTTGCTTCACTCCACGTGTCTCCGTTATCGCTACTGTACCATACACCATACTCAGTACCTGCAAGCAATGTTTGCGGATTTTCAACATCCATAACAACCGAGTATGCAGGCATTCCC
Organism: uncultured Cryomorphaceae bacterium; assembly: GCA_964651785.1. Classification (GTDB taxonomy): domain Bacteria; phylum Bacteroidota; class Bacteroidia; order Flavobacteriales_D; family Cryomorphaceae; genus JAKVAV01. The sequence goes on from CAZYWJ010000014.1 coordinate 8,325, forward strand.
GTGAATTCCGAAGGAACGTTCCATACATTTTGAAAAGTTCCGATACCCAATACTGAGGCTGCTTGGTCAGAAACTCGGATTTTTCCAGAGCCGCCGTAACCCCCTATAGAGATTGCTACTCTTTCACTGGCATTATCACCCCGACCCAAAGAGTAATCCACTTCGATGTCAGTTACAGCACCAGATCCACTGTGTATAATCGCTCTTGTCAATGCGTACTCATCTTCATCAATATCTAACTGTTCTTCAGTCCAGGCATTATTAAAATTGCTCAATCTAACCAGTGTTCCTCCTGAATATCCGATGTAAAGGTGATCACCGTCGGGAGACCATTCCAAACAGGTCGGTGTCCCCTCTAAATCATTGTCAACCAAATAAAACTGAGGAGTACCGTTGGTTTTAAGAGGTTGTCGAGTAACATAGACTCCATTTGAGAGAGCTGCCGCTAGCATAAATTGAGGTTTCTCCTGCACCAAAACCGTATCACCGATATCCTCATATTCGCCCGATACCCTTTGGAAATAAGAATAAAAATTAACATCCTCTGTAGTTGTATAATCAATGAGGTAATCATTATTCTCTGCTTCCACGACGATATCAGTGTTCGCGGGAATTCGGGCAATTATCGAATCTCCTTCAGGTGTAACGATGGCCTCATCGTAATATACCAGGTAAGGATTGTCCGCCGTCGGAATATACTCAATAAATATCTGTGAATTTTCATTGTTCGGATTCTCATAAAGGGCGATATCCGTGTTAAAATCGGATCCCCCTCCACCGGACACACTGGTCAGGTTATCCATTGTACTTACATTATCGCCTCCATCAGTAGACCTGAATACAACCCCATTGTACAGGGTCGAGAACATATAGTCAGGGAAGTATTGAGATATTTCACATGAGAAACCGTCACCACCTGAAAACTGGCGGGCAAACTGTGGATTTGCTCCTTCTAAATTCAGAAATAAACTACCATTATCTTGAAGTCCTCCCAATACTTGACCCAGAGGGTTAAAGGCAATGGCGTAGTACTGAGTGGTTTTATAATCGAGATTCAAAGCTGCCCAAGTCAATCCTTGATCATCTGATCTGAAAATACCCCCATCACAGGCTATGTAAAGTCGACCTGAAGAATCCCATGCATCACTGTGAATGTCTGAATGCACATAAATAGGACTGGGCGGCCCTCCCGGAAATGATGCAAAGTTTGCATTGACTTCCTCCCAAGCCGTAATACCCGGAGTTTGTCCGGAGAGTTGCCAGCGCCACATGCGTATACCACCCATAATAACTTGCTCGACTTCATCATTCGGTACACTCGTAATCATATTGTCGTACCAACCTTGAGCTGTCAATCCGTTAAAGAAAGGGGCGAACTGAGATAATTGACCACCATTATTACTTTGAGGAGCAATGGTATTCCAAGTTGTTCCTCCATCCACAGAGGCAAAAACCCCTCTTAAATAACCGTTTGGCAATGCTAGTGAAGCATACATATAATCGGGATTATTTCGGGAAATGGTCACTTCGGCCGTGCCGAAACCTCCTGAAGGAAAACCTGAACCCTCACCATCATTTATATGCGTGAAATTTTGCCCTCCATCCTGAGAAACAAACAATCTAGATCCCACTACAACTAAGAAAGTTTGACCATCTTGCGAAATGTCAAAATCCTTCACATTAGACATAATCGGAATGGTGTCATTGGATGAATTCAAAATAAACAGTGGGTTTTCTCCTAAGGTACTGCTGCCATGTTCGTAAGGATAAAATCCAAAGTTTGTTCCCAACCAAAGTAAGTCAGGATCAACGGGATCAGCTTTTATCACATCTACATTAGCCCAGTTAGAATTGGTATTAAACGGATCAGGTTCGAAATCCGAAACCAAGCTCCAAGAAGATCCATTATCGTTAGAAACAAATAGTCCTCTACCAATAAAACCTGAACTACCTGAACCATTAAATGATTCTCTGCTGTTTCCCGTTGCTACATAAATGGCTCCGTTACCCAACTGTGCCATTGAAGAAACGATTAAATACGGATCAAAGCTTTCAACAAGGCTCCACGAGAGAGCTGCATTGTCCGTACGGAAAATTCCACCTGACACACCACCTGCTAAAAGCGAATTGGGGCTATCATTCAGAGGCAAGATGGCTCGGGTTCTACCCCCCACATTATTGGGACCCATAGACTCCCAGTCTATATCATCATTCTTGGCCTGTGGAAGCTTTGCTTTTTCCAATGCTTTTTGCATCTTCAAAATGTCCTCGCTTTCAATCTTACCAGTGTAGATATTCGCTTTAATTGATTCATAATACTCAAAAGCACCCTCAGCATTGGCAGCTACCTTGTTGTAGTCATTCCTTGGAGTGTATGCGGGTACCTCTTGCCCTTCTTCAGTAACCACGTACCAGCCTACACCGGCAATAGAAGCTAACCCTAATGAAATGAGTAAATTTTTGATTTTCATACTCTTTGATTTTAATACAGTTTTTCGCAAGCTTAATGCGGCGTAAATTTAGAAAAAAAGCAACACCGACTCCGTTTACAGTTTTGACAATCCTTGATTTCTTTACATATCAGAATAAATGCTTTTCAGCATGATAAGAAGACCGCACTAAGGGACCACTTTCCACAAACCTGAACCCCATTGACAAGCCTAACGTTTTATATTCAGCAAATTTTTCAGGGGTAATAAATTCAGCTACAGGCAGATGCTTTCTGGTAGGTTGAAGATATTGGCCAAGAGTCAAAATATCCGTACCTACACTTCGCAAATCTTCCATGGTTTCAATAACTTCAGATTCTGTTTCTCCCAAGCCCAACATCACTCCAGATTTAGTCTTCATACCTCCTCGTTTCAATCTTCTCAAAACCTCCAAGCTTCTGTCATACTTAGCTTGAATTCGAACTTGTTTAGTTAACCTTCGCACGGTTTCTAAATTATGAGAAACAATTTCCGGAGCTATATCGATAATATTCTGCAGATTTTCCCACTTCCCCATAAAATCAGGAATCAGCGTTTCCAATGTTGTTTCGGGAGATTGATTTCGAATTGCTCTCACGGTTTGCGCCCAAATAAGGCTTCCACCATCCGATAAATCGTCTCGATCGACGGAAGTGATCACGCAATGCTTTACTCCCATCAATTTAACTGAACGTGCAACCCTTCCCGGCTCATATACATCTACTGCTTCCGGTCGTCCCGTCTCCACTGCACAGAAACCGCAAGATCTTGTGCAAATGTTTCCCAAAATCATAAACGTAGCCGTACCGGCCCCCCAACACTCTCCCATATTGGGACAGTTACCGCTTTCACAAATGGTATGCAGCTTGTGTTCTTCTACAATATCTCGTACTTGCTTATATTCTTTGCCTGTCGGCAATTTTACTCTGAGCCATCTTGGCTTTTTTATTCGCTCTTTGGTCTCTTCGGCTACCAATTCCATATTTATTATCGGTTGAATTTTGCTCCGAACTGAAGCGCAACATAAAAATTGAAAAATAAAGCCTTATTATCCGCAAAAGCCATTATATCAATTTCTTCTAAAGGATAATAATCAATCGTTGCTCCTACTTCAATTCCCTTTATTCCTTCCCTCTCAGGATCATATTCAAAATTAAGCCCGAAGGCAGCATGCACGCCGGGATGAACCTGAAGTTCATTAAATCCTCTCAACCCACTTGCTCTTCCGAATATATCTTCAGGCTTGTGCTCATCAGGATCATATTTTTCCACAATGACATCAACGTATTGAATGGGGCTCCCTTCTCCCGGTATACCGATCTCAAGATAAACCGGTTTGGTAAAGCCAAGTGATGGTCCGACTCTCCAATTATAACCTACCGCAACGCCTGATTTTCTGATTTTATCAAATTTGAGATACTTCTTTCCTATTGTAGGCCTAAGGACAAAAAAATTATTCAATTTACCGTAAATATACCCTCTGCTATCATCGTAATAAGGGTTATAGCTTCTCACCTCCTTCGGGTGCTTCATGCCGACCACATCGAGCTGGTAGAGTCGAGATTTAAATGCCCCCTTATTCTTAGTGAATGTAATATGAGCACCCCAACCATTTGTATGCAAAATAGCCCCGCCGTATACAGAACGATCATAAATAATAACCGATTCATCAAAAATAGTCGCTTCTTCAGTCTGTGCCACAACATAGGAACACCCGAAGAGCATCAGTATTAGAATGGCTATTTTATGAAGTGAGGAAGGCATAAGGTATAAAAGTAACAATAGTTGCGATGATTCTGTTCTGATTCGCGCATGGTATCGATAAAAATAACCTCCGAATCAAATTACGCAACACTTTTTAATACAAACTTCAGATAAAGTTCCCTCCAACCTGATACTTCTTTGCTAATTTGAAAATGAATCGAGTAAGGTACTAAAACCTTTGGGCTGAATGGCCAAATGAGATTTTACTTCCACCAATTTAGATCCGATTATAATATATGCTTGGGGAGACTCATGTTGAACGGTAAAAATTTCTGAAAGCAAATTACTTACTGACCGATTTTTTACGACGTCAATCAAATAATACGAAAATCTTGAATCCTCACTCTTCTCGATACGGCTTTTAGCCATACTACTCAGAGCACATCTATAACTGTGCTTTAAAATAAAAAGGGGGGTATCAGAAGACGAATTTAATAAGTCTCGAAGCGATTCCTCACTTTCAATCAGGCTCCAAAATGCCATTTAACTAGGTGAATCTTGACTCTGCTCTGTTTGTTCAACTTTACTATATGCAGCGCAGGCCTTCTTCTGCGTTCGACATGAACTAAGGGTCATTACTACAATAAACAGGGCTGAGAGTACTATACTTGCTTTTTTCATTCCGATTATCTCGTTAGTACAAATATAATTAAACGGATAAAAACCGTTTAAATTTGATTCAAGTCATTTACATTTTGAAGAAAATCATTCCTCTGTGCATTGCGGTCTTGACTTGTATGTCACTAATTACGGGGGCTCGAGGTCAAAGGGTAGTCGCGATAAATTATGACAAGAATATTAATTCCTTCAGTCCTCCAGAATATTTACAAGACGTTTCAGACTCCCTCTCGTTACTAATTGACCTAAAAACATTGAGAGAAAACTTCCTTTCAGAAGGTTTTTTGACAATGGGCATCGATAGTGTGGCCGCCTGGAAATCTGACACGGTAGATGTTTTTGTGTATGTTGGGGTAAAATACAATTGGGGGGTGCTGAAAGGCGGAAATGTACCTGAAGAAACGCTTTCAAAGATCGGGTTCAGAGAAGAAGTTTTTTTTCAAGAAGTTCTCAACCCGAATCAATTGAGTAAGCTAATTACCAAACTTCTCGACCAAGCCGAAAACACCGGCTACCCTTTTGCGCAAGTATTTTTAGACAGCCTTCAAATTAATGAGAACCATATAGAAGCTAAGCTGAATTACGAAAAAGGCGATTATGTTATCGTTGACAGCTTAATTATTAAAGGCGAACTCAGTACGAACCGAAAATACATCGAGAACTTCATCGGATTTAAAAAAGGTGATCCTTATAATCAAGGTCTGTTAAGAAATATTCCGACGAGGATAAAAGAGATTCCCTTTGTTCAACCTATCAAACCCTATGAAGTTGGCATGAGACCGGGAGAAGCTGACATCTACCTCTACTTAAAACCTCGTAAATCCAGCAATTTTGACGGGATATTGGGAGTTCTTCCCGATCCTGTAACAGGGGATATTCTATTCACGGGAGATGTCAAGCTAAACTTGCTCAATGCCCTGAAAAGAGGTGAAACCATAAAACTTCAATGGCAAAGATTGCAAACTCAAACAAGCCAACTCGACGTACAATTCAAGTATCCGTTTTTGTTTAATACTCCTTTGGGATTAGATTTTAAATTCAACCTCTATCGACGCGATACCACATTCAGCCAAAACCGATTAAATGTTGGAGTCGAATATTACTTCCCCGGCAATAAGCGCCTCAAAGTGTTCTACGAAAACCAAGGAGCGAATACGATCGGAAATGAAGAATTTGTATCTCCCGACTTAGCCGATTCCCGCACTAACCTCTTTGGAGTGGGCGCATTTGTGACGGATTTGGACTACCTCTTTAACCCGCGCCGAGGATACTACATTGACGCTAGCATTGCCGCGGGACAAAAAGAAATTAATTCAAGGCTCGATACTGAAGAAGATCGCACGAGCGACATTTATAATATCAATCTGGATGGTGGCATTTACTTTCCGCTTTTTAAACGAAGTGCATTACATACCCGTATACAAGGTGGTATGTTCGTAAATGAAAATATGTTTCGGAATGAAATCTATCGAATCGGAGGATTAAAAACCCTTCGAGGCTTTGATGAGCAGGCCATATTTGCTTCTTCATTTGCCATAGCCACGATAGAATATCGATTTATCTTGGAGCAAAACTCCAACCTTTTCGTATTTTTCGATCAAGGCTACTATCGGGATGAATCAAGAGAGGTTCCTCTTTCTGATACTCCATTCGGTTTTGGAGCAGGTGTGAATTTTGAAACTAATGCAGGTGTTTTCTCGCTAACTTATGCATTGGGAAAGCAATTCGATAACAACATTTCCCTAAGAGGCGGAAAAATTCATTTTGGTTTTGTCAGCTTCTTTTAAAATGAAAAAGCCTATTGCCATATTGCTCATCTTCTCATCGCTGTCGATGAATTTCTCATCGAGAGAGGCTAATACCGGCATGATCAATTTTTTGTTGGAGTACCTTTCCATTAAATATTCAGGCCATGATTTCGACACTTTTCTATATGTAGCCGTTAAGCGACAGAAACTATTTCTTATTGAGGATGCAGAGATAATAGCTGAGTATTCGATATCTACCGCCGCCAAAGGATTGGGCAATAAGTTCGGGAGTTTAAAAACCCCACAGGGACTACACATGATTGCTGAAAAAATTGGCGAGAATGTCGAACCCTATGGCATCATCAAACAGAAAGTACCTACCGGTAAAAAAGCCACTCCGATTCATGAGGCAAAATCCACGGATATTGATTTGATAACATCCAGAGTTTTGCATTTAACCGGTGTGGAAGAAGGAGTTAATTCGGGCGGAGAAGTGGATTCCTATAAAAGAGGAATTTTTATACATGGCACACACGAAGAAGGACTTATCGGAACACCTGCCAGCAAAGGATGTGTGAGAATGTATAACGCGGATGTGATTGAACTATTCGAACGAATAGAAGTTGGTACATTTGTAGTGATTTTAAATAATTAACTCTTTCCCTTAATGGGTGCTGAAACCCTACTTCTGACATCCGGATTAATTCTATGTGCGGCGGTGATCGGCATCTTTGCAGGATTTATAATTGCCGGGCGCAGAGATAAATCAGCTATACTTCAAAGAGAACTCGATGAGCAGAAAGCAAGGCTCACGGCAGCCTTAGAAAAGAACGAAGAGCTTAAACAAGCCGCTTTGGAGTTTAGAGAATCAATGGATCAGCTTCGAGATGAAAAAGAGCGTGCCTTGATTTTAGTCTCAAGGCTTGAGGCCGAAAAAGCCAACATTCAAAAGCAAATTGAAGAGCAGCGAGCCGACATCCAAAACATGCAAGAAAAGTTTACGAAAGACTTTAAGCTCATAGCCAATCAAATTTTTGAAGAAAAAACCGAGAGTTTCAGTAAGAAAAGTAAGGAATCCATAGACCAACTTTTGAGCCCTTTGAAAGAGCGTCTGGTCTCATTTGAAAAGAAAGTTGATGAAACGCATAAGGACAGTTTAAAGGAAACATCAGGATTGAAAGCCGAACTCAAGACCTTGAGGGAGATGAGCTCTAAAATGACTGAAGAAGCCGAAAACCTCACCAAAGCTTTGCGCAATGACACCAAAGTGCAAGGAAACTGGGGTGAAATGATACTTGAAAATATTTTAGAGAGCTCGGGTTTGCGAAAGGATGAAGAGTACTTTTTACAGAAGAATTTTTCCACCGAGGAGGGAAGGCGATTTCAGCCGGATGTAATGATAAAATTGCCCGATGATAAGTGGGTTATCGTAGATAGCAAAGTTTCATTGAAGGCTTATGAAGATTACGTTACGGCAGAAAATACAGACCAAAAAGAGAGATTTTTGAAGAGCCATTTGCTTTCTTTGAAGAATCACATTAGAGGATTATCTGAAAAGAAATATCAAGAAGTGGCTTCGGGCAAGAATCTCGATTTCATTTTGATGTTTGTGCCCATCGAGCCGGCATACCTCATCGCCCTTCAGGCAGATCACGGGTTGTTTAATGAAGCTTACGATCGCGGAATTGTTATGGTGAGTCCCACAACTTTGATCGCCTCCTTGAAAATCATTTCTACTACATGGAAGCATGAATATCAAAATAGAAATGCAATCGAAATAGCTGACAGAGGAAAGCTGCTATTGGAAAAATTTGTGGGCTTCGCTGAAGATTTTGAGAAAATAGGAATGCAATTGGATCGCGCGAGCTCGACATATCATGATGCGATGAAAAAGCTTCGGGATGGTAGGGGCTCGTTAGTCAATCAAGCTACTCAACTGGAACATTTGGGTATTCGAGCAAATAAAAAATTGAGCAGCAATTTAATAGGCGATGGTGATGAATAAGGTCTCTTTCGTTTTTTCAATCGCGTTTATCGCCTTTTTGTTGCAAGGGTGTTCATCATCAAGAGAATTGGCAAATGCCGATGAGGGTAAGTTTTATAGTTCTCCTCAATTGCAGATTGAGCCCAACATTAAAATTTATCATCAAAACGGCGATACGTCTACGGTATTTGTGAAGTTCGATACGGAAAATCTACTTTATGTTAAAGAAGATGAAGTATTCGAAGCTTCCGTTATTCTGGAAATTGATCCTGTAGGCGGAGTGTCTGAAAACTCATTAAAGCCTAAAGAGAAGACCGTTTCGGTACCACCGATTCCCAAAAGTAAAAGAGGAAAGAAGGTGATGGTTAAAACCGACGTCATTTTGCCGGAAGGCGGCAACTACAATTTGGCTATAACGATCAGAGACGAATCTAACGGGAAGCGTGTAGAGAAACTGATAAATGTAGATAAGAGCGGGAAAAGTGATCGGGAAAATTTTTTAGTTGTTGAAGCAGGAGATTCTATTCCGCTTTTTGGCGATCGAGTAAAATCCAACAACACCTATGAGTTGGAGTTCGCCAGGCTTAAATCACAAAAGGTTTATGTGAACTATTACAACCGCTCATTTCCCTTGCCGCCGCCACCCTTTGCTTACTATGAGCCCAAACCTTTTGACTATATTCCTGATGATCGCTTTTTTTTAGAGGCCGATGACTCGGGAAAATATCAATTCACCACATCAGAAGAAGGGTTCTATCACTTTCGTGTGGACACCACGATGAAAGAGGGATTTACGCTTTTCGTCTCTTCAGATGAATTCCCTGAAGTTCAAAATGTTCAAAACATGCTCGACCCTTTTCGCTATTTGGTTAGCGGTAAGGAATACAAACAGATTCTCGAGGCATCTGATTTAAAATCCGAAATTGAAAAGCACTGGATTGACTGGGCGGGGGATCGTGGAAGAGCCCGCGATAATATTGAAGCCTATTATAACCGAGTTGAGAGAGCCAATCGACTTTTTTCCTCGCATTTGGAAGGGTGGAAATCCGATCGAGGCTTAATTTACATTATCTACGGCGAGCCGGACAAAGTCTATAAAACGGCTCAATTGGAGTCTTGGATTTATGGAGAAGAGCGCAATCCGTTATCCATTACTTTCCGGTTTGTGAAGGTTGACAATCCATTTACAGAAAACGATTTTCGACTGAGCCGGGAAGACTACTACAAACCGTCTTGGTATCGATACATTGAAGCGTGGCGAAACGGCCGCCTCTATTAGTCCCATATGAAAAATAAAGAATTTATTGCCTACGGCATTCACCCGGTTTCTGAAGCTTTAAAGGAAGGCAAACCCATAGAAAAAGTGCTTGTTCAAAAAGGACTGAGAGGAGATACCGCACATGAAGTAATCAGTGAATTGCGTCGAGCAGAAGTTCCTATTCAGTATGTGCCGAAAGTTAAACTGGATAGGGTAACGGGTAAAAACCATCAAGGTATCATCGCGTACATTTCGCCAATCGAATACCAAAATATTGAATGGCTGTTGCCGAATCTCTATGAGAAAGGCGAAACACCTTTGATTTTGGTATTGGATGGTATTACGGATGTTCGCAACTTCGGCGCCATTTGCCGAACGGCTGAATGTGCGGGAGTGCATGCCGTTTTAGTACCCTCCAAGGGTTCGGCTCAAATCGGGCCCGATGCCATCAAAACTTCGGCAGGGGCATTACTTCAGATACCCATTTGCCGTTCCACAAATCTTACCGCATCACTTGAATTCTTAAAAACCAGCGGACTGAAGATTATAGCCTGCCATGAAAAAGCGGAACAAGAATATACGGAAGTCGATTTGGCAGAACCTGCGGCACTAGTTATGGGTTCAGAAGAGAGCGGAATACAAATCGAAAATCTGGCAACCTCAACCGATCAAATCCGTATTCCACTAAAAGGACGTACTTCTTCTTTGAATGTATCGACCGCCACGGGAATCATCTTATTCGAAACTCTTCGCCAACGGTCAGCACTTTAAAGAGGTTATTGAACCGGGAATCTTTATAACTTCCTATAGTGCGCCCTTACCGACTGACGGGGAATTCTAATTTTAACACGAATTTACATCATCCTGACTATGCTCTCTTACGTGAATGCCTGTAGATCGACCTTTCTTTTAGCGGTCGGTACAATTCTTTTTTCTACATCATTACCGGCACAAGAATCCACTCAGTATTTCAGATACTATGAGGTGAAACTCGACCAATCCATTAGAGTTCAAACAGATATCCGAGCTGATATTTTTGGCGAAAAACCTTTTGAGATTTACGGGTCTTGTGATTCAAAAAACTCAGTGGTAGTTAAAGTCCCTGCCAACTACCCGAAACGGGTTTACCAAATTGAAGAAGAGTTGAAAAACGCTTTCAGTCAAGCATTGAAAGAAAGTAAAATCACCTCTCTTTCTCCATTAAAAGCAACTGATACGGAATCATTTTGTCAATGAAAGTCTCTATTAAAAATACTTTGATGAAGTTACTTTACACCGCTTCACTAGCTATAGCATTTTTGCTTTTGCCGTTCTGCGTTTCTGCTCAGATCGATTTGCAATACGGAATCCCGGCTTCTGATCTCAGTCAAGCCATTTCCGGAAACGGAGTTCAAATTCTCAACCCTCAATTGGTTTGTGCCGATAGCGCTTCGGGAACTTATTCGATTTTAGGCGTACCTGATTTTCCTGATGGTGAAGGAGTGATTCTTTCGACCGGAAACATCGGCAACCTCAGAGGTCCGAATAATACCGAGGCTTCTACTACCATCAACAACACACCGGGTGATCCATTGATAACGACCCTCACCGGAAATAGTAGCTTCGATGCCTGCGTGCTTGAGTTTGATGTAGTACCCGTCGGAGACACCCTCCGCTTCAACTTTACGTTTGCCAGTGAAGAATACGATGAATACGTCGGAACTCCCTTTAATGACTTTTTTGGATTTTTCATTAGCGGGCCCGGCATAGCAGGCGACCCTGGTCTTGGCGGGTTGGAAAACATTGCCGTATTGCCCGGCACAAACACACCGATTAACATCAATTCGGTCAACAACGGAAACCCCGATCTCGCTATTCCACCAACAAATCCCGAGTTCTACGTTGCGAATGCATTGGGCCTGTCTTCACCCATTCAGTACGATGCGTGGACCACCGATCTTTTTGCTCTCAAGCAAGTAACTCCTTGCGATACCTTCTCTATAAAATTGGTCATTGCAGATGTGGCCGACCCCGAATGGGATTCGGCCGTGCTTATCGAAGCAATTGAAAGTAACAGTGTAACGTTGAGCCAAACTACAGAGGAAAATCTTGCCTCAACCATCGAGGGCTGTAACAATGGTACGGTAACTTTTACACGAACGCCGGTCACTTCGCAAGAAGCAGTGATCACCTACTTTGTGGATGGAACTGCTACAAACGGTGTGGATTATTCTCAAATAGGCGATGATCCCGATCCTGATGTTCCTAAAACGATCACTATTCCTCCCAATGAGGCTTCGGTTAGCATAGACATCATTCCTTTTGATGATGGAATTATTGAAGGTGAGGAATACATTGACATCTATGTAGGAAACCCCAACTGTGCGGGAACCATTCAAGACAGCATTCGCGTCTTTATCAATGATTCCATAAATGTCTTCATTGATCCGCCTCTTTCTTTTGTTTGTTTGGGAAGTTCACTCACTTTCTCAGTGGAGGCAGACGAAAATGCAGACTTCAGTTGGAGCCCGTCGGATTACTTGAATGATACCAGCATCCAAGAACCGACCACTACCCCGCTTGCTGATATCGACTACACGCTTACCATTAGCGCGGGTGCTTGTCAATCTACGGCACTTGCCGAAATAAGAGTGAGCGATGTGGAATTAACGGCCGTTGTCTCAAACATTGACTGCAACGGAGACAACGATGGTAGCATCGATCTGACGATAAGCGGTGGCGAAAGTCCGTATGAAATACAATGGTCAGGACCGGGAGGTTTTACCTCTCTGAGTGAAGATATATCAGGATTGGCACCCGGAGTTTATGCCGTGCTCGTAACGGACAGGGATGGATGTACGGAAGATATCTCAGTAGAAATTACTGAGGCAGATGAAATCACTTTGGATTTCTCCGCAGCCGTATTTCAAGGAGGATTCAACGTTTCTTGCTTCGAAGCAAATGATGGTCAGGCAACCGTCATTCCTTCAGGAGGCACGCCGCCATTTGAATTCGAATGGAACGACCCATCTTCTCAAACCACACAAACTGCCACCGATCTTAGTGCAGGAACTTACGAGGTAGTCGTAACTGATGCCAATGGCTGTATTCAAACGGGAAGTATAACACTGAATGCACCTGATCCGATTACCGGAATTTTAGAAGATCGTACGGATGTTCTTTGTAACGGCGACGCAACCGGGGAAGTGACTATATCACCTACCGGAGGTGTAGGCCCCTATACCATTGTTTGGAATACCATTCCACCTCAATTCGGAATCACAGCTACGGGCTTGACAGCCGGATTTTATACGGCTAACATTACGGACATAAACGGATGTCAAGGTACCATTGAAATTGAGATATCAGAGCCTGCAGATGCGTTAGAGGGAACGGTTTCAGTAGAACCTGTTTCATGCAACGGGCTAAGCGATGGTTCGGCTACAGCCAATATTTCGGGAGGAACGGCGCCTTATAGCTACGATTGGAGCCCTCAGCCTGACGAAGATTCGCCTTCTCTTTCGGGAGTGGCGGCCGGCAACTATTCCCTTACGGTGACGGATGACAACGGATGTACTCTTGAAATTCCGTTCAACATCTCACAACCCTCTCCGCTGGAAGTAAATTTGATTGAACTCGTGAATCCAACTTGCAACGGATTTGACGATGGGAGCATCTCTGTAATAGCAACAGGAGGAAACGGATCATACACTTACACTTGGAACACCGATCCCGTCCAAACGGGCACCGAAATTTCCGATTTATCTCCCGGTAGCTACACCGTAACCGTAACTGATTTGAACGGCTGCACCGCTGAAGAAACCTACGAACTTTCAGAGCCCTCTGAATTGATTGTAAACCTCATCGACATTACTCCCCCGTCTTGCGCCGGCTTTGCTGATGGTAGCATTGAAGTTGAAGCCGAAGGTGGCACACAACCATATTCGTATAGTTGGAATACCGTTCCACCATCATCAGACCCTTTGCTCGAAAATCTCGAAGCAGGCACGTATATTCTTACGGTGACCGATGCTCAAGGATGTGAAACTACTGAAAGCTATGATTTAATTGAGCCTACACCTCTTCAAGTTTCTCTCATTGATCTTCAGAATGTTCTTTGCACCGGTGAGGCAACCGGATCGGCAACTATTGAAGTTACCGGCGGCACACCCGACTATACCATTACTTGGAATGATCCCTCAATTCAAACAGGGCCTACCGTTTCGAACCTTGCTGCAGGAACATACACGGCAACTATCGAAGATGCCAACGGATGTGTGATCACATTTGAAATAGAGATTACGGAACCTGACCAACCGCTTTCAGCATCTATTACAGCTCAATCGGATGTCTTGTGTTTCGGTGAAGAAACAGGCTCAGCCACTGTGACGGCCACAGGTGGTAGCGGTTCCTACAGTTACCAATGGGATGATCCTGCTTCTCAGCAAACTTCTACCGCATCAGGACTGGCTGCAGGAACTTATACAGTGACTGTTACTGACAATAACGGTTGCGCTTCACCGGTAGTTGTTTCTGTGACAATAGGCGGACCTGCCGCCGAGTTAAACACGGTACTTGTTCCGTCCGTTTTCGGAGGTGGGTTCAATTTGGCTTGCGCCGATGACAGTACGGCAACCATCGACCTCATCATTTCCGGAGGTACCGCGCCCTACGAAGTACTTTGGGATCTGCCTGGAGTAGAAACTACTACCGATGAAGATCTGTCAGATTTGGGACCCGGCACATACTCGGTAACGGTAACTGATGTTAACGGTTGCGAAACGACAGACCAAATAGTTCTGACCGCGCCCGAACCGATCAGCATTGAATCGACAACAACACCAAGTCTCTGTTTTGGTATACCCTCAGGAAGTTTGGAAATCACCATCTCAGGAGGATTTCCCGGCTATACCGCTACTTGGACGGGACCCAATGGCTTCACGGGAACGGGAACTTCCTTCACAGATTTGGAAGGAGGAGTTTACGAGGTTACCATTGAAGATGCCAATGGATGTATTTATTTGGATGCCGTAACCGTTGTTCAACCGGACGATCTGGTTATTACCGTAGATTCGATTTCCGATTACAATGGTTTTAACACAACTTGTTACAACAGTCAGGATGGGGAAATCTACACGACACCTTCCGGTGGAACTCCGCCATACAGCTATCAATGGAATACACCCGGTGATCCGAACTTTTCCAATCAGGAAGATGTAATCAATCTATCGGCAGGAACTTACGAAGCTGTATTGATCGATGTCAATGGCTGTGTGCAAAATGAAATTATCGAACTCATCGCACCCGACACTCTTGACGTGGACTTTGTTTTGAGTGAGTACTTGAACGAATTCAACATATCTTGCTTCGGAGCAAACGATGGCTCTGTCGAGGCTGTTCCGTTGAACGGGTCGGCTCCTTACACCTTTGTCTGGGTAGGTCCGAACGGCTACGGTCCTGTTTTCGACAACCCGATTGACGAATTGGAAGGTGGAGTTTACAGCGTATTCGTTGAAGATGGAGATGGCTGTACAGCTGTCGAGTCCATCACTTTGGAAGAGCCTCAAGAATTGGAGTTGGCTTTGATTTCCGAAACGATAAACGGCAACAACATTTCCTGTCAAGGTGGATCTGATGGATCAATAAATCTGATTTTTGAAGGAGGAACCGAACCAATTTCGATAAGCTGGACGGGGCCGGACGGATTTACATCTTCCGATGAAGATTTGTTTAATCTCGCTGCCGGCGAATATTGTGTTACGCTGACTGATGATAACAATTGCACCGAAAATCAATGCATAACCCTTACAGAGCCTGATGCGATATCGATTTCACTAGATGCATTTGAATATGCAAATGGATTTAATCTATCGTGTCAAGGCGCGGCAGACGGATCCATTGAATCGACTGTGACAGGTGGTACTCCTACGCTTAGTTTCCAATGGTTTGGCCCGAGTGGTTTTACTTCCGATGATGAAGATATTTCTAATCTCGCCGCAGGCGAATATTGCCTTACGGTGACAGATGCGAATGGATGTGAGGAAACGGTTTGCATCACCTTGTTAGCTCCTGAGAGCATCACAATTCAATTGGATGATCTTACGGATATCGATTGCTTCGGAGGAACGACCGGTGCGATCTCTATTTCTTTTCCTACGGGCCAAGCGCCATTTACTATTTCTTGGAGCGGACCTGATGGATTCTCTTCATCTGATGAAGACCTGACGGATTTGGAAGCAGGTACGTATTGTGTGGAAGTTACAGATGCGAATGGCTGCGAAGGCGAAGCTTGCTACACGATTTCCGAAACGGAAGAAATTGATGTCAATTTTACGTTGAGCTCATTTGAAGGTGGTTTTGAAATTGATTGTAACGGAAACAACTCCGGCTCGATTACCACTTCGATACTCGGCGGTAGCGAGCCATTTACCATTAATTGGACCGGACCTGACGGATATACGTCTGCAGATGCTTCAATCGATCAGTTGGCTGCGGGCACCTACTGTTTGGATTTAACCGATGCAAATGGGTGCACATTCTCTGAATGTGTCGATCTGGAAGAGCCTACTTCTCTTACAATTGATCCTGTTATCACACTGCCTGATTGCGGAGACGGAACGCTTGCCGAAGTTGATCTCCAAATCTCAGGTGGAGTAGAACCCTACAACATCAATTGGAGCAACGGGGGTGATACGGAAATCATTTCTCTCGATGAAGGTGAATATTCGGTGATCATAACTGACGCCAATGACTGTTCGATATCCGAAACGATAGTAATCACCTTACCGGATGCTTTGCTTTTAGGTTTTGATGTTCCCGTTCTACCGGGTGGTGTCAATATCGGTTGCAATGGCGCGAGTACCGGTAGCATCGATTTGAGTATTTTGAATGCCTCGGGAGCAGTGACCATCAGTTGGACCGGACCGAATGGGTTCACATCTTCCGATGAGGATATTTCGAATCTCGAAGCCGGTGAATACTGTGTTACCGTCGTAGACGAATCAGGGTGCGAAGGAAATGATTGTTTTACTCTCACCGAGCCTACACCGTTGACTGCTATTTTTGAATCGAATCCGGTATCCTGTCAATCAGGAAATGATGGTGAGATAGAAATTACCGTTTCAGGTGGCGTGCCTGTTTATACCATTAGCTGGACCGGACCTGATGGCTTTACCGCCAATGGAATTGCAATAAGCGGACTGGCGGCAGGAAATTACTGTGCCGAAGTAACGGACGTGAATGGATGCATTGAAATTTTCTGTATTGACCTTTCTGAGCCCGATGAAATATCCATTTCATTAACTAGCCCTGAATCGGGAGGATTTAACATTGCTTGCTTCGGAGATAATACAGGAGAAATAAACAGTAGCGTTACGGGTGGCACTGAGGATTACGATTATAGTTGGACAGGTCCGGGAGGATATTCGTCTTCTGCTGAAAACCCAATCAACTTGGCAGCAGGAGAATATTGCCTCACTGTAACTGATGTCAATGGCTGCACGGCTACTGAATGCATTACACTAACAGAAGCACCCGGTATAGATTTTATTTTTGATGTTTTCACTTATGCCAACGGCTTTAATACATCTTGCGGGGGTATTTGTGATGGAAGCATTGATCTAACTATCACGGGGGGAGCAGCGCCGATCGAAATTTCGTGGACGGGACCTCCGGGCTTTTCGGCAGATACGGAAGATTTAATGGATTTGTGCGCAGGTACTTATACCGCTACCACGATTGATGCAAACGGCTGCGAACAGTCAGCTTCGATTACATTGACACAGCCTACACCTATTGCCATCGGTCTGGACGCTCCCGTTTTTGCCGGCGGATTGGAAGTGAGCTGCTTCGGAGAGAATACGGGATCGATCGATGCTACCTTAACGGGTGGACAAGACGGATTGACTTATAGCTGGGTGGGACCTGACGGTTTTATTGCCGATACGGAAGATTTGCAGAATCTCTTTGCCGGCACCTATACTTTGACGGTAACCGACGGTACCAATTGTAGTGCAACTGCGGAAATTATATTGAATGAACCGGCGGAAGCCCTTTCAGGAAGCGTGACTGCAAGCTCATTTCCATCAGGAGATAATATTAGTTGTGCAGGACTCAGCGATGGATCTATTTCCACGGAAGTAACCGGCGGTACGGAGCCTTATGAGTTTAATTGGAACGGACCTGACGGATATGTTTCGGAAGAACAAAACCCCGAAAACCTGGCTGCCGGCGACTATACCTTGGTTATTCTGGATGCCAACAGTTGTACTCAAACTATAAATATCACCTTGACAGAACCGGATGATGAATTGATGGCTGAATTGGTGGTCCTGTCTGAAATTCTATGTGCCGATAGCGCCACGGGAAGTTTATCAATTGAATTTACCGGAGGCAGCCCGGACGTGAACATACAGTGGATCGGACCAAACAATTTTACTTCGAATGAATTCATCATTACCGATTTGCCTTCAGGAACGTATACTTACGCACTTACTGATGCAAATGGGTGTGCCGTTACCGGAGCTCAAAATTTAGCTCAGCCCTCTCCTATTTCCATTACCGCGGAATTGACAAATCCAACTTGCGAAAGCCCATCGGGATTGATTGATGTCAGCGTGACGGGAGGAACCCAGCCGTACGAATACTCTTGGAACAATTCTGAAATTGGTCAGGATTTAGAAAATCTGAGTGCAGGAGTTTACGAACTGACCGTAACGGATGGAAATGGTTGCGAGGCAACGGCATCATTTGAACTTACGGCGACCAATGACTTGGAAATTTCAGCTGACTTGACTTCTCCGGCCTGTTTCGGAGATTCAAACGGAGCGATAGAGCTAATCATTGAATCTGGTACGGAGCCGATTGATTTTGAATGGACGGGACCTGAGGGATTTACCGACGAGGGAGATTTTCTAATGAATATCATTGCAGGTGAATACAATGTGATAGCTACGGATGCCAATGGCTGTACGGTAAGCGAATCCTATACCCTATCGGAACCGGATTCGCTGGAGATAGAATTATTGGAAGCAGTAGTCTATTCAAATGGTCTGAACCTAACCGATTTCGAATCAGAAGACGGAATTATTGAGGAACCTGAAATAGACGGAGGAACTTCTCCGTATCTCATCAGTTATGCAGGGCCTGATGGCTACACTTCTTCGGGAATCGGAAGTCAGGGTGGACTGGCAGCGGGCTGGTATTTTGTAACCATCACCGATGCAAATCAATGCACTGCTTCAGACTCGATCTTACTGATTCAGCCTGTACCAATAGTACTACCAAATGGTATTTCTCCAAACGGTGACGGATTCAACGACGGATTATTCATTCGAGGCTTGGAAGGTTTTACAGAGAATAAGCTTATCGTATTTAACAGATGGGGAAACATCGTTTACGAAGAAGACAATTATAGCAATGACACCCAATGGACCGGTGTTAATGAAAGCGGAGAAGAATTACCGGAAGGAACCTACTTCGTTGTCGTAGAACTTCCGGGTGTAGATAATTTGAAAGGATACCTCGAGGTGAGGCGTTAAAATAAATCAGCAATGAAGAAAATATTATTCATCGCAATTTTTCTGTTTTATGGCATCAGTGCGATGGCCCAACAGGAATTACTGATCAGTCAGTACATGTTCAACGGATTATTTATCAATCCGGCTTACAGCGGATCGCATCCTTATGCTGAGGCTACGGCTCTTTATCGAGCTCAATGGGCCGGACTTGATGGTGCACCAACTACTCAGACTTTCGGTATCGACGGACCTATCGCCGATGAGACCATGGGTATTGGTCTGACTTTTATTAATGACCAAATCGGTGATACTCGACAAACGGAAGTTTTTGCTAATTGGAGTTATCACCTATGGCTGGATTCCGATGGAAAATCAAAATTGAGTTTTGGTATCCGGGCGGGGTTTTCGGATTATTCATCCAAATTGACCGAAACTTTTGTAGTAGATGAAGGTGATCCGATTTTCAATGAAGATGTTGGTAACGCATTTGTACCGAAATTCGGGGCCGGAGCTTACTATTACAGCAAATATTGGTATGTCGGCCTAAGTGTGCCGACGATTTTTGCCGCCGATGAGAACGTCCGATTTAACATAAATGATGAAGGTGACAGATACTTCGAGCCACACACCTACCTGACGGCAGGATACGTTTGGAACGTAAATGCCGATTTGGCTGTAAAGCCCTCCTTTTTGCTCCGATATTTGAACGATGCACCCATACAAGCTGATATAAATTGTAACCTATTGATCCGAAATACGTTTTGGATTGGAGCATCATACCGTACGGGTGATGCAATAATCGGTTTATTAGAATACAACATAGGAAACGATTTGCGAATCGGATATGCATATGATTTTACTACGACCGCCATCGGCGACTACAGCTCGGGTTCCCACGAGGTAATGCTGAGCTACAAATTTGGTCGTGATCCCATTAAAACAAAATCTCCTCGATACTTTTAAATGATGAAAAATAATCTCTCCCTTAAAAAGATCACCGTGGCAATTTTTGTTGTTGCCCTCATGTCTGCTTGTTCGGATGCCTTGATCAAATCAGGTGATAAGGCCTACGAAAATCTCAGCTATTCTAAAGCCATCGAGAAATACGAAAAGGCTTTGAACAGTCAACCCGATAACGTTGATTTGAAATTGAAATTGGCGAATGCCCATCGTCATTTGAACAATTCTTTGGAAGCTGAAAAGTATTATCAAGAAGTAGCAGATTCGGTAGGTCTCACCGATATGAATCAGCTGCATTTTGCTCAAGTACTGATGAAAAATAAAGAGTACGATAAGGCAAAAAAGCAACTGCAGGACTATTTAAAACAAAATCCGACTGATGCCTTGGCAGCTGATCTTCTGGCCTCTATAGACAATATCAGTGAATTGAAAGAGGATACTTCTGCGTACATCCTGACTGATTTACCATTGGACTTTTTGGTTTCGATGTACGGGGCTGCCAAATACGGAAAAGGTATAATTGTTTCCGGTGAAACTGAAATCATCAGTGCTAAATCTGCAAATCCTTGGACGGGTTATTCATTTTTAGATATGTTTTACCTTGAAAAGGATGCGAACGGAAATTGGGAAATTCCCGAAAAATTTACCGAAAATCTGAACGGGCCTTTTCATGATGGTTCTGCCACTTTCAATAAGGAACAGGATATGATCATTTACACCAGAAGTGCAATGAGAAATGAAAAGAAACGACTCTTGAATGAAAATAATGAGAATCAATTCTTCCTCTACACTTCTAAAAAGGTAGATGGTGAATGGACCGATCCGGTAAAACTACCTTTCAATAGTGTTGACTATAGCATTGGTCACCCGACCCTTTCAAAAGATGGTAAGACTCTTTATTTCTCCAGTGACATGCCCGGGGGGTACGGAGGATCAGATCTCTACAAGTCAACCTATGACGGAAGCTCTTGGTCTCAACCGGTGAATTTGGGATCTACCGTTAACACTCCGGCAAATGAGGTTTTCCCTCACATCGCTCACAATGGCAAACTATATTTTTCCAGCGAAGGTCACAGAACATTGGGTGGTCTCGATGTTTTCATGACTGAACAAGTAGGCGGTGTATGGTCCGGCCCCATCAATTTAGCCTACCCTCTGAATTCCAGCCGTGATGATTTTGCCATTATGGTAAACGAAGATGATACCACCGGATATGTATCTTCAAATCGATCAGGCGTGGATTTGGTCTATGACTATCAACGAATACCGGCAATATTTATCCTTAAAGGTATGGCTGCTCAGAAGGCAAATGGAATGCCTATTGAAGATGTAACGATTACTCTTATCAATTTTACGGATGGTGATACGGCCATCTATACAACGGACGAAACGGGAAAATTCCGTTTTAGCCTTTTACCGGAAAAGAAATACAAAGTAATTGGTGAAAAACCCGGCTTCTTTACGCTCACGGAAGAATTTGAAACGGATCGCAGTCGAACGGAAAAGCAAATTGATCTCTCTTTTGAAATTGATGAGATTATTGCGAGTGAAGAAGGCACGGGAAGCGGAAATCCCGTCGACGGTTCGGCAACGGCGGCAAAAGTATATGATATCGGAGAGATATACTACGAGTATGACAAGTCGGATATCAGACCCAATGCGCAGCCTGCTTTGGATAAACTGGCCAAACTACTGAAAGATAACCCTACCGTAAAAATCGAGGTCCACTCACACGCAGATTCGCGAGGCAGTGATACCTATAATATGGCCTTATCAAATCGACGAGCTCAATCCGTAGTGAATTACCTTATCAGAAAAGGCGTAGCAAAGCAAAACCTCAGCAGCAAGGGATTCGGCGAAAGCCAACCCGTAAACAATTGTATAGATGGTGTGGAATGTAGCGAGGAAAAGCACCAGGAAAATCGACGAAGCGAATTTATTGTAGTTGACAAGAAAGACAGCTGATTACACAAATAGTCACAAAATGAGAAAAGGCCGCTGCTCAGCGGCCTTTTCTCATTTTAAGCTTCAACCAGGTTCTGCTTATAATGCTCTTTCGTAGCTTGATCGAAGGGGATGCCTTTTATCTTACTATCAATCCAGATCAGAAAGTTAAAATAGTCCAAGAGAATTTGCTCGTTCCGACTATTCATTTGCTCCGTCAATTCCTTCTTGAACTCCTGAAATATATCATTCATATCCGAATTTTGAGATCCTCGAATAAGTCGTTTCATATAGCTTATGATAACAACCTCGAGATCGTGATCTCTTTGTCTCTTGCTCAAATATCGAGTGGTAGACTTAATGATATACTCTAAAAGATCATAATTGCCCAACTCAAAATGAACGACCAGATTAAACAAACGGGCAAAGCTGTAAATGTCTTGCCTGAGATTTGGTTCATTATCATTCAGCACTCTGTTAAGCCATTGCAAAGACTCCTTGTATCGACCTGCGCCAAAATAAACCGTTGAGATCGTGTTAAGAAACAAGAGTTGCTGCTCTTTATTCATCTTACCCTCATTGATCTCAAGTCCATCAACTACCGTATCTATGTTGGCAATCGCTTTATCATACTCACCTTTCTTCTCATAGATGCGCATCTCAGCCAGATAGGTAGATTTAAAAACGCGCAAAGAAATATCTTCAGATGCAAAAGCGGGTTTTTTAGCAATCCTACGCATTAAATCGATCATATCTAAAGCCTCGTCTATTCGACCCGTATCAATTTGAATTCTCAATAAATTACTCAGGGTGAGAATGTAGCGTTTGGGTAAGTCGTCTCTGACGAGTGGTTTATTATCGAGAATCTCTTTAACTCTTTTGAACTTCACATAGGCCAATTCCTTATCTACATTGGCTGTAGCGCAAAATCCCTGGATATAATAACAAATGGTAGCTGCTCTGCAACTAAGAGCCGTATTTCTACCAATAATGAGCGGATGATGAGATATCTCTTCAACTAATGCCCGATCCTTGTCACTTCTCACATACCCCCCACTTCGGAAAACGTAATTGATCTTACTATACAACACATGGTAGGCAGCAAGATTTCTCAGTTTTTCAATTACCTCTTGTTCTTCCTTGATTAAGGCATCGAGATCAGTTGTAAACTCACCCGCCTCATATGCTTCTTCCAAAAGCAATTTTTCCCAACTCAAAAGTTCAAACCAGTAGTAAAACTTCTCACGCTCAATTGCGATTTTTTTTGCTCGGACCAAAAACTTATTGCATTCCTTAAAAAGTGCCTTTCGGTAGAGAATTTCAATATTCTTAATCTCTTGTTTTAAGATACTGCTTACCGAATTGTCCGAATGATAGGATCTCAGACTCTTGAGAATAAGTTTGTAAAGGTGGTTCTTTTCTGAGGGGAAGTGTTTGATGAATGTCTCCTTCTTGAACTGCTCCTTAATGGCATCTTCATCATATGTTTTCTGACGATCAATTACATCAAAGATTTTCAAGTAATTCTTTTCCCCGGATTGCAGTGATGAAGAAAGCTTGAAAAAGCGTTTTTCCGACTTCGTAAGTGATTTAACAAGGTCGAAAAGTTCAGTAGATGGTTTCATGGGAATTCAATGTTTTTCTCATTTAAGCTCTGCAAGCTCACTTAATACAAACCTATCGGTGATTCCCCTACTAAATTATGGTGTTGAGAATCCAAGACAAGGCAAATTAATAAAAAAGCCCGCTGAGAGCGGGCTTTTTAAAACTATTGTATTCCTAAAATTTATCTCAAATATTTAAACTCTTTACCGGGATAGTATGCCATCTTGCCAAGCTCTTGTTCGATTCGCAGAAGCTGATTGTACTTCGCAATACGATCACTTCTCGAAGCACTTCCGGTCTTGATTTGACCCGTATTTAATGCCACGGCCAGATCGGCAATTGTCGTATCCTCAGTCTCGCCGGATCTGTGGCTCATTACCGATGTATAACTATTTACCTTGGCCAGATTTACGGCATCGATCGTTTCAGTTAAACTACCGATTTGATTAACTTTTATCAGAATTGAATTCGCTATACCTTCACTAATTCCACGATGCAATCTATTGGTATTGGTTACGAACAAATCATCACCGACCAATTGTACGTTCTTACCTAATTTATCGGTCATTCCTTTCCAACCGGTCCAATCATCCTCATCCAGTCCGTCCTCAATACTCACGATCGGATACTTCTCACACCATTCAGCAAGCATCGTAGTCATATCAGAAGAGGATAATTTTTCTCCCGATGAAGACAAGTGATAAGACTTAGTATCCTTATCGTAAAATTCAGAAGAGGCCACATCGAGGGCAATGTAAATATCCTTTCCGGGCTTGTAGCCTGCTTTTTCAATGGCTTTCATTATTACCTGCAGGGCTTCTTCATTGCTTTTTAAATCAGGAGCAAACCCACCTTCATCGCCCACATTAGTGGACATGCCCATATCTTTCAATACCGACTTGAGGTGATGAAATACCTCGACACCCATTCTTAAGGACTCTGAAAAAGAAGAGCCACCAAATGGCATAATCATGAACTCCTGAACATCTACATTGTTATCGGCGTGAGAGCCACCATTGACAATATTCATCATCGGCACCGGTAGTGTATTCGCATTAACCCCTCCAATGTATCTGAAAAGGGACTGATTAGACTCTTGAGCTGCTGCTTTGGCTACAGCCAGGGAAACGCCTAAAATTGCATTCGCTCCGAGAATCGATTTATTGTCGGTACCATCAATACCGATCATGGCGCGATCAATTAAGTTCTGGTCGAAAATATAAGCGCCGTTCAGTTCTTCATTCAGGAGATTATTAATATTGTGCACTGCCCGGGTTACCCCTTTACCGAGAAATCTTTCTTTATCGTCATCTCGAAGCTCGACAGCTTCATGAACACCCGTAGAGGCCCCTGAAGGAACTGCTGCGCGTCCCATTATTCCATTATCGGTTATAACATCTACTTCCACCGTCGGATTTCCACGTGAATCGAGAATTTCTCTGGCAACTAATTTTGCAATGTAGCTCATCTTTATAGGTTTATGTGGTAAGGGTTTTCTTTGATTGCTTAATTCTACCTACAAAATCTCGGAAAAGATAACGAGAATCATTAGGTCCCGGGGATGCCTCGGGATGGTATTGAACACTAAAGACAGGTTTTGACTTCAAACGCAAACCCGCAATCGTGTTGTCATTTAAATGAACATGCGTTATCTCAATATCCTCCATAGACTCTATTGATTCCCGATTTACCACAAAGCCATGATTTTGCGATGTTATTTCAGATTTTCCCGTTATCAGATTTTTTATCGGATGGTTGATACCGCGGTGTCCGTTGAACATTTTCTCCGTTTTGACTCCTTGGCTTAAAGCAATAACTTGATGTCCCAAGCAAATACCCAGAACAGGTTTCTCCAAATTGATAATTGATTTGACCAACTCAATTGTACCTGCCATTGCAGCGGGATCACCGGGACCATTGGATATGGCATATCCGTCAGGATTCCACGACTCCATTTCATCCAATGAAGTGTTCATCGGAAAAACCTTAACCCTACATCCTTCTTTGATAAGGCATCGTACGATGTTCTTTTTAGATCCCAGATCCAAAACGGCCACTCGATACTGAGCGTCAGTCGGACCCTCTTCGTAGGCTTCTTTGCAGGTGACTTTAGAGCTTAACTCCAACCCTTCCATGCTCGGTACTTTATTGAGCAATTCTTTCAATTTGGCGATATCCGCCTCTTCGGATGAGATGATCGCGTTCATCGCTCCCTTATCTCGTATATGTCTGATCAAAGCACGCGTATCAACATCTCTGATTCCTACTTTTCCATCTCTTTCGAAATAATCTTGTAACGACATCTCTCCCCCTTCTCTACTGAAATTCGCCGAAAAGCGTTTACAAACCACACCCGCAATCTTGATGCTATCGGATTCTATCTCTTCCGAATGAGTGCCATAATTACCAATATGTGCGGTGGCCATGACAATAATTTGACCAAAATAAGAGGGGTCGGTAAATATCTCTTGATAACCGGTCATTCCGGTATTAAAAGCTATTTCACCGGTCGTCGTTCCAATTTTGCCTGCAGCTAAACCGTGAAAGACGGTGCCGTCTTGCAGAAGAAGTACGGCAGGATTTTCAGGAAGTTTATTCATGATTTTGAGATAATAAAAAAAGGGATAATGCAAAGTTACATTATCCCTCTATTCGTTCTAGTTTAAAACAAAGAATCAATCTTTCTTATCCTCTTCTTTGCCGTTATTCTCTTCTTTTGGCTCAGTTGCTTTCGGCTCTTCACCCTTCGGAGCCTCAGCTTTGGTTTCACCTTTAGTGTTGTCAGCTTTCGGTTTTTCTTCCGTTGCTACCTCCTTGCCGGCAGTAGCTTCAGCGGATGTCTCTGCACTTGAAGTCTTCTCATCAGAAGCTGCGGCAGAATCAGAAGATTTCTTCTTGCCGCCACGGCGACTTCGGCGCGTCTTCGATTTGGTATCCTTCAACATCAATTCATTGAAATCAACCAATTCGATCATTGCCATTTCAGCAGAGTCTCCCAATCGAGTTCCAAGCTTAATGATGCGTGTATATCCACCCTCGCGCTCAGCTACCTTTGGGGCCACTTCGCGAAACAATTCAGATACTGCATTTTTACTCTGAAGGTTTTTAAATACCTCGCGACGATTGTGAGTAGAGTCAGCTTTAGATCGAGTGATAATTGGCTCAACAAACTTTCGCAATTCTTTGGCTTTCGCAACTGTAGTAGTGATACGCTTGTGCTCAATAAGAGAGCAGGCCATATTCTCCAACATTGCCTTTCTGTGGGCAGTCTTGCGGCCTAATGCGTTATTTCTTTTGCCGTGTCTCATTATTCTTCATATTGTCAGTCAAGCGGAGGCCGGACTGAACGTTGATTTATTACTCTTTATCTAATTTGTATTTCGAAACATTCATTCCGAAAGAAAGACCTTTTGATTCGATTAAATCTTCAAGCTCAGTCAAAGACTTTTTACCGAAGTTTCTGAATTTCAAGAGATCATTTTTGTTGAAAGAAACCAAGTCTCCCAAGCTTTCGATATCCGCAGCTTTAAGGCAATTCAATGCTCTTACGGAAAGATCCATGTCAACCAACTTCGTTTTCAAAAGCTGACGCATGTGCAATGATGTCTCATCAAACTCTTCGGTCTCAGACTTCTGCTCGCTGTCCAAGGTGATTTTCTCATCAGAGAAAAGCATGAAGTGGTGGATCAAAATCTTAGCAGCTTCTTGTAAAGCATCTTTAGGAGTGATTGAGCCATCGGTCAGCACTTCCATAATCAACTTTTCGTAGTCGGTCTTCTGCTCTACACGATAATTTTCAATCGTATAGTTTACTTTACGAATAGGCGTGAAAATCGAATCAATGAAAATGGTTCCCATCGGAGCATTGCTCACCTTGTTCTCTTCAGACGGACGGTATCCTCTACCTTTTCCGATGCTGATTTCCATTTCCAACTTCACTGACTTCTCTTTCGTGCAAATCACGTGATCAGGATTTAAAACCTGAAAAGCTGTAGTGAATTTCCCGATATCACCGGCCGTAAAGGCATCGCTTCCGCTGATGGAAACGGTTACTTTCTCTGTATCAGTTCCTTCAATTTGACGTTTGAAACGAACTTGTTTAAGATTCAATACGATTTCAGTAACATCTTCGACTACTCCCTCGATGGTAGAGAATTCGTGCTCAACTCCTTCAATTTTTATTGAAGTAATGGCGAATCCTTCCAACGATGAAAGCAAAATTCGACGAAGTGCATTACCTATTGTAATCCCGTAACCAGGCTCCAACGGACGGAATTCGAATTTTCCATCGTTGTTGTCTGATTCGATCATAATGACCTTGTCGGGTTTCTGAAAATCTAAAATGGCCATGAAGGTTTCTCCTTAATTAAGGTTATTATTTTGAATAAAGCTCGACGATCAACTGTTCCTTTATATTTTCAGGAATCTGATCTCTGGTCGGGTGTTGCACGTAAGTTCCCTCAAGTGCGTTTCTGTCAAAGTCAATCCAGTCGTATTTCTGACGACCTGAAGCAGATACGGAATTGCTAACTACCTCTAAAGACTTAGAACGCTCTCGAACTCCTACTTTATCACCGGGACGCAATGAATAAGATGGAATATTTACCACCTCTCCGTTTACGGTAATGTGTCTGTGGCTAACCAATTGGCGAGCACCTCTTCTGGTAGGTGCAACTCCCATGCGGTAAACAACATTATCAAGTCGCGCCTCACAAAACTGTAGCAAAAGCTCACCCGTGATACCTACTTTTCGTGAAGCTTTGTCGAAAAGATTAGCAAACTGACGCTCTAAAATACCGTAGGTATATTTTGCTTTTTGTTTTTCCAAAAGCTGAACCGCATATTCAGATTGCTTCGAACGACGCTTGTTCGGTCCGTGAAACCCGGGAGGGTAATTCTTGCGCTCTAATGCTTTATCGGGACCGAAGATCGGCTCTTTAAAACGACGTGCTATTTTTGACTTGGGGCCTGTATATCGTGCCATATCTTAATCTGTATAATCGACTTTGATCGTATTGCGAATAATTAAACTCTTCTGCGCTTTGGTGGGCGACAGCCGTTGTGAGGTAGTGGAGTAACGTCAACAATTTCGGTTACTTCTACACCCGTATTGTGGATGGAACGGATAGCAGACTCGCGTCCTGACCCGGGACCTTTCACATACACCTTTACTTTGCGAAGACCCAAATCAAAAGCCACCTTTGCACAATCTTCTGCCGCAACCTGAGCTGCATAAGGCGTGTTTTTCTTAGATCCTCTGAATCCTTGCTTTCCTGCCGAAGACCAGCTAATCACTTGTCCTGAGGCATTACACATGGAAATGATAATATTATTGAATGAAGCTTGGATGTGAGCCTCGCCCACTGCATCCACTTTTACATTCAGCTTCTTCTTTACGTTAGACTTTG
Source organism: uncultured Cryomorphaceae bacterium (assembly GCA_964651785.1). Classification (GTDB taxonomy): domain Bacteria; phylum Bacteroidota; class Bacteroidia; order Flavobacteriales_D; family Cryomorphaceae; genus JAKVAV01. Next base: position 37,579 of record CAZYWJ010000014.1, read on the forward strand.
CCATCGTTATTGAATTATCTACCGATTAATTATTTGGTAGCCTTTTTCTTATTGGCTACGGTCTTTCTCTTTCCTTTTCTCGTACGAGAATTGTTCTTGGTTCTCTGACCTCGCAACGGAAGCCCCGTACGGTGGCGGATACCTCTGTAGCATCCGATGTCCATCAATCGCTTGATGTTTGTTTGGATTTCAGAACGAAGTGCACCCTCAACGGTATACTCATCGCTAATCAACTGACGAATTTCAGCAGTTTGCTCATCCGTCCAATCTTCCACCTTCGTGTTTTCATCCACACCGGTACGCGATAAGATTTCTGCGGCTTTGGTCTGACCAATGCCGTAAATGTATGTGAGGGATATAACGCCTCTCTTATTTCTTGGTAAATCTACACCAGCTATCCTAGCCATATTACTTCTTTTATCCTTGTCGTTGCTTGAACTTTGGGTTCTTTTTGTTGATCACATACAACCGACCTTTGCGGCGTACGATCTTGCAGTCTGCTGAACGTTTCTTAATACTCGCTCTTGTTTTCATCAGTCCTTTATTTGTATCTGAAGGTAATTCTACCCTTACTTAAATCGTATGGAGACATTTCAACTTTCACCTTATCACCCGGTAAGATTTTGATGTAGTGCATCCGCATCTTTCCCGAAATGTGTGCCACGATTACGTGACCGTTTTCGAGCTCGACTTTGAACATAGCATTAGACAATGCTTCCACTATTGTCCCGTCTTGCTCGATAGATGATTGTTTCGCCATACTTTGTTTTCAAAACTTTTATCCGGCCATTCCGAAGGTTGACGCTCGACCGGCTAGTTTACCGGTTTTCATCAATCCATCGTAATGACGCATTAGTAAATAACTTTCAATTTGTTGCAAAGTGTCCAGGATCACACCAACCATAATCAACAAAGAGGTACCTCCGAAGAAAATAGAGAATGCCTGTTTTACTCCTGCTTGCAATGCAAACACAGGTAGTATAGCAATAATTC
>CAZYWJ010000014.1:38671-58576 GCA_964651785.1 uncultured Cryomorphaceae bacterium
AATGCCTGTTTTACTCCTGCTTGCAATGCAAACACAGGTAGTATAGCAATAATTCCTAAGAATATCGCTCCCGGCAATGTAATTCTGGAAAGAACGTTGTCGAGAAAATCTGATGTAGACTTTCCCGGTTTTACTCCCGGCACAAAACCCCCATTTCTCTTCAAGTCATCGGCCATCTGATTAGGATTAACCGTGATGGCCGTGTAGAAATACGTGAAGGCCACGACCATAAAGAAGAATATCAGGTTGTACCAAAAGCCGGCAAAGTTAGCTAATTCTACGATAAATCCCGACTGTGAATCAGAATATTGTGCGATGTACAATGGAACGAACATAATTGCCTGAGCAAAAATGATCGGCATAACCCCTGCACTGTTGACTTTCAGAGGAATATACTGACGCGCACCTTGGCTGTATTCTCTACCGCCCAATTGCTGTTTCGCAAATTGAATGGGAACACGACGCACAGCCTGAACCAAAGCAACCGTAGCACCGATTACAACCAATAAGGCGACAATCTCGATTAATAATACGACCAACCCGTTCCCTTCAGGACCCGTAGCCGCTACAATTTCTTGAAAGAATGCACTTGGCAAGCCTGCAATAATTCCGATCATGATCAATAATGAGATACCGTTACCAACACCTCTATCGGTAATTCGTTCACCTAACCACATTACGAAAAGAGTTCCGGTGGTTAAAATTACGATAGCCGTAGCCCACCAAAACGGAGTATCATAAAGACGAGCCTCTGCCGGTACGGATGCAGCGATGTACCCCGGAGCTTGAAAGCATGTGATTACGATCGTTAGAAATCTCGTATACTGATTAATTTTCTTTCTACCACTTTCACCTTCCTTTTGCATCTTTTGAATGGATGGCACGGCAATCCCCATCAACTGCATGATAATCGATGCAGAAATGTAAGGCATAATACCTAAGCTGAAAATAGAGGCTCTATTGAAAGCACCTCCCGTAAATAAGTTAAGCAAATCAGCAAGACCTCCACCACCTTCATTGGCTGCAGCCAAACGAGCTGCATCGATACCAGGAAGAACGATGTAGGAACCGATTCGGAAAACGAGAAGCAGAGCGAGGGTGGTTAGAATACGCTGTCGTAGCTCCTCTATGCTCCAAATGTTCTTAAGTGTCTGAATAAAGTTCTTCATACCAGTCGGTTCCTCTGTTCGTTAAAGCGTTTTGGCTTCTCCGCCTTTACCTTCGATCGCTTCCTTAGCAGAAGCCGAATAAGCATGAGCGGTTACGGTTACTTTCGAATTCAATTCACCTCTTCCCAAAACCTTCACTAAGTCTTTCTTTGAACAAAGACCGTTTTCCACGAATGTATCAGGTGTAAATTCTTCGATTTTCTTTTCAGAAGCGAGTCTTTCAATTACATCCAAGTTGATGCCTTTATACTCCACTCGGTTAGGGTTGGTAAAACCAAACTTCGGAACACGACGTTGCAAAGGCATCTGACCTCCTTCAAATCCACGCTTCTTGCTGTATCCACTTCTGGATTTTGCTCCTTTGTGTCCACGACCGGCTGTATCACCATAGCCTGTTCCTTCTCCTCTTCCGAGGCGTTTCTTATTTCGGTTTGACCCTTTGGCCGGTCTGAGATTACTTAAGTTCATCACTCAATACTTTTAGTTGAATTACTTCTCTTGAACGGTTACCAAGTGACTCACTTTTGCAATCATTCCCATGATCTGCGGAGTCGCTTCCTTAGTTACCGAACGGTGCAATTTTTTCAATCCCAACGCTTCTAAAGTCCTCTTCTGATCTTTAGGTTTTCTGATCGCGCTTTTTACTTGGGTTACTATAACTTCTTTTGCCATTGTCTGTCGCTTAGCCGTTAAATACTCGTTCCATTGAAATGCCTCGCTGATTGGCAACTGCTCGTGCATCGCGCATATTGGTCAAAGCATCCAATGTAGCTTTCACTACGTTGTGCGGATTTGAAGATCCTTGCGACTTGGCCAATACATCCTTGATACCAACGCTTTCCAACACCGCACGCATGGCACCACCGGCGATAACTCCCGTACCATTTGAAGCCGGCTTTAACAAAACTCGCGCTCCTGCATATTTACCGTATTGGCTGTGAGGTACCGTATCATTCACGATAGGAACTTTGATTAGATTCTTTTTGGCATCGTCTATACCTTTGGCAATGGCCGTTGTCACCTCTTTGGCTTTACCCAGTCCATGACCTACTACACCATTTTCATTTCCTACCACTACGATGGCTGAAAAACTGAATGTACGTCCACCTTTTGTAACTTTCGTTACCCGGTTGATGGTTACAAGCTTATCCTTAAGTTCGAGGTCGCTCGATTTAACGCGTTTTATATTTGCTTTTGCCATGATCTTCTTAAAATTTCAGACCGCCTTCTCTGGCTGCGTCTGCCAATGATTTTACTCTTCCGTGGTATAGGTATCCGTTTCTGTCAAACACCACTTCAGTGATTCCTGCAGCAGTTGCTTTTTCAGCAACATCTTTTCCTACAATCGCAGCTTGTTCGATTTTCGGAACTTTCTGAGCTGCTTCATTTTTCAAGGAATCAGATGCAACAAGCGTTTTGCCTTCAGAGTCATCTATGATTTGAGCATAGATCTGAGTATTGCTTCTGTATACCGAAAGTCTTGGACGCTCGGGAGTACCGGCCACATTCTTTCGAATGCTACGCTTGATTCTTTTTCTACGTAATAGCTTTGTCTTTGCCATAACTTAATGCAATTATTTACCGGCAGCTTTACCTGCTTTTCTTCTAATGTGTTCACCAACAAAACGCACACCTTTTCCTTTGTAAGGCTCAGGCTTTCTCAACGAGCGAATCTTTGCAGCCACTTGGCCAATTAATTGCTTATCGTGAGACTGTAAAGTAATGATTGGGTTTTGTCCTTTCGCCTGATCAGCTTCTACTTTTACTTCAGAAGGAAGTTCAAAAACGATCGGGTGAGAAAATCCAAGAGCTACTTCCAAACGCTGACCCTGCGCCTTAGCACGGTAACCAACTCCTACCAATTCTTGCTTAATGGTATAACCTTCATTTACACCTTCCACCATATTGGCTACAAGTGAGCGATAAAGGCCGTGAAGCGCTTTAGTCTGCTTCTCTTCATTTGCTCTTTTAAAGTTGATCTCACCGTCTTCTACATTACAAGTGATAACCGGATTCAACTCTTGAGTCAGTTCTCCCTTCTTACCTTTTACCGTAACCACGTGGTCCTTCACCTCAACGGTTACGCCTTCGGGTACGGATATCGGAGCTTTTCCTATTCGAGACATTGCTGTTCTTTTTTCTTTTTTAGTAAACGTAGCAAACCACTTCGCCACCTACTTTCTGCGCTCTGGCTTCTTTATCAGTCATTACACCCTTAGAGGTAGATACGATGGATACACCAAGGCCATTCAATACGCGTGGCAATTCTTCAGAACCCGAATACTGTCGGAGACCGGGACGAGAAGCGCGTTGAAGCTTTTTAATCGCAGGAATCTTCGTAACCGGATGATACTTCAAAGCGATTTTGATCGAACCCTGGGGAGAATCATCTTGAAATTTATAATTCAGGATGTAACCTTTCTCCATAAGGATTTTTGTAATCTCCTTCTTCATATTTGAAGCAGGAATGACCACGACACGCTTTTTAGCGGTCATCGCGTTTCTGATACGCGTCAAGTAGTCTGCAATTGGATCTGAGTACATAATCTCTTGTTCTTTGAATTACCAGCTGGCTTTTTTAACACCGGGGATCTTACCTTCCAATGCCATTTCACGGAAAGTAACACGCGACAATCCGAATTGACGCATATATCCTCGCGGACGTCCCGTCAACTTGCATCGATTGTGCATTCTCACTTTTGATGAGTTTTTAGGAAGCTTTTGAAGCGCTTCCCAGTCGCCTGCCTCTTTCAACGCTTCGCGTTTCTCTGCATACTTTGCAACCATTCTTTCGCGCTTGCGCTCTCTGGCTTTCATTGATTCCTTTGCCATGCCTGCTCTTTATTTCTTTGTGAATGGAAATCCGAAAGCGCCCAACAGAGCTTTTGCTTCCTCATCACTATCTGCATTAGTTACAAATGTGATGTCCATCCCGTTAATTTTACTTACTTTTTCTATGTTGATCTCAGGGAAAATAATCTGCTCGGTAATTCCCATGTTGAAGTTTCCACGTCCGTCAAACCCGGTAGCTTTCACCCCACGGAAGTCACGTGTACGTGGCAAGGCCACCGAGATTAATCTGTCCAAGAATTCATACATCTTATCACCTCTAAGCGTAACTTTAGCACCGATAGGCATCCCTTTACGCAACTTGAAGTTTGAAATATCCTTCTTGGAATATGTAGCAATCGCTTTTTGTCCGGCGATGGCCGTCATTTCCTGCACGGAAGACTCAACGATCTTTTTATCGGCAACAGCCTCTCCCAATCCTTGACTTAAGATAATCTTCTTAAGACGTGGAATTTCCATAGAAGACTTGTACCCGAACTCTTTCTTGAGCATCGGAATTACCTCTTCCGTATATTTTGATTTTAACCTCGGGGTGTACATGATTATACCTGTTCTCCTGATTTCTTAAAATATCTTACCGTATTTCCGTCGGCATCTTTCTTGTATCCTACTCTGTCTCCCTTTTTCGTAGATGGATCTACCACCAAAAGATTAGAGATATGAATAGGCGCTTCTTTCTTGGTAATACCTCCTTGCGGATTGGCCGCGCTAGGCTTGGTATGACGAGACACCTCGTTTACGCCCTCTACGATGGCGCGATATTTATCACGCAGAACGCTTACAACACGACCGGTAGCCCCTTTGGACTCACCTGCAGTTACAATTACGGTATCTCCTTTTTTGATGTAAATTTTCATCTCTTCGGGTTTGTGCGTGGATTAAATGACCTCCGGTGCCAATGAAACGATTCTCATAAACTGCTTTTCACGAAGCTCACGAGCGACAGGACCGAAAATTCGAGTTCCTCTCATCTCTCCCGCGTTGTTCAACAATACCACGGCATTGTCATCAAAGCGGATGTATGAACCATCTTGGCGACGTACTTCTTTTCGCACTCTCACCACTACGGCTTTAGAGACCATACCCTTTTTAACGTTTCCTGAAGGCATGGCATCCTTTACCGAGATCACTATCTGATCGCCGATGGAAGCATACCGACGTCGGGTGCCTCCGAGTACTCGGATACATGCCACTTCTTTGGCACCACTATTATCGGCAACTCTAAGCCTACTTTCCTGCTGTATCATTTCAAAAAATTATTTAGCTCTTTCCAATACTTCGACCAAACGCCAGTTCTTGCGCTTACTTAATGGTCTTGTTTCCATGATGCGTACCGTATCACCGGGATTGCAATCATTTGTTTCGTCGTGTGCGACGAACTTCGTGGTTTTCTTAACGAACTTTCCGTAAAGACCATGCTTTACTTTTCGCTCTACCACTACAGTGATGCTTTTGTCCATCTTGTTGGATGAAACCACACCAATACGTTGTTTTCTAAGATTTCTCTCTGACATGATCCGAATAATCTTTATTTCTTCTCGCTAAGTTGACGTTCGCGCAAAACGGTTTTCAATCTTGCAACGGTTCTCCGCTGAGCTCTTAACTGCATCGGATTTTCCAAAGCAGCCACGGCGTGGTTGAGCCTTAGTTTTCCGAAATTCTCTTCTTCGATCTCGAGCTTTTCTATCAGCTCATCCGTCGTAAGATCTCTAATGTCTTTTGCTTTCATAATATCTTATGCTTGAACGCTGTAATCGCGTCGAACCACAAATTTTGTTTTAACTGGTAGCTTCTGTGCGGCCAATCTCAAGGCTTCTTGAGCTACTTCCAAAGGAACGGAATCCACTTCGAAGAGAATTCTACCGGGGCGAACTACCGCTACCCAGTGGCTCGGAGCTCCTTTACCTTTTCCCATACGTACCTCTGCAGGCTTGGAAGTGATCGGCTTGTCCGGAAAAATTCTGATCCAAACTTTACCTTCACGCTTCATGTATCTGTTGAGTGCAATACGAGCGGCTTCAATTTGACGAGAGGTGATGAAACCTTCATCCATGGTTTTGATTGCGAAGGATCCGAATGCAATCGAGGTACCTCTGGAAGCATTGCCCTTGATGCGACCCTTCTGCATTTTTCTAAACTTCGTTCTCTTCGGTTGTAACATTGCTGTTCGTCTTAATCCTTAAAATTCTTACTTACGTCTTGATCTTGGTTTGCGGCTTCCTCCACCGGCTCCGCCACGCGGTCCGCTAGGAGTATTGGCGCTTTTCTCCAAGGAAGGTGAAAGATCTCTTTTTCCGTATACCTCACCTTTACATATCCATACTTTCACTCCCAGACGTCCCATTTTAGTATGGGCCTCTGCTTGGTGATAGTCGATGTCTGCACGGAAGGTGTGCAATGGTGTTCTACCTTCTTTATAAGACTCGGTTCTTGCCATCTCCGCGCCATTCAAACGGCCGGATACGGTAACCTTAATTCCTTCAGCACCCATTCTCATGGTAGATGCTATTGACATTTTGACTGCACGACGGAAAGAAATTCTTCCTTCAATCTGTCTTGCGATGCTCTCTGCTACTAAACGGGCATCAAGCTCAGGTCTTTTCACCTCAAAGATGTTGATTTGAACTTCCTTATTGGTAAGCTTCTTCAACTCTTCCTTAAGCTTATCTACTTCAGAACCACCGCGACCGATGATAACACCCGGGCGAGCAGTCTTAATAGTAATGGTAACCAATTTCAGCGTTCGCTCAATGATAACCGCAGCAACACTGGCTTTAGCCAATCGCACGTCGAGGTATTTGCGGATTTTATCATCCTCCACAATCTTATCGCCGTAGTCACGACCGCCATACCAATTTGAATCCCATCCGCGGATGAATCCCAGTCTGTTTCCTATCGGGTTGGTTTTCTGTCCCATATTACTTAACGGTATCTAAAATGATGGTTACGTGATTTGATCTCTTTCTAATGCGGTGGGCTCTACCTTGCGGAGCCGGACGCAATCTTTTTAGCATGCGGGCGCTGTCAACGGAGATTTCTTTGATTATCAAATTCTCTTCGTCAGCATTTTGGTCTTCGTTTTTCGCTTGCCAGTTGGCTATGGCCGAAAGAACTAATTTTTCCAATCGACGAGCGGCATCCTGAGGCATGAACTTCAACATATTGAGTGCCTGCAGTACATTCTCTCCGCGGATAACATCTGCTACCTTACGCATTTTGCGTGGAGAAGTAGGAACGTTGTTCAGTTTGGCGATAGCCAAGGACTTTCTTTCCTCTTTTCTCTTTTCAGCTGCGTTATGTTTTCTTGATCCCATTCTTAATTCTGTTTAAGTCGGTATTACCGCTTCTTGTCTTTACGATTTCCTGCGTGACCGCGATATGTCCGCGTCGGAGCAAATTCGCCGAATTTATGTCCTACCATGTTTTCCGTTACATACACAGGGATAAACTTGTTACCATTGTGAACGGCGATAGTCATACCTACAAACTCGGGTGTAATCGTACTGGCTCTTGACCAGGTTTTGATTACGGATTTCTTTCCACTCTCCTGAGCTGCTTCAACACGGCTCATCAATTTGTAGTGTACGAAAGGCGGTTTTTTGAGTGATCTACTCATATCTCAATTATTTCTTTCTTCTTTCGATGATGTACTTATTCGAAGCCTTCTTCTTGTTTCGGGTTTTATAACCTTTCGCAGGAATTCCTTTTCGCGAACGAGGGTGACCTCCTGAATTACGGCCTTCACCACCACCCATCGGGTGATCTACGGGGTTCATCACAACCCCACGAACTCTCGGACGACGTCCCAACCAGCGGCTTCTACCTGCTTTACCTGAACGAACCAAAAAGTGGTCTCCGTTTGATACGCTACCAATGGTAGCCAAGCAAGTTACCAACACCATTCTTGTCTCTCCCGAAGGCATTTTCAAAATGGCGTACTTTCCGTCGCGAGCGGTAAGCTGAGCATAGGCTCCGGCTCCTCTGGCCAAAACACCTCCCTGCCCGGGACGCATCTCAACATTGTGAACAACCGTTCCTAAAGGAATCTCGCTTAGATATAGCGTGTTTCCTACATCAGGATTTACGCCTTCGCCACTCTTTATAGTCTGACCTACTTGAATACCTTCAGGTGCAATGATATATCGTTTCTCACCATCAGTGTACTGAACCAGCGCTATGCGAGCAGTTCTGTTCGGATCGTATTCGATCGTCTTTACCTCTGCATCCATTCCGTGCTTATCGCGTTTGAAATCGATGATTCTGTAACGACGCTTGTGACCACCACCCGTGTAGCGCATAGTCATGCGACCTTGATTGTTTCGTCCACCAGACTTACTGATCGGAGCCAAGAGAGACTTCTCAGGCTTTGATTCAGTAATCTCGCTAAACGCACTTAGAATCTTATGACGTTGCCCAGGTGTAGTGGGCTTTAATTTTCTTACCGGCATCTTTCAGTCTTTTAAATATTGCTGTATATGTCGATTGTTTCTCCTTCAGCAACCGTCACCACCGCTTTTTTATAAGCAGAGCTCTTACCGGTTACCATTCCCGTCTTAGTGTATCGAGATTTCGACTTGCCTGCATAGCGAGTGGTCCATACTTTATCCACATTCACTCCGTACAGCTTTTCGATAGCCTCTTTGATCTCAATCTTATTGGCATCATTCTTTACGTAGAAGCCATAGCGATTCAAATTCTCTGAAATCGCAGTCATCTTCTCAGTGACAATCGGCTTTAAAACTATACGACTCATGACTTGGCAGTTCTTTTTAATGTATTCTCTATCACTTCGATAGCGCTCTCAGCAATCACCAAACGGTTGCAGTTCATAATGTCATAAGTACTTAACTCATTGACATTCACTACCTTATGCTTCTTAACGTTTCGGGACGACAAAGATAGTGTTTTATCCGTACCTGCGGTAACTAAAAGTGGTTTTTGATCAACCAATTTTAAAGCAGCCATCATATTCACGTAAGTCTTAGTCTTCGGAGCATCCATTTTCACATCTTCGATGATGGTAATTTGATTCTCCTTAGCGCGATAGCTCAGGGCCGACTTTCTCGCAAGTTGCTTCAATTTCTTGTTCAACTTGAAGCTGTAGTCTTTCGGACGTGGTCCGAAAACGCGACCTCCACCTCTGAACAAAGGGTTTTTGATATCACCTGCACGAGCGGTACCCGTACCTTTCTGCTTTTTTATCTTGCGGCTACTTCCTTTTACGTCAGCGCGCTCTTTTGCTTTGTGAGTACCTTGTCGGTTATTGGCTCCGTATTGTTTCACATCCATGTAAATGGCGTGATCGTTCGGCTCTATTCCGAAAACGGAATCATCCAACTTAACCTTTTTGGTCTCCTTTCCTTCGATGTTGTAGACTGAAAGTTCCATTAGTTTTTCTCCAAGATTAAAAATGCACCTTTTGCTCCGGGTACGGAACCTTTCACAATTAGTAAAGACTCTTCAGGCATTACTTTCAGCACTTGAATGTTCTCCAAAGTCACTTTGGAATCACCCATCTGGCCGGCCATCCTCATACCCTTAAATACGCGGGCAGGGTCAGAGGCCGCTCCGATAGAACCGGGAGCGCGTCCTCGGTTGTGCTGTCCGTGAGTAGCATCTCCAACTCCACGGAAATTGTGTCGCCTTACAACCCCTTGGAAACCTTTTCCTTTCGATTTACCGGTGACATCAATAAACTCGCCCTCTTGAAAAATCTCAACGTTTACTTCATCTCCAAGCTTATATTCGCCTTCGAAGTGAGCAAACTCGGCCAATCTCTTCTTAGGAGTAGTCTTGGCCTTTTTGAAATGCCCTTTGAGTGGAGCGGGAGTATTTTTCTCCTTCCTTTCGCCGAAACCCAACTGAATGGCTTTATAGCCATCACTTTCTTCGGTCTTCACTTGCGTTACCACGCAAGGACCAGCTTGTATAATCGTACATGCGACGTTCTTGCCGTCTTCACCTACGAATGTACTGGTCATTCCTATTTTTTTACCAATTAAACCAGGCATGTTCTTAGTGTAATTATTAGACTTTGATCTCTACTTCTACCCCGCTCGGGAGCTCCAATCGCATTAAGGCATCAACAGTCTTTGATGAAGAGCTGTAAATATCCAAAAGACGTTTATAAGAAGCGAGTTCAAATTGTTCTCTTGATTTTTTGTTCACGTGAGGAGAACGCAAAACGGTGTAGATGCGCTTGTGTGTAGGCAATGGAATCGGACCACTGATTACGGCACCCGTTGACTTTACGGTCTTCACGATTTTCTCAGCCGATTTGTCGACCAAGTTGTGATCGTACGACTTTAGCTTAATGCGGATTTTTTGACTCATCGTTATGAATACTACTACTTATAATTAAGCTTCTACTGATTTACCTTTCGCTTTGGCAATTACTTCCTCCGCCACGTTTTTAGGTGCTTCCTCGAAGTGTGAAAATTCCATGGTTGAAGTTGCGCGACCTGAAGAGATCGTTCTCAACTGCGTTACATAACCAAACATTTCTGAAAGCGGAACTTTAGCTTTTACAACCTTAGCTCCTGCTCGGTCTCCCATTCCTTCCATGATTCCACGTCGTCGGTTCAAGTCACCAACTACGTCTCCCATGTTTTCTTCAGGTGTAAGAACCTCCAGTTTCATGATAGGCTCTAAAAGAATCGGCTTCGCTTTAGGAACGGCAGTTCTGAATGCCAACTTAGCAGCCAATTCGAAAGAAAGTTGGTCGGAGTCAACGGCGTGGAAAGATCCGTCTTTCAACGTCACCTTCAGGTTATCGATAGGATATCCCGCCAAAACTCCGTTGGCCATCGCTTCCTTGAAACCCTTCTCTACAGATGGGATAAATTCTTTCGGTACGTTACCTCCCTTGATCTCATTTACGAAGATCAATCCCGGGTTTTCAGGATCACCAGGTTCAATGGTCACCACGATGTCTGCAAACTTACCGCGACCACCCGTCTGCTTCTTGTAAACTTCACGGTGATCAACGGTACCATTGATAGATTCTTTGTAAGAAACCTGAGGTGCTCCTTGATTTACTTCTACTTTAAACTCACGACGGAGACGATCCATAATGATATCCAAGTGAAGCTCACCCATACCACTGATTACCGTCTGTCCTGAATCTTCGTCCGTTTTAACTTGGAATGTAGGATCTTCTTCAGATAATTTTCCAAGCGCAACACTCAATTTATCAACGTCAGCTTGAGACTTAGGCTCGATGGCCAATCCGATAACCGGATCCGGGAAATCCATAGATTCCAAAACGATCGGCTTCTTCTCATCACAAAGGGTATCTCCCGTTTTGATGTCTTTAAACCCAACCAATGCTCCGATGTCTCCTGCACCAAGTGATTCAATTTGATTCTGCTTGTTTGAGTGCATTTGAAAAATTCTGGAAATTCTCTCCTTCTTACCCGTTCTTGTATTTAACACATAAGAACCTGAAGGCAGAATTCCCGAATAAGCTCTGGTAAAGCAAAGTCTTCCTACGAAAGGATCCGTTGCAATTTTAAAAGCTAAAGCTGCGAAAGGCTCATCGTAAGATGGCTTTCTCGACGAAGGCTCACCCGTGTCAGGGTTTGTTCCATCGATTGCCTCAATATCAGTCGGGGCAGGAAGAATTTCCATTACCATACCCAACATCGCTTGAACTCCTTTATTCTTAAATGCAGAACCGCACATCATCGGCACTACCTTATTAGCAATGGTAGCTTCGCGAAGTGCGTCCAAAATTTCTCTTTCGGTAAGCGACTCTGAATCCTCAAAGTACTTTTCCATCAACGTATCGTCGAATTCAGCAACTGCCTCGAGCAATTTCTCGCGATGCTCTCTTGCCTCTTCAACCAATTCGGCGGGAATATCGATTTCTTCGAAAGTCATTCCCATGTCTTCCTCGTTCCATACGATTCCACGGAAGTTGATCAAATCAACCACACCCTTAAAGTTGTCCTCAGATCCGATCGGAATTTGAAGAGGAAGTGCGTGGCTTCCGAGCATGTCTTTCACTTGTTGACATACGCTCAAAAAGTCTGCACCCTGACGGTCCATTTTGTTTACGAAACCGATACGTGGCACTTTGTAGTTGTTTGCCAATCGCCAGTTTGTTTCTGACTGAGGCTCTACACCGTCCACGGCACTAAATAAGAAAACCAAACCATCGAGTACTCTCAAAGATCTGTTTACCTCAACGGTGAAGTCAACGTGACCGGGAGTGTCAATGATGTTTACGTGGTATTCTTTGCCGCGGTGTGGCCATTTCAATGTAGTAGCAGCAGAGGTAATGGTGATTCCACGCTCCTGCTCCTGCTCCATCCAGTCCATAGTGGCGGCACCATCGTGCACCTCACCAATCTTGTGGCTCACTCCACCGTAATACAAAATACGCTCGGTTGTAGTCGTCTTTCCCGCGTCTATGTGGGCAGCGATACCGATGTTTCTTGTGTACGTTAAATCTCTTTTAGACATTGTGTTCTTTGTTAATCCGTCTATAAATATTCTAGAACCTGAAATGAGAGAAGGCGCGGTTTGCCTCAGCCATTCTGTGGGTATCTTCTTTTTTCTTGTAGGCAGCGCCTTCTTCTTTGGCGGCAGCCAAAATTTCGTAAGCCATGCGCTCACTCATTGTCTTCTCGTTTCTCTTACGAGAGTAGCTGATCAACCATTTCATCGCCATAGATAGTTTGCGGCTATCGCGGATAGGTTGAGGAATCTGGAAAGTAGCACCACCAACACGACGGCTTTTTACTTCAACTGCAGGAGTAACGTTTGTAAGAGCTCTCTTCCAAACTTCCAGCCCGCTTTCTTCGCCGCTCTTTTCATCCACGATGGTAATTGCATCGTAAAAGATAGAGTAAGCCGTGTTCTTCTTGCCCGCGTACATCATATTGTTCACGAACTTTGTAACCAACACCTCGTTAAACTTCGGGTCGGGGAGAGTGATGCGTTTTTTTGCTGTCTTTCTTCTCATGACTCAGATTCCCTTATTTCTTAGGTCTTTTAGTTCCGTATTTAGAGCGTCTTTGCGTACGACCATCCACTCCCGCAGTATCCAATGCACCGCGAACAATGTGATAGCGCACACCCGGAAGGTCTTTTACCCTTCCACCTCGCACCAACACAATACTGTGCTCTTGCAGGTTATGCCCCTCACCACCGATGTAGGCGTTCACCTCTCTTCCGTTGGTCAGTCGCACACGGGCTACTTTTCTCATTGCCGAGTTCGGCTTCTTTGGCGTGGTTGTATAAACACGCACACAAACTCCTCGGCGTTGAGGACATGATGTCAAAGCTGCAGACTTGCTTGTCTTCGCTTTGGTTACTCTTCCTTTTCGTATAAGCTGCTGTATCGTTGGCATATCTTAAACTTGCTCTTAATCAATGTTTTTCGGCGCAATGCGCTTAACCCCTAGCATAATTGGGGCTGCAAATGTACAAGAATAAATCAATTATACAACAGGCGATTCGAGAGTTTTTTAAGACTTTTTCGGAAATTATTTTTTCGCTCTCACTAACGATCAGAAAATGCCCTGATTCGCCTATTGTTCAAAAGGAATTTCCATGCAAAGATCGGTATCAAAATCGAAACCGTATTTTTGCACTGATGAACTATTTGGATTCGCTAAATACGGCTCAGAGAGAAGCCGTAATCAACACGGAAGGGCCTACAATGGTCATAGCAGGGGCTGGATCGGGAAAGACGCGCGTCCTCACCTACCGCATTGCATACCTTATAAACAAAGGTGTAGATCCCTTTCAGATTTTAGCGCTGACCTTTACCAATAAGGCGGCTAAAGAAATGAAGGAGCGAATAGCTTCAATCATCGGTTCAAGCGAAGCCAGAAATATATGGATGGGGACCTTTCACAGCATCTTTGCCCGAATACTTCGAGTGGAATCGGAAAAGCTGAACTACCCTTCCAATTTTTCCATCTACGATACTCAAGATAGCCGCAACCTCATTAAGACGATTGTGAAAGAAATGGGGCTGGATGATAAACTTTACAAGCCGAATTACGTCCAAAACCGGATTTCGGCCGCGAAGAATAATTTGATCTCACCCAAAGCTTATCGCGACCACCCGGAAATAATGAGTGATGATGAAATGGGCGGAAGACCGAAATTGGTAGACATCTACTACGAATACAACCGTCGACTTTTTAAGTCTGCGGCAATGGATTTTGACGACCTCTTATATAAGACGAATGTCCTGCTTCGCGATTTTCCTGAAGTGCTGCATAAATATCAGCATAAGTTCAGGTATTTATTGGTCGATGAGTATCAGGATACCAACTTCAGCCAATACCTTATAGTAAAGAAGCTGGCCGCGCTCAATGAAAACTTATGCGTAGTAGGTGACGATGCTCAGAGCATCTATGGCTTTCGCGGAGCCAATATTCAGAACATCCTCAATTTCAAAAAAGACTACCCCGAATATGGATTGTACAAGTTGGAGCAAAACTACCGCTCCACTAAAAGAATAGTAGGAGCTGCCAACAGCGTGATCGATAAGAACCGCGACCGTATCAAGAAGGAAGTATGGACTTCTAACGATGAGGGCGAGATCATCAGGGTAGTTAGGAACCTTTCGGACAATGAGGAAGGTATGTTTGTGGCCAATGACATTTTCCAAGAGAAAAATAACGCCCGAGTAGACAATAAGAGTTTCGCCATACTTTACCGAACCAATTCGCAAAGTAGATCTATGGAGGAAGCTTTGCGCAAAGTCAATATCCCCTATAGAATTTATGGCGGTCTGTCCTTCTATCAGCGTAAGGAGATCAAAGACCTGCTGGCCTACTATCGCCTTACGGCAAATCCGAATGACGAAGAATCTTTGAAGAGGGTGATCAACTACCCCACCAGAGGCATTGGTAAAACCACTTTGGAGAAGATAACTATAAAGGCAAATGAGCTTGACAAAAGCATGTGGGAAGTCATGACTACCTTCCGCGATCAGCTGGATGTCAACTCAGGCACTAAAGCTAAGCTGGCCAACTTCACCACCATGATGAAGAGCTTTGCCGCGCAGCTTCAAACAGAGGATGCAGCTAGTTTGGCCGAACATATTGCGAAAAGCACGGGATTACTCAGAGAACTTTATGCCGACAAATCTCCCGAAGGACTGAGCAGATTTGAAAACATCCAAGAGCTTTTGAACGGTATCAAAGAATTCACCGAAAGTGAACGTCCCGAGTTTGAAGGAAAGAAACCAACGCTAAGTGATTTTTTGTTGGATGTAGCACTTCTTACTGACGCCGATCAGGACGATGAGGATGACGATAAAGTGAGTTTGATGACAATCCACGCTTCCAAAGGACTTGAATTTCCTTACGTATATATTGTAGGTTTGGAAGAAAACCTTTTTCCTTCTCAGCTTTCGCTGAATGAAAGAAGCGAATTGGAAGAGGAGCGCAGACTCTTTTATGTGGCGTTGACCCGTGCAGAGATAAAAGTGACCCTCACTTATGCGATGAGCCGCTATCGCTACGGAAGCCTCAATTATTGCGAACCGAGTCGGTTTATTGAAGAAATTGACACGCAATTCGTCCATTTGCCGGAAACGGAAGAACGAAGAGCTCCAACCACTTTTGACGAGACTCCATGGGGCGGCGGCTTCGGCTCGGGAGGAGGTAATTCTTTTGCCAAAAGGCAAAAATTTAAACGAAAGGAAGAACCGAAACCACAAACTACCGCCCCTTCGGTACCGAAAAACCTGAAAAAAGTAAGTCAGACTTCGGGAACAACAGGTGCCACTCTACCACCGGGATCGGTCGTAGTCGGCACCAAAGTTTCACATGCAAAATTCGGTAAGGGAAAAGTGGTGAATATAGAAGGCAACTCACCTAACGAAAAAGCCACCGTCTTTTTTCCGACCGTGGGTCAAAAACAACTCTTATTAAAATTTGCCAAGTTGGAAATCGTTGAATAGATCGAAAACTTAGTTAAAACCTTTTTCAAGAAACAATTCATCTTTACTTTGTGCGGCATTAGCCGTCAACCAGACGAGAAATAGACCATATGAAATTAACGTATAACAGTACCCGCCCGGATTTGAAGATTCCCGAGTACGGCAGAAGCATTCACCGAATGGTGGAGCACTGCATGACTTTGGAAGATAAAGAAGAACGAAACAGATGTGCACGGGCCATCATCAAAATCATGGGAAATCTCTTTCCCCAGCTTAGAGATGTGGAGGATTACAATCATAAGCTTTGGGATCACCTGCACGTGATGTCCGATTTTCAATTGGATGTAGATTCTCCATATCCAAAACCAACGGCTGAGTCATTTGACTCCAAACCAAAAAAGGTGGAGTATCCCAAGAATGATATTAAGCTCGGACATTACGGCAAAACCATCGAAAATCTTCTGAACGAGGTAGTCGCGATAGAGGATGACGAAGAGCGACAGAAAGCTACGGTGAGCATGGCCAATGTGATGAAGCGCACCTACGTTGTTTGGAATCAGAACAGCGTAAAAGACGAAGTGATCGCTTCCGATCTTCAAAAGCTGACCAAGGGTAAATTAAAACTGGAAAATCCCGAGGAAGATTTGGAATCTACTCAAAAGGTGATGCAGCAAATGGGCGTTAATAAAAAGCCTGCCCCGCGACAAAATCAGAGAAAAGGTAAGAAAAGACGCAAAAAAAGAAATTAGCAAATGGGAGCATTTGAAATTGTCGGGGGAAAAAAGCTGAAAGGTGAAATCATTCCCCAGGGTGCAAAGAATGAGGTGCTGCAAATTCTATGTGCCGTCCTGCTAACCCCGGAAAGGGTTGAAATAGAAAACGTACCCGACATTATCGATGTCAACAAGCTGATTGATTTGCTTCGTGATTTAGGAGTAAAAGTCGAACAATTAGGTAAGGAGCATTACGCCTTTACGGCCGAAAAAGTTGATATTGAGTATCTACATACCGATACATTTAAAAAGAAAGGCAGCGGATTACGCGGATCGATTATGATAGTCGGGCCGCTACTTGCTCGTTTCGGTAAAGGATACATTCCAAAGCCCGGTGGTGACAAAATCGGAAGAAGAAGACTGGATACCCACTTTATCGGATTTGAAAAGCTCGGAGCCAAGTTCAATTACAATCCGGGCGAACAATTCTATCAAGTAGAAGCTGATAACCTTAAAGGTACTTTCCATCACATGGATGAACCGTCCGTAACGGGTACGGCCAATGTGATTATGGCAGCCTCAATGGCAAAAGGAACTACCACCCTCTACAATGCCGCTTGCGAGCCTTACATCCAGCAATTGTGCAAGATGCTGAACTCGATGGGGGCAAAAATCGAGGGAGCAGGATCAAACCGAATCACCATTGAAGGAGTAGACTACTTAGGCGGAACAAAACACCGCGTTCTTCCCGATATGATTGAAATCGGAAGTTTCATTGGCCTGGCGGCAATGACGGGTTCCGAGATTACGATAAAGGATGTGAACTATCCGATGCTCGGAATCATTCCGGATACTTTCAGAAGACTGGGAATCAAAATTGAATTGATTGGTGACGACCTGCATATTCCTGCCCAAGATCACTACGAAATCGACACCTATATTGACGGCTCAATCATGACGGTCTCCGATCATCCTTGGCCCGGCTTTACTCCGGATTTGTTGAGTATCGTCTTGGTGGTGGCTACTCAAGCCAAAGGCTCGGTTTTGGTGCATCAAAAGATGTTTGAAAGCCGTCTCTTTTTCGTTGACAAATTAATTGACATGGGGGCACAAATCATACTTTGCGACCCTCACCGTGCTACGGTAATCGGATTGGATAACCAAGTTAAGCTCAAGGGAATTTCGATGACTTCGCCGGATATTCGTGCGGGAGTATCGCTCTTAATAGCCGCCCTTAGTGCTGAAGGGAAGAGCACCATTCACAACATTGAGCAAATAGACCGCGGATACCAGAACATAGATGCTCGACTTCAGGCATTAGGTGCAAACATCAAACGGATTTCGTAAATTGGTACGCCTTTTGCCAAAAAGGGCACAACAAAGCAATGATCATGAGATTTTATACAACAATTATCGCAGCAATCGGATTAACGATTTTAACCGCATTTGGCTTCAAGTCTTATGAAGCAGATAAAACCCCTCCCGCGGAGCAATCCGGAGAAGTGGGGCTTAACATCGGAGATGTGGCACCTGAATTGGCTTTTGAAAGCCCTGACGGAAAAACACTCAAACTATCTGACCTACGAGGAAAGGTAGTTTTGATTGACTTTTGGGCCTCTTGGTGCGGACCTTGCCGCAGGGAAAACCCGAACGTGGTTAGTGCTTATGAAAAATACAGCAAAGCCAAGTTCAAAGATGCCAAAGGCTTTGAGATTTACAGTGTAAGCTTGGATAAAGCGAAAGACAAATGGGTAGCTGCCATCAAGCAAGACAATTTAAATTGGAAATACCACGTGAGCGATTTGGGCGGATGGAGTTCTAAACCCGCTCAAGTTTACAATGTGCGCAGCATTCCTCAAAGTATTTTGATTGACGAAGAGGGAGTAATCATCGCCAAGAATTTGAGAGGACAATATTTGCACATGGCCTTGGATGAATTGGTGGAGAGCTTCTAAGCTTTCTGCAACCGGAAAAAACGAAAAAGAGCAGCTTATCGGCTGCTCTTTTTCGTTTGTAATATTATTTAACTATCTGAA
Organism: uncultured Cryomorphaceae bacterium; assembly: GCA_964651785.1. GTDB lineage: Bacteria > Bacteroidota > Bacteroidia > Flavobacteriales_D > Cryomorphaceae > JAKVAV01. Next base: position 57,348 of record CAZYWJ010000014.1, read on the forward strand.
GACCTTTTTACTTTCCACCGACTTCCCATCACTCAGGCTAATGTGGTAAATTCCATGAGCAAGCTCGTGATTCATTGTAAAAAAACTATTCTCGGGACTAAGTTGAGTCGAATAAATCAACTTACCCGAAGAACTATAGAGGCGCAACTGAAGGTGTCTGTATTTCGACTGATAATTTATGCAAATTCCTTGCTCACAAGGGTAGGCATTTATCAATGAAAACGAAGATTGTGGCTTCTCAAACTCAACTGCTACGATTTGGCTGAAGGTCTCTGAACCATCAAAATCTACTTGTTTCAATCTGTAATAAGAAAGACCTTCAAAAGGATTAACATCGGACAATTCATACTGCAATTCGGTATTCGAGTTTCCTGCACCCTCCACTCTTCCGACCTCGCTGAAATCAGATATCGTTTTTGATTTCTCCACCACGAAATAATCGTTGTTTGTTTCAGAAGCGGTAATCCATTTGGTCAGAACTTTACTCGTTTTTTGTTTTGCATCAAAGTGCAATAGTTCAATGGGAAGAACATTAGCAAAGCCATTATCAGAAGCCAACGCGAAATCTCCGAAGGTCGCTGCGGCAGCAATGGTAGCTACACTTCCTGTGGCCGGATCATCGCCCAAAAGAGTCGGCACTTCCCATACACCGCCGCTGTATCTTGCCACACGAAGAAGGTTAAAGTCATTCACTTCATTGCATGGGTTGTTGCCGTATGTTAATCGTATACGCGCTGAATCTACCCCTGAAATTTGCGTTAAGCTCCAATAATCGCAGGTACTGACAGGCCATTGGTCACCGTTGAAGTATGGACCGATAGGGTCGGGATGTGGCTGATCAAAATATTGAGCGCTAAATGTAGAAGCTCCGGTTAAATCAAAAATCTCAATGGGTTGGTAAATTCCGTTATCTCCGATGGGGAAAACAAAGTCGGCACTGCCCTCTTTGATCACTTCACCATTGACATGCGAATTATTTCCGGCACCCAAAACCGTGGCAGAAGGGCCGAAAAACAAGGCATCAGTATTTGCGTCGATTATTCCGGTGATGAAATTGAGATTGTTGGCTACTTCCACGGGGTCGTTCAGCGTTACCCCACCCGAATTCGAGATTTCCAAATCGTAAAAAATCAAATCATTCGATCCCGTATTTTCCAAGACCACCGAAGAGGTGCCTGTGAGAATGACGGTACCCGTTCCTGAAAATTCGCCTGCGCCGGATTGGGTGA
>CAZYWJ010000015.1:0-28218 GCA_964651785.1 uncultured Cryomorphaceae bacterium
GGGTAGCCGAGATATGTGATCTCATCGAATTGAACGGCATCTTCGGCTCCTCGCTTATTGGCAATGATCGCCAAGAGTTTGGTACGATCATTCAGTTTCAATCCCTTTAAAACTTGCGCCGTGTCGGCCATTTGCGGTACCGCTTTCGGGTTTACGAATGAGCCAAAGTCGATGGTGTGAAAACCCGCTTTGATCAACAGATTGATGTATTCGATCTTCTTCTCGGTGGGAATAAATTCTTTTATCCCTTGCATGGCATCACGCGGACATTCAATTAGCTCGAGCATGGTCGATAATTTTTTGATTGATTTTTTTCACCAAAGCAGGCCCTTCGTATACAAAGCCTGTGTAGAGCTGAACGAGTGAAGCACCGGCTTCCAGTTTTTCCATGGCATCTTCAGCAGTGTGGATGCCTCCGACTCCAACAATCGGAATGGTACCTTCTGATTTTTGATGAATGTAACGAATCACTTCAGTTGATCGGTTGGTCAAAGGCTTTCCGCTAAGACCTCCTGCTCCGATTCCTTCCACTTCAGCGGTGCTTGTTTTCAAGCCTGATCGATCAATGGTCGTGTTGGTTGCGATAATGCCGTCGATTTGCGTAGCTCGAACGATCTCGACGATATCATCGAGCTGAGCATCCGTCAAATCGGGAGCAATCTTTAGGAGAATCGGCTTCACTTTATACTTTGTGGCAGCTTCTTCTTTTAAAGCCTTCAAAAGCTTGGTAAGCGGCTCCTTTTCTTGTAATTCCCGCAAACCGGGTGTGTTGGGAGAGGATACATTTACCGTAAAGTAATCCACAACGTCATAGAGCTCATTGAGGCAGATGAGGTAGTCATCCAAGGCATTCTCATTGGGCGTTACCTTATTCTTACCGATGTTCCCTCCGATTATTACGGAAGAATAGCGCCCTTTTAATCGTCGGCTGATTTTCTTTACACCATCATTGTTGAATCCCATGCGGTTGATCAAAGCCTGGTCTTTCGGAAGCCTGAAAAGTCGAGGCTGCTCATTGCCCGGTTGGGGCTTAGGCGTAACCGTTCCGATTTCAATGAAACCAAAACCCATAAAAGAAAACTCATTGTAGAGCTTGGCATTCTTGTCAAATCCCGCTGCAAGACCTACGGGGTTTTTGAATTTTATTCCGAAAAGTTCCCTTTCCAGAGACGGGTGGTTGATGTTGTATGCACCGTAAAACAAAGTTTTCGCAAAAGGAAGCTGAAAAAGAACTTTCAAAAATCCGAATGAGAAATTGTGTGCTTTTTCAGCGCTAAGCCGAAACAGAGTTTTGCGCAGAATCGATTTATACATCGGCGCAAAAGTACGATGTAAAATTTCATTTTCGTATGTGCCGAACGAATCACTTTCCCGCACGTGTGACGGAAAAACTTAGTAAGACACCAACGGCATCTGATAGTTGTAAGTTTGATCTTCTAACTGAGTCAAAATAAAATGAGCCAAGTCCTTGCGCCCGATTGAAGCACCCGAATTGACGCCCACCCAACCAACACGGTAATTGTAATGTTTGAAATCATCAGTAAACCTGGCGCCTCTTACAACCATCCATTCCAAACCGCTTTCTTTGAGAACCTTCACATGATTTTTACCATCTTCAATCAGGGTGGAAAAAAAGGTTTTCATAACAAACGAAATTACTTTATCGGGAAAGAACTTAGGGCGATCTTTTTCCGGAAAAGGAACACCTCCGCCACTCAAAGAGATGATGCGTTTCTGGCCGAATCTTTTCATGGCATTCACAATAGTTGAGGTACCTCGGGTTTGCAAATCGGGCGGGGCTTTTTGACCACCCTTCTTTCCGAAACTATGTCCGAATAAGCTTACCACTATATCCGTATTTTCAATGGACTTCTCGACATCTGTGGGATTGAGAACATCTCCTTCAATTACTGTCAGATTTTGATGAACCAATTCCAACTTTGCGGGGTTTCTTATAAGTGCCTTCACCGAATATCCTTCATCCAATGCAAGTTTTAAGAAGTGTCTTCCCATACTTCCCGTACCACCGAATAATGCTAATCTTTTCATTTCAGATCTTTTTTTCAGAATGATTTGTTTGAAATAGGAACATGAAAGAAAGTTCATTGTGCGCAGAAAACTACTTTACTTTACTATAGTCACCTGAAAGTTAATCAGATATGAATACAGAGACCGCTGAATGCAAAGTTTACATTCGACCCGTAAGAGATGTAATTGAATTATTAGGAGGAAAATGGAAACTACCCATTTTGGTTTCCTTATCCATTGGCGATAATCGGTTTAATCAACTAGAGCAACTCATAGAGGGCATAACGCCCAAGATGTTGTCTAAAGAGTTAAAAGATCTCACGGAGAATGGTCTGGTAAGCAGAAAAGAACTACCGGGTAACCCCGTTTCAGTAGAATATGCTCTGACCGATTATGGTCGATCTTTGGATCACGTTATAGACGTAATGCGTAAATGGGGAACCGAACATAGACGAAAAATAATGGATTAAGCACCATGGAGATGGTATCGATTCGATTTGTATGGATGGATCAAACTACGATAAGTCTCAATTTCTATAGCCCTATAAGAACACTCTATCTTAAAAACTGAGCCATTGGTGGAACTAATCCTAATTTTGAGTGTTCAATTACAAACCTAAAAACAACAACTATGTCATTTAAATTACCTGATTTACCATACGCCTTTGACGCATTAGAACCTCATATTGATGCGAAAACTATGGAAATTCACCATGATAAACACCACGGAGGCTATACCTCAAAACTCAATAATGCTATTGAGGGTACCGAACATGAGAACAAAAGCATTGAAGAACTTTTGGCCAATGTCGACAAACTCGGTGCTGCGGTTCGCAATAACGGTGGTGGATTTTACAATCATTCTCTTTTCTGGAAAGTCATGAGTCCCGATGGCGGCGGAAACCCTTCCGGTTCTTTGGCTTCAGCCATTGAGTCAGATTTGGGTGGAATGGACAAGTTGAAAGAAGATTTTAACAATGCCGCTGCTACACAATTCGGTTCAGGATGGGCTTGGGTTATCGTTGGCGAAGACGGAAAACTGCACGTGACCAGCACTCCGAATCAAGACAATAACCTGATGCCGGTTACGGAGAAAAAGGGTACGCCCATCTTGGGACTCGATGTTTGGGAACATGCGTATTACTTGAAATATCAGAACAAGCGACCTGATTATATTTCTGCTTTTTGGAATGTGATTAACTGGAAGCAAGTGGCTGAGAATTACGAAAAGGCGAAAGGATAATTCTTAAAATACCGCAAACGAGAAGTCGTTCTCTTTTGATCGCCTGCGCAGAAGCTCCGGTGATTAAAAGAAGGGCGACTTTTTATTTTGACTTAAATTTGCCGCTATGGCCTCAATGAAAGATGTAAACATTCGCAACAAAAAAGCGAAGTTTGAATACGAGCTTATCGATAAGTACGACGCGGGTATCCAGCTTACGGGTGCCGAAATAAAGAGTGTCAGAGCAAGTAAGGCGAGCATTGCGGAAGCGTATTGCTATCTGAGAAAGCACGAGCTGTGGATTAAATCCATGCATATTTCTGCATACGAACCTGCCAGCTACAACAATCCGATATCACCTACCAGAGATCGAAAACTCTTGTTGCAAAAGAGGGAAATTGAAAAGCTTGAGAAGGCGATGAAAAATAAGGGGTTGACCATTGTTCCGTTAAAAGTCTTTATTGCCGATTCAGGCTACGCCAAAGTAAGGATTGCGCTGGCACGCGGTAAAAAGCAGCACGATAAGCGACATGACTTGAAAGAAAAACAGGACAAGCGTGCCATGGATCGAGCGATGAAAATCTAACCGATCATTTTTTTCAGCCGAGCACATTCCCTTCTGATCAATTCTTGTCGCTCAGCTTCAGAAGCATTTTGAAATTCAACGAAAATCGGTGCTTCAGTTAGTTTTACATTGACAATTTCAGACCCGACACAGAGCTTTAGAAAAGCCTTTGAATACTCATTAAAAAGCTGAATCCATGAAGCATAAAGACTCAAAGCTTCAGTATAACTTGAGGTAGAGGATAGCTTTAGTTTAATCTTCATCTCAGCTTGATTATACGCTTGAATTACGGAGCGATGATCGCTTAAATTTTCAAATGAAAAACTGAAAGATGGTTCATCAATTTTCGATAGGTCTATTTCAAAAAATCGGGCGACCTCTCCTACTTTTTGCAGCTTGGAGATTTTGGCTTTGGCCAATTTGGGAATGAAAGTTCGGCGCATAAAAAAGGAAGCCAGTTCGAAAACGGCTTCCTCATATGCGTCAATAAGATCTTCGGAGTCGGCAGATGCATCCGCACCTAAAATTAAGCGAGCTTCGCTCTCTGTCATTGTTTTATTAGCCTTTTGGTGATGGAAGAGTTTTCTACTCGTATCTCCATCAAATAGATTCCTTGCTTCAAATTTGATATGTCTAATTTTATCCGACTCGGGCTATTATCGTATGTTTTAGCCAAAACCGTCTGTCCTATTATGTTGATCAGCTTTACTTCAAATTTACCGGCATTCATATTACCGAACTGCACATAAACATGGTCGCTCGAAGGTACCGGATAAAGACTGACATCACTTTCGCTCAACTCAGCGCCTGCACTAAGATTGTAGATATAGGTAAAAAACGCTACGAAACCATCTTCAAAACCTTGCGAGGCAATTGATTCGCCCGACACTAATTCCAATGAAGAATTGAATTGCCCTGCGATGGCTAAACCAAGTTCGCCGGCAAAATATGCATCGTTAGCTCTCTCCCCACCGGTACCGCCGAAAGTGTCAGCCGTTATAAATTCTCCTGACTCAGCATCATAAACTGCTACAAAAACATCAGCAGCTCCATTAGTAGGGACTTGAGTTGAGAAGTCGCCTGGTACAAATGTGGCCAGTACGTCATATGATCCTGCCAAGTAAACCACTCCGTTGTCTTCATGAATACCTGCGCAGTAATCACCCGTAGAGCCGGATTCTACATATTTGGCCCAAGCCAGACTTCCGTCAGCAGCTGAATGTTTTGAAATAAACGGATCCGCAAAAAGCGGCGACAAAATTTCCTCATCGACTGAAGGATCAAAATCCGTGTCTTCTTGAATTCTTCCTCCCAGATAGATTGAATTACCGTCTTCAGAATAAGCCAGGTGGGAAATAATATTTGATTGACCTTGATTTTGAAAATCGTAGGACCACACCTCGGATCCATCCGGCTCTAAGACGGCAGCCATCATACTCTGCACCGGAATTCCCGAAGTAATTCCATTGGTAGCCGCTCCTAAAGCAATTCTACCGTCATCATTTACAGTCAATGCCGTTACGATTTCATTTTCGGTAGTGGCATTGATTGAATAATCCCATACATACTCACCAGCCTGATCTAAAAGAATAACGGATGCATCCAAACCACCCACAGGAGCAGACAATACTTCATTTTCATCAGAAGGGTCAAGATCAATTTCTTCATTATACCTGACCCCTATGAGGTGGTTGTCTTCATTGTCGATGGCTAAAGCGGATACCACGTCAGAACCGACACTTCCAAATTGCTTCGACCACATAAACTGACCGTCTGAATCGTATTTGGCCAGAAAGCCATCCAAACCTTGTACTGAAGTCAGCGGACTACTTTCAGATGAAGGGTCAAAATCTACAGTTAGAGAAAATGCGCCTGAAATGACGGGGTTATTATCAGCATCCAGGGCCAGTCCACTCGCTATCATTCCATCCGTCAGAGCGATTCTTCCAATTTTAAAGGCCCAATTAAAATTTCCCTCATCGTCGTATGATGCCAGAAACAAATCGGGGGATCCCAAAGGTTCCAATATAAACTCTGACTCGCTCAGATCAAAATCAACCGCCTCACTGAAAGTGCCGAATACCAATCGATTACCGTTGGAATCAATAACCGTACGTGCGGCATTATCAATTAATTCACTTCCTATTGCAGCCTGACCTTCAATTGATACATAGGCCTGTTGACTATATGCGTTCAAAGAAACCGTGATTAACAACAAAAGGAAAAGTATCGTTTTTTTCATATTCAGAGTTGATCTAATGAGCTTTAGCTTACGACTACCTCAAGTTAAGGTTGTCAAAAAATCCCTCAAATTTAACGGAGTTATTCTTAATCTTTGAAAAATTACTACTTCTTCGAAGCCAGACTACCTTCCTGTTCTATTTCGTATGAATCAATTCAGTGATCTTGAATATTCTCCCGGCAATTTCATTTACGCAGGACTTCGGTTTTTGGGTTTGCAGTAAAAACGCCAAACAAGAAGTTAAGCCCCGCTTCTGAAATTGAAATGATAAATGAAGAATGCAAAATCGTCTTGACTCGAAAGGATATTGGTGCAGATGGCTTGGTAAAAATTCAGTGGCTGCGGCCGCCGGTTTCTACTATTCTTCAAAGACTAACCTGACTGCGTGAGGTTTTTGCAATACATTAATTGGTCAGTCAGTATTTTGAAACGATTTAATATTCAGCAATTTCAAACGACTAAAGCGGTCTCCCTTTACGGATAATCGCTTAATGGCAAACTCAGCAAAAAGTTCCTCCTTATACCAGTTTCGTTCTCTGGTTTTTTTTATAACCTCTGCATGAGGGGTATCACGATACGCTACTTCTTTCAGGCTCTTTAAATTTTGCCAAATGCTAAATGTGGCTTGCATAAAAATCGGATATTCGCCGATACCCACTTGATGCAATGCCGGCGCAGAGTGCATAAAAGAAGAAACTGCAGGCACATTACTCCAAAAATCAGGTAGAGCCCGCGTACGGATGGTAGCCCTGGTGATCACCGCCACGGGGGCTGATTCATTCAAAGCATCTCTCTCATACTCAAAAGGGTTTAAACCGGACCACGTACCATGTCCTTTTGCCGGAGTCAGCAAAGTGATAAGGTGTTGAGCCGACTGTTTCACATACCACCCCAGTTGACCACAATTTTCTACAAATTGTAGAGCATCCGGTTCCGATTTAAAGAAAAACAATATGGCGTATCGTCTAAAATCCGGCAAAATACTAAACCCGTTTCCGGCACCCGCCCCCATCATTTTCACATCCTGAATGGTTTCACTTTGAAAAATGCGATGTCCGCCTTTGCCTATATTTTTAAAGGCTTCGTATGCATTTCCGGGTGATTCGAAGAAAAACTCGCAATAAACTAACTGAGACATCTCGGACTTTTCATATATGGTAGCTCCACTCTTTTCTATGCGTTTTTGCAGTTATGCCGGCTTTCTGAATAGAATCAACTTCAAAGTTGGCATAAAGTTTACTCTTCTGAGAGAACTGTTCACCTTTTAATACTATAAACTATGATTCGGTTTTATCCACAAGAAGAATGGAAGCAGCTCGACTTTGAAAAGGACGCTCTCCGCTACAATTACATGATTTCAAATTTCGGTAGAATTTTGAGCTACACTGATGATCCAAAAGAAGGAAGACTCCTGAAAGGAAGTTTACTTGGTGGATATCCGACTTTTGTATGCCGCCCTTTCGGCAAAGCTAAAACGTTTTATATTCATAAGTTGGTCGCTGAGTATTTCATGGAAAAAGAAAATGAAGAGCAGACTTATGTGATTCACTTAGACTACAACAAAACCAATAATTACGAGGAAAACCTGAGATGGGCGACTAAACGCGAAATGGAAGTTCATCAGCAAGACAGTCCGCACGTGAAGAGAAGTCGTGCCGAACGCAAAGACAGAAAGCCACAAAAGGGCCATAAGTTGACTTCTACGGATGTGATGCGCATTAAGAAAAAGATTTTTGATCCGAATCGAAGAACTCGCTTAAAAATTATTGCCAAACAGTTTGGAATAAGCGAGATGCAGCTTTACCGAATCAAATCAGGTGAAAATTGGTCTCACGTCAAGGTAGCGTAGAATATCGGGAGAGATCAACCTCTCGGAGAGATTGATTCACATCAATCTTAATTCCTCTCACACCCGCTCCCTCGGCAGCCTCTAAATCACGCCATTTGTCCCCGATCATCACCGATTGATCGGGGTTAATATTATGTCTCGCGATAGCTTTTTCTATCATTCCGGAATGAGGCTTTCGGCATAAGCAATGACTTATTGCATCGTGATGCGGACAGAAATAGGTATCGAGATATGCCACCCCGGCATCCAGAAACTTCGTTTTCATGTATTCATCTATTTCATAAAAATCCGAAAAGGTATAGCGCTCTTTAGCAATACCTCCTTGGTTAGTTATTACTACAATTGAATATCCTTGATCAGTCCAGTCCTTCAGAGTCGATATGACATCCGGGAGTATGGTAAATTCAGTTATGGACGTTGTGTAATCACCCGGATCGTGATTAATAACTCCATCGCGATCCAAAAATATGGCTTTGATCATTCTGCTTTGGGCTTATAAGTCTCAAAGGTATGGTCAGAGTAGAAAATGACAATTTTTTCTACGGTTCTTTCCTCGCTCTTTTCAACATTAACCATTTCTGTTTTACTTCTCGTATCGACTCTCGGGCTCTGAGCCGTTTTGCTTTCGCGATTTTCGGGAGCTTTGCCTGTAAGAAGCCAACCTGCATCAACCCGAGGAAAGGCCTCCAAGACTTTTAATAGGAAGTCCATGGAGGGTTGATTCCGTCCGTTCAGGATGTGAGATACACCTGAGCGTTGTACCCCGACCTTATCGGCAAATGAAGATCCCGTAAGATTATTCACGGTAATTATCGTCTTGATTCTATCTGCGAATTCCATGTCCACTTTTCTATCATATCCTGCCAAAACCTGTCTTAAAAATTATCAATAGTCAATAAGCGCATGAGGGTTTTACAAGAAGTATATGTTCAATTAAACTACCATAATCATTTGATTAACTGAATTTTTTGAAGTTTATACAGCTAAACTTGTATTGCGTTACAAATCCACACAAATGTACGATCAACAATCCCTCTATTGTACACTTATGTGAATTTATCCATCTCATTTTTGTTGACATTTGTAAACAGAACATTTCGAATTCCATAAGTGTTGTTGATCTGTCATGGATTTGGACTCAGCTCGAAACTATCTACATCAGCACCTTCACCCCTATTTCGATTACAAAAAATACATCGAGAAGGGAGAGCTCAATTACGAGCGCAAAACGCGGTTTGGTGGTTCGACGTTTGTTGCGACCGTGACCGGAGATGAAGAAGTTGGATATGTCAACTTTTTTACCGGAATTCGGTATAATTTGGTTGAGCTAACCCTAAAAAACACCTACGGACTTCGTGAGTATTTCGAACAATCGAGTTATACCCTACTGGTTAATTGGAAAAATTTGGATCGGCTAAGAGCTGCATCTTCCATTCCTTTTCGAAAACTGTCGGAGTTAGAAGCCATCGGCGACTTGGCTATTGAGTTCATGGATGAAAAAGGTTTTGACTTTTTGAATCACTACAAAGAATTGGCAAACTTGGATCGCCTTTTCAACGACCGCTCTCCGACCCTGGCAAAATGGACCAATCATAACTATTATCATCGTTTTAGGGCTATGGCTATTGCCAAATTAAGAAACCGTGAAGATTACGATACACTGTTTGAAATGCATCGAGAGTATATGGTGAGTCGAGGCCTGTCAGGTTCTATCGTTGCAAAATTTGATAGTACTTTTGCCCGACTTAAAAAATTATCCTTGAATTGATGGCGGACGGAAAGAAAGAAAAAGAAGAATTCATCAACCCGATAGATCCCGATAAGATTACCGAAAGCCCCGGGCTCATTCCCTACCCTCACCACGTGGGTAGTCCGGCATTCGCCCCCACTGAGAAAGGAATGATAAAAAGTCGCTCGATGAAGGCGATGGAGGAGCAAAGCAATATGCAGCTCCATCAAATTCAAGAGCAGATAGCATTGCTGGCAAAGCAAGCAGAAAAATTGAAAAATCGCGTGGAGGTGTCAAAGGCTGTCTATTCAGCCGACATGAACTTTCAGCCTGTCATCGGAAAGGAATACCACCTCTATGCAAGAGAAGAAGAGGCTTTTGTACTCTCAATGATTTCTCCTGAAGAGTGGGGAAAAAAAGCTCCTTTCAAACATTTCGTTGCATCCGTGCGATTATTGGCGGACAGCACTTGGGAGGTGACCAGAGAAGAACTCTAGAAATCTCTGCGCTTTAAAATCAGAAAAATAAAAAAGGTAAAGGCGACACCCCACAATCCGCCTCTAAAGAGATCGAACCAGGCGATGTAATCTTGGGTTTGAAGCAGGATGTACTTCGAAAATGGCACCCTGATGATAGCTGAAATTGAGTCGAGCGGAAATATAATTCCCAATTCAGGTACTTGCCATTTCAGGATAGCGGAAAGCACCGGCTCCAGAATAAGCGCATAAATCAGCAATAATACGATGGTAAAACCTGTTTTTCGAACCAATAAAATAAGCAAGATGGAAAACAGAAAAAAACAGAATAGCTGTAAAGCATGGCCGGGAATAAATACGAGACTATCCGTAAATGACGATATCCCTGATTCGGAATTAGCCAATCCTAAAACGGTACCGAGGATCAATAGAAAAGCAGCCGAAACCAAAGACAGAAATGCTGCGAAACTCAGCTTAGATAGGAAAAACTCTTTTCGCGATAAGCCATCGATGATATTTTGTCGATGAGTTTTGTATGTAAACTCATTGCTCACGGAAATTATCAAAAGGAAAGCAGGCAATACTGAGAAGTAGGAAGCCAAATAGGCCAGATTGTGAAAGATATCTTCCCAATCATAAATCGGAAAGATGGATGGATTAATTCCTCGATAATCTACTCCTTGTCCTGTTAAATAGTCCAGAAAAGTGCCTGATCCAATGGCTACGGCTGCAATGGCAATGAAGTACAATCCCAGCAAAATCCACATGGCGCGATTGGATTTCAACTTTAAGAATTCGATTCTTACGAGTCTAAGCATGATCTTCCGCTTTTAGGATTTCCAGAAACCGTTGTTCCAATGAAGTGGTCTGGGCCAAGAGGTGACTAACTGATATTTCTTTTTCCATCAGATATCGATTCAGATCAGGAGCATTTCGATTTTCCTCAAGTACTACTATGTACACTTCACCTTCCTTTCGGGAGGAAATCACAAAGGGACAATCCGTCAATGCTTTCAGTAAAACCTCCGCATCCTCTGCCCACACTTCATATCTTGATTTCTCCTGATCCAATTCACGCACTTTCCCCTGAAATACTTTTTTTCCCAGTCTGAGAACTGCAAAATCAGTACAAATGCGCTGAACCTCAGAAAGCATGTGGCTGGCTGTGATTATCGTGCGTCCTTCATTCGCCAGATCAATTATCAAATTTCTGATTTCCGCTATTCCTTGAGGATCGAGACCGTTGGTAGGCTCATCCAATATCATCACTTCAGGATCAGAGAGCAGGGCCGAACCAATGGCCAAGCGCTGCTTCATACCCAAAGAGAACGAACGAAAGGGGTCGTCTTTTCGCGAAAGCAGGCCTACCCTGTCGAGAACCTGATCAATTCTTTCTTCCGACACTTCTTTTATGGCGGCGGTTATTTTCAGGTTTTGCGATGCACTCAAATAGTGGTAAAAGGAGGGTGCTTCTAAAATCGCTCCGATTTTTTTTCTCGCCCGATGATCATTCTCATTGTCAAACCAAGAAAATGATCCCGAGGTGGGGTTGATAACTCCCAGCACCATACCCAGCGTGGTCGTCTTTCCGCTTCCGTTTGGCCCGAGAATTCCGAAAACGGAGCCTTTAGGGACTTCCAAATCTAAATGGTCAACGGCTGTGAGCTTGCCAAACTTTTTCGTCAGGCCTGAGATTTTCAGTATCGAATTCAAATTTCCGGAGTTTTAGATTCAGAGTTAAGCGAATCCGTTTGGAGCGAATCGTTTAAAATCGGTTCAGTTTCGGTCGTTGTAGAATCGGCTTCTTCTTTTTGAGATTCTCTGTCGCCGGCAAGTTCGAGTAGCGACATGACATTATCAGAGTTTAAGTCAGACATACCCTGAATGGTCTTCATGGATATTTCACCTTTCATCTCTATTAACATTGTGGCTATATCCGTTCCTCCTAAGAATAGTACGAATCGATCAACGGATTGATCTCTGATGAAAGCCACCGTTTTCACATCTCCAGTTTTGAATTCGGCCAGCATTTCAAATCCTTCCGATTCCAAGCCTTTTTGCAGGTCTTTTAAATCGCGTTTCAATACATCGAGGGTATCGTATTTTGCGTAGAATAGCCTTCCTTCCTCAACACCCTCCAAAATGCCACCTTCACCACTACTGATGAATTTGTCGAGCATTCGTACAGTAGTCGGATAAAAATACAGTTCCACCAATTCTCTTTCAATTTCGCTACGCTCAATATATTCATCAAGGGTTTCGCTGGGAGGATTTACTTCTGAGCAAGCTCCTAGCGTCAGCAGCAAAATGAATATAAGGCTCTTACTTGCTTTTCTTATCTTCATCGAGGTTTTCAAGATAATCCATCCCGCCGATATTCATATTCTTCGAGATTTTGGAAATTTTTTCCAAATCTATGATGCCTGAGATACTCATCAAAAATAAATTCCCTTTACCTCCGACAACCATGAATAACTCCGCGATATCATTTCCTTCTTCGCGAACATAGAAGCGAACCTTCTCTTCCTTATCGTCGATACTCATCAAAACCTCGTACTCCTTCCCTACTTCTTTTATGGCTTTTTGGTAATCCACGTTAGACTCGCTATCATCAGAACTGATAATTCTGATTCCGGTCAGGTCTTTCATGGCATCCAAAACCTCTTTGTTGTCCGGATCATCCGTTTCGATATTCGAGAAAAGCCCGAACATCTTGCTACTGATTGTAATCGAAGTAAAATCGGGATTGTCGGCGTATTTCGAAAAATACCGATCAATGGCATCTTGTGACATTACCGAAAAGGTAATGGCGCAAAACGCTATAGATAGAACTAATTTTGTGTTCAACGTTTTCATTTTGTAGAATCTTTAACTGTAATAGTGGTACCCATACCTGCCACACTCAAGGTGGCTTGATGAAATTTCTCGATTTTCTGAACCGGCTCTTTGGCTTTATTCATTTTGGCTGATGCAAATGAAAGCGCCTTCTTAGCTTCTTCAAATGCTGCTTCGGGCGATTCGAACTCACTTTCCACAACCGTGGTAGCTACTGCTTCCGAATGATCATTTTCTGCTAAAGCATACCAGATACCCGCGCTAAAACAAAGCAAAACCACGGCAGCAGCCGCATAGCGCACCATATGAAGTGGCGTAAAATTTCTCTTTATGATTTTCGGATCTTCTTTTTCGTTCACTGCCGCCCAAAACGCATCGTCAAAAGAAGAATCAAGTGACGGTGCCTCATCATCTTCTCGAAGAGACTTAACTAAGTCAGTGAATTCAGGCGATAATCCTTCTTCGCCGTTCAGCGCTGCCGACTTGAGCTCATTTTCTTCCTCGAGAGAAGTTTCGCCCTGCCAGTATTTTTCTTCCAAAAGTTTAAGCCTCATGTTATTCATAGCTGTAGTTGTTTTTTAATCGATCTTTAATGGCTGTGCGAGCTCTGTGGATATTCACTTTTACTTGGCTCATATTTATCTCCATTATATCGCATATTTCCAAATAACTGTATCCTTGAATCTCTCGCAATGTGAATGCCGCTTTTTGCTTCTCAGGCAAATCATCTACTATGCTCTTCACATTTTCAACAGATTCTTTTTCGGTCACAACTTCGTAGGGCGTATAATTGGTGGCATGACTTGATTCGTGATGTATTTCGAGCTTCTCATTACGTTTCTTTCCCGCTCTTTTCAAAGCATCCAACGATTTATTCTTGGTTAAAGTCATACACCACGCCTCTAAATTTTTCACTTTGGCCAGATCGTTTCGCGAATCCCACAAATTCAATAAAACTTCCTGAACAATATCCTTGGCTTCTTCTTCATTTTTGAGGTAAGACAAAGCAAACCGATACATTTTATTGCGGTGGACGAACACGTCTTTCTGAAATTCACCTTTCTGCATCGGTTGGCTTTGACTCCGATTTCTAGTTATTGAATAATAAACTTACCGGATACCTCTCTGTCTCCTTTATCCGCCTTGATCACATATACACCTTTTTCCAGTCCGGCAATGTCTATGGAATTCATACCACTCTTTGCGGTGAAAGCTTTTACCTCGGTACCCGCAGAGTTGTATATACGCACTTTTGACTGAGCCAGACTCTCTGAAAATTTTACTTTTAAGGAACCGTTTTTCTCTACCGGGTTGGGAAACACTTTTATCTCCGAAGACATATCCTCAATTTCTGCGAAAGCCGAAGACCCCACCTGAGCCAATTGTTGAGTCATCTGTCCGATGTCGCTCATTTTCATATTTCCAATCAAGCTCATTATGGCAAATGTGCCTTCTTTACCGGCTATTCCTATTAATTCACGAACAGTTCCCGATTCTTCATCAATGAACAGCTTAAATTGTGAATCCTTCTCTTTGAAGGAAATCAATTCTTCAAAATTTGAGGGCAATCTTTTCTCAGCACTTTTTGCAGTCTGCATGGCTGAATTGTCATTTTCATCCACAATTATGCGAAGCCCTGTAATCTGAGCCATCATAGACTTGTACTCCTTCAACTCTTCTTCATCTACTTCTATTTGACCGGCTAACTCAAATGCTTTTCCCGATAGTTTTATCGTTGTTACATCATCTCGATTTTCATATTCTGAAAAGTACGATGAGATGACATCCGTTTGTGCCGTGGTTGAAAAGGCCATAAATATCAGCCCGATCAGTGTGTAAATTTGCTTTTTCATGATAGTTTGTTTTTGGATTTCATATCGAAGACGACTCAAGAAAAGGTTTGTTACAGATTTCCTTTTTTTCTTTCAAACTCCTTTTATCAATCAAAGCTCACTACCTTTGCAGGCCGTAAAATAAGGAAAGTAATGATCAATAAAATCATCAAATACGTTCTTATCGCTTTGGCTTTGGCTTGGAGCGTTTATCAGTTCGTTATCGGAAATATAGGAAACGGAATTCTATTCATCCTGCTCGCAGGATTAGTAGTGCTTTTCCTTTTCAGGCACGAACTGATATTGCTCTCATTTCTTCATGTCAGACGAGGAAAATTTGATAAAGCTGAAAAAACCTTGAGTAAGATTAAGCACCCGAATCAATTGATGAAATCTCAAGAGGCGTACTACTATTATTTGATGGGTATGATCGAAGCTCAATCCAGAGGTGCGACCAAATCTGAGCGGTATTTCAGAAAAGCTTTGTCAATCGGTTTAAGAATGAAAACCGATCAGGCAGTGGCTAAACTCAATCTTGCCGGAATAGCTGTGATGAAGAGAAAGAAACGCGAGGCGATAAATCTTTTGGCTGATGTTAAAAAGCTCGACTCCAGAAATCTTTTGGATGATCAGGTAAAAATGATCAAAGCTCAGATGAAGCGAATCTGATTCTTAAAGCCCTTTACTTCTAATCAGCTGCTGACGATTCGTGCCCGGCCCGTTGAATGTCGTTCGATAGCCGATCACCAATTCAACCCCGCCCTGTCCGTTGTTGTTTTCAGAAAGTTGAGAAGCCGTAAAATCATAGCTAATCCCCAATGACAGATCGTGGTAATTAATGCGACCGATAAAGTAGATCGCATCCTGATATCTATAATAGGCACCCAAATTAGTCGAAAGATTATTCCTGAAATCAGTAAACTCCGTTCTATCCCAAACCGAAAACTCAATTTCCGACCCGATATCAATTATTCTGTTCGGACCTTGAAACATGACAAATAAGTTAGGGTAATACGTCACACTCTGCGAAACGGGAGCCACGGCCATACTTACGTGGCCCGTATATTTTCGAAAAAGATCATTTTCACGTCCAAGCAATTCCATCGTTGGCGTATTCGCATGAAGTACAGCCCCTCCAATCAAAATTCTTGCATTGTCATTTAAAGAATTAAACCAAGATATTCCTGCTCCTAATGAAACGTTGCCCTCAGAAAGCTCACCGGTATATGCCTCACCACTTGAGATATTCTGATTGAAACCAATCCCCGTCCACTGTGACTCCCAAGTGGAATTGCCAAAATTCATTGAACGCTGGATAAATTCGACTTGAAGACCTAATGAAATAAAATTCGGGTTCTGCTCCGTACCCCCTAAATCTATGGCGTAAGCCGCCGACCCTGCTACGTGAAGCTGATTGAAATCTATTGTTCCCGCGTTATCATTTACAACTGTAAGTCCCAATCCCAAAAAGTTTCGATCGTACGGGTCATTCGTGAGTTTTATCGGTGCATCAACGGAAATTCCAAATGTCTTGTAAGGCTCAGCAACGGATCCATACTGACTTCGATAATTCAGCGTTCCGCGAATGTCATCTTCAAAAGCTCCCGCGTTGGCCGGATTGTATGTAATCGGGGCCGTAAAAAACTGTGAATAATGAAAGTCTTGTTGCGCGTAAGAAGTCAGCAACACCGAAAGAAAAAAGAAGAGCAGAGTTATTTTTCTCATAAGCTGTTTTATCGAACCAAGGTGATATCACCCGTATAAACCTCACGATTTCCTTCAGCAAAGGTTACTTCAAGGGTATAAACAAAAACACCGGCATTCAATTCTTTGTCATTAAACGTCCCGTCCCAACCTTCACTTTGGTTCGTGGTTTCAAAGACCAACTGACCGTAACGATTGAAAATTTTGAATTCCATTCTTGTTATTCCCTGCCCTAAAACCCGAAGAACATCATTTCGCCCATCTCCATTTGGCGAGAATGAATTTGGCACACCAATGGCCTGAATAAAGTTAACGGTCACATTTACCGTGTCGATAGCCGTACATGAGCTATCCTGATCATAGTAAACGATGAATGCCGTTGATTCATCAGGAGAAACCTGAACTGTCTGAGAACGGAAATCGTCAACCAGCTCGAAAGGTTGCCATAAAAAAGTTCCATTGGGTTCCTGTCCGCCGAGTCCTGCGGTTAATTCCACCACTGCTCCTGCATTAATAGTAAGATCAGGACCTGCATTCAATGGTGGCCTTTCACCCACAAATACGGTTTGAAATACGGGAGGCGCCTCACCGGATTCGTTGTAGGCCTGAATAACTACTAAATATTCTCCAATATCAGAGAAGCAAACTAAGCCGGGTTCAAATGCAGTACTTGTTTCGGGAGTTCCTTCCGTAAAAGTCCAACGAACCGAATCTGCATCTATAAAGTCGGCAGAAAAGATAGCGCAATCACCTGCGCAAATGGTATCGGGAATATTCGGTATAATGGTTGGACGACATTCAGGAGTATTGACAACCGTAACAACATCAGCAAATACTTGGGTCGCGCTATCAGGAATGCTCGGCCTTGTAACTTTAAGTACCACATCGTAGCTCCCCGGATTATTGTAGCATATCTGCGCGGGATTTTCTGCCGTAGACGTTTGACTGCCTTCTACCGCGCCGGCAAATATCCATTCATGTTCGAAAAATTCTGAACCTAATCCGGTACTTTCATCGGTGAAGTTCACACATTTGCCCGCACATATGGTGTCTTGACTTACACTTAAACGGGGTACGGGAGGACTGAGACAGGTATCTGAAACGGTTATGAAAATTTCATCCTCGCTGGGAATATCCACTCCATTTTCAACTACTAACTTGACTGAATAAGTCCCTGCTTCCGGATAGCAAATAACCTGTGGATTTTCTTCGTTTGAAACCTCATTGATACCCGCAAATATCCAAGTATAATCTACCTGAAAACCTAGTGATTGATTCTGAAAATCAATGCAATCACCGGCACAAATGAGAGTATCAGAAGCTCCGATCGCCGCTTCGGGCGGACCGGTGCAAGGATCAACCGTGATTAAAATACTGTCGTTTATTACGCTGGGGCCTTGGCCATCGGTAGCGCTTAAAACGGCCCAGTAAGACCCGGCCACATCATAGCAGACCTCGGGATTTTGCTGGGTAGAAACTCCGAACTCCTCTTCACCGACAGCTTGTCCGCCGGGCAATGTCCAGTTCCACTCCGTTATAGGCGTATTGGAAGTAGACTCATCAGTAAATTGAATGCACGCTCCGACACAGATGACTTCCTGAGAAACGGAGAAATCTACCTCAGGTCCGAAACAATCCAACACCTCAATAAAATCGGGAAGTTCAAGCGTGTCAGTCAAACCGGCAAAATCAGCTACAGAAACCGTGAGATCATAAAATCCGATATTATTCAAACAAATATTGGTGGGATTGGCTTGATTGGATGTAAAGGTATCGCTTCCATCTTCGCTCTCAAATGTCCAGGTCCATGTAGAAGGATCTATATTTCCTTCCGAATTCACCGATGAAAAATTAATGCATTCCTCACCTGCACAGGGAGTGGAATTGTTCACATCCACCATTATAACGGGTGCACAATCCAACACGGAAATATAATCCGTAAGGGTTAAAGGACCACCTGTGCCTATATTGTCAGTTACGGTAAGACTAACATTGTATAAACCGGGCTCATTGAAACATATATTCGTCGGATTTTCAACATCACTGGTAGCAGGAGTACCTCCCTCAAACTCCCATAAGAAGGTAGCGTTTGATGCACCGGATGAAAATTCGCTGTAAACCGTTTGGCTGAAGAAATTAAGACAGGACTGCTCGCAAATCTCAGTTTCATTATTTTCCGCAATAAAAGCAGGAGCAGGCGGATCAGGTGGTGTCCCGGCATCCACACGAACAAAATCAATTGCAACGGAGGCTCTGAGACCGGCCCCGATTTCGGTATCGTCATTTACCCAATTGAAACCAATCCGGACAGTGGGATTGTCATTTGCCGATGCGGGCAAAGGTATCGTAATCTCATCCCAAATCATCTCTGGTCCTGCCCCGCATAGACCGGTAGAGGGTAAGTCCTGCAGATTAACCCAATCTGAACCATCATAGTACAGAAGTGAAGCTTTATCAATAGTATTAAAGGAATTATGAGCAAATCTGACGGTTACGGAATTATTAAAGAATCCGGAACAGTCAATGTTCGGGGATTCAGCTCGAGAAGAAGTTGAGGTAATATTAAGACCGGGTTCATCATACTCCGCACCTTGATCAACTGCTCCTGAGTTGTTTCCTATATGAAGTGTTCTTTGACCACCACCAAAGAAGCAATTTTGAGTGCAGTTACCCACCATTCCGCCTCCCAATGTGGAGTTACTAATAAACCAGCGATTAGCCAGCGGACCGTTCTGTCCGGCCGCATTTGTAACTGACCATGCTCCTTCACCGGGATTAAACCCGTTCGCCAAGGTTCCTTGACCGAGACAATCATTCGCAACTCCGAAAGTTTCTTCATAAATCTGCCCCGTGCCATCAACGGAAATCAAAGAAAAAGATAGCGTTGCAATGATTGTTAATAGGAACGAAACAATTTTCATAGAATTGAAAAGACAAATACGCTTAGAAAAAAACAAGCTCCAAATATTGAAATTAATTCCGTGAAAATAAAGATTTACATTTTGATGGCTACTCATGACAATGGTATTAACGAGTCATTCATTGTTGATAATTGCATTCAAGCAATCCAAGATTAAAACTTAGACTTAGCTCAATTATCTTGATATCAATAGTTTTACACATCTGAATTCTGAAAGATGCCGGAACTAACCAACATTTGACAATCTGACGAAAAAAGATTGAAATGGATGCCGGAATATAATGTCTTATACTCTTTGCAATTATCCGTCGTTATTGCTTTATCATTTTTGATTGAGCAATAGAATTGCCTGTCTCATCTCTCAAATCCAATATGTATACCCCATTGTCTAATGAGTTCAGATCAATCTCCAATAGATTCGAATTAACAAGAAATGATCTGACTAATCTGCCATCAATTGTAACTATATTCAGGTTATGAGCATTCCTGTAGTCCCCGCGGTCTACGGTAATTGATTCCATAGCAGGGTTCGGGAATATTTTCAGCAGGTTTTTAGAATTCTCAAAAAAGTCAGCACTTAGCGAAACCACGTCAATACTCGCTTCTATTTGACAACCGTTCTCGGTGTCGATAATCAATGTGTATTCACCCGTTTCCGAAATCTCCAACTCATTTTCGGTACCAACTTCTTCTCCATCAAACACCCACTGATAAGAATCACCTTCGAAAGTTGAACTTAGGGTCAATCCGTTTTGAACAATCGGATCAATCAACTCAT
Organism: uncultured Cryomorphaceae bacterium; assembly: GCA_964651785.1. Lineage (GTDB taxonomy): Bacteria > Bacteroidota > Bacteroidia > Flavobacteriales_D > Cryomorphaceae > JAKVAV01. Next base: position 20,181 of record CAZYWJ010000015.1, read on the forward strand.
CATTGGGATCTAACAATCGATGAACATCACCGCCATTGGAAAAGTAAATCTCTCCCCATACATCTTCACCGAAGGTTGTTATAAAAGTCTCGCCTATTGAACCGAATTCTTGTATAAAAGTATTGTCACCTATTTGAGTCACGGCCCAAGATAAACCTGAGCAATAATCCGTGTAAAAAAACCATCCATCGAAAGCCTCGAAAGACGGACCCCGATAAACTCTACCTCCGGTAACGGAACAATTTCCATTATTATGCGGATATTCAGCGATTGGAAAAACATAGCTTGAAGCCTCACAATCGTTTGTATTAAACTCACTGTTTCCTTCATAGCAGCGCCATCCGTAATTCAATCCCCCCGGGGCATCGACGGCCTCAAAGTTTACCTCTTCAAACGCATTTTGACCTACATCGGCAATGTATAAATCTCCAAACTCTCTGTCAAAGGCAAATTTCCAAGGGTTTCTCCAGCCATAAGACCAAATTTCATCTTGTCCGAAATCATCAAAAATATAAGGATTGTCTGCCGGAATTTCATATCCCGTTTCAGGACTTACATCAATCCGAAGCATTTTCCCCAGAAGGGAAGTGATATCTTGAGCGCGGTTATTCGGATCACCACCTGCTCCACCATCACCTGTACCAATATAAAGGTATCCATCAGGACCAAATTCGATATGACCCCCATTATGGTTACCAAAATCCTGGTCAAACTGAATGAGTATTTCTTCTGAATTAGGGTCTCCTATAGATGGATTTTCAGAGTCCAGAGTAAAGCGTGAAATTCTGCTCACTAAACCTCCGTCATTTGCGGTGTAATTCACATAAAATCTACCTGACTCACAGAAATCAGGCTCGAAAGCCAGACCTAACAATCCTTGCTCACCCCCTATATCTTGAACTCTATCCTGAATATCCATAAACGGATTTTCCTCTAATGTACCATCTCGATAAAAAATGCGAATGGTACCCGGCTTTTCCGTCAGAAAAATCCGCTCGTCTCCCGCATGGGTAATAGTCGTGGCCGCGGTAATTCCGGATAGAATTGTTTCGTAATCGATTTCAAAAATCTCAATACCAATTATGACATTTACACTAAGATCAGGACTTTTTTGCTCAGGCATATTTGGCGGTGCACCGTTCTTTTCTTTAATCAGAAAATCTATTCCTTCATCGTATAGAACCGAGGCGGGAACATCATAAAAATCAGCAAGTGAGGTTCCTAGAAAATCGTAGTACCACAGATTCGGATCATTCTCATCCCGTATCATTTTTAAATTTTCATTTGAATCGCTCCACATACCATTCATCACGTTAAACGGATTGCCTTCAATGATTACGTCCGGTCGGTTTTCATTCGGATTCCAAGTCCAGATGTAAAGAGGATTATCCTGAGGGTCGGCATCCAGAAGTTCCGGACAGTTACATTCCGCAGAAGAAATATCAACGTATAATCGTGCAGGTTCATTCGCATCTGTCGGGGCCGGATCCAAGTACACTCCCTGGCTATAGCCAATGAAGGAAAATACTACAATAGAAAAAGAAGTAAAAAGTGTCTTCATAACCTTTGGTGTTTTTACAAATCTAAGAAAGCAACTTTAATGCTGACAGAATCATTAATTTTGCGGCCGAATAGTATTCTTATGAAACTCAAAGAAGCCCTTTCTACCAGAAAGACTTTTGCCATTATATCTCACCCCGATGCCGGAAAGACTACCCTTACGGAGAAATTTCTTCTCTTCGGGGGAGCCATACAGACCGCGGGAGCAGTGAAATCGAATAAGATTAAAAAGACCGCCACCTCCGACTTTATGGAGATTGAGCGTCAGCGTGGAATCTCGGTAGCCACTTCGGTTATGGGATTCAATTATGACGGTATGCAGGTCAACATTCTCGACACGCCCGGTCACAAAGATTTTGCTGAAGATACCTACAGAACTCTGACTGCCGTGGACAGCGTGATTTTGGTGATCGATTGCCAAAAGGGTGTTGAGGCACAAACGGAGCGACTGATGGAGGTCTGCCGCATGCGCAATACCCCCGTAATCATCTTCGTCAACAAGATGGATCGAGATGGAAAAGATCCCTTCGATTTGCTCGATGAGCTGGAAGAAAAGTTAGACATCAAGGTGCGTCCGCTCAGTTGGCCGATTGGTATCGGACCGACTTTTCAGGGAGTCTACGATCTATACAATCAAAACCTTCGGCTTTTCTCCGTAAACAAAACGAAGATCGCATCAGATACAATCGAACTCAAAGATTTGGGTTCGGAACATCTTGATAAGGTGATTGGCTCAGAACCTGCCGATACCTTGCGCGAAGAAGTAGAAATGATCAACGGCGTTTATGAACCGTTCGAGCGCGCGACTTACCTTAAAGGTGATTTAGCCCCTGTATTTTTCGGTAGTGCATTGAATAATTTCGGGGTGAAAGAACTTCTGGAAACGTTTATCGAGGTAGCTCCCCCACCCTTGGCGCGTGAGGCTGATGCCAGGGAAGTGAAACCCCTTGAGGATAAATTCAGCGGATTTGTTTTCAAAATTCACGCAAACCTCGACCCTAAGCACCGCGATAGAATTGCATTCCTGCGCGTTTGTTCCGGTAAATTCGAGCGAAACAGATTCTTCCACCATGTCAGGCTCGACAAGAATCTGAAATTTTCAAACCCGTCCAGTTTTATGGCCAGTGAGAAAAGCACCATCGAGGAGGCTTTTCCCGGAGATGTGATCGGACTTTATGATACGGGCAACTTCAAAATCGGAGATACGTTAACCGAGGGAGAGAAAATCAGTTTTAAAGGAATACCAAGCTTCTCTCCTGAGATTTTTAAAGAAGTGGAAAACCGCGATCCGATGAAAACGAAGCAGCTCGAAAAAGGCATCAGACAGCTTACCGATGAAGGGGTGGCTCAGCTTTTCATAAAAGAACCCGGAAGTAAAAAGATCATCGGAACCGTAGGTGAACTGCAATTTGATGTAATCAAATACCGCCTCGAACACGAGTACGGCGCCAAGTGTGAGTTTCGTGGAATGAATTACTACAAAGCATGCTGGTTGACCTCAGATAACGAAGAAAAGATAAACGAGTTCATTCGCATAAAAGCGAGCGATATCGTGAAAGATAAAGATGGAAACGATGTATTTCTGGCCCCCAGCGCTTGGATTTTAAAACTCGAACAACAAAACTACCCCGAGATTAAATTTCACTTTACCAGTGAGTTTAAGAAAGAAATTCCTGCAACTTGATTTAGCATGGTTATTGGTTAAACCCGACAAAATTGAATGAAAGTATGAAGCGATTTTTGATCTTATCACTATTTATTAGTGGCGCAGCGCTGGCGCAGAATGATGCGTATAAGTTTCAAATCACCGGAGCTGAGGATACGGTGATTTATCTCGCCAATTACTATGGAGAAAAGCTTTACTACGCCGATACTGCTTATACGGATGCCGAGGGAAAGTTTTCTTTTAAAGCCATAGAAGATGACGCCCAAGGAAAATACGCCATCGTAGCTCCGGGCCCTAAGTACTTTGAATTGGTGATAGCTGATGGAGAAACCATCAATATGAAAACCGACACGGCTAATCTTACGGGAAATATGGAAGTGATTGAGTCGAAGAATAATCAAATCATGTACGCATACATCGACTACTTGACTTCTAAAAAAGATGAGCGAGAAAAGCTGGTGGCGGAGATGGAAAAAAATAAAGATAAACCTAAAGCCACTGAAAAAATCAAAAAGCAGTACAGTGCATTAAATCAAGAGGTGATGGACTATCAGCGCAAAGTGATGGAAGAAAATCCAGACAAGTTTGCGGCTCAGGAGATTTACATGTCCATCGATCCTGAGGTACCTGAAGAATTACGCGACGATCGAGAAGCAGGATATTTTTGGTTTAAGAATCACTACTTCGACAATTTCGATCTGACTGATGACCGCATCGTGCGAACACCGCTCTATCACAACAAATTAGTGAACTACCTCAATAAAACAATCATTCAAACCCCGGATACCATTATTCCTACGGTGGATGCGCTTATCGCGAAAATGGACCCGAACTCTGACCTTTACAAATACACGGTTCACTACACAACCTACAATTTCGAAACATCGAAGATCATGGGACTCGATGAAGTGTTCGTGCACATGGTAGACGAATACTACAAAACGGGAAAAGCCCACTGGATGGATGAGGACAAACTCGAAACCATTATCGAGAAAGCCGATTCAAAGCGAAAAACGTTGATCGGAAAGAAAACACCCGATCTGACTTTGGCTGACACCACGGGCGAAAATTGGATCAGCATTTACCGAGATATCGACAAAGAATACGTTGTTCTGTTTTTCTATGACCCGGATTGCGGCCACTGCAAGAAGGAAACGCCAAAGCTTGTTGAGTTCTTCAACAATTACGAAGGTGGCGATTTGGCCATTTATGCCGTAAGCTCTGACAACAGTGAGAAATGGAACAAATTCATCAAGAAGAACGAGATGGATTTTTACAATGTAGCCATTCCTCAAAAGGCATATGAAAGCGCCGACTACGCTACTCAATTAATCACGTCAAGAAAGACGAATTACGAGAGCTTAAAATTTCAGGAAACCTTCGACATCTTTTCTACGCCTAAAATATTTGTATTGGATAAGGATCGTATAATTCGAGCCAAGGATATCGGTGTGGAGCAGATCGGAGATTTTCTCGAAAGATTTAAGAGCGTCTCATCGATAGAAAAAGAGAAAGAGTCAAATTAACCTTTTCTTTTTCTCAATCTTACATTGATCGCTTCCTTCCCTTTCGTGCCTTCCGAAAGGGTATAGACTACTTTTGTCCCTTTTTTGATTTCATCGATCAGACCTGCTACGGGGATGTAGATCTCCTCTTGCGTTTCATCGTCGATTAGAAAACCAAAAAGCTTTTCGTCGATGTAAAACTTCACCGTTCCTTCTCTTTGTTCACCGGCCTCAGCAGTCATCAGTCTTTTCTTTTATTAAAGGCGTCTATGGTTTCGCGATTCCAGGTATTTTCTGAAATGGACAAGCCGTTTTTGAAGTAATACTCACCCGCTTTGTCAACCACTTTCTTGTACTCATCGCCTTTTTTACCACTAACCACTATTCGGGTAATGATGACTTTATTTCCAAGTGTTGAGCTTTCCTCAGTTACGCCCTGCGGGTAATTCTCAGCCAATTCCGAACGGTATATATCGTCGGAGTTTGCACCAGCCGATCTACCGGCGTATCGTTCATTTATATCTTGCTTATTCTGCTTGGCATTTATCAGGCTTTTCTCATTCAGGTCAGCCAGATAGTCGTCATAAGATTCACTTTGTTTTTTGATCTCAGCAGCCTTATCTCTGCGTTGTTGAGCCAGCTGTTCACTTTCCTGATAAAGCTGCTGCGCTTTTTCCTGAATTTCTTTATTGGCAGTCACCCGTTCATTGTAACTCATTTGAGCTCGGCTTTCTACTTCAGCAAGGGCTTCAGTTGACTTCTTGTATTCCTCTCTTATTAATTTGTTCTCGGCAGCACTCATTTCTGCCTTCCATTTAGCTATCTCCTTCTCGAGTGCCAAAATTTCTTCATACTGATCGTTATTCCTGACTTCATCCATTTCGGCCGGGCGCCCTGCAGATTCCAGTAGTGCTTTCTTGTATTTTACTGAATTGCCGATTTTAGATTCTTGAAGCTTCACGGGCTCGCTGTACTGCTCGGCAAATTTTCTTCTGTAGGCCTCGAGGCTGGCGTAGTTGGCTAGTCTTACCTCTTCTTGTTGATCTTCGTATTGAGTTAAATTCTCTGATTCTTGCTTTTTTTGTTTTTTAATGCGCTCGTATCGTTCGTTTTCCTCAGCTTCTCTGGCCTCTCTCATAAATTGCTCAGCCTGATCTTCAGAGTCGGTATTTACACGGTTCAATTCTTCTCTTCTCTTCTCTTCTGCCTTACGTCTCTCTTCTTCCAGAGCAGCCAGCCTTTCGCGCTCCCGTTCTGCATTGGCCGCTTCTTCAATTTTCAAATCAATCCGCTCCAACTGCCCTTTCGGATAGGTTTCATCCGGTTTGATTTTCAATGCATCATTGTAGGCTTCTCTCGCCTCTTCAAAATCACTTGAAGCAAAAGCTCCGTCGCCTTTATCGATGGCTGCTTGATATTCACGCTCCAGTGCTTCCTTTTCATTGGCCAACTCACGTAAGCGTTGCTTTTCCAGAATCAGGTCAATCTCAACAATCTTGTTCTGCGGATATTCCTCATTCGGCATAATATCAGAAGCGTCGGCATACTTCATCTTGGCCATCTCGTAGTCCTCATTTTTAAAGAGGTCATCAGCTTCATCGATGGCAGCGCTGTAGTTCTCCATCGCGGCTCTGTCAGCTTCCAGCTCACCCAGCGCTTCTTCTGCTGCCTTCACTTTTTGTTGCGCCAATTCATTTTCAGGAAGAAGATTCAATGCAGCCTTGTAATCATCCAAAGCCTTTTCAAATTTGGTCTTGTTGAATTGCTTGTCGCCATCGGCAATCAACTTGTCAAATTCTTGTTTCAATTCCGCTTCGCGCTCCAGACGTTCAGCCTCCGCAATGGCTTCAAGCTTAAGGTTGATTTCGTCGATTCGCTCTTTAGGGTAAGTTTCTTTCGGTTTTATTTCAGAAGCTTCTTGATAAGATGAGAGCGCTTCTTCCCAATTTTCTTTGTCGAAAGAGCTATTCCCCTCTTCTATCGCCGCGATGTATGCCTCTTCCAGCGCTTCTGATTCTTGCTGAGCCAGCAGTGCGGCCTCGGCTTCATTCAATTTCTCACTCACGTCTTCCCTTTCGGGTAAAATTCCCAAAGCCTCCTCAAATTTATCAACTGCTCCTGCATAATTTGCTTCAGCAAAATTTTGGTCTCCTTCTGCTACAAGTGCATTTACACGTGCTTCCCTCTCAGCCTGAGCCGCGGCGGCCGCAGCAGCGTCAGCTTCTTCCATTTTCTGATCAATCAAAGCGATTTGATCCTTCGGATAAGCCTCTTCGGGCAAAATGCCTGAAGCCGTTTCGTAGAGCGACCGAGCTGCTTCAAAATTCTCCTGATTGAAGTCAACGTCAGCTTCTGCGATGGTTTCGTTGTAACGCTGTTGTTTGGCCTGAGCATCTTCAAATTCATCTCTGTTCGCCTTAGCTTGTGCAATCTTGTCCTCTACTTCGGCGCTTTCCATCACCTCAAGAGCCAATTCGTATTGCTCGATTCCTTCATTAAAAGACTTGTCTTCAATAAACTTATCTCCCTGTGACACCAAGGCATCAAATTCAGCTTGCATTTCAGCTTGACGCGCCGCTTCTTCAGCTGCCAAAGTCTCATCTATCAGGGCAATTTGATCCTTTGGATATTGTTCATCTTCTTTTATTTCGGATGCTGCTTCGTAGCTCGAGCGCGCTTCTACCCATGCTTTCTCCTCAAACAATGCATCGGCATTCGCAATAGCTTCATCGTATTGCTCACTCAAACTTTGCTGCTTCTTGTAGTCTTCTTTCAGTTTTTGAGCGTTGGCAATTTTCTCTTCTACTTCAGCGCTCTCCATAATGGCTAAAGCTTCCTCATATTTTGCAATCGAAGGATCGAAAGAATTTTCTTCCAATAACTTGTCTCCTTCAGCTACCAATCCGTCAAATTGAGCCTGAAGTTCAGCTTGGGCCGCCGCTTCCGCTGCCTGAATTTCTTCATTGGCCAAAGCTATTTGATCATCGGGATATTGTTCTTCGGGCTTTATCGCCTTCGCAGATTGATACTGCTCGATGGACTTGGCCCAATCCTGAGATTGGAATGACTCGTCAGCTTTGGCGATAGCCTCATCGTATTGCTCTTGAGCACTCTGTTTTTCCAAGTAGGCTTTTTTAGCTTCTTCGGCTGCCGCCAATTTTGCCTCAACCTCGGCGCTATCCATCATTTTCAAAGCCTCCTCATACTTTGAAATTGAGTTATCAAATTCTTTGGCTTCCAAAGCTTGATCGCCTTCTGTTACGAGCGCGTCAAAGGCAGCTTGTTGCTCTGCTGCTTCGGCTTCGGC
>CAZYWJ010000015.1:28318-39007 GCA_964651785.1 uncultured Cryomorphaceae bacterium
TCATTCGGGTAAGTTTCTTCAGGCAGGATCTCTTTGGCCTCTTGGTATTTCGTTTTAGCCGTTTCGTAAGATTCATCTGAAAAGGCATCATCAGCCTCAGCAATCAATGTTTCGTAATTCTCTTGTTTTTGTTGCTCGGCAAGCAATTCATCGCGCAAACCTTTGGCTTCAGCCAATCTCGACACGGCAGGTTCTTCATCGGGAATTAACTGCAGCGCTTCTTCAAAACTCTCAATAGCCTTTTCGTAATCAGCATCGGCCATCGATTCGTTCCCATCGGTTACCAGTTTGTCAAATTCTTCTCTCTTTTCGGCAGCATCAGCCAGAGCAGTGAGCTTCTCCTCACAAGCTTCTATTCGCGTTTGCGGATATTCTTCATCGGGAAATACGTCAGCCGCTTCTTCGTAGGTTGATTTCGCTTCTGCGTAGTTCTCTGCTGAAAAGGCCGCGTCTGCTTTCGTGATCAGTTCATCGTATTTTGCTTGATTTGCCGCTTTCGCTTCAAGCGCAGCCAGTGCATCGCGTGCATCTTCCAGTTTATTCTCCGCTTCACTATTGCCGGGAATTACGAGCAAGGCTTCTTCGTATTTGGCAATGGCCTCAGGATATTTCTCCTCTTTTTTGAAACCATCTGCCTCCTCCATCAGTTTGTTGAACTGCTCTTGGTTGGCCAACGCCGCCTCAAGTTCTGCTATGATTTTTTCCGCCTCGGCTATTTGATCTTTTGGATAGCTCTCGTCGGGTCTTAGTTCTAATGCCTCCTCGTATTTAGCGATGGCATTTTCATATTCCTCCGTTCGCATGAAACTATCACCGGCATCCAAAGCGGCAGAGTAATCAGCGGCCAGTTGCTGTTCTGCCTGCTGATTATTCCACTTCGTTTGCGCATCTCCGAGTTTGGCTTTTACCGCTCCGTCCTCGGGTTTGATCTCCAAAGCTGCTTTATAGTTTAAAACGGCATCCTCATAATCCGTATCACTCATGGCGTCATCGCCCTTCTGCACAAACTCCTTGAATTTCTCTTCCCGCTCCATGGCCGCCTTCTCTTCGGCTGAAGCTTCTTTTTCCAACTCCTTCTGCTTCTTCTCTACATCGCGGATGAATTTGAAAATCTCACTTTTCACCTGATTGGTGTAAGCGAAATCCCAAACCAAATCAGCCTCTGCAGGGTCATAAGCAGCCTTACCTATCGGTTGATCAAAAACACTGAGATCCGCACCTTCCATAGCCTCAGTAATCTCATACATGCTCATGTCCGTAGGCATAATGATACCCGCACCAATTACCTCTTCGGGCACACCTTGAGAATTGATGATAATAGAGCGCTCCACATAGCCTGACTTGGTAAACACGAATTCGTACTGAGCACCACAATCCAAATAGAACTCGTACTTACCGTTTGCTCTGGTGGTATAGTTATCGTGAACGCTGCCGTCTTTTTTTACGGTAACTTTAACGTCACCAAGCTTGGAAGAGGTCATGGCATCGGATACCACTCCGTGTATATTGAGATCGTCCTGAGCGAACACGCTCAAAGGCATCACCAATAGAAAAAACATGCCTGTAAGGCACGTACGGAATGTTAGATTACGACTTGTCACAAATAGCCCTTGCAGGTGCTTGAATTTTGCACAAATATCGAAGAATTTCTTCGTTCTTTCGTGCCTTCAACGTTTAACTCTGTTAACGAATAATGAAGCATTTTAGTTACTGGGAAACCAAGCATTTCATTCATCATTGGGATGCAGTAATAATAGGTTCGGGTATAACGGGATTGACCACCGGAATATTTTTGAGGCGCAAATTTCCTCAATGGAAGGTGGCCATTCTTGAAAGAGGTGTTTTGCCTTCAGGTGCCAGCACCAGAAATGCAGGTTTCGCCTGTTTCGGGAGTGTCTCTGAAATACTTGACGATCTTTCTTCCATGCCCGAAAAAGAAGTTTTTGATTTGGTAGCCAAGCGTTATGAAGGGTTACAAATCTTGCGAGAACTTCTGGGTGATCAGAAATTGAACTATAAACCAACGGGCGGCTTTGAGATTTTCCGAAAGGGAAATGATGAAATTTACGAAGAGTGTCTCGGTAGCTTGAGCTATATCAATGCAGAGTTGGTTCAATGCATTCGAAAACAGGCATTCAGAGATGAATCCACGAAAGTGTCGGATTTTGGTTTTTCGAATGTAGACTACATGATCGTAAACGATCTGGAAGGGACGGTGGATACGGGACTCATGATGAAAAGTCTCGTTGAATTGGGGCGCGAATCAGGAGTCGAAATTTTTAACGGGATTGACGTTTCAGAAATGAGTACCGGCAACAATGGTTGCAGGTTGAATACCAATATAGGCGAGATTATGGCTGACCGAACAATCGTAGCCACAAACGGATTTGCCCGAGAGCTTATGCCTGATGCAGAAGTTCAACCCTGTAGGGCTCAGGTTTTAATCACCAGCCCCATAAAAAACTTAAAGTGGAGTGGTTGTTTTCATCACGATAGAGGATACGATTACTTCAGAGATATTGATGGCAGGGTGCTGCTGGGCGGCGGCCGACATCTGGCGATTGAAGAGGAAAATACGACTGAGGAAGGAATATCTGAACAAATCCAGAGTCATCTCGAAAAGATTTTGAGAGAAGTCATTCTTCCGGATGATGAGTTTGCCATTGACATGCGGTGGTCGGGAACTATGGGAATGGGAAAGTCCAAAAAATACATCGCTGAAAAGCTCAATAACCATGTGTACTGCGCTATCCGTTTCGGTGGCATGGGCGTAGCATTGGCTTCAGCCGTTAGTAAATCGCTCGTGGAACTAATCGACTGATCAGCGAATTACGGTTACGCTTCCTTTCTTGTCGAATACCTGAAAATTATAGCCTTTTGCGACAACCCGATAGCTGTAAATCAGATTTTCAGTAGTGAAGTTCGGATTTTCATCAGAACCATCCCACCCCTTTTCCAAGTCATTGGTGTGATAAACGAGGTTTCCCCAGCGATCGTAAACCCATAGATCAAACTTATCGATATAGGTTCCGACGACCTTAAACACATCGTTCAATCCATCTCCATCGGGTGTAAATGCCGAAGGAATGAAAACATTGAGCGGGGGTTCGTAAAATCCAATGTGAGAATCAGAACATCCGATGGGGTGCGTGACATCTAAAGTGATGATTTGATCTTTGTCGATGACGGGCTCAAACTGAGGTTCAAAAAATGTACTCGTTTCGCCGGAAGGCAAAACCCAGAAATAGCTCATATCGGGAGTGGACAAATTTATGAGCGGAGTCTCTTCAGTATCGTAATCAAAATCAAAGTCAGCGATGACTTCAACTAGTTCAACGTGCATTTTTGCTTCATTGGTTTGAAGACAATCATCCGTTACGGTGAGCGTATAGGTATCATCCCGCGAGGGAATGACATTCAGCGGCAGCAATTCGCTACCACGCTCCTGCCAGAAGTAGGAGTACTCCCCCATCCCGCCTTTTACGGAAGGTGTATACTCCAGTCTTTCGCCTTTGCAAATTGACGTATCTTCAGGCATCGTGATTTGAATGCTTTGGTAATCGAGCAGCACTTTAAGCGTATCATACCCTGACTGCTCGCATTCGTCATTCACTTCAAGTGAAATAAGGCTAGGCGAAATTGGCGTAAAGCTGAAACTCGAAGAATAGCTCTCGACTGCCAGATTTCTCTTCCACTCAAAACTGAGCTCACCGAATCCGCCTTCAACCTGCGGGGTCAGCGTAATGGATTCCGTGCAGGTGCCGTTTCTGTCATCGCCAAGATCAACTGAAATCGGATTATCCTGCAATTCGAGTGAGATATAAGCCGTATCAGATGGCATACATCCGTCATCTACGATTAGTGATATTTCTCCTTCACTCGGCGAGTTCACATTCAACTCGCTTGATGTTGAAATTTGACTCGTATCAAAAAACCATCGATGAGAATAATCACCGCGACCTCCGACAATGAAAGGATCGACAATTAATGGCTCCAAGCAGTTAATCTCAACACTTTGAGGAACCGTGATCTGCACCGGATCGTATTCGATCGGATCGTAAACAATCGCAACATTCTCTTGGTGAAGACCGCACTGATCACTTACCCTTCCGATTATTTCCAATGTTTCGCTTCCTTCAATTTCAAATTGAGTTCCGCTATAGCCGCCCTCCCAATCTACGGTATATGGCGGGAGTCCGCCTGAGAGCTCTAAATTCACAACCCCTAGCTCATCACAAGACACGAGCAGCGAATCATCGTATTGAACACTCAGTTCGGGCCTGTCGGTTATAGACAATGAAAATTCCGTTTCAGCGGTATCGAGTCCACAAATTTCAGGTTGAAGAAAGGCGATTTCAAAACTTCTCTCTCCTTCAAAAATCCCGTCGTGCTGAACGGGCAGCTCCCAATTCAACTTTCCCTGCATGGGATAAAAAACCAGGCTATCAGGGAAATCAGGAAAAATCTCAGGATTTGCATCCGCAAAGGCACTTTTCAAATAAACCACCTTAGTAGCTGAACTATCATTTCGCGAAAGTTCAAAGGCGTAATTGCTGCACCCTTCAATAGCCTCTCCCTCAATTTCATTCTCCGCCTCAACCGACACTTCTAAAGGAGCCTGACTGGCAAAACTTCCTGATTTGAGGAAAACGGCAGAATCATTTTTCCCGTCTACCGCATCCGCAATGGCCATTTTAATATGGTATGTTCCGCCGCATTCTACGGGAATGGCGACGGTAAAGACTTTGGTAAAACCATCAAACTGAGTGGTGTTCAAAGATGTATTTAACTCATTGTCTACAAAATACTGACTGTTTTCTTGCCAATTGATATCCGCACCGTTGCAAATGGCCATGCTTCCGTATTCGCCCGCAGTACCGCGATTGACGGTATTAATGGCTACGGGAACATCCCTTCCGGGAATAGTTGCTAAGTTTACCGCATTATTCGAGAAAGTACCATCACCTGAAATTCCGGGACCTGAAATGAAAAATCCAAAAAGGTCATTGTAGGGTGAGCAGGTATGCTCATTGTATTCCTCGCTGGCAAAAACGTAGGAAAAACGAAGCGTATCTCCGCTGGCAATGAAATCAAATTCCAGAACCGCCACATCGTTGAGTTCAGCCGAGCCGGTCATAAGTTCAGCTAAGTCAGGTTCCTCACTTAACTGATCATCTTCGTTTATCGGTTCAAATGCGGTAGGAAGGTCATTGGGACCTTGGGCTATAGTAGCCAGACCGGTAGCCAAAACGATTCCGTTCGAAATTCCGATGGCTTCAAATCCATTGCTGAATGTTCCGATTTGGGGGTTGTTCGTCGAACCGGAAGCTCCGTTAAATGATACATTGAGTAAATCAACACCTTCTCCAAGAAGGTGATTTTGGACAATATACTCGGGACTTTGAGTAATGTCTACTTGGAGTTGAGCCGCAGAAACGATCGGCAATAGAGAAAGACAGAGAATAATTCGGTTACGGTACAAGGGGGTTAGTTTTACCCGCATTTTACCTGCAAAGCGAACATTTTGTTACACTACTCTTCTTCTACCGCCTTGGGTTCGAGAATTAAAAGGTTACTGCCGGTCATGATTTCGGCCTTGTTCATCTTCATTTCACGGTATTCTCCTTTTACGTACATCTCAGCCTGATCGCTGTAGTGCGGACTCATCACATTTCCGCTGTTGCCGGTAGGCAGAATGCTGGTTGCATTTTCGACATCGGCAAAATCAATGACAATACGCATTGCAGGTCCGTAGTGAGAAGTGTAAGTTCCGTTTCCGTTAAAAATAAATGATGCATTATTGATGGTCTCATTACCTCCCGGAGCAGGAAAGGGACCGACGTTGAAAAATTCCTTTAATACGGCAACCGTAGAAAAGACATGAGGATGTTCAATAAAGTGAACCCGTCTCCATTCCCAGGTATCAATATCATTTCCCAATTCTTCTTCCAGCTCCATTACGGCTTTCTTGAATGATTTCACAATGATCAACTCCCTCGTCTCCGTTCTGACGGGAGTTTTTAAATCATCCCACCACGGAGATGCATTCTCAGCAATGAGGCCCGGGTAGCTTCTCTTTAAAAGATGTGTAGTAAGTAGCTTTTCAAACTTTTCTTTTCCAAGCTCATCCGACATGGTGTTTCTGAGAATGTAGAAAAGCGTTTTGTAATAGATCGCAGGTTCTACATCATCCAAATCGTGCGTTCCCAGCCAAACTTCCATCTCCTCCAAAGCAGACTCTTCCAAATCAGTCAGAACTTCGTTGCTATTGCGAATAACTCCGGCTATTTCGTGCGCTGTAGCTGCTTCTTCGATGGATACCACATCAAGCATCAATTCCTGAATACTTTCTACCGTTGCTATGGCTTGGTTTTCCAAGAGTTTTTCCAATCGATTTGCACGTGTATTCGGAGCGTAGTAGCCCGGATAGGTCACTCCCCTGGTAGAATCATGCATTTGATTTGCAGAGAAAACAAACCCCGTATACGGATTTACAACCTGCGGATTATTCTCAAAATCATAGAATCCCTGAAATTGATCTGCAGTAGCATACCCTCTGCTATATCTCTTTCCATCTACCGAATCGGGTCTGACCAAAAGTTTGGAAGCCGACCAATGAGCGATATTGCCGGCAGCATCGCCATACACAATGTTCAATCCCGGAGAGCCGATCAATTCCACACCCTCTTTAAATTGCTCCATATTTCCCGCATGGTTCATCTTATAAAATGCCTCAACCAAATTGTTATCCACTGCCGTGTAATTCCAATACATGGATATCGGTCGTCTTTCGGCCACGGGCAAAAAGTCATTTATGATAACTCCGTTTTGGGACTCATAAACCGTAATTACCGTATCGGCTTCACCTTTCACCTTTATAGTCTCAAGATACTTTTTGACCGGTGCGGTCAAGCTATCGCCATCGACCGTAAGACTGCTGTCTTCCGCGGCAAATCTTTCCATAAAAAAATCGGAGTCATCATCTTCAAACATGGTAACGCCCCACGCATGATTGCGGGTATGACCTACCAAAGCCACGGGCACTCCTGCGATGTGGTTTCCATAAAAACCAAAACCAGGATACTCGATATGCGCCTCGTACCAAGTGCATGGTGCTGAATATTTGATATGTGTATCATTGGAGAGCATCACCTTTCCCGAAAGGGTTCGAGACGGCCCTATAGCCCAACTATTGCTACCTTGTAAAGTAGGGATGGGTAGATCATCTGGAAAATAAGGTCTGGCAAGACTCAGGCCTTCCGTCAAGCTGTCTCTTTTTAATGTATCCGATTTTATGGTATCAGCGGGAATTAAGTCATTGGTAACAGCCAGATCTAGCGACCGTAAATAATCAGGACCAAGATTATAAGAAATACTTTCAACGATGGGATCAGTTCGTAAAGCATAAGCGAAACTGTATGCCATATAACCCGCAATACAATAGACATCCTCTACGGTAAAGGGTTCCGGCTCCGTCCTGAGTAGCCGGTATTCCAGCGGATGTTTAGCCGTTGTGATATAAGAATTGACTCCTTCCAAATACGCATTCATGATTGTTTGAATGCGCTCCGGTTGTTCTTCAAACTTTTCGGCGTCTTCTTTGGCCTGACGATTGGTCCCGATGGTTCGAAAGAAAGCATCGGTTTTCTTCATCTCTTCTCCGAATAGTTCGGAAAGCCTGCCCCCGCCCACTCGGCGCATGAGGTCCATTTGAAACAATCGATCTTGTGCGTGGATGTATCCGAAGGCTCGATATGCATCCCCGGCATTCTGAGCATAAATATGCGGTATGCCGTATTCATCGAAATAAACCTCAACGGGCGATTCCAACTGAGCAATTTCCATTTTGCCGCGCAATACCGGTTGATGACTTTGAATAACCACCCACAAAATGAGCACGATCGCGAGAACGGATAACAAGAAGTACTTTAAAAATTTCCCCATCTGAACTTTACCAAAATAATCGCCAAAGGTAAAACTCCCTGCCAAGTGGCTGCATATATTGTTTTACCTTTCGAAAAGACTTAACTCGACAAGTATTGAAAACAAGAAAAATCGAATTTAAAAACAAAGCGGGACTAAAACTTAGCGCGAGACTTGAATTGCCCGTAACCCGTCCTCCTCAACATTTTGCCGTATTTGCACATTGCTTTACCTGCGGGAAAAACGCATTAGCCGCAACCTACATTTCGCGGCAGCTAACTCAATACGGGTTCGGTGTTTTGCGCTTTGACTTCACCGGGCTGGGCAGAAGTGAAGGCGATTTCTCGGAAACGAGTTTTACCACAAATATTTCCGATCTGGAGGCGGCAGCGGAATTCTTATCAAGGGAATACAAGGCTCCCAAATTGCTAATCGGTCATTCGCTGGGCGGCACGGCTGTACTTCATGCCGCAGGTTATATCGAATCGGTTGAAGCCGTCTGCACAATAGGCTCTCCTTTCGAAGCAGAGCACGTATTGCGCCTGTTTGCTGATAGTCGAGATGATATTGAGCGCAACTTGGTGTCCAAAGTGAATGTTGGCGGACGTCCTTTCAATATAGGGTTCGATTTTATCAGAGATGTGGAAAAACAAAAAACCTCGGATATATTGCCTAAGCTGAAAAAGGCTTTGCTCATTATGCACTCTCCGCAGGATGAAATCGTAGAAATCAGCAATGCAGCGGAGATATACACATCAGCTCACCATCCCAAAAGCTTCATAACTCTGGACGGGGCCAATCATCTACTGACCGATAAAAAAGACGCGGCTTATGCAGCCAAAATGATCGGGGCTTGGGTGGATCGCTATTTGCCTTGCGAATCGCTTGAGAAAAAATTGTCGGAAGACGTCACGGTTCAATTGGGTAGCGATGGATTCACCACCGAGATCTCTGCCGGGCAGCACGTCTTTTTGGCCGATGAGCCTGAAGATGTAGGAGGGAACGACATGGGGCCGACGCCATACGAACTCCTCAATGCTTCCTTAGGTTCGTGCACGGCCATGACTTTGAAAATGTACGCGGATAGAAAAAAATGGTCTCTCGATAAGGTGACCGTTACTTTAAAGCACAGCAAAATGCACGTGGAAGACAGTTCGCATCCTGAAGGTAGGAAGAGTAAGGTAGATGTATTTCATAGAATGATAGAAATGGAAGGAGAACTGGATGAAGAACAAAGAGAGAAATTAATGGAAATAGCCGATAAATGTCCCGTGCATCGAACGCTTACTGATACTGATGTGAAAATAGAAACGGAAATGGTAGATTAATTCCACCTGAGTCGAAAATTGAATGTCTCTTCCAACTACAGCTTTCAAATGACTCTCTGTTAAAATGACTAATTTCACGGCCTCAAAAAATCACCACCTGCATGAGACTCGAAAATTACGTTTTAGGAAAATGGACTCCCGGAGATGGCGAAGGAAAAACGCTTTACAATGCCATTAACGGTAGCGAAGTAGCAGTAGCCGATAGCTCGGGATTGAATTTTGCAGATATTCTGCAATACGGTCGTAAGGTGGGGAATCCCGCTTTACGCAAAATGACCTTTCAGGAGCGCGGTCTGATGCTGAAAGCCTTGGCACTGCACCTATACTCGATCAAGGAGAAATTTTACGAAGTATCGTATTACACCGGAGCAACGAAAACCGATAGTTGGATTGACATTGAAGGCGGAATCGGAAACCTCTTTGCTTATGCCAGTTTGCGACGCCAATTTCCGAATGAGCCTTTTTACGTGGACGGAGAAGCAGCTCCACTTTCAAAAGGTGGTTCCTTTATTGGTCACCACATAATGGTGCCGAAAGAAGGTGTTGCCGTTCATATCAACGCCTTCAACTTTCCCGTGTGGGGAATGCTGGAAAAAGTGGCTGTAAATTTCTTGGCGGGAATGCCTGCCGTCGTAAAACCCGCTACCGTCACTTCTTACCTCACCGAAGTGGTAGTGAGAGAAATCATCGCTTCCAAAATTTTGCCCGAAGGCGCATTGCAATTGATTTGTGGATCGGCCAGAGGAATCATTGACCACGTAGAATCTCAGGATGTGGTCACCTTTACCGGATCGGCCGATACGGGCAAAATGCTCAAATCAAATAAACGCATCGTGGATGAGGCCGTACCATTTAATATGGAAGCAGATTCGCTCAACTCAAGCGTGCTGGCTCCCGATGTAGAGCCTGGAAGTCCCGAGTTTGACCTCTTTGTAAAAGAAGTGCAACGCGAAATGACGGTGAAGTGCGGACAGAAATGTACCGCCATTCGTCGCGTTATCGTTCCCGAAGATCGTTTGGAAGATGTTCAAATAGCTTTGGCAAATCGCTTGTCAAAAACCACCATAGGTGATCCGCAAATCGAGGGGGTACGTATGGGCTCCTTGGCGGGAAAAGAACAAGTCGAGGAAGTGAAAGGGCGAATTGCAGAATTGCTTAAATCGTCTGAATTGGTTTATGGAAGTACGGATCAGGTGCAAACTCAAGGTGACGGAACCGATCAAGGAGCCTTTATCTCTCCTATCGTTTTGGTGAACAGGGATCCGTTTAACAACTTATCTACTCACGAAGTGGAAGCCTTCGGACCGGTGAGCACACTCCTACCCTACAATTCGCTGGATGAGGCCATCGAATTGACCAAGATGGGCAAAGGCTCACTAGTGTGTTCCATGGCGACATATGATGACAAAACGGCTAAAGACTTTGTAATGGGTGCCGC
>CAZYWJ010000015.1:39107-53391 GCA_964651785.1 uncultured Cryomorphaceae bacterium
GCCATAGCGACCATTTTGACGATGATTAAAAAGAAGAACCAAGACTAGATGGAATTCAACTTTGCGGCACTTCTGGCGCCCGAGAATCTCGTGGCGCTCGGCACTTTGACTATTTTGGAAATCGTACTGGGGGTGGATAATATTCTTTTTATCTCTATTATTTCCGAGAAGTTACCTAAAGAGCAGCAGCCGCGTGCTCGAGTGGTTGGACTGGCCTTGGCTCTAATTTTCCGATTGGCCCTGCTTTTTATGATTTCCTGGTTGGTTCATTTTACCGAACCGCTTTTTACTCTTTTTGATATCGACTTTTCAGGAAGGGATTTAATTCTGCTCGGAGGTGGTATTTTCCTTTTGGTGAAAACCATATCAGAAATTCATCACAAGGTGGAAGGAGAAGCTGAGAGCCACGGTACCAAGGTTAAGCCCAGAACATTTATGAGTGTGGTGGGAATGATAATTCTGGTCGACATGGTTTTTTCTTTCGACTCTATTCTTACTGCCGTAGGTATGGTGAGCGAGATATCCATAATGGTTGTTGCCGTAGTTTTGGCCATGATCGTAATGCTCATCTTCGTCAATCGCATCAGTAAAATCATCAATGACCATCCGGGCATTCAAATGCTTGCTTTGTCCTTCCTTATTTTGATCGCCTTCGTTTTGATCTTGGACGGACTTCATAAACATATTGAAAGAGGGTATGTGTATTTCGCCCTCTTCTTTTCCTTGATCGTGGAAGTTTTAAATATCAGATCAAAAAAGAACCGAAAAAAAACCATTGAAAATGAATAAGTCTGACTACCCGAACGGCAACGTTAAACTCACCATAAACGAAGGAATCGGAACCATTGAATTCTTTCACCCTGCGAGCAATTCACTCCCCGGGGCCATCCTGAAGTTGCTTGCTGAAACGATTCAAAAAGCCGGTGAGAATGATGAAATTCGAGTAATTGTGCTCAAATCTTCAGGAGACAGAGCCTTCTGCGCAGGCGCCAGTTTCGACGAATTGATTTCCATCGAAAATGAAAAAGTCGGAAAAGAGTTCTTTATGGGCTTTGCCCGAGTCATTAACGCTATGCGTAAAGCCCCGAAGTTCATCATCGGTCGGGTGCAGGGCAAAACCGTCGGAGGCGGTGTAGGCTTGGCTTCTTCGGTAGATTTTTGTTTGGCCACAAAGTTTGCATCCGTAAAGCTTAGCGAATTGGCAATCGGCATCGGGCCTTTTGTAGTTGGCCCCGCCGTAGAGCGCAAGGTAGGCACATCAGGATTTTCTCAATTGGCTATTGATGCCGCGAGCTGGCAAACCGCTGAATGGGCAAAGAGCCGCGATCTTTTTGCGGAAGTATTTGACAGTGCTGACGAGATGGATGAGGAAGTCGATAAACTCGCAAAGCGATTGGCACAAAGTAATCCGGAAGCCATGGCAGCATTGAAAGAAAATTTTTGGGCTGGAACGGATCATTGGGATAGCCTGCTGGAAAAACGCGCGGCTATGAGTGGAAAGCTGGTTTTGAGCGATTTCACACGAAATGCCATTTCAGCTTTTAAATCCGGTGAGCGCTCTTAGTTAAAGAAACTTTCTACAGCGACGTATCCTTGCTAACCTTTTTGTGTGGCTTGCCGTAACAAGGTGTCGGAAGTCTTGTTATGTCCCACTTAATCTCAAAAATCACGTTCAAGGTATTTATGCTCATTTTGGGCGTAATGGTTTTGTTGACGGTATTTTTCTCAATCTTATCATACAACGATACCATTGAAGGGCATAGGCAAAATGAGTTAAATCGATTGAAAGCAATTGTAAAGACTCAAGCACTTTTTCTCGAAAATCCGAACTTCATTGACGAGGAGAAGGTATCTACTGATCTCTCCTCTCCGATTTTTATAAACAAACTACAGCATTGCCTGACCAATACAAGTCGTATCAATGATTTGGAACAAGGCCTTTGTCTGCTTCTCATTGGTCAGGATGATAAGCCTGAGGAAATCATTACCACCGCAGGGTCGGTAAATCTACGGGAGTTGAGCAGCCGGGTACAAGCCGTATTGGCTAATCTACCCGCAGCACCGATAAGTTCTGAAGCAGGTCATTCCTCTGAATCGGATGTTTTGTTTTATGTGTATCCCATATCATTTCCCGGAAGCAAAGAATATCGAGGTTACCTCTACGCCGAAGAAAATATAGCTACTGCTCTACGATCTGCCCGTATTGTTCTTTTAAAGCGCTTTGGCGTGGCCTTCTTGTTTATCATTTTCTTGGGCTTTGCGGGAAAGAGATTCCTGAATAGAATTCTGCGCCACGAAGTTCTCGCCAAGCAAAAGCTAAAAGATTATTCAGCTATTGTAGATGAGAGAAATAAAGAGTTGGAACGGCTTTCATTTGTTCTGGAAAAGAGCGAAAACCTCATCCTTCTGACCAATCAATACGGAAAAATTGAATGGCTAAATCAAAAAGCTAAAAGCGCGAACAACTACACGGTAGAAGAACTTAAAACGTTTATCGGCAGAGATTTAACCGAAATTAGTCACTACCCCAAAATTAAGGAAGCGATCGAAACGGTCAATCGCACCAAAGAAAAACACATCTATCAAGCGAAATCATACGATAAAGGCAAAAGAGAATTTTGGGCAAGTACGACCATCACGCCGATTTTAAATAAAGATGGCGAAGTGGTTAATTTGCTTTTCGTCGACGCCGACATCACCAAGCTGAAGATGGCGGAGAAGGAGATTTCCAAGTTGGCAAATTTTGCTCAGGAAAACACCAGCGCCCTCATGCGGTTTGCCGTTTCCGGAGAAGTGCTTTACGCAAATGAACCCGGAACCAAATTGTTGCATCAATGGGGAACACAGGTAAATGGCTATCTTCAAAAACCTTCTATTTTGAAGACGATTAGAATGTCATTCGATTTAGAGGAGGAACAACAACTAAACCTGGAATCAAACAATCGAATTTTCAGCCTTCGATTTATTCCGGTTTATCAGAAAGGATATGTCAATGTTTCAGCAGAAGACATTACTGAAGTTAAATTGGCCGAGAAAGAATACCGCGAGCGTGCTTCGATGATTGAGAAGCACAATCTAAATATCACGGACAGCATCAACTACGCAAAGCGAATCCAAGATGCGATCATTCCCGGAGAGGATCACCTGCGAAAGGTATTTCAAGACTCTTTTCTGATCTATCGACCTAAGGATATTGTAAGCGGAGACTTCGTTTGGCTTTATGAAATAAAACCTCGGGAAGAATACCTGCTTGCTCTGGCAGATTGTACGGGCCACGGTGTACCGGGAGCAATGATGTCAATTATCGGTCACAGCTTGTTGAATGAAATCGTAGATGGTGGAGAAGTAACGGACCCTGCGAAAATTCTGGAAGAGCTGAATCGAGAAGTCATAAAAACCTTGCGTCAGAAGTCGGAGAGCGAATCCAGCGACGGGATGGATGTAAGTATTGTAAAAATAAATATACCCGAGCTTACAATGACCTTCGCAGGTGCTTATCTCGATATGTATTGGATGAACGGAAAGCTTAACGTTTTCAAAGGAGACCGCGTACCTATAGGCGGTAAGCATCACGATTTTGAGCGGAAGTTCAATAACCGGACCTTTAAAATTTCGAAAGGCGATTCTATCTTTCTCGCCAGCGATGGATTTGTAGATCAGTTCGGCGGACCGGAAGACAAGAAGTTCCTAAGAAAACGATTCTCTGAATTATTGAAATCCAACTATTCGTACAGCATGCAAGCTCAATCTTTCATCTACGAAAAGACCTTTGAAGAATGGAAGGGCTGCAATGAACAGATCGATGATGTATCTTTCATAGGGATCAAATTCTAAATTCTCCCGTCTCTTCTCAATTTTTTTATTTGAAAATGCAGGTTTAGGGTGAAAACAAGAGAATCTCTTGGTTATTTCCCTAAATTGGTATTCGAGAAAAGACCAACCAAAATGAAATCTGAAATTCTTACCCGTCTGAAGGAACTTGCCGATTCTGAAGATGTGCTTGCTCACAAAAAGGAGTTCAACGAATTAAAATCTCAACTTCAAAACCTCTTGGATCACGGAATTGCTTCCGTGCAGGAAGAGAAATCTGAAGAAGAAATAACTGCAGCCGCAACCGAAGAGCAGGCTCCTAAACCCGAAGGAAATGGAGTGGATAAAGCCGTATCTGAAAAAGAGAGTGATTCCCCGCCGGCTGAGGATCTTGAAGGTCTGGAAGAAATCAGAAAGGAACTGATTGCAGTCACGACAAAATTTAAGGAAAAGGTAGAGAAGGTTAAGGAAGCCAAGGCAAAACTGGAGAAAGAAACCGTTGAAGAAGCCCGGAAAATCTTGGCTGAGATGAAAGAGCTGGTTGCCGAAGAAGAAAATATCGGTAAGGCTTTCGCTCGTTTCAACGAAATTATGCAGCACTGGAAGGCATTGCCGAAGGTGAGCAATGACGATTACCGCGACTTAAACGCCGACTACAACAAATACGTTGAGCAGTTTTTCTACAACATCAATATTTACAAGGAACTTAAGGAACTTGACCTGAAGCATAACTTGGATGAGAAAAATGCCGTCTTGGCTGATCAGAAAAAGCTGCTCGATGAAAATGATATCCGCTTGCTTGAGGTGGAAGTCAGAATGAATCAAGAGCGCTGGAACGAGATCGGCCCCACATTTAAAGAAGAATGGAATAAAATTAAAGGCGAATTTTGGGAAACCACCCGAGCCATCTACGGAAAAATTCAGGAATTCTACGACAGCAGACGCGAAGAGCAGGAAAAGAACTACGAAGCTAAAAAACAGTTGCTCGAAATAGTGAGGCACATAGCCTCACTGGAGCTGAGGTCTGCCAAAAAATGGCAAGACAAGTCCAATGAGTTGAAAGATATTCAGAAAGAATGGAAAATGATTGGTTTTGTTCCGAAGAGTCAATCAGGCGAGCTTTGGAAAGAATTTAAAAAGCTGTGTGATTCCTTTTTTGACAATAAGCGAAAGCATTTTGAAGAATTGCGTAAGGTGCAGGATGCCAATAAAGACAGAAAGTTGGCCCTCCTCGAACAAGCAAACGAACTAAAAGACAGCGAGGATTGGAAAGAAACCTCAAATGCTTTGATTCAATTGCAAAAGCAATGGAAAGAAGTAGGTCCCGCTCATCAAAAAGACGAGAATAAACTTTGGCGACAATTCCGGGAAGCGTGTGACGGTTTTTTCCAAAGAAGGAACGAGCACCGCGACGGGCGAGGTGATCGCGAAAAAGAAAACTTAAAAGCAAAAGAAGAATTGCTTTCTGAAATTGAATCATGGAAGCCCGAAAAAGGGCAAAGGGAACACAACATCGCCGCATTAAAAGATTTCGGAGAAAAGTGGCGGCAAATCGGTTTCGTACCATTTGATAAAAAGAATGAAATCGGATCGCGTTATAAAAACCTGATGGATGAGAAGTATCAGGAGCTTGACATTGATAACAATGAACGCAAGAAAATAAGACTTGAAGAAAAAATCGAAACGCTGAAAGACTCAAACAAAAGCGATGTACTAATCAGACGCGAGCAGGATCACGTGAGAAACAAAATTTCAAAGCTGGAAAGCGACATAATTCAGTTTGAGAATAACATGGGATTTTTTGCCAATTCGAAAGGCGCTGATAAGCTGAAAGAAGAAGTCGAGCGTAAAATAGAAAAAGCAAAGAGGGAGATTGACAATTTAAAAGAACAATTGAGCATGCTTAGAAATGCGTAATGCCTTATTCTTTCTGCTTCTGATGGTTTCACCCCTGACATCTTGCAAAAGCGATTCACACCAAGGTGAAGCTAAACGCGCGCTGGTCTATGAGGGTATGCCGGCTTCTGAGCTACGATCGGTGCTTGGAGAGCCACTTAAAATAGAGACAAAGCCGGAGATTATCAACGGACAAACCATGCAGAAAATGTCACTGGAGCACTGGATTTACGACAAGCGCACGGTAGTGCTAATTAATGACACCGTGAAGAATGCCAATATCAATTAAGGTGTAAAAGATTGATACTCTCCAGATATGTTTCAGATTCAAAAATGTTATTGACCGCTCGGATGTATTGCACCTTTCGGTCAAATCTATAGCTCACTTCCACGTAAAAGCCAAAGAGATCGTGAACCAGTATGCGAGCACCATCCCGTGTGTTCCTTTCATCAAGATATCGACCGTACTTCGTCAGAAGTGAAGCCTTTCCATCAAAGGTCAAAGAGTTAAATTCGGTTATTGTCATAGCATCGTACTTTGTGTAAAGGTAGATTGACTTCCAAATAAAGTCAATATTCTTGTCGAACCTCTCACACACAAAACGGCGAACTATCTGATTTTGACCAAAATTATTTTCCCTCGATGAGAATTAGCTTTGAGTTAATAATTACTTAACCTTGTGCGACTTTTGTACCGAATCGATTTTGATTAGAATTGCAGCGGCTTTTGGTCTGAGGTAATGAATTGTCAGTATATTGATATTCATTGACTTGAAAAAAAAGAGCTTGAATTCGAACTCACTCTGTTAATGGATTATTACCTTATTCTGGTAATTGCGTTGTTAATTTTGGCTGTAGCCGACCTGATGGTCGGGGTCAGTAACGATGCCGTCAACTTCTTAACTTCTGCAATCGGTTCAAAAGTCGCATCTAAAAATGTAATTCTTGGTATTGCCGCAGCCGGAGTCTTCGTAGGAGCCGCTTTTAGCAGCGGAATGATGGAAGTGGCGCGAAAGGGTATTTTCAATCCCTCGTTTTTTTCGTTTGCCGATGTCATGATCATTTTCTTAGCGGTCATGATTACGGATATTCTGCTCCTTGACTTGTATAACTCCTTTGGACTCCCTACAAGTACTACCGTATCAATTGTTTTTGAGCTTCTCGGAGCTTCAGTAGTTACGGGCCTTTTGGCTATTTCTACAGACCCGGAAACTGCAGCATCCGTTTGGGAAGTAATCAATTACGATAAAGCCTCACAGATCATTGCGGGTATTTTTCTAAGTATCGGAGTCGCCTTTACAGTAGGTGCAATCGTACAGTTTTTAACTCGCCTTTTATTTACGTTTCACGTTTCTGAAAGACTTCCTAAATACGGACCACCTTTTGCCGGCTTTGCCATTGCCATAATCGTTTATTTCATGTTGATTAAAGGTGTTAAAGGTGCAGCTTTCATTACCAACGAAATGGCAGCAAGCGTGGAGGCCAACGGCCTATCAATCGTTTTATGGACTTTTTTAATCTCCACGGTGGTTGTGTTCATTCTTCAAAGATTTTTTCAAATTAATCCGTTGAAGATCGTTGTGCTACTGGGAACCTTTTCTCTTGCCATGGCCTTCGCAGGTAATGATTTGGTCAACTTCATCGGGGTTCCCATTACAGGATATCAATCCTATATTTTATGGATTGATTCAGGTTTGGCTGCAGATGAGTTTATGATGTCGAGACTTTCAACCGCCGTTTCCACCCCCCCCATGTTGCTCTTTGCCGCGGGTATTATCATGGTTTTAACATTATGGTTCTCAGCCAAAGCAAGGAAAGTAACTGACACTTCGGTAAATCTGGGCTCCCAGGAGGCTGTAGATGAACGATTCAGCCCTAATCTACTCTCAAAAGGTATTGTGAAATCAGCCAATATTTTCGCCAATTTCTTTAACGAGGTAATACCCAGAAAAACCGCAGTTATTGTCAATTGGAGATTTCGATCGCTCAGGGTAAACCACCACGACAAACCTGCTTTTGATTTAGTGAGAGCGAGTGTAAATCTTATGATAGCAAGTATTTTGATTGCCTTTGCTTCATCTCTTAAACTTCCTCTTTCCACTACCTATGTATCGTTTATGGTAGCTATGGGAGCATCTTTGGCCGATCGGGCGTGGGGGTCAGGTAGCGCTCCTTATCGAATTGCCGGTGTGCTAAACGTTATCGGCGGGTGGTTCCTTACAGCCGCAGGGGCTTTCACGGCTTCCGGGTTGGTTGCACTTTGTATCTACTTCGGCGGATTTTGGGTAGCCATCATCCTTTTTATATTGGCCTTTGCGGTTCTTGCGAAAAGCAATTTACCCAAAGCTATGAAGGGCGCTTCTAAAAAATAAAGCAGTCTAAAATCCCTGCTCCATGTACTCGTTATACTTCTCCTGATTGAACCTAAAAAGACGCGGCTTTCTACCCGGATTTGAGGTATCCTCATGGCCTTCTGCCGTCAGAATATCCAACTTGATCAATTTCTTTCTGAAATTTCGTTTGTCCAGAGGTCTTTCTAATATCTCCTCATATAGTTGCTGCAATTCCGTCAATGTGAATTCCTGCGGCAGCAGTTTAAACCCTATAGGTCGATTGACCAATCTTCGTTTTAACCTTTGAGAAGCAAGGACAAGCATTTCGTTGTGATCGTAGGCCAATTGAGGAATTTCTTTCACCGGTACCCATCTGTTCTCCTTATCCGTACGCTGTTTTTTAATATCCTGTGGCATATTAATCAGCCCGTAAAACGCTACGTCTACCACCCTACCCAAAGGGTGTCGGTAAATTTTACCGAAGGCATTCAACTGCTCCAGATAAATATCCTTATTGCCTATGGCTTCCATTACTATGCTTTCAGAAGCCTCCGATAAACCCTCATCCGGAAGAATCAATTTTCCCGGCAAGGACCACGCACCTGCATAGGGATTACTTCTGATTTTTTGGATGAAAACCTGTAGTTGACCTTCGTTGAAGCCATATAAGACAACCGTAACCGATACTCCCAGTTTAAAATATTCTTCCGGAATGATGTTCTGTTCCATTTTCTCCGAAGAGGTGTTTCGGTTAGTTACGGGGATTGTAATATTTCAAGGCCTCGTCCATGTAAGCATTGAGTTCTTCAATTCTGGTTTCATGACTTGGATGGGTACTCAAAAATTCAGGAGGCTGAGGACCGCCTGCTTCTGCCATTCTTTTCCATACCTCCACGGCTTCGCGCGGGTCATATCCGGCAATGGCCATGAAAATCAAACCCATTTTATCCGCTTCGCTTTCGTGCTTTCGCGAATAAGCCAATACTCCGAATTGGGATCCCAAACCAAAGGCCTGAAGAGCCAAATCATGCGTGAGTTGAGGTTCCTCTTGCAGCAGTGCACTAAGACTCATTCCTGCACCTTGTAAAGCCAATTGTTGACTCATTCGCTCATTTCCGTGACGGGCTACGGCGTGAGCGACTTCATGTCCCATCACGGCGGCTATACCGTTATCATTCGCACAGATGGGTAGAATACCCGTATAAAAAACAACTCTCCCTCCGGGCATACACCAAGCATTTACAGTTTGATCTTCAATTAAGTTAAATGTCCAATCAAACATATCAATCATATCCTTATGGCCATTGTCGCGCAGGTATTTCTCAGTAGCTGCCGCAATATCTTCACCGATGCGTTTCAGGTTTTGAGCTTTCGGATTGGAAGCCGGTAAGGGACTGTTCTGATTTAAAAAACTGCTGTACTCAGTGGCACTCATCGAAAGCAACTGGGAGCTGGGAAGCAATTTGAGTTGCTTTCTTCCCGTGACGGGTACGGTAGAGCATGCTTGAATAATCAGTGCAATGGTAAGCGCTAAGAGGTAGGATTTCTTCATGTCGAATTTTAAATGATTTCAGCGGTCAGACCTCGTTCCAGTAAGGCTGAACACATGGGTTTGAGCTTGGACATATCACCCCTTTTAACACCGCACTTGCCATTAAAATGAACGATGTGCGTGCACTGCTCAGCTTGAATAGCCGAATGCTTACAGACTTTTATCAAGCTTTCTATTACAAAATCAAAGGTGTTGAAGTCATCATCGTAGAGCACGATTTCTTTGGTTTCTTCTACGATCTCTTTTTCCAAGATATCTACTTCTTCTTCAATCAGCGTATCAGTATTGAGCATGAGTCATAATATTTCCAACAAAGATAGAAATACAATGTCCAAGCCATAAAAAATTGATTACTCGATTTGAACGGAAGTGATTTTGCCGTCTTTCATGGTGCCCAATGTGGCGGTGCTAATATTGAGCTTTTTGCATTCTTTCAGTAAAGCTCTCGCCTCGTCCAGCGATTTAATATCTTCCGATAAGTAAATGGCTGCACTGCCGGGGCCTTGAATCTTGCGGATACCCCAATTTTTATTCTCCAAAAACAAATCGGCCAATTCTTGGGGGACATTATCTACAAAGGTGCCCATTATCACCACATAGCTTTCGCCGTTATCTTTTTCCTCATCAACCGAGACATTGGGTGGTGGTACGTCTGCCGGCTTTTCACCTGCCACCTTTTCTGCAAATACTGATTCACCCTTCTCCGCTATAAGCCTTTCGGCTTCCGCCAAAGACACTCGCTTACCGTTATAGTAAGCCGTGATGAAAGCATCATTTACGCCTTTATTGCGCGCCACTTCTTTTCGGGTGCTTGCTGCAGAGAGGTCACCAAATCGTCCCGAAGTGTATCGAATCACCCCGGATGCGGTCAATTCGCTGTTCAACTCGGTAAGGTTGTAAAGCTGATCTAACTTGACGGGCTTACTGTACACTCCTACCTGTACGGTGTAAAAAAGTCCGGCAATGATTTCAACCTGCTCTGCTTCGGCAGCCTCGGGATCGTTGTAGTAGCTCGTGTTGAGTTCGGGCTCTTTTTCTTCCGCCTTCACGGCAATGGGTTCCCCGGAAGGTATGCCTTTAATTAGCTCCACGCTTACCTTTTCGGTCTCTCGGGCTTGCGCCAAAATTTCTCTCGCTTGCTCACCGGTTAGTTTTTCGCCGTCCACGTATACTACTACAAAAGCATCGCTGTATCCTTTGGTTCTGATTTCGTTTCGTGCTTGTAGTGCCTCGGCGTACTTTTTAAACAGTCCTGCGCGGTAGCGAGTAATGCCATTGGCCAACTTCTGACCCATGATCGGCGCGTAGGGACCAAAAAGATCTTGAGGAATCGGATTGCGGTAGGCACCCACCTGCACTTGGAAGATCAAGCCGTCGGGCATCGCAGGGTCAATCGGAATCGGTTTGTTCGAGTCGTAGGTACCCGTTTCAGCTTCTACGAACATAGACTCTTCCACATCCGAAAAATCATCTTTCTCCGCGATGATTTCAACCATACCCAACCAATTTCCTTTCACGGCATCAAGCCCTTCACTCTTCAATTCAGGAGTGGTAGGCTTCTCGTTTATCACCACTTCATCGGTAGATTCCGCTTCGGTCACTACACTGCTTGGGATTTCAGCAGGTGTGTTCGCTTTTCCAAGACTCTCATCCACAACCGCCACAGGCTCTTCAGACGGTATAATGCGATAGCCCGGTTTTAGCAGCAATGCATCCAAAGCCTTTCTCTGCTTAAATGAAAGATCTGTCGACAAGGCTATGAGCTTCTCGTCATTTTGTGATCGTTTTGCTCGAATCAATTCTGCCTGAACCGCAGCCAAAGCCGACTTCTTATACAGAACCTCTGCCTCTTCTTCGAGTTTCTTAGCCCGAGCTTTCACAGACTCCCGGTCCTTCTCAGTCTCTTGATTCGGAATCATCTTAAGCAGTCGATCAGCTTCAGTGCTGCGCTCTACTGCCTGAATCTGCTGTAGCTCGGCATATTCGGCACTTTGCCTTTCCAAATTCTTCAAACTATCCGCCCGCACCATAGCTACTAAATAGTCAAACTGCGCAGGCGATTCGGCCAAAAGTTCCAACCCTATGGAATCTACCTTTGTATTGGCAGATATCAATCCACGCTTCTCTTCTACGGATTCGCCTGAAGCAAAATCCAAAGTCAGGTCTAACTCTTCATCGTTTTCAATTAATCTTTTTCGCAGATCAGGTGACATTTCGGTTATGACCATGGATTGCATTTCCGTCAAATAAGCCTTATTGGGAAGCGTTTCATGACTTTCCGGCTTAAGGATGGCATTTGAAAAATCGCCCAATTCGGCTAACTCACTCGTGGCAGATTCGCTTTCCGCTGAAGCAAATTCAGCCAATTGGTTATTTACATCAGACAAATCGGATATGAGCGCTTGCTGCATACTGACATCCTCCGTTTTCTCCAGTTTTATACTCTTCGCTTTTAATTCCGTTGCTCGCGATTGCAATGCAATGATTTCTTCCCTATTGGTCGATTTGTTCGCGTCGAGCTGTGAAAGAATACGCGTGTTCTCACTTTGATAATAATTGATTTCCGCTAAGTTTGATTGCGTAATGCCTCGATTTACCTCCGCAGTGATGCGATCCATCTCAGCCAAAATATCGGATTTCTCTTCAGCAGAAGTTACTTCGCTATACTTATCTTGAAGCAAACGAAGCGAATCCGTTTTTGTCTTCAAACCATTTCTGATGATCGAGGCATTCAAAGATTTGTACTGAATCGTATTCAAATCAGGAATTTCCCTTATTTCTTTAAGATCTGACTCTCTTTCCGTTAATTCATCCGTAGCATCTGCAACGGGCTCCTCACTTTCCATCGCAATTAATTCGGCTTCCGCCATCAATCGATCGTATTCTTGCTGTTTGTCTGCGCTAAGCGCCTGCAGCTCTTCAATCTCACGCTCGATGGTGCGCTTAAAATCGGAACCGCCCAGCGTTTTGATCGCGTTGAGCGAATCAATTTTCGTATCGATAGATGCTACGAAAGTATTGTTCAGATCAGCCAGAGCTTTTAATTCACGCTCTTGCAGATCTCCATCTTCGATCAATACGTTCGCCTTTCGGTCAAAGTCAATTACAAATCCCTCCGAAATGCTGAGAATTTCTTCGAATACGGCACGTTGCTCGTCGGTTATTTGAGGAGCTGAAGCCATTGCTATATCTTCTTCAGTCGGGGCAGTTTGTGGTAAGCTGTCGGGACTTATTTCCATTTGCGCTTCATCGACTACAGTCGGTAGCTCTGCCATTTCCTCGGACGGTATTTCAGTCGCCGTATCCATTTCCTCCGACTCGGACTCCGTGCTTTCGATGCTTTCTGCAATCTCATTTTGATCGGGTTCCGCACTTTCGGTTTCGGCTTCCGCCAATGGAGCTTTCAGCGCCTCAAGTTCAGCTTGGAACGACTGCAATTTCTGAATCTCCACCTGCAGCTCATCTCGATTTACAGCTGCTTCGGGATCGTCGAGAATTGCCACAAACTCATCAATCTTCTCTGAAATCAGGTTATCTGCCTCAGTAATGGTTTCAGCCTTTTCTATGGTCTCGGTGTTTTCATCAGTTGGCAGAGTTCTGCTTCGAACAGCCGCGATCAGGGAATCGGTCGACAAGTCAATTTCGGCCACAGGTAGTTCATCCGCCGCATCCAAGCGCTGTCGGCTGTCATTCACCCGATCAATGGTTTCCGACCGCTCTCGCAGCATGAGGTTATAACGCTCCACCAATTCGGGTGATGGGTTCTCAGCCGCATCTATCGCTGCCTTGAACATGGAAATCTCAGATCGCAATTGAGTCAAATAATCTTCTTCCACTTTTAGTTTTTGCCTTTCGGCAACGTCGGGATTCGTGGTCAACTCAGCTTCCTCCATCATTGCTGAGTAATCAGGAAGAACGGATTCCTTAGAGAATTCGGTTCTCAAGGATGTGGCCAAAGCGGGACTCAACTCCGTGTATGCCGATTCGGTTTCCACTTCAGGCGAAGCTTGCTCTTCAGGCTCTTCTCTGATCAGTTCGGCATAGCTTTGTGCCTCTGCAGATCGCGGATAGAAAGTTTCCCTGCCTTCCATGATGGCCTCGTCTTGCTGAATTTCCAGAGCTTTCACCCTTCTCATTTCGATCAGATCATCTTGAGAGACATTTGAATCAATCCCTTCCGTCAAAATCTGATCGATATCGGCAATGAACTTCTCGTTGAGGTCAATTCTTCTTTCGGCCATCTCGGGAGCGCTTTCACCCGAAATCTCTATTTCCGCCAGAGCAGGCAGGTAATCGCGACTGATGCTGCTCACCGTCCGGATAGACTTCACTTCCGTGGAATAGTCGGGAATTTTGGCTTCCAGTCGAGCTACCAATGAAGGGCTCAATGTGTCCACATCGGCCTTGGCGCGATTTACGGCTTCGGCCAAAGGTTTGTCTGATTCTTCGGCTTCCCACGTTTCGATCAGCGCTTGTCTCGCTTCGATTTCGTTCGATTTTTGATCGCGAAGCTTTCGGTAATCGGCCAGTTGCTCCTCGACACCTTCCTCACCTCCTACTCCGCTTTCCAATTGCTCGATTGACTCATCAATGATCGCTACCCAATCTTCTGCCGCTTGGATTTTCAATTCTTCGGCTTCTATGCGTTTTTCTACCGGCAGACTCTCGTCGTAATCGATCGCAAAATCAGTCG
>CAZYWJ010000015.1:53491-56603 GCA_964651785.1 uncultured Cryomorphaceae bacterium
ATCCAGCGTTGTCTCCTCACCTATATCGTCCGACTCGTCGGAGCTTACGGCAATCTCTTCTTCACTTACCTCTTCGATTGTTTCTTCCGGTTGAGAATCTTGCCCGCTTGAAGTCTCATCCACCTCGTTTCCATCAATGAAATTGCCATTCAATGCCAATTCTTCCGAAGCGGTTTCTACTCCATTCTTTTCAGAAATCTCCGATTCGGAAACCCCTGCCACGGTTGCTTCTTCGTTGTTCTGAGCTATCTCATCCTTAGCTGTCACAGCGGATGATTTGGCAGGACTGAAAGTGCGCCGAAACTCCATGGCCAGCACATCGGAGTCCATGGTTTCAAATACCTCAGGGTTCTGAGCGGTGTACTCCGCGATTGCTTCGTTGTCAATCGGAAGGTCTTCCAGGTTCTCCGCCAATAGCTTTTTCTCTGTATCTGACCACGAAATAGTCGGCTCAGTCTCGGATGGTGTAAACGAAGGATCACGATTCTCAGCAATCGACTGCAAAATCTCGTATTCCTGAACCTCATTGTCGGCCAAGATCTGTGCATCCTCGGCTTGTTTAAAGGCTCGCTCGGTTTTTCGCTTGGCGCTCTCAATATCCGATTTCAAAACGGCGATCTCTTCTTCGATTGCCTTCAGATCTTTGCCTTTCAGTTTCTTTTGCTGTGTTCGTTTGGTTACAAGCGAGGCACTCAACTGCTCTTCCTGATCGCGCAGGCTTTGCGCTCGCTCCAGCAGCTTTTGCGCTTCGGCATCAGCCTTGAGTCCTTTCCTCCTGATTTCCTGAACGGGATCAAAGCGATCTTCTACCTTGTCGATGCTCTCTCTCTTTGCCTGCTCCTTAGTGAGACCTGCGTAAATGGCATCGTAATCGTTTGAGTCAATCGCCTCGCGAAGTGAGTCTACGCGCGCTTTTTCAACTTCGTAGGTCTGTTGCGCTTCTTGCGCTTTTTGGTACAACTCATCTTTCAAGTTTTTTGAGTTATTCGCTCGGCGCAAAGCGTTCTCGGCTTGAAGTTTGGCCAAACCGGCTCCGTACATGGAGGCATTTCGGTTATTTCCCTCGGTGCTCGCTTCGTTGATAAAACTCTGTGCCGATTCGTTTTTCGCTTTGGCATCAGCAAAATAGCTTTCGGATGATTGAGCCGCACCTTCCGCCAATTGCGCTGCCAAGAGGTACCGATCCTTCAGCTCTTCCACACGAGCTTCGGCTTGCTCTAAAATCTTTTCGTTGCTCATGCCCGCGCCAAATCCAGCGTCGGAGTATGCCATGGCGGGATCTTTATCCACCACTTCAACTTCGGGCTCTGTCGTTTCTTTCGTGGGATCAAAGTTCACATCGAGGGCGGCACGCTGCCTCAGCATTTTCTGCGCCAGCGCCATCACGTCGCCGTCGTAGGTCTGATCGAAGAGGTTATTGATCAACAGCTTTTCCACACCTACGGATGAGATCAGCTCCATCTCTTGCAGATAGGCATTGACTCCCGCCGAGGTAGGCACATCCACCAATCCTGCGTGAATCTTATCACTCGATTTCTCTTCCACCAAAAACTTGTACTTCCCTCCTTTCGGGAAACTGAGCACATACTCGCCCGTAGCAGGATCGGTGTATTGAACATCCACTTCCTTATTGGTCGTGGCGTCAATGGTGGTAATCTTTGCCAGCCTCTTGCTCGGATCAATTTGATTGATATACGTTCCTTTGATTAAGGTGATGTCGAGCGGCGCACTCTTTACCAGAACTTTATACACGTCGAGATTTCCTTGCTTACTGCTTCGCGCAGAAGCAAAAAAGGCCATCTCATTCAGGGAGTCGGCCAGGTAGAAGAGGTCATCATCGGGGGTATTGACGGCAAAGTCCAAATTGACGGGCTTGCTAAAAACGCCTGCCGATTGATCGAAGGCGGCTTTGTAAACGTCGTATCCTCCCATACTTCCGTGGCCTTTGGACGAGAAGTAGAAGGTCTTGTCATCGGGATGCAGGTAGGGAAAGTCTTCGTCGTAAGGCGTGTTGATCGGGCCTTGTACAGGCACGGGATCACTGAATGATCCGTCGGGGAGTACATCGGCGTGGTAGATGTCCAGCCCTGTCTTTCCGCTCTTTCCGTAGCTGGAAAAGTAGATCGTGGTACCCGTTCCACGAAAGTGGATCAGGGAACGGTGGTTTCGCTTTTTGTCTTCAGAAGACAGCAGCTCTTCGGGGGTGACCAATATCTTACCACCTATATCAGTCAGGTCGTAAATTCGGAAAAAAGACTCTGCGGGCGATCGCTTTTTGTCGAGAACGGTTATCTCCTTTATTTGCGAAAGCAAGTTCTGACCGCTTCGCGCCATGGCGATTTTCAGGTCTACCTGCTTTTCTTCCACATCGCTTTTGGAAGCCAGCGACTTGTACTTCTCGTAGGCCGAGACGGCATCCTGAAACAAGTAATTGAGGTGATAAGCCCGCCCGAGGTAGTAATAACTTTGATCGTCTACATTGGGTTTACCCACGGCAAACTTCAAGTACTTAACGGCTTCCTCTTTCTTTTCGGCATCGCCGTAAAGGGCCGTAGCTCCATACTTGTAATTGAAAACGGGGTTGGTCGGGTTGAGGCTGAGCAGTTGAGAATAAAGCGGCATCGCTTCTGCAAATGAGCCCTTATCAAAAAGGGCATCCGCCTCTTGGATGAGATCCTGCTCGCTGTACTGTGCATTTAATTGGACGGCAGCTATAAGCCACAATCCTACCAAACACAGGGAGTATTTGATTTTTGAAGCCAAATTATAGTTTAAAGGTATCGCCTATACGCTCGCTTCAGACGAATGTTACAACGAAGAAACCAATAATTTAATTCATCTTAAAATGCAAATTGATCTAAGAATATGCTTTGCTTGCTTTTTGAGCCCAACATGTACATGTAATTGTCCTCTTTTTTCTCCCCTGCCTGCTTGCGCTTGTCCTCTTTTTCTTCCAAAAGAATAGCGTTAAATTCCTTGCTGCTCGAGTAGGTTTGCAAAACACCTCGCTTGTAGGTGAAGTAGTACCAGTTGGCATCATTTACCTCAAGGTAAAGGTGAATCACATCTCCGCTGGCTTTTTTCTCCACCACGAATTTACCCGGCACTTTTC
>CAZYWJ010000016.1:0-6125 GCA_964651785.1 uncultured Cryomorphaceae bacterium
TAACCTAGCTTTCGCTTGTCTTTTTCGATTCCGATTGCCGTAACCACCACTTCATTCAGGAGTTCTTGGTTAGGCTCTAAAGTCACATTCAGGACCGATTGTCCTCCAATACGTCTGAGCCGATTTTCGTAACCCAAGAATCGAAATTCAAGGGTGTCATTTTCAAATTCACTTTGGGTAAGTTCCAATTTGAAGGTGCCGTCCAAAGAAGTGGGCACACCTTTGGTTGTTCCCTTTAAAACGACGGAAACACCGGGCAAAGCCTCACCGGTTTGCGCATCGGTGACGGTTCCGGAAACGGTGCTTTGGGATTTGATCTGATTCGAAATCAGAATCAACAAAATCATCACGCCTAAAGCGTTCAAAATTTTCATGAAAGTAAATTGAGTGAATAAATTGTTAGTTGAGAATGGCCGCGAGACGTGGGCTACTAACAATCAAAAATGGGCTGCAGATTGCGGAGTGCAACCGGCTTTTGCAAAGGAAGAAAGATGGGCTTTAAACGCATTGCTTTATACCATTATTCCCGTCAATATTAAATTTTTTCTTCTTCTTCTCCAAAGAATTTTTTCCGTGAAATCGATTTTCACTTGCAGGCTTGAATGCAAATTATTTATCTTTGGTCAAGATGTATTTCACAGAATTCACACCTTTCAAGCCACTCCACAGGCTTAATTTGCAGCCGATCTTCGACTGCTAGTACATCGTTATTTTTGGTCATAGACCAAGCCCCCTCTCTTTTTCTTTTTTACTTACTTAATTCTATTTACTATGAACAAAGTTTACCTTTTCGCTTTGGCGATTTTTGGGTTTACCACGATGGACGCCCAAGTATTTTTTGACGACTTCTCAGACAATAGTCTGGAAGGTTATACGCTCTATAATTTGGATGGATTGACACCTGATGACCCCGACTTGGAAAACATGGCAGACAGTGCTTGGACCATTAAGAACATTACCTCCCAAGGTTGGGAGTACGGTCTCTCTGCATTCTCTGTTTCGTGGTATGTGAACGATGAAGGTCCCAGCGATGATTGGTTGGTAACTCCTGCCATCACTATCGGTGAGGATGCCGTATTGGAATGGGATGCGATGGCTATCACTTCCAGCGGTACATTCAGAGATCGCTATCAAGTATTTATCAGTAACAGCCCCGAGTTGGATGATCTTGGATTGCTGGCCCCCGAATTCACCATGGGTGATACCGGCGAGGTTGATTACCCCATTCATAGAACGCTCGACCTTGGTGCCCTGGGTTATGCCAATGAAACCATTTACGTGGCATTCCGAAACAATACGCAGGGCTATGATCCCGACGGTGGGAGTGGCCCCGGAAATGGTGGGAATGAATTGGCGATTGACAACATCGAAGTGAATGACAATTCAACCATGAGTACTTCAGAAAATACGGTATTCGGTTATGCTCGCGTTCAACCGAATCCCGTAAATCGCGGCAATGCGATCAATGTCTTATTCGCATTAAAAAACCCTGAAAACGTGTCTATTGAAGTAATGGATATCACGGGTAAGGTTCAAAAACTTATCGCAGGCAGAGCTTTACCTTCCGGTCAATCTCAAATTTCAATTGATCGCAGTGGTTTATCTCAAGGAATTTACTTTATTCGCCTCAGGGCTGATGAAAACATCTCGGTAATTAAGACTGTTTTAAACTAAAATCAAAAAATAACTCAGGGGTGCAACCGAACCGGTTGTACCCCGTTTTTATTCCATATGAAAAATTACTCTCTGGCCATTCACGGCGGCGCAGGTACCATTCTGAAATCGGCAATGACCGAGCAAAAAGAAAAACGATACCACCGAGCTTTAAAAAATTCACTCAAAGCAGGTCAAAAAGTTCTTGCGAGTGGCGGCTCTGCATTGGATGCCGTAGAAATGGCCGTAATGGTGATGGAGGATTCGGAGCTGTTTAACGCAGGCAAAGGTTCGGTTTTTACTCACGATGGCGACCACGAAATGGATGCCTCAATAATGGACGGATCGGATAGAAGTGCCGGAGCAGTAGCGGGAGTAAAGCGCGTTAAAAATCCGATTAAGCTTTGCAAAGAGATTCTTCACCACTGCGAGCATGTTTTTCTGATTGGAAAGGGAGCTGAAATATTTGCCGAATCCCGACGATTGGAACTAGAGTCTAAAGAATATTTTTCAACGGACTATCGCTTTGCCCAACTTCAAAAAATTCGAGATACGCATCAAACCCTGCTGGATCATTCCGATCATGAATTGAAAAAATTCGGAACCGTGGGTGCAGTGGCCCGCGATCAAAAAGGAAATTTGGCTGCAGCCACCTCTACGGGAGGTATTACCAACAAGCGTTACATGCGCGTAGGCGACACCTCTATTATCGGTTCGGGTACTTACGCTGAAAATGGCGTTTGCGCTATCTCGTCTACGGGTTGGGGCGAATACTACATCAGAGCGGTAGCGGCATACGATGTAGCCGCCATGATGAAATACGGAAACAAGACCTTGCAAGAAGCAGCCTCGGAAGTGATTAATAAGATCATTCCCAAAATGGGTGGCGACGGCGGAATGATCGGAGTGGACGCCGAAGGAAATATCGTAATGCCTTTCAATACGGAAGGAATGTACCGCGGATTTGTCAAGTCATCCGGCGAGCAGGAGACGGCAATTTACGCGGCATCTTAAAGCATGGATGAACCACCTGTTCGATCGTCTCCGTATTTTCTGTTGAAGGTGAAATTGATACCGAAATGAACGCGCAGATCCAAAGGAGAAGCCGGCAAAAACAAGGTAGTTTCGTCAGCAGAATCATTTTCATCGATGATGGTAACTTCAGCTAACGGAGCTACGGCAAAATTTTCAACCATGGCGTAAATTTGGAAGAAGCCTCCATTCAAGGATAGCCCTCCTCCGAAAGTCAGCGGAAGATCCTTTGTTTTTGTCATATGCACCCCCGCTTGGATAGAATTCCAGAGCAGGTGATTGTAACCCAGCGATACTTGGAAATCGGTCATACTTTTTCCCAGACCGTGCACCATATTAGCCCAAGCGGTCCCCTTTGATTTTTCGCTTTGCAAAAGTGTATAAGCGGCGCCGTAGCGCATGTAGCCGTTCAGACCGGTGCTGAAAGACTCTTCCGACTCCTCAAAGTTGAAAGTCTCTTCCAGCTCATCGAGCAGGCTGTCAGCTTCATTCTGAAATTCATCGCCGAATTCAATATCTTCTTCAAAAAGGAAATCGGTAAGATCCACTCCGTCGAAAGCGAAAGTCGCATCATCAGTTGTATAATTCTTCACGTCGTCTTTCCAGCGAATAAAACCAATGTCATGCGCTGAAATGTGCAACTCCAATTTCTCAATCGGACGATAAGTTCCACCCAAATCAAAGGCAAAACCCGTATTCTGCTTTTGCAAGAGGTACTCTTTAATATCGATATCTTCATCGTCAGATACCAACGAATTGATTCCCGCCGTGTTGACGTCAAATTGTCCTGAAGAGGTCAGCTCATAGGTGTTCGGATCCGTTCTTAGTTTAAGAGACGAATTCTCCGTTTGAATTACCTCCATTCCATAGAGGTACTTGGCCGTAATTCCTGCAGTCAGTTTATCGGTAAATTGCCTGTTAAAACCGATGGCGTATTCGCGAAAGTGAATGGCGTCAAAAGCCAAATCAGTGAAATTAGCCGTGTTGCCTTCAAATTGATAAGCACCCACATTTCCATAAACGGCCAACCTGAAAATATCTGCAGGGATGCTCAGACGTGCTTCTACCCTCTCGCTTGCGCGTAAATGGATGTAATTTTTGTCAAATCGGATTCCGACATGAATCAATTCTATAGCTTGTCTTTGTGTAGTTATCGCCTCATCTTCGATAGCTGATAAGATAGATTCCGGCGACAGGACCGAATTACTGCTTACATATTTTTCAGGGTCTACCCAATTGTTACCATGTTGAACGTAGATATTTCCCAAAGCCGGAAAAGCAATATTCACCT
This sequence comes from uncultured Cryomorphaceae bacterium, assembly GCA_964651785.1. Lineage (GTDB taxonomy): Bacteria > Bacteroidota > Bacteroidia > Flavobacteriales_D > Cryomorphaceae > JAKVAV01. Next base: position 3,977 of record CAZYWJ010000016.1, read on the forward strand.
TGGCTTTTGGCTGAAAGGCAGGATTCGCGTAAATACGCTGTGGCACCAAATCAAACTGACCGATCTGACCACTCATCTGAGCCTGCACGTTAGCACCGAAAAGTATGGCTGCGATTATAATTATGCGTTTCATGCTATTCAAGTTCAAGGTTAAAAATTGCCTTAGCAGCCAAGTTTACTTGGATAAAATTTTCAGGGTAAAGCCTGATCGGATTGCCACCGTTTCCGGTTGTATTTCCAAACACTTCAACGATTACCTGAGTGACGTTTTCCAAAGGGTCTATTCGCTCTCGCGGAATGGAAATATCGATTCTCGCCTCGGTCTCTCCTATCACTCTGCCGTAATTCGGAGTACCAACCGGGGCAGATAAATCTACCGGAGCAGCGGGCACCACAATAGTTGGTTCGGTAAAGAGAGAATCAATTCTGTTGAGTTGGTCATCCACAAAAACCATTTGTATTCCGGCTTCCACGGGCAAGGCGTTCTTCACAAAAAGTCGGATATCGAGCTGCTCGATTTCTTGAACATCGTCGGCTGATTCTACCACATCTCCAAAATCAATTTCGGTAGTATCGGTCAAGCCAAAATTGGCCAGCGAGCCATAAATCGGAAGTTCTACTTCAAAATTGATATCAAGGGAAGTTCCTTGGCTGATAAAGTTTGACTGATTGTTTTCCGGATTAATTTCCAGCGAAAGCTCACCCCTTACCTTATTTGGTTCAAAGGTCATAAAGTCGGTCACGGTAGGAGTCATACTCTCGTTATCAATTTGAATTTCGCTCAAACCGACTTGGCCCGGGACAGGTGCTTGGGCTACGATCGGTAATTGATCGATTTGAGATCCGGGAACTACCAAAGAATCACCATCATTATTAATCCCTACTATTCTGTTTACGACCGGTCTGACACCCACACCATAGCCATTGATGAAGAAGAGATTCAGTGTAGGATCTTCTAATCTCAGGTCGCCCTGATAGTCATCGTCGAAGATGCTGACGTTAGCCTCTTGATTTTCCAAGGTAATGGTTCTGGGAGCGATGTAACCTCCCGCTGACGCGATTGAAAAATCTTCCAATGAAAGATCGAATGAAACCTCATCCGGATAAGTGCCGCCATTATCGGTCAAAGTAAAGTTGACAGCTACGCGAATGCCGTTAGTGTATTGATCATCCGATCGAAGTCTCAAAAGTAAATTCGTAAAATCTTCTTCGGCATCTATGAAAATCGGTGGGGTTTGATCCGAAAAACTCAAGGTCATAAAGTTTTCACCGTTGAAAGGATCGAGAAGTGAGATTTCTCCGCTCAGTGGAAGTGTCCCGTCCGAATTAATAGTGAAAGCCAGAACGCCCGAAGCAAATCGAATCGAGTCCAATCGGTCATCCCCGAATTGAAAGTTGTAGATGTCATCTTGTTCTACCGATACCGAACCAAAATTCACTAAATCTGAAAAGTCAGAAGCGTTTAATTCGTAAGTATCGTCGATTTGCTGATCATCCAGTGAAAGATAACGGTCGGCGGAGATGGACTCCAAGGAGTCTTGATAAATGAGCGTGAGAACGCCTTCATCATCCGTGGTCACCAAACCGTCGTCATCATATCTTTCGATCACGTCTTCCGCGTAGATGGTGGCTTTCGCCAATGGAATCCCGAATTCGGGAGAGATGGACGAGTCAATCTCACGAACCTCGATTCTTTCTTTAACACAGGAAGTGAAAAGAACAAAAAGGAGAAGGATTAGAGAGTTACTTTTCATAATGAGGCTCTGATTTGTTGCCAATTTTACAAAAATAAATTGCTTTAAGAATTAGGTACGACTAATGAGCACTATGGTTTCTTAGTTTTGCAAACGAGAATACACTTATGGAAAGAAAGATAATTTTGATTGTCTTTATGGCAGTCAGCCTTGCCTCTTTCGGGCAAGTCACCTTTCCCGAAACGGGAATATCAGAAAAGGATAACCTGCATTACCTTATTAAAGGAGCCATGCTTCACACAGAGCCCGGCCAGTCGGAGATCGGTGATATTCTTTTTTACAAAGGAAAAATCAAATCTCTGGGTCAAATTGAAGAGGAGGCGATTCCCGATAACACAGTCGTTTACGTGCGCGACGGTATGCACATTTACCCTTCTTTTATCGAACTCAATTCA
>CAZYWJ010000016.1:6225-48519 GCA_964651785.1 uncultured Cryomorphaceae bacterium
ATGCTGATGCCACGGAAACGAACGTTTCGCTTCAAGCACTCATTCAAAGCAAAAGTCTGCCGATGATATTCGAGGCGGAAGAGGCGAATGACATCATCCGCATTCAGCGAATTGCCGATGAGTTCGGATTAAAAATAATCGTGGTCGGGAAGGGCGATTCTTATCAAATCTTAGAAGAAACCGGAGAGGCCATCGAAGGAATTATCGCTCCGCTGAACTTTGCGAAGCCATTTGACATGAGCGATCCCGAACTGAGTCGATACGTGTCCCAGCGCGACCTGCTTCATTGGGAGCGAGCACCTTTCAATCCCGTTTTTATCTCAGAGTCTTTTCCAACACTTTTCCTTTCGGGAAATGGTATCGACAAAGAGGCCGACTTCTTTAAAAATTTGAAAAAGGCAACCGAAAAAGGCCTTAGTCATGAGGCAGCTCTTGCCGCTCTCACTACCGAACCTGCAAAGCTTTTGGGATACCAAAAAATGGGAAAACTGGCGCCCGATTACATGGCCAACTTTTTCATTTCTGACAAAGAAATTTTCACGGAAGACGATCCGAAAGTTTTAGAACACTGGATTAAAGGAGAAAGAAACATCATAGAAGATGTGGATGAAATTTCCTTTGAAGGGAATTACGATCTGAATATCGATGACGTTTACTACAACTTGAACCTGGAGGGAAAAGAAAAACTGAAGGGACAAGTGAAATTGATCCAAAACGGAGACACTTTAACGTCAAAAGCCTCCTTCTCACATCAAGGAAATGAGGTGGTCTTGGCATTCGATGATCCCGAAGGCGAAGGACGCTTCAGGCTAGCGGGAACCAGCCTTTCAGAAAATCGCATTTGGGACGGTCGCGGAGTAAATCCCTTCGGCAAAGAGATTTTATGGTCGGCTATCAGAACCAAAAAAGATGATGCGAAAGCTGAAAGCGACAGTATAGCCACTGACTCTATTCCGCCGTTACCGCCTCTGCTTTTCCCGATGACGGCCTACGGTCAGGACTCTTTACCGCAGGCGAAAACCATTTTGATCCGCAACGCGACCGTATGGACCTTGGATGAACGAGGTACGCTACAAAACGCTGATGTATTGATCTCAGCGGGAAAGATAATGGCAGTGGGAAGAAGGTTGAGCACCGCTGAATTTACCGAAGTTGACACCATTGATGGCAAAGGGATGCACGTAACGCCGGGCATTATAGATGAGCACAGCCACATAGCGATAACGCGAGGCGTAAACGAAGGCACACAGTCGAGCACGGCAGAGGTGCGCATCGCCGATGCGGTTTCGCCTCACGATATCAATCTCTATCGTCAACTGGCAGGTGGCGTAACTACGGCTCAATTGCTTCACGGTTCGGCCAACCCAATCGGCGGTCAATCTGCCATTATAAAATTGCGCTGGGGTGAAGACATGAATGATATGCTTTTTGCCGAAGCTCCCGGTTTTATAAAATTTGCCTTAGGCGAAAATGTCAAACAATCAAATTGGGGAGATGCTTACAACGAGCGCTATCCTCAAACCAGAATGGGCGTTGAGCAATTCTTTTACGATTCCTTTTACCGAGCAAAAGAATACGGTGAGCTGAAAAAACTACACGAGGCTTCCGCCAAATCGAAGAAAAAGAAGCGCCGCAGAGACACGGAAGAATCAAGTCAAGAAGCTTTCCGAAAGGACATCGAATTGGAGGCCCTTTTGGAAATTTTGAATCGCGAACGATTTATCACCTGTCACTCTTACGTTCAAAGCGAAATCAATATGTTGATGCACGTGGCCGACAGCATGGGTTTTACCTTGAACACATTCACCCATATCTTGGAAGGATACAAAGTGGCAGACAAGATGCGCAACCACGGCGCTGCCGCTTCTACATTTAGCGATTGGTGGGCGTACAAGTACGAAGTCAAAGATGCCATTCCGCATAACGCTTCCATTTTGAATCGCATGGAAGTGACCACGGCCATCAATTCAGACGATGCCGAGATGGGTAGACGACTCAATCAGGAAGCGGCCAAAGGCATACGCTACGGCGGAATGAGCGAAGAAGATGCTCTCAAAATGGTGACGCTAAACCCTGCCAAAATTCTTCATATTGATGAATACGTCGGTAGCATTACTGAAGGAAAAGACGCCGATTTGGTCATTTGGAATGATCATCCTCTCTCCGTTTACGCGAAAGCGATGAAAACTTTTGTAGACGGTAAGCTATACTTCGATCGGGACGATATGGAGTTGAGAAAAGTCCGCGACGAAATTGAGCGAAACAGGATAGCGGAAGAAATGGCCAAGGCAGCCGAAAACGGCGAAAGTACCAAGAAGCCAAAACGTAAAATGGAAAGATACTACCACTGTGATACCAAAGAATAATCTCTTGATTTTAGTGCTCATTTTTCTCGTGCTGACCTCATCGGGGCAGGATGAAAATCGAAGCGTCATTTTTACTGGTGGTAAAATTTTCACCGCCACGGGAAAAGTGATTGAAAATGGCGCTATCGGTGTGAAGGCCGACACGATAAGCTTTGTAGGTAAAGCCACTGAGGCCGTGTTTTCGGATTATGACCGAGTGGAAGAACTCGATGGAAAGCATGTCTACCCGGGACTGATTGCCACGAATACTACACTCGGGCTCACCGAAATCTTTGCCGTACGCGCCACACGCGACTACCGCGAAACAGGCGAAATGAATCCAAACGTCCGCAGCATTATTGCCTACAATGCGGAAAGTGACATTACCGCCACCGTTTTGGAAAACGGAGTGCTCTTCGCGCAAATTTGTCCGAGAGGCAGAACCATCAGCGGCACCTCATCGGTAGTGAAACTGAAAGGCTGGAATTGGGAAGATGCGGCTTATAACATGGACGAAGGAATTCACATGGACTGGCCGCGCATGTTTAAGCGAAAGGGAGAAAAAGACGATCCGCAGGAATACGAGCCCGACGAAGAATACACCGAGAAAATTAATGAGTTAAAGCAGTTTTTCGCTTCCGCGAAAGCATATGCGAAAAGCAGCTACCCCATCGAGAGAGATTTGCGCTACGATGCGATGAAAGGCATTTTTGACGGAAGTAAACGACTTTATATTTCTGCCGATTTTATCAAAGAAATTCGGGAAGTTGTAGCATTTAAGCGAAACCTGAATTTACCGAAAGTTACCATCGTAGGAGGATACGAGGCTCATCGAGTGGCCGATTTGCTGAAGGAAAATGAAATCAGTGTATTGGTGAGAAGAGTCATCAGTCTTCCACGACTTGCCGAGGACCATATAGATGCGCCTTTCAAACTGGCTTCGCAGCTTGACGAAGCGGGAGTTCTATTCGCGTTTCAAATGGATGGCGATATGGAACCGATCCAAAACAGAAACTTGGCATTTGCCGCAGGTGTGGCTATAGCCAATGGCTTGGAAAAAGAGGCGGCGCTCGAAGCCATTACAATTAATGCAGCTAAGATTTTAGGAATTGACAACCGCACGGGAAGTCTGGAAGTAGGAAAAGAAGCCAACTTTATAGTGACTGATGGCGATCTATTTGATATCAGGTCCGGTGCTGTAGAAAGAAGGTACCTAGGCGGACAACTGATCGACCCTGAAAATCGGCAAAATGAACTCTATTTGAAATACCTGAGAAAATATGGATTGCCTGAAGTAAAGGGAAAATCTTAATTTTGGGTAAATCCAAATGACTATGGCAAAAAAAGATACTTCAGAAAAATGGGTTCTGATGACCGAACTAAACGGCGAACCTCTATTGCACCATTTCAAACTATCAAATTTTGGTAACGTGGTGAGAATGAAGAAAGGTGAGGGGCCTGAAGAACCATTTTATCCGAAAACCATTTTGGGGTATCAGTATATTTCTTTCACCACCAGAAAAGGGTCAAGAGAAACGATTTATTTGCATCGATTGGTTGCCGAATTTTTTATTGAAAATCCCAACCCCGATGCGGAGTTTGTTATTCACATGGATTATGAACGAGAAAACAACCGATTCGACAATCTGAAATGGGTAACCCGATCAGAACTGAAAAAACACCGCTCGGTGAAAGCAGGAAGATTACCCGGAAAAACAAACAGCAGAACAAAAGCCTTGAAAGAGAAATCAAAGGTTGATGAAAGCTTGGAGGCCAGGAGCTTAGAGCTACGCAGATTAACCAATGATATGGTAAATGTGACCCATTAAACCTTCATCCGTTCACTCGATCAATAAAAACTAAAAAAAGCCGCTATGAATGAGCGGCTTTTTTAATATCCCAACTTCTCCCTTACGCGGGAAATTACTTCGCGAGCAACCTTTCCGGCTTTCTCGGCTCCCTGTGCCAGCTTATCTTCCAACTCCGTAGGATGATTCATTAATCGATCGTATTCTTCTCGTTCCTCGCCAAATCGCTCAATTATCAGCTCATATAACGCCTGTTTGGCGTGACCATAACCGTAGCCACCCGCTTCGTATTTTTCTCTCATCTCGCCTATTTGGTCACGGTCAGCCATCGTTCGATAAATATTAAAGACATTGCACGAATCCGGATCTTTCGGATCTTCCAGCTCCTTACTATCCGTCACGATTTTCATCACGTTTTTCCGAAGCTTTTTATCAGTTTGAAAGATATCGATGTAGTTGCCGTAGCTCTTACTCATCTTTTGACCATCCGTGCCGGGAATGTACATGGTCTCTTCTTTCACACGTGCTTCAGGCACCAGTAAGGTCTCTCCTATCTGATGATTGAAAGATCCCGCCATATCGCGCGTCATTTCCAAATGCTGAAGTTGATCTTTGCCTACAGGCACGATTTCAGCATCGTAAAGCAAGATGTCGGCTGCCATCAATACGGGATAAGTGAACAGTCCCGCATTGACATCGGCCAACCGCTCGCTTTTGTCTTTAAAGCTGTGGGCATTTGCCAACATTGGAAAAGGCGTAAAGCAGTTCAGGTACCATGTCAATTCAGTTACCTCGATGATATCGCTCTGGCGGTAAAATGTGGTTCGCTCGGTGTCCAAACCGAAAGCCAACCAAGTCGCTGCTACCGAACGCACATTGCTTTTTCGGAGCTCGGCGTCTTTTATGGTGGTCAGCGAGTGGAGATCGGCGATGAAAAAAAATGCTTCGTTGCCACCCTGATTTGCCAATTCGATGGCAGGCTTGATTGCACCTAAAATATTTCCCAAGTGTGGTATTCCCGTACTTTGTATTCCCGTTAAGATTCTAGCCATAATGCGGGCAAATTTAGGTATTTCAATCGCTTGAAATAAGCCAAGTGCATGAAGTAGTAAATCCTTAAATTTGCCGCTATGAAGGTGGATAACCAATTAATCGATAAGCTTGCTCGTCTTTCCAAATTGGAGTTTGACGAGGCATCGAAAGAAGAGATCAAAAAAGACCTCACGCGCATGCTCGATTTTGTAGAGCAGCTGAATGAGCTCGATACGGAAGGTGTTGAACCCTTGATTCACGTGAATGCCGAGTTGAATAAATTCCGAGAAGATGAAGTAACGGAAGAACTCTCTCAAAAAGAAGCTTTGAAGAATGCACCGAAGCACGACGGATTCTATTTCAAAGTGCCCAAGGTCGTGGAGAATACTGATGAAAAATAAAAAAGTGTCTGCTCTCACAGACACTTCAGATTTTTTTAAACCATTCCGTTTCGTTCACATCAGGTCTTGATGAAGAAACCTACGGCGAAAGGATAAACATCTTGGGTGTTTTCGTTGTCAAACAATGGTAGCAGACCTACTTGAGCAAACAAGGTAAACCTTCGGTAGCCGACGCGGACCATCGCATCTGCCGCCCATCGATTCAATCCCAAGTCTCCTTTTATAGATGTTTTATTGTCATTTCCTTCAAAGGAAAATTTCTGCTTGTACATGTTACCGATTCGCACTTTTCCTACAACTCCAGCTGAGATGTGAAAAGCTTTGTCGGGATCGAGCGATGTGTTAAACTCCAGCATCAGCGGCACACCGATATACGTAGCACGCAATTTGTTTTTCGTTATATTTCTTTCAAGCGTAGGTCTCAAAGTCATTGTATCACCATTAAAAAACAACTCATCCGACCCTGAGAATTTCCAGTTGTAAAATTGAAAGGATAATCCAGTGGTAATTCCTACGTAATCCTTAACAATACGTCCTTTTACTTGAGCAAAGTTGAAGGAGATGTATCGAGATTTGCCGTATTCGGGCTCAAGCATTCCCGTTGCGGGGTCTTGGGAGAGGTTCAATCCGAAATCATCATTCAATATTCCGTTCACTCCAAGGTCAATTCCATTCCACCACGTGAGTTGGTATTTCGAATTTTCCTCGTCATCATCGTCAGAATCATCATCAGAACTACTCTTATTTACAATGGTTATATAGGAGTTTTTCAATTCAATTCGCGTGGTGTCCGACACGGTGCTGTCTGCATTTACCGTTCTGACTTTTGCACTCACCTTACCATCTTTCATATCTATCTCAAGCTGCTCAGTGCCTTGATTTGTGGTATCAGATTTTTCGGGTTCCTGAGCAAATCCTGCCAGGCAAACCAATAGTGCCAATATCGTTAGTGTAGTTTTCATGATCAGTTTATTTACGTGTTTAATGATGGGACGGACACCTATTGCAAAAAGTTACTTCGCCGTGGTGTGAGAAACTTTAAATCCGCCAATTCTCAGCGTATACGTTAGGGTTTCAGATTCTTCATTTACTTCTCTGCTCACTTCAGAATCCAGCGTTTCTCCTGCTTTCTGTGTGATTCGTTTTGCGATGGTTAGCGCCAATTCATCTCGCTCCATATCGCTTAGATTCAACTCATTTGCCAAACGATTTTCAGCAACTTCTCCCAAAGTTTGATATTCGGGTTTTTTAGTCGGTATGGCTTCCGCCAATACGGGCTCATTACTTTCAGCAACTTCGAGATTGATCACATCTTCTACTTCAATCTCAAAATCGATTTCTTCCTGCTCCAATTCAGCAAACTGAAGTTCCGTTTCGACATCTTCCGTGAGAGGATTCTGCTCTTCGGGAATTTCTTCTTTCAAGTCAGGTTTTACTTCCTCGGCCACATACACAGGATCGGGCTCTCGAATCTCCCATTCCTGCAATTGATACGTTTCTGAATTTATCTTGCTTTCCGTTGAATCCTGTTTTGACTCCTCTTCGGATTCATCCAAATCGAGCGTATCGGAAGAGATGACGGACTCTTGTCTTTCGGCATATCTCGGTTCGTGGCTTTCATCTTGATCCAAAAGAGTGAATAAAGTCGCTCCGATTCCAAAAAGCACAATCACGGCAGCCGCTCGATAAAACAGAGCAAGACCTTTTCTTTTCTTCTTCAGCTCATCTTTATTCGGATAAAAAACTCCTCGCGGAGCTTCCAAACGCATAGCATCGGCAAAAGCCAAATCTTTTGATCCATTCTTCAGAGCTGCTGCATATTTTTCAAGAGCTGAGTTCTCTTTATCAGAAAGGATTCCCTCTGTTCGAGCTACGAGAAAATCGGGATAATTTTCAGCATTTACCGGAAGGATAAGCGGAAGCTGATAAAGCTTTCCACGATCCATTAGCTCTTCCGTAGAAGTCAATCGCAATCTTTGCCAAGATTCGTATTCCTTTTGGAATTGATCGGTTTTGAGCAATTCAGCCAAAATTTGCTGATCGCGCTCATTGGCTTCAGCTTCAGCACAGCGGAAGTAAAGCTTGTCGCGGAGCGTTTCACTTTGAACCAATTCTTCGATGGCAGGCACTTTCAGGCTCTGCCAGTTTCTCTCATCAGATGAAGGTTTGATGCTCACCGATTCAAAATCTTCCAACTCGTTTGCCAAATCGGGATTTTCTTTCAGAAACTGCTTAAGCCCATTTTCCTGAGCCTCACTCAAATTTCCTTCGATGAAATCGAGAAAAAATGCCTCGTAATTATGTCGTGTAATTCTTTCCATTAAATGACGGCCTCAATGCTTCCTATGTATTTTTTCAATGCTTTCCGGGCGCGGAAAATGTAAACCTTCACTTGGCTCTCAGACATATCTGTTATCTCTCCGATTTCCTGATAGCTATAGCCTTCATAATCGCGAAGCAACACTACCGACTTTTGTTTTTCGGGAAGTGTTTCCAAGGCCTCGTGCAAAATCTCATTCAAGTCAGAATACTGTCGGTCGTGAGAGAGTTTTTGAACCTGCACTTCATCGAAGTTTCCCTTTTTCTTGTCGCGCCTTATTTGGTCTATCATCGTATGGTAACCCGTAGAGAATAAATAACTCTTTGCCTTTTCGGCATTCACCTCGTCCACCTTCAACCACATTTTTGCGAAAGCTTCCTGCACCAAATCGCGGGCTTGTTCCGTATCGCGCGTATGCTTGAGCATAAAGCGATACAGCCCGTCCGCGTGGGCATCTACGCAGTTATTGTAGTCATCAGTGGTCATAGGCTTTAAAGGTATTCGAAAGTGTGACGGACAGGGTATCCGAAAAGTTACTACCTAACCAAAGAAAACAATTCTTCTCGTGAAAATAGTGGGAATCAATCCAATTGTAGGACAGCCAAGAACGCTTGTTGTGGCACCTCAACGTTACCAACCTGTCGCATGCGTTTCTTTCCTTTTTTCTGCTTTTCCAGCAGTTTTCGCTTTCGCGTAATGTCACCCCCGTAACATTTCGCTGTTACGTCTTTCCTCAGAGCGCGAACGGTCTCACGTGCGATTACTTTGGTACCGATAGCTGCCTGAACGGCAATTTCGAATTGCTGCCTCGGGATGAGTTCCTTCAGCTTGGCGCAAATTTTCTTCCCGAGATCATACGCATTATCGCGGTGTATCAATGCGGATAACGCATCGACCTGATCGCCATTCAGAAGAATATCGAGCTTTACCAGGTTGCTGGCTTTGTAGCCGATGGGATGGTAGTCAAAAGAGGCATAACCGCGAGAAAGGGTTTTCAACTTGTCGTAAAAATCGAATACAATCTCACCCAGAGGCAATTCAAAGGTTATTTCCACGCGATCGGCCGTCAGGTAAACCTGATTCTTCAAAATTCCTCTCTTCTCGATGCAAAGGTTCATAATCTGACCTACGAACTCAGCTTTAGTAATGACCTGTGCATTGATGTACGGCTCTTCTACCTTCTCCATTTTAGATGGGTCAGGAAGTTCCGAAGGATTGTTTACCGTAAGCGTTTGTCCGTCGGTAGTGGTAGCTATGTAGCCCACATTGGGAACGGTGGTGATGACGGTCATATCGAATTCTCGCTCCAATCGCTCTTGTACGATTTCCATGTGTAGCATTCCGAGGAAGCCGCAACGGAAACCGAAACCAAGCGCTGCAGAAGATTCAGGTTCGTAGACCAAAGAAGCATCGTTGAGTTGAAGTTTTTCCAAAGAGGCCCGAAGTTCTTCGTATTCATCCGTATCAACGGGATAGATTCCGGCAAATACCATGGGCTTCACATCTTCGAAACCCTTTACGGCTTGAGCGCAAGGGTTCTCAACCAGAGTAATGGTATCTCCGACTTTCACTTCCTTGGCTTTTTTAATACCCGAAATGATATAGCCCACATCCCCCGCTTTCAGTTCCTTTTTAGGTAGTGGAGTAAGTTTCAGCGTTCCGATTTCGTCGGCAAAGTATTTCTTGCCCGTATTGACGAATTTTACTTCATCTCCTTTCTTGATGCTTCCGTTTCTGATCCGGAAGTAGGCTATGATTCCACGGAAAGAATTGAACACGGAGTCGAAAATCATTGCTTGAAGCGGTGCATCGGGATCACCCACGGGAGCGGGAATGCGGTCAATTACCGCTTTCAAAATTGCTTCTACCCCTAAACCGGTTTTCCCGCTGGCGGGAATCACATCTTCCGGATCGCAACCGATCAGGTCCACGATTTGATCCGTTACCTCTTCGGCCATGGCGCTGTCAAGATCCATTTTATTGAGAACCGGTACTATTTCCAAATCGTGCTCCAAGGCCAGGTAAAGGTTCGAAATAGTTTGTGCTTGAATACCTTGAGTGGCATCCACAATAAGTAATGCCCCTTCGCAGGCGGCTATAGAACGAGAAACTTCGTAAGAGAAATCAACGTGGCCCGGGGTATCGATCAAATTGAGAACATACTTCTCTCCCTCGTATTCGTAATCCATCTGAATCGCATGACTCTTGATGGTAATCCCCCTCTCGCGCTCCAAGTCCATATCATCAAGCGTTTGCTCCTGCAGTTCTCGATCTGAGATCGTTCCCGTAAAGTGAAGCAATCGATCGGCCAGCGTGCTTTTGCCGTGATCAATATGAGCGATGATACAGAAATTTCGGATGTTCTTCATACATGTTTAATAAGCTGCAAAAATAGACAAAAGCAAAGGATTCAGAGGTTTTTTATGTACTCCATAAGTAAAACTTGAACGTACTATATTTGGCCAATAAATAATAGATGATGAATAAATCTACTCTACTTCTTTTCTTGGCTTGGCTAATTTCTTCGGTCGGATTGTCACAAGAGGTCATACCTATAGAATCGACTGATAACTATACGATTTCAGGTTGCGGCAGCCCTACACGGGTTTCTCTTGATGAATTCTCTGCAGGTGATACCTTCAGTTTGGAAATCATTAACGATGCATCCGATGATTTGGTGATCGTAGTAAACCCTGTTTATTTTAATCAGGCTTGGAATCTTCCCTCAAGCCAATTGTTAATTTCAACAGGTGATGAATTCGGGTTGGAATTAGCCGGGGTCTTTTCGTCCGATACCCATCCGGATGGTTTTTTGGTAAACCTCGAATCGCCCATTGTACAATTGAATTTTGAGAGTTCCGGGTCGGGGTCAGGTTTCGAGCTGTTATTATATTGTGCATCTGACTATGAGCAACTGCCAAAACTGAAAGCTGAAGTTCAGACGGAAAACAGCCCGTGGTACTACAATACTGAAACCGAATCAATAGAGATAGGCGCTTGTCAGGATCAAGAGCTTTCACTTAATATCGGCCTATTGCCTCTCGAAATCAATGCCGAAATACCGGACACCGTTTATTTTAAATGGTGGATGGGTGACGGAACGATATACGAAGGCATCAACCTTTATGAAGTGTTACACACTTATGAGACTGATCTCGGGAAGATCTTGAACGTTTGGTTTTGGGCAGATACCATTGCACCTAATAATTTTCGCTCAGTAGTTAAGCTTTCAGAAAGACCTGATTTTTCAATAAACTTTCCGATGGAAGAAATCTGTTTGAATGAACAGTTTGAACTCTTGGGAGGAATGCAAGGATCGGAAATAACCGGCGCTACCCCCACCACCGCAGGTGAAGTGGAAATAACCGAATTCTACGGAGCTACCCGCTATCTACCTGACGGAAGTGGCGAACTTTATACTACCTCAGTTTCTGTAGAGGGTTTTGATGAAGGTATGATCATCGATGACCAGACTCTATTCAAATCCATCTGTTTAAATATGGAGCACTCGTATTTAGGAGATCTTGAAGCATGGATTACTTGCCCGAGTGGTCAGTCAGCTTTACTTTTTGATAGTTATGGTGGTGAAGGAATTTATCCGGGTGTAGGCTTTGGCGGTGGGCTAATATTCTTGGGAGATGCAAACGATGGACAGGAAATCATTCCCGGAATTGGATTTAATTATTGCTTTTCTGATGACACTGAATTGGGTACACTAGAAGATGAATACTACTCGGGAAACTTTATTGAAGTGAATACATTTCAAGAAGGAAATGCTATGGCGGAAGGAACATATTTACCAGCTACTAATTTCGCGAATGCATTTACCGGATGTCCCTTGAACGGAGAATGGACGGTTTTAGTCGCAGATAATTTATCTATTGATGATGGTTATATTTTTGAATGGTATATCGCTTTTGAAGCACTCGTTACACCAGAAATATATGAATACGAGATCGGCTTGACAAACGCAGAATGGGAGGAAAATCCATGGTTTGTCGGAAATACCGACGATGGTATTCTCGTTCAAGCGAATACCGTTTCATCTGAGAATTTTAGCTTTAATGTTACTGACGACGTGGGTTGCCTTTATTCTGAAGAAGGAGTTGTAAGTGTAAAAAACACCAGTCTGACCGTAAATGAAGATAGTCTGTGCGTTTCTTTTGTACTTCCATGGTTAGCTGAGAATGGTTCAATCTCATTGAGTTCAGGAAATGAATCAGCTATAGAAATCACCGAATCACAAGGGCTTTACGTTATCACTTCTTCAGAGGCGGGAGCGTTTGAGTTTGCTTTTGAAGACTTTGACTGCGACTACGAGACCACCGCCAATCTTATTTTTCTGGAAGAAACTGATCCGACTTGTTTGTTATCTACGGAGAAAATGATTCTGAGACCTCAGTTGAAAGTTTTTCCCAATCCCGCAAATTCGATTTCTCGGTTAGAATTCAATCTTAGCCGTTCTGAAATTCTAACTCTGACCATTTACAGCCCGACAGGACAAAGCATCAATACACGTAAGATTTCCGGGAATCCGGGAGAGAACTCGATTTTACTGAAAACGGAAAATCTTGCGAGCGGTTTATATCTGATAGCACTAGAGGGAGAATCCGTTTACAGCACCATATCCTTGGCAGTTCGCTGATGCAGCTTTTTGCTGTTTAAGAATTCTATAATTAGCAGAATGTGTTGCCGGGAAGTTTATGCTGATTTGCCGTTTTAAAAGGGTGATATGACAAACTTTCTATATTTGCGACTCTGCGACAACGTAGACGGTACTTTTTACGTCAAATTATTATGAAAATTCTCTTTACCTTATTTTCCTTTGCCGCGAGTCTTGGTTTAATGGCTCAGTCTGACTATGACGAACGACTACTTTCACGATACAGTGAAGAAAGAATTGAAGAATTGCTGGAAAAGCAACCCTCTACAATTGAATATTGGACTTTTTATTTGGATAACAGTTATATTATAATTGATAGCGAAGCTTCAGGGAAAGTACTACCAACTGATGAGGAAGTAAAAATTGCAGATGTGGATAGTTTTAACATTTTAGATTTAGACATTCACATGGACAGGAAAACTTCCAAAGCATATAGAATTAAAGGGACCAACCTATACCTTATCCTAAAGTCAAACGATCAATTCAGTAAAGAATTTTCGAGAAATCGATCATCTAATTCCCAATGAAATACCAGCTTATGAACTTTAACTTGAAAATTGTCATTCTTTTCATCTTGACAATTTCCTTCACCGGGGCTTTTTCTCAAGATTCCACCCCTATTTCTGATGAAGGTTTGGTAGAATCTACCAATTGCGACAATGGAATTACCATTACCGATAGCAATGCAGACGATGGAGACTACTTGCCGGGAGAGACTTACGAAATTACAGCGTGTATCAATACTTTGGTTGGTGACTCCGTACAAATAACAATTTTGCCACCGATCAATCAAAGTGACACGGTAAATGTATGGGATGTTGACGAAAACAGCACATTGAGCATTTTCGCCGGAGAGGGAACTGACGGAGATTTATTGGGAGTGTTTAATAGTGAAACGGATCCTAATGGTGTGTATCTCACCACTATCGTTCCCTGTGTCACTTTCGTGTGGGAATCGGGTGCATTCAGTTCGGGTGAAGGGTTCATTGCTCAGATAAATTGCCTTCAAGATCTCCAACCTTTTAATGTGTCGGTTTTTATAGATCCGCCCTTCGGTTTATCTACTGATACATTCCCCGATATCGGGCCGAATGAGAACGTTATTACATTCTGTTTCGGAGATACATTAAGTTTTACCGCAAACCCAACCTTTCCGCTTTCGGATGCCACCGGAGATGGTTATGAACAGCTTCTTGAAGAATCGACTTTCACTTGGGATATGGGTAATGGCGATATTTTCGAAGGTGTTGGCTTAAACGAACTTACATACGGATTTCCCGAGCCGGGAGGATACTTCGCCACCTTAACCGTTACGGATATCATGGGACAGGAAGAAACCTACGATGCGTATCTTCTAATGGCTCCCAGGCCAATATTCTCCAATATCGTTTTTGGTGATACACTTTGCTTGGGAGATACTACCGTCATTACGGGTGGAATAGATTTCCCTGATACGGTAGGAGTAAGTCCTAATACGAGTGCCGTACAGCCCAACTACGATTTTACGGATAGTCGGTATTTGCCCGACGGCAGTGGGGAATTGTATGAAACCGTCATTGAAATTGAAGGTTATTTAAATGATCCTCAGATTTTAAATCCCGGAGACTTTGTAAATGTTTGCATAAACATGGAGCACTCTTATCTTGGAGACTTGGAAGCATGGCTAACTTGTCCCAACGGGCAGTCAGCTCTTCTTTTCGATGGCTTTGCAGGCGATGGCTTATTCCCGGGTACGGGTTTTGGTGGAGGCGGAACTTTCCTCGGTGATGCCTATGATAATAACATCGGTAATGAAGGAATTGGTTTTGATTATTGTTTTTCGGATGATGGAGATCTTGGCACAATGCAAGACGAATTCATTGCCAATAATACTGTTCCTGTGAATACGTTTGTTATGGGAAATGCAATGGTTGCCGGGACTTATTTACCTGCTGAAAACTTTGAAACCGCCTTTCAGGGATGTCCATTGAACGGAGACTGGACCTTATCGATAGGTGACAACTTGACGATTGATGATGGTTTCATCTTTAATTGGAGCATGGAGTTCGGACCGAACTTTGAATTGGACACCATCTACTACACTCCTGACATTGTAGATGCCTACTGGCTTGAAAATCCGGATATACTTCAAGGCGAGTTTGCCTCAGATACCAGTATTGTCATTGTACCCGGTTCTGAAGGAAACAATCAGTACACATTTATTGTAGAGGACAGCTTCGGATGCATCCACGATACAACGTTCCTTGTTTATGTTAGGCCATTGCCCGAATTGAACGACAGAACGGCTTGCGACAGAATGGATCAACTTTTCCCTTCTAATTCTCCCCAAGGAGGAAGCTATGAGGTTATAGATACCCCGGACGAAAATTCTCAACTCATTTTCGGAGAAATAGGTCAGTTTGGTCAAGTGGATATATCAATAACGGAGAATGATTTATACGGTGACTATTTCGTAGAGTACACCGAACAAATTTGCGGCTTGGATAGTATGGTTTCAGCCTATGTTGATACGGTTCGTATCGATTTCAGGCCTTACCCGCAGATTGCACCTTTTTTCGAAGATTCAGTCTTATGCGGCGGAGCCACTATTGCCTTAGACGCAGGTCCTCAAGAAGAAAATTCGGAGACATTTAATATCAATTGGACAATTGACGGGAGCACATTCAATGCTTCTGATTTAAGTGTTTCAGTAGATCAATCCGGATTATACGTTTTGACAATGTTTGAACCGGCATGCCCTGATTCCGTTGTTTCTGATACGACCTTCATTCAGGCCATTGATATAGACTTTAGCGGCGATACCATCTGCGGATTGACTCCGACCATCAAATCCGTAGAGGTTATGCCCGAAAGTATTGGCGGCATGTGGTCTGCTGAAGATGAGGGCATTATTTTTTCACAACCCAATGCAATTTTTACTGATATCATACCTCCTGATTTCGGCACATTCGAAATTTCGTATACAGACGTTAGGTGTCCCAATGATGCGGTTTCGCGAAATATCCTTTGGTATAAACAACCTGACTTAACCATCCTTCCTCAAGATCCGACCTTCTGTTTTGAAGATGATTCTCTAAATCTTACGGCAGTCTTGGAAGGTGAAGGCAGTGGAGTCTATTTTTGGGAACTCACTTCTATAAACGGCGGAGCTCAAACTCCCGCCACGGATTTCGACTTTGATCAATTCCAGCAATTTCCGCCGGAATCATTCGAACCTATTGAGGCGTACATGGTCACGGTAGTAACATTTGACGAGTACGGAAGATGCCCTCAACCGGGTAGAGACACTTTGGTATTTGTGCCATTGGCTTGTCAATATAATATCCCTAATATCATTACGCCGAACGGAGACGGGCAAAATGATCTGTTTGCGATTCAGTATATAGAATTCTTTCCAAATGCCTCATTGTCCATCTTCAACAGATGGGGACAAGAGGTTTTCTCGAGCGGTGCCTACAATGAGTATCAGGAAGAAAACGAAGGATGGGATCCTGAGGACCTTCCCGGAGGGGTTTACTTCTACGAACTAAAATTACCTACTCTCGAAAGGGTCGAAACGGGAGAACTTACCATTATAACCCAAGGAGGGTAGCGAACAATTATTCATTCAGAACATTATATAGTTTGACAAGCCCGCACATGTCGGGCTTGTCTTTTATATTTGCCCCCTAAAAAACGGAGAGTGAAAGTAACGGAACACCTGAAGCGAGCGAAGAACACCCTCTTTTCATTTGAAATACTACCCCCTTTAAAAGGCAAAGGAATTGAAGACATCTACAGAGGAATTGATCCGCTGATGGAGTTTGATCCGCCATTTATAAATGTTACCTATCACAGGGAGGAGTACGTCTACAAAAAATTTCCCAATGACATGCTCAAGAAAGTGAGCATAAAGAAGCGACCAGGAACCGTTGGGATTTGTGCTGCCATAATCAATAAATACGATATTGACGCCGTACCCCATTTGATTTGCGGTGGTTTTACCAAAGAAGAAACTGAAAACGCGCTGATCGATTTGCATTTTCTCGGAGTAGATAATGTACTGGCTCTGCGGGGTGATCCTATAAAAAGCGAAAACAATTTTGTCCCTGAAGAAGCCGGTCATTCTTATGCTGAAGAGTTGATCAGACAAATCGATAATCTGAACAGAGGCAAGTATTTACATGAAGAAAGCGAAAACAGCGACAAAACAAACTTTTGTATTGGCGCTGCCGGTTACCCGGAAAAACATTATGAGTCGATGAGCATTAAGACGGACCTGAAGCATCTCAAAAAAAAGGTGGATGCCGGTGCGGAATACATAACCACTCAAATGTTTTTTGACAATGAAAAGTTTTTTGCTTTCGAGAAAAGTTGCCGTGAGATTGGGATTACCGTACCGATTATTCCGGGATTGAAACCCATAACTTCATTAAAACACATACAATTCCTTCCAAAAACATTTTTCATTGACTTCCCCGATGAACTGGCAGATCAACTGATGGAATGCCGCACCAATGAACAGGTAAAAAAAGTCGGAGTGGAATGGGCAATTAAACAAAGTCAGGGATTGTTGGAACATGGCGTCCCTTGCTTGCACTACTATACGATGGGAAGATCTGAAGCCGTGAAGCAAATAGCTTCGGAAGTATTTTAACCAATCGTTCCCTCGCGCCTCATCATCTCTCTGACATACTTCCCGATAATATCAAATTCGAGATTTACGGTATCGCCTACGGAAAGATTCCTGAAACCGGTATGCTCATATGTATAAGGTATGATGGCTACCGAAAAACCTTTCGAAGAACTATCCACCACCGTCAAGCTCACACCATTAATAGTAATTGACCCTTTAGCTACCGTCATAAAATCAGGGTTTTCAGCGTGCGTGAAAAAAAATCGCCAACTCCCGTCTTCTTCGTAAATCTTAGAAACAATCCCCGTAGTATCTACATGACCTTGTACGATATGACCATCAAATCGCCCTGTCATCGGCATGCACCTTTCCAAGTTGATCTGAAACCCCTGTTTCCAGTTCTTCAGTCCCGTTTTTCTAAGTGTTTCCGCAATGGCGGTAACGGTGTGACTTGATTCATCTGTTTCCACTACGGTAAGGCATACACCATCGTGCGCCACGCTTTGATCAACTTTCAGCTCGGTACTGATGTCAGAAATAATTCGAAAATGAATGTTTTGACCTTCTTGAGTCACGGACTGAACCGTGCCCATCGTTTCAATTATACCTGTAAACATTAATCTAGGGTGTTGCCTTTCTCGGCGAAAATAGTGATGTATCCTGAAAGATCAATCGGCTCAAGCCCCGTCAATCGTTTCGTGAAAACGCGACAAACATAATAATAGGTCCCGTCGGTAACGATCCCGCTGCCTTCTTGGATATTCTCTCCGTTCCACAAGATTTCAGGGTCAGTCGATGTAAATACAATTCCTCCCCAACGATTGAAAACGGTAAATTCCACCGAATCTATAGCGCGAATCGGAAAAGGAATGAGAATATCATTTCTACCGTCGCCATTGGGAGTGAAAACATTCGGAAATGCATATTCGGGACAGTTATCAAAACAAACGATATTACTGAACTCGCTTTCATTTTGAACCAAACTGCCATCCGGCCAGGGAGATAATGAGTCAAGAGCGGTTACGGCATAACATCCTGATATGGAATTTTGCTGAATCAGATCTCGATATAGTTCTGTCGAAAACTCTCCCTGAAAAGATTCCAAGAGTTCAAATTCTCCGCCTTGAATCGGTGTAAAGTAGACATTGTATCCCGTCACATCATCCGTTTCTTCGCATTCAACGTTCGGATTCGTCCACTCCAATTCAACCCACAGATCGACACAATCCGAATCACCGGATAAGGTAGGAGGACAGGGTGCATTTCGATCAAAAGGTATCGAGCACGCTTGCTGAGAATAATTTATTAAGGTATCATTTTTCAAATCTGCGAAATAGGATCCTCGGGCTACAAAATAATAGCAGTATTCCTCATTGTTCTGAAGTTTTTCATCGACATATCCGATTGTATCTATCGTCGCCAAAAGCTGAAAATCCTCATCTCCATCGGCTCTTCTGTAAATGTCGTATTCAAAATTCAGCCACGGATTTTCTTCACGCCAAGTCAATTCTATTTGATTATCATTCGGAATCAATTCCAAATACAAACTCGATGCTCGATTAGAGCGAGCCGAAAAATCACCATTACTGTAAAGCTCCACCCTGTACGTATGGGCAGTGTCAAGCGTATTGGTAAATGGAGGAGGAACAAAACTCGTAGGTAAATCTTCCAGGACCGTCTCAATTTCTGATTCGAAGATCAAATCTTCTGCGCTGTCGTAACCCTCTGACCTAAATAAACGATATTGATAAGGGCCGGGAAATGCATCTAAATCCAATTCAATCGGATGCCTCCACGCCACCGTATCTACTCCTGCTATATCAGTTATTCCAATGCTATTTTTCGTAATAATCGGAATACCGAAGATAATCTCAGCGCAAGACTCGTTGCTGGCATAACTTTCTGCTCCATCAGGGAAGCAAGCCACCACCATATAGCAATTCTGCCTTCCGAAAATGACTTCGTCGTTATCCAGAAAAGAAGTGTTGTTCAATCCTGATACGGTATCAATTAAAGTAAAGCCCGTATACTCCGGCACACCCGTCTCGCAAAAATCCGGTTCAAATCCGTACGGACCTATCCTTCGATATATTTTATAACCAATGGCTTCAGTACAGGGCGAAGGTTCCCAATCCAATTGAATACTACTCCCGACCGTTTCAGCTTGCAAGTTTTCAGGAGCAGGAGCTACTACCGTAATTTCCATGGTTATAATATCCACCAGCGGAACACCGGGTCCATTGTCAGTAACTTGAAAAGTGACCTGATAAGGTTGCAAGCGCACATTTGCACATTCCGTATCCCAAGCGAATTCAGCCTGAACGGGAGGCAATTGTCCTGCTTGAATCAGAACGGCCTCATTATCAACCTCGAAAGGTAATCCGAAGGCAGCTATTTCCAAATTAGTACCTTCAGGATCAGTGGCGGTGATCTCAAAATTAAGTGATTGACCTGCTTCAACGCAGGTATCGGGAATAAGACCTATATCCGGTGGTAAATTGGCACAGTCATCGACCAAAATTTGCATGTCACGCATCACCTGTCCGAGCTTTATTCCATTTCGCCACTCTTCTACAATAAAAGCGATATTGTACTCACCATTTCGTTGAGGAGAGTCCCAAACAATAGTCCCCGTCAATGGATCAATGCTGATGTTATTGGTTGGATCAGGCGATCCGCCTATGGCATCAATCTCATCGGGATAAGCGTAAAAGCCCAAATCAAAAGGTACACAGCCCGCCCCCATACTCGGAACCAACTTAAAAGACAGGCTGTCACTATCCGTATCCACGGCACCGGGGCTGTAAATCCAGGGCTGAAACTTGCAGGCATCCTGCAATGGAATGTTAGTAAAGCGAACTGAATTATTGGCTTGGAAAGCCGCTGAAATTCTCAAGGTGGTTTGTATGGCGAAGACTACAAAAAGAGAATTTCCATTATCTATATTCAAAATTCCCCCATTTCTGTTGGGGTCTGTAATGCAAATGTCATATTCTCCTGAGCCGGGAAAGGTGTGTTGCTTCACATAAATATTCTCCTGAGCATCCCAATCCGGAATATCATTGATGACCATCCGCTCCAGACTATCTGCCGGACTACCATCGCCCCAATCAATCGGAAGCCAAGGCCGGTCAGCGGGAGCTGTAGATTTCGTATATGTATAAACGGTAAACTCGTATGTATTTCCCGAAACGTGTCGATATGTAATCTCACCTGCCCTGTTGTGAGTAGCACTCGCCAGAAGCGAGAATAAGAGAAAACTGAAAATGAAAAGTACTCTATTCAAGGTGTCTGGAATTGAATAATCTAAAAGTAACAAAAGAAGAACGATAAAGTGCCGTATATCGTTCGTTTTCATCAAAAATCACGCCTGCCCGATTTACCCGATGGTCATCGGGAAAAAGTTAGTTTTGTGTTCCCAAAAAGAAATGAATGCCGCCGATCTTTAAAAAACTCAAATCAGCTTCCGGAAAAAATCCGATTTGCTTTGTTGGAACAGCAATACCTCAGGGCTTAGCCGATAATATTACAAATGGTTTGCAAAAGTCCCTCAAGGCCAAATTTCAAGAGGGTCAAAAAGTGCGAACCATTCAAACGGATAAGTACTTCATCATACAGGGAGCACCCCTCTTAAAAGGGAAAAACGAAGAAGAGGAATTGCGTCAATTCGGCGCGCGAGCATGGGCGATATTGTGTAGTCAGCATTTAATGAATACGGATATCGTAGGTTACGGAGCAATCCACATCGCTCTGGGTTGCGCTTTAAAAGATTATCGATTTGAAAAGTATAAAAAGAAAAAGAACGGGTTTCAAATCGACGCCATTGCTTTAGCCGTTGACAATGATGACGATATAAAGGAATTGACAGCCTTGGTAAATTCCATTTTCTACGCTCGGGATTTAGTAAATGAGCCGGCAAATATTCTTACGGCTAAAGAAATGGCGAACCGCTTTAAAAAAGCAGGAAAGGATGGCGGATATGATGTAGAAGTATTGGGTAAAGCTCGTATCAAATCTCTGAAAATGGGCGGATTACTTAGCGTAAACCAAGGAAGTACAAAAGAACCTACTTTTTCCATCATTGAATGGAAGCCTAAAAAGGCTGTTAATTCTAATCCCATCGTATTAGTAGGAAAAGGTATCGTTTACGATACGGGTGGCTTGAGTTTAAAACCTACGGCCAACTCAATGGATATTATGAAGTGTGATATGGGCGGAGCAGCAGCAGTGGCAGGAGCCATACATGCTGCTTCATTGAATGATCTACCCCTTCACATTATCGGGCTTATTCCTGCTACGGATAACCAACCCGGACCGGATGCCTACGGACCGGGCGATGTGATAACCATGTATGACGGCACTCAAGTAGAAGTAATGAATACTGATGCTGAAGGTCGACTGGTGATGGCTGATGCTCTGGCTTATGCCAAACAATACAAGCCTATGTTAGTAATGGATCTGGCCACTCTAACCGGCTCTTCCGTTCGTGCCATCGGAAATTATGCGGGGGCCACGATGGGAACCGCCGATGAGAAAACTAAAAAATCGTTGCTGGATGCAGGCTTCCGTGCCCATGAAAGACTAGTAGAATTCCCACTATGGGACGATTATGAAACGGACTTGCAAAGCGATATAGCCGATACGCGAAACCTCGGCCCTACACCCATGGCTGATGTAATCATAGCAGGAAAGTTTTTACAAAAATTTACCGATTATCCTTGGATACACATCGATATTGCAGGCCCTGCATTTTTACCATCCTCAAGGGGATATTTACCGAAAGGCGCAACGGGATTCGGTGTCTACTTACTATATGAATTCTTTAAAAAATTGAGTGCATGAGTACCGATAGAATAAGAGTAGGAATTACGCTCGGAGATATGAACGGGATCGGACCCGAAATAATTCTAAAAACCGTCTCAGACACGAGGCTGGCGCAAGATTTGACCATAATAGTCTACGGTTCGAACAGGGTTTTAAACAGCTACAAAAAGAAATTAGATATTGAGCAGTTTTCCTTTCACGGAATAAAAGACGCCAACGATGCCATTCCCAAGAAGGTAAATCTCGTTTCTCTCACGAAACAAGAATTGCCGGTAGCACCCGGAGAAGTAACGGAGATTGCCGGAAAGTTAGCTTTTCTTTCGCTGGAAGCAGCGGTAAAAGACTTGGCAGGAAATAAGCTCGATGTTTTGATTACCTCACCGATCAACAAAAAGAATATTCAGCAAGAAGGGTTTGACTTCCCGGGTCATACTGAGTATCTGGCAAAATACAGTAATGTTGACCAAGCCTTGATGCTGATGTGTTCTGAAGACTTACGCGTGGGTGTCGTCACGGGTCACATACCATTAAAAAAGGTGAGTGAGAAGATTAGCAAAGACCAAATCATTGCAAAGCTGAAGGCCATGGATAAATCTTTGAGAATGGATTTCTCATTGCAAAAACCGAGAATAGCCGTTCTGGGGCTTAATCCTCACGCCGGAGATAACGGATTATTGGGCTCAGAAGAGAAAGAGGTAATCATACCTGCTCTTAACGAAGCGCGAGATGCGGGGGTATTCGCTTTCGGTCCGTACCCCGCTGATGGATTTTTCAGTGGCAACGGATACAAAAAGTTTGATGCGGTTTTGGCCATGTACCACGATCAGGGATTGATCCCTTTCAAATCAATAGCCGGAGAGTATGGAGTAAATTTCACGGCGGGCTTGCCTATAGTGCGAACATCACCTGCCCACGGTACTGCTTATGATATCGCCGGAAAAGGCGTGGCGAATGAACAGAGTTTCCGTCAAGCCCTCTACACGGCTTGCGACATTTATCGCAATCGAACCGAAAACAGACAGCTTTCTGCAAATGCATTGGAAGTGAGTAAAAAAGATTAGTACTTTCTCTTTTTTGTTTCTTCAAAATTTATCTACCTTTGCCGCCCCTCTATGGGAAAGGTCATGAAGGAATACGTAATACCCGTATACGGCTTGAAGCCGGGGATTCACAATTACGAATTTGATTTAGACCAATCGTTCTTTGAATCCTTCGACAGTGAATTACTTGAAAATCCGAATATTCGGGCAAAGCTATTGCTGGAGAAAACGTCAAATATGATCATTTTGAATTTTGCCGCTGAAGGTAAAGGTGAAGTTCTTTGTGATCGATGCGGAGATACCATGGTACTGAATGTTTCATGTACCGATCAGGTAATTGTAAAATACGGCGATGAGAAACCGATGGATGTGGATGACATCATCGTGTTATTGCCAAATGAGCATGAACTGGATGTCTCAGGTCGAATTCACGAAATGATAGTATTGAACATGCCGCTTAAGATGACGCACGACTCAATTGAGGATTGTGATCAGGAAGCTTTAAGAAGATTGAGCGGACAAGAAGGAAACGAAGATGACGACATAGACCCGAGGTGGGAAGCGTTAAAAAAATTGAAGTAATAAAAACAAGGCGATATGGCACATCCTAAACGGAAAATCTCCAAAACGAGAAGAGACAAGCGCAGAACTCACTACAAAGCCTCGGCTCCTACTTTGGCGGTTGATAAGACCACAGGTGAAGCGCATGTATATCACAGAGCCCATTGGTACGAAGGCAAATTGTACTACAAGGGTCAGGTAATCATGGAGAAGGCTGAAGATTAAGCCTTATATCAGAACATTGAATAAAATCAGCTCTCAAGGGGGCTGATTTTTTTCGTTAATAATCCTTCTTACTCCCTTTTTCGAGTAGATCGATAAGTTTTCTACCTTTGGCAGCATTCAAAAATTACCTGCAACTTTTATGAGCAATACGAAGGCTGCAATCACCGCCGTATCAGGTTACGTCCCGGACGACAAACTCACCAATGCAGATCTCGAGAAAATGGTTGACACCAACGATGAGTGGATCAGAACGAGAACGGGAATAGAGGAAAGAAGGATTCTAAAAGATCCGACGAAAGCAACGAGCGATTTAGGAGCGGCAGCAGTCAACAAATTGCTTAAAAAACGTGGAATTGAGCCCGAAGAAATAGACATGCTCATATGCGCAACCGCAACTCCCGACTATCTGTTTCCTTCTACTGCTAACATTATTTCAGACAAATGCGGGCTCACCAATGCTTGGGCCTATGACTTAATGGCTGCTTGCAGCGGATTCATTTTCTCGCTAACTACTGCCTCACAATTTATCGAGACAGGAAAGTACAAAAAGATCATAGTAGTAGGGGCTGATAAAATGAGTTCTATCATAGACTATGAAGACCGCGCAACCTGTATCATCTTCGGCGACGGAGCCGGTGCGGTTTTATTGGAACCTACTGAAGACAACTTGGGAGTTCAGGATTCCGTTCTTTACAGCGACGGTAGTGGCCGTGCGTTTTTACACCAAAAAGCAGGTGGTTCACTTAATCCGGCTTCCATACAAACCGTAGAAAACAAAGAGCACTACGTTTACCAAGAGGGAAAAACCGTTTTCAAATTTGCAGTGAGCAAGATGGCCGATGCTGCAGAAGAAATCATGCTGCGCAATCATCTTCAAAGTGATGATGTAAGTTGGCTCGTACCTCACCAAGCAAACTTGCGCATTATCGATGCTACTGCTCGCAGAATGGGCCTCGATAATTCCAAAGTAATGATTAACATTCAGAAATACGGAAACACAACCAATGGCACTATCCCGCTCTGCTTATGGGAATGGGAAAGCCAATTGAAAAAGGGAGACAATATTATTTTAGCCGCCTTCGGGGGTGGTTTTACGTGGGGCTCGGTATACCTCAAATGGGCATACGACTCCAACTAATTCAAACATTTTTATCTTTAGCGAAACAACAGTTTGACCAATGAAACTTACTGAAATTCAAGATTTGATCAAATTCGTATCCCGTTCGGGTGTTACGGAAGTAGAAATTGAACAGGCAAATTTTAAGATTACCATAAAATCTGACCCCACGAAAAAGAAAGGTAAAGGTGCTGCTTCACAACAGACTGATGCATACATTCAGCCGCAGATGCCGATGGCCATGCCTCAGCAAATGATGGCTCCGCCGCAGCCTATGGCTCAGCCTCAACAACAGCAGCAACCTGCGGCTACGTCTCAAAGTTCAGAGAAAAAAGAAGAAAAGAAAGAGGACAATTCGAACTATATCACGGTTAAATCTCCGATGATCGGTACGTTTTATCGCTCTTCGAGTCCTGACAAAGACCCGTTCGTTTCAGTAGGAGATGATGTGAAAAAAGGTAAAGTCGTTTGCATCATTGAAGCCATGAAACTCTTCAACGAAATAGAAGCGGAAGTAGAAGGTAAAGTGGTGAAAGTTTTGGTAGATGATGCCACACCCGTGGAATACGACCAGCCTTTGTTTTTGATTGATCCATCTTAATCAAACAAAAATCTTATGTTTAAGAAGATCCTGATTGCCAATCGAGGTGAAATTGCCTTGAGGGTAATTCGTACCTGTAAAGAAATGGGGATTAAAACGGTAGCTGTCTACAGTAAGGCGGATGCTGATAGCCTTCCCGTCCGATTTGCTGACGAAGCCGTCTGCATCGGACCGGCACCCAGCTCTGAATCATATTTGAAAATTCCCAATATCATCGCTGCCGCGGAAATCACCAATGCCGATGCCATACATCCGGGCTACGGTTTCCTTTCGGAGAATGCGAAGTTCTCTCGAATCTGCGGTGAAAACGGCATCAAATTCATCGGTGCCACGCCCGAGCAGATTGAAGGCATGGGAGATAAAGCTACCGCAAAAGCTACCATGGCTGCCGCAGGGGTGCCTTGCGTTCCCGGTTCGGAAGGATTATTGAAAGATGGCGACCACGCCAGAAAAATGGCCAAGGAAATAGGGCTTCCCGTAATGATGAAAGCTACTGCCGGTGGTGGTGGAAAGGGAATGCGCGTGGTTTGGAAAGAAGAAGACATTCAAAAAGCATTCGACGATATTCGCCGTGAGGCTTCTGCCGCTTTTGGAAATGACGGAATCTATATGGAGAAGTTCATTGAAGAGCCTCGCCATATTGAAATCCAAATAGCAGGAGATCAATTCGGAACTTTCTGCCACATGAGTGAGCGCGACTGCTCCATTCAGCGCCGCCACCAAAAATTGGTAGAGGAGACACCATCTCCCTTTATGACCAAAGCGCTCAGAAAGAAAATGGGAGAAGCCGCGATAAAAGCTGCTGCTGCCGTGAATTATGAAGGAGTCGGCACGGTTGAGTTTTTGGTAGACAAACACCGCAACTTCTACTTCATGGAAATGAACACCAGAATTCAGGTGGAGCATACCATTACGGAAGAAGTAATCAATTTTGATTTGATCAAAGAACAAATTAAAATTGCCGCGGGTGTACCCATTAGTGGTCAAAATTACGAACCGAAAATGCACTCATTCCAATGTCGAATTAATGCGGAAGATCCGTTCAACGACTTCAGACCACATCCGGGAACGGTAACGGATTACCACTCACCGGGTGGACACGGCGTGAGAATAGACACGCACGTTTATTCAGGTTACACGATACCGCCAAATTACGACTCGATGGTTTCAAAGTTGATTGTCGTAGCACAAACCCGCGAAGAGGCTATTAAGAAAATGCACCGAGCATTGAGTGAATACATCATCGAAGGAGTGAAAACGACCATACCATTTCACATCCAACTCTTCGAAGATGAGAACTTCAAAAAAGGAAACTTTACGACTAAATTCTTAGAGAACTTTAAGATTAAGCCGGTTTAAAGGATTATTTGATTCAAATAAGAAGGGCATCTGACTTAATCGGATGCCCTTTTTGATTAAGAATAGGTTCTCGACAAAGCTTCTTCGTACTGAGAGACCTAATTGACGAATCACGTACTTTCTGAGGAGTAGAATAGTTAAAACCTGATCACCTCCAATCCCAATTGTGTTTCAGCTATTTTAAAGTCTTTGTCATTGTGCAGTAGTGAGATATTGTGAAATATGCAAAAGGTAGCGATCATCACATCCATGGTTTTCCGGATAGTGAATCCTCGTCTTCTCAATAAGCGGTAGTTGGATGCTGTCTTGATAGCAATTTCTCTTCCAAGCATATCGAAATAGAACAGTTCTGTGAGAACTTGGTTGGCCTGTTTAAAAGCCTTTTCAGTCTTGAAACCCTGTAAGACCTCAACCAAGATCAGATCTCCAATCGCAAAAGTTTCGTTACCGAGACCTGCGTGCAAAAAGTTCGTTTGATCATTTTTTATACCGTTGAAGTAGTCAATCCACACCGATGAATCTACCAGTATCATTAATCTCGGCGCATTTCATCCAGGTCTCCTTCCCAAGAAAGTTTGCCTCTAAAATCTTTGATCGATTCTTGCCGCTTTAACCGGATGAGAAGCTCTAACGCATATTCAATGGTTGCTCTCTTGGTGGGAAGACCTGATCGCTTTAAGGCTTCTTGCATCAGCTTATCGTCGATTACAATATTTGTCCTCATGTGTATTTTTTATGTAAATATACACATTCGTGCGTCGTTCCTTCAAATGAACTGATTACCGAAACTTCTAAACCTCAAAAAAATAATCTGAGCAAAAAAAGCATCCGACTAAATCAAATGCTGTTCCGGAAGATAAAGCATTTTATAAATCACCCCGCTGAAAGCCTCTTCAACTTTTGCAGCTTTTCAGCCAACATTTCTTCAGCGGTGGACATGATATCATTCACATTAAACCCTGCTTCGGTGTAAAGTTCATCTTGACTTCCGTGTTCGAAAAAACGATCTTCAATTCCGAGCCTCTTTACTTTGGCACTGTAGCCGTGATCGGCCATAAATTCCAAAACGGCACTTCCCAATCCACCCATCAAACAGCCGTCTTCGACCGTGATGACTTTATCGAATTTTGAGAAAACTTCATGAAGCAAAATCTCATCGATCGGCTTGACGAAACGCATGTCATAAACCGCAACTTCGAGACCTTTCTTCTCTAACTCTTCAGCCGCAGACATAGCGAAATTTCCGGGATGACCAATACTGAGGATGGCCAAATCACTACCATTTCGAACGCGTCGTCCCGTACCGATTTTGATCTCTTTGAAAGGTGTTTTCCAATCCGTCATTACACCCTGCCCTCGCGGGTAGCGAATGCTGAACGGGCCGTTCTCCTTCATTTGAGCGGTGTACATGATGTTACGCAATTCGCTCTCGTTCATGGGAGCACTTACGATCATATTCGGAATGGCTCTGAAATAAGCCAAGTCGTAAGTTCCGTGGTGAGTCGGTCCGTCGGCACCGGCAAAACCCGCACGGTCTAAACAGAAAACCACATTGAGGTTCTGAAGCGCTACATCGTGCACGACCTGGTCGTAAGCACGTTGCATGAAGCTGGAGTAAATATTGCAAAACGGAATCATGCCTTGAGTGGCTAACCCCGCCGAGAAAGTTACGGCGTGTTGTTCGGCAATTCCCACATCAAAAGCGCGATCGGGCATGGCCTCCATCATTATTTTCAAGGATGACCCGGTTGGCATGGCAGGTGTAATTCCGACAATCTTTTCATTCTTTTCGGCCAACTCAACTATGGTATGGCCAAATACATCCTGATACTTCGGCGGCTGCGGACTCTTGGGAATGACCTTAATTATCTCACCGGTTTCTTTATTGAAAAGTCCGGGTGCATGCCATGTGGTAGGCGAACCTTTTTCGGAATGCTCATACCCTTTTCCTTTTACCGTAAGGGCATGAAGAATTTTAGGGCCGGGAATATCTTTCAAATCCTGCATCACTTTTACCAAGTGATTCACGTCGTGGCCATCAACGGGCCCGAAGTAGCGGAAGTTGAGCGACTCAAACATATTGCTTTGCTTGAGCAAAGACGATTTCACCGCATGCTCCACTTTCTGTGCAATGGCTTGAGCATTAGGACCGAACTTTGAAATCTTTCCCAAAAGTTGCCACACCTCATCTTTTACTTTATTGTAAGTATGCGAGGTGGTGATATCGGTCAAATAGTCTTTCAAAGCCCCGACATTGGGGTCGATTGACATACAGTTGTCATTCAAAACTACCAAGAGATTGGTATCCTCAACCCCACCGTGGTTTAAACCTTCGAAGGCCAAACCCGCCGTCATGGACCCATCACCGATAACGGCTATGTGCTGCCTGTCTAATTCTCCTTTTAATCGGCTGGCCACTGCCATACCCAGCGCACCCGAAATGGAAGTGGAAGAATGACCTACACCGAAGGTATCATACTCACTTTCCGATCTCTTCGGGAAACCGCTGATCCCCCTGTATTTTCTATTGGTATGAAAAACCTTTCTCCTTCCCGTCAATATTTTATGACCGTATGCCTGATGGCCTACATCCCAAACCAATTGGTCGTAAGGCGTATTAAAAACATAGTGTAAGGCTACGGTAAGTTCCACTACACCAAGACTGGCACCAAAATGCCCACCCTTTGTAGATACTACATCGATAATATAATCACGAAGCTGATTACTGAACTCTTCCAGATCCTGCTCCTTAATTTTTGATCGTAAATCCGAAGGGATTTCTACTTGGTCGAGAAGATGACCTGCTTTGTATTCGCTCATGAAACGGGCATTAGTAGGGTACTAACAAAAGTAGAAAATAAATGTTGCTAACTATCTTTTGTTTAAAGCCTGTCTAAAGACTTTTTGAACATAACTCCACTTTGACCCCCGACGAAATATGCGCTGATCTCATATCAAATAAAACTTGCTCTACGAATGCTCCACCCGGTAGTCCGTATCTTTCTTATATACCCATTTGTACTTAATCTTAGCCAGAATCAAATACATGACAGGTACAATTATCAAAGTAAGAAAGGTTGCGAATGACAATCCGAAAATAATCGTCCAAGACATGGGGCCCCAGAAAATGACATTATCACCGCCTATGTAAATCTTTGGATTCAACTCACTTACCAGACTAAAGAAATCAATATTTAAACCTATAGCCAGAGGTACCAAACCCAAAATGGTGGTAATTGCCGTAAGGAGAACAGGGCGTAATCTCGTTCTTCCTCCTTCAACTATGGCGTAAGCCGCTTCTTCAAATGGTAGTTTCTCATGAATAGGAATGCCTAACTCTTCTTTACGTCTTATTCTTATCAGGTTAGTATAATCAATCAATACAATTGCATTATTAACGACAATACCGGCCAAGGAGATGATACCAATCATGGTCATGATAATAATGAAGTCCATATTGAAAATAACCAACCCCAAGAATACACCGATCAAACTGAACAATACCGCAAACCCAATGATGAACGGGGTAGAGATGGAATTGAACTGAGCGGTGATGATGAGAATAATCATAAACAGCGCCAGAAGCAAAGCCGTCGTAAGGAAATCGAGTTCCTTGGCTTGCTCCTCCTGTTGCCCCGTGAACAAAATTTTTGTTTTGGGGTCGCTGTCATAATCATCGATCATTTCCTTCATCTTGTTTACGATCTCCGTAGAATTGTATCCCGTCAAAACATTCGATGAAATCGTGATTACCCGGTCGAGGTCTCTTCTTTTCACGGCGCTGAAAGTGCTGGATTTATCAGATTCAGCCACGGAAGAAATAGGCACCTGAACGATTTGACCGTTTGTTTGGTCGCGGAAGGTCAGGCGCATGTTCATCAATGCGTCTTCGTTGTCGCGATATCGCTCTTGCAAACGAAGATTGATAGGATAATCATCTTCTCCATCTTTGTAGGTAGACACCTCTTTTCCGAAAAGTGCGGTACGCAAGGCATCTCCTATTTGATAGGTGGAGACGTTGAGACGTCTCGCTTTGGCCCGATCGATGATTATCGGCATTTCGGGTTTACCGGTCTCAATGTCCAGTTTCAGCTCTTCTACCCCGGGAATATTCTGTTCTTCAAAAAAAGCTTTCAAGCCTTGCGCGTCTGCCATGATTTTTTCATAGTCTTCGCCACGTACTTCGATGTTAATGGGGGCACCTTGAGGAGGGCCCGCTTCATTCTTACTCACGGTAACTTGAGTACCCGGATAACCGCGAAGTTCTTCGCGAATGCGCTCCAACACATCACTTGTTTCGAGGCCTCTACGGTCTTGGAATTTAGCAAACTGAACCGTAATACGCGCTTTGTGCGGAGTGTTAGCTTGAGAGAATCCCTGAGCGGGGTCGCTCGTTCCGTCACCTACCTGCCCGATTACCGATTCGACCAAAAACGGTACTCGCTTGCCATCTTTTTTGATAAAGTATTTGTCATCGTCCAAAATCTCGATTACGCGCTTTTCGAGTTCCAACGCCGTGCGGTTGGTCTCTTCAATGTCGGTACCGATCGGCTTCTCAATGAAGATGTTCAAGTATTGAGGCTCATTGATCGGAAAGAATTCCACCTTGGGAGGAAATGTCCCGAAGAGCATCAATGAAGCAACCAGTAGGAAAAAAGTACCCCCGAGGAAAAAATAGGGTCGACGACCGTTGATGGCAAAAGTTAAAAATCGTTTGTAGAAATCTTCCAACTTAGGGAGAAGATTGTTTTGTAGCTTTCTCGTTCCCGGTGATAGAATGTAGATATTCAGTATTCCGGATAGACCTATGAAAAGGGAAATATTTCCCAAAATCATTACGAAAGTAATATCCGAAACTATAGAGACAACATCGAGGAAAATACCGGCCGCTACAAAAATCAAACTGTTCTTCAGCATTTTACGCTTGTTGATATCGGGCTCTCCAACCTTCATGTAAACGGAGGTAAGCACAGGGTTGATCACCAAGGCCACAAAAAGTGATGAGGATAAGACGATGATCAAGGTTAGCGGCAGAAAGAACATGAACTCTCCGAAAAGTCCCGGCCAAAAAGCCAGAGGCAAGAAGGCCGCCAGTGTGGTAGCGGTCGAGGCAATGATAGGAATGGCTACCTCTCCTACCCCGAGTTTAGCCGCTTGAATGGCAGGATATCCTTCATCCATCAGTCGGTAGATGTTTTCCACTACCACAATTCCATTATCCACCAGCATTCCCAGCGCCAGAACCAACCCAAACAACACCATTACGTTGAGGGTAACGCCCAAAGCTCCGAGAACTAAAAAGCTAAGCAACATCGACAGCGGAATGGCTATACCCACAAAAAGTGCGTTGCGCAAGCCGAGGAAAAACAGCAAGACTCCGGTAACGAGCAGCACTCCGAAAATAATACTGTTCAGCAACTCATCTACTTGTGTCCGTGTTTGGTCGCTCTGATCATTCGTGATGGAAATCTGCAGGTTCTCGGGAAAAACATCTTGCTTTGCCTCTTCGATAATTTCGGTGATTTTATCGGAAGCTTCTATCAGGTTTTCGCCCGCTCGCTTTTTCACATCCACCATCACCACGGGCTTTAAGTATTCACGTGCGTAGCTTTCGGTTTCTTCAGGACCGAAACTTACGTCTGCGACATTCTTCAGATAAACCACCTCTTGGTTTTCCCGCTTTACGATCACATTTTCTATTTCTGAGACATCCCGAAACTCGCCGATGATACGAACGTTTCGATTGAACTCATCAACCAATAAATCCCCGCCTGATATGGTTACGTTCTCCTGCGCTATCGCATTGGCAATATCATCAAAGCTGATTTCCATTGCCTCAATGGCCAAGAGGTCAACATCAATTTTCACCTCTTTATCCATAACTCCGCGAATGTCGACTTCCGTGATTTCCGGCAGATCCTCAATTTGATCTTCGAGATACTCAGCGTAGTCCTTCAGCTGATCTATGGAAAAATCACCTGATAAGTTGATGTTCATTATCGGAATCATTTCCGAAAAGTTCAACTCAAATACATTCGGATCGGCGGGAAGATCCTGAGGAAAATCCCGATCGCTCATAGCAATGTCAATCTTGTCCTTTACCTTTCTAAGCGCCTCATCCACACTCACTTCAAAATTAAATTTGACTTGAATGGTAGAATATCCCTGAACACTTGTCGAATTGATCTCATCTACGCCGGTAATGGCGTTTATCTCTTTTTCAAAAGGTCTGGTGATGAGCTTTTCAATATCTAAAGGCGAATTTCCGGGATAAGCCGTTCCCACATAAATCTCAGGAGTAACCACATCGGGGAAATTTTCTTTCGGCATGCTCATATAAGAAGCGATACCGCCCAAGAAAATAATCACCGCCAAAACAAAAACCGTGGTTTTATTATCTACGGAAAGAGAAGAGAGACCAAACTCCTTATAGCCTTTTCCGCTTTTCTCAGTTGTATTTTCTGCCATCTTATACGGTGGTTTTTTTCACTCTGTCTCCATCACGGACTTTACGCGAACCTTTGTCTATCAAATTATCTCCCTCGGAAATACCTTCTTTAATGACCGTCCTGCCCAAGTAAGACAGCCCGGTTTGCACGGGTGTTTTTCGTGCTACCGGATCCTGATGTTCATCACGGCGAATGGTGAATACGTAATCATTTCCCGATCCATCCTGCATGATAAGTGAAGAAGGGATTACAATAACATCTTCTTCCGTATGATCATTAATTTTTAAGACCACCAATGAATTGGGCCGTAAAACATCGATCTTTTCATTTAAGTCTACCCTGATTTCGAATGATCGATTTGCCGGGTTGATGTAGTCTCCGACACGAGAAATCGAGGACTTTACGGTGTCGTTGCGATTTACAATCACCCACACGGAGTCGCCTTTAGACAGGTCACCCATATATCGCTCCGATATTTCGGCATTGATGTAGAGCTCATCAATGTTAACCAACCTAACGATGGGCGTAGACATACCGACAAGCTCTCCTACCTTAGGAAATATTTTGTCCACAACACCATCAAACGGAGCTACCACCATTGAATTCTGTCTTTGCTCCCGTGCGGTGGCTAAGGAATTTTCTAAAGATTCCATGCGGTTTTTAGCCTCCAAGAATTGTACTTCGCTACCGATATTCTGATCCCAGAGTCGCTTTTGCTTTTCGTACAAAGTAGTCGCTAAATCAAGTTGTGTTTGGATTTCCGCAATATTCTTGTCGATTAAGGCGACATCTTGTACCAATAAGGTTTGACCTTTGGTTACGGACTGGCCTTCATTCACTTTAATAGATTGAACCACTCCTGAATTTTCGGCATAAATGACTGCTGATTTATCGGATTGAACATTTCCATAAACCTCAAAGTAATGCCTGAAAACATCTTTGCCCGCCGTAACTTCAGTTACCAGCTTATTCTCTAAACTCGAATCTTTTTCGGCGATTTCACGATCCAGCGCAAATATGCGATCATCCAATTCGGCGCGTACGAACTTTAACGAATCTCTTTCAGCTTTGAGTCGTTCCAAGTCTCCTGTAGGCGATTCACCACCGCAGGAAGTTAAAAACACAGCGGTCATCATCAGGCTAAAAAAGTTCACGCTGTTCTGTAGTAATGATTTCATGATTCTATAATGTGTTTAATGCTTTGTCCAGTGCTTTTTTGGCATTGAGTAGCTCAAGTGCCGCTTGAATGTATTGTGTTTGTTCTTGAAGAAGTTGGTTCTCGGTGACATTCAGCTCAAAGCTGTCGGCTACTCCTTCTGAATATTTTATGGTCGTTTTTCTATTAATGCGCTGCGCCAATTCAAAACTTCTCTTCTGGTTTTCCCAAGCTTTCAAAGCTGCTTCGTAGTTGCTTCTGGCCCTCACTATTTCCAGCTTCAGGTTATCTTCTGCCTGTCTGAGTTGCATTTGACTTTGCTCATAGGCTATTTGCGATTGCTGCAATTGTCGCTTTCGCTGAAACCCGCTGAAAATCGGAACATTCAGTGTAGCACCGACTATCGTGGTCGGAAAGTAGGGTGCTCCCGATTCGAAAAACTCAAACTCATTGCTCTGTCCTACTTGCTGATGCGTAAAAAAGGCCGAAAGTGAAGGATAGAAAGTGGCTTTATCTCCCCGAATCTGCAAATCGGCTATTTCGACATTGGTCTTCGCCAAGAGATAATCGGGGTGAGTGAGCAAATCAGGCTCTGCTTCCAGGTATTCGGGCGCATTGCTCAACTGAACCAATGATTCGATACTATCCGTCAAGGTAATATCCGTATCAATTGACAAACCCATAATGAACAAGAGAGTCTGTTTTGAGATGGTCAGAATTCGCTCGGTATTATCTCGACTTATCACGAGTTTATTCCGATTCAATTCCAATTGATCTACATCCTGCTCTTCGGTCAATCCATTCTCATAAAGCGCTCGCGTTTCGTTTAGAGTCTTATCAAGGTTCGCCACATTCTCCGTAAGAATCTCGTAATTGGCTTGAGCCAAAAGCGTCGTGTAGTAGGCATCTGCCACGGCTACTTTTATTTCTTGTTCTGCCTTGTCTTTTTGAATGCGTGATAATTCCACTACGGTTTTAGCTGCCTGCAGACCAATGAAGTAGGTGCCGTCAAAAATGAGCTGAGATGCCGTAACGCTTCCCGTAAGGTTGTAGTTAACTCCGAACTGGACCTCTGCAAACTCGCCGGGCTCACCGCCAAAGAATTCGGCAGGTACCAAGGAAACGGGAATGTCCAGGAAATTCTGGAACTCCGCCTGAGCATTTACCTGTGGTAATCCGATTGCGATCACTTCCTGAACTTCTTTTTGCTTTTTTTCAAAATTGAATTCGGCATCTCTCGTGGCGTAACTGCTATCCACGGCTATTCTCGTAGCCTCTTCCAACGACACTGCCAATGGCTGCGCCGCCAATTGAACGGAGAGCAATAAACCTAGAAAAGCCAAAGTTTTTCCGGTCATGTTTAGTTTAGTTTATGTTGGTTTTCTTCAATGTATTTCAAGCCTTTATTACTTGCTATACCGCGAATATGATGGATGAACATATGTCGGTATACATCAGCAAGGTTGAACTCATCCAAGGCAAATAGGTTGGGGTCAAAAATGATATTCAATCGTGCCACCCATAGTTTGGTCATGAGTTTCACATTCAAATCTTCACGATATAAACCTTCTTCTATTCCGCGCTCCATATTTTTAAGCATTACCTCACCTACAAATTCGTGGCGCAGGTGGTGCATGGTATTCCACGCCTCGGGATAATACTTTTCCAAATCGTAAAAAATGGATGGGTGGATATTTCGCAAGTCTTCAACGATGTGTTTTGAGATTTCAAAATTCTCTTCAATCGCGTTTGAACCCCTGCTAAGTATTTCGTTCACCACATTTTCAGTAATGTGACAATCTCGCTCGAGACACCTCTTCACCAAATCATTCTTATCGGAAAAGTGTTGGTAAAGAGTCTTCTTCGACATGCGCAAGTGACGCGCGATGTCATCCATCGTAACGCTCTTAATGCCGTAAGTCATAAAGACTTTGATGGCATCAGACATTATTTGCTGCTCCTTATCTTTTTGTGTACTCATAAAAATCGGAGGGCAAATGTATAACACATTTTAAACAATGGAAACGTTTTAACTATTTTTTGTTTCCCAGGGTGTTTTAATGCTTCGCTGATTTTAGAGATAAATCAGAAAATAGTTTGTTGTTTTGTAGCCTCAAAACTTAGCAATGGCAAGCATTAAAGAGATTTTAAGTCAATCGCCGATCGGCGAAACGGTAAGCATTTCGGGATGGGTAAGAACTTTCCGCAGCAATCGATTCATTGCCTTGAGCGATGGCTCGGTGATTCAGACCATCCAAGGAGTGGTGGATTTTGAGAAGATGGACGAGAAGATTCTGAACCGAATCAATACCGGTACCGCCCTTACTATGACCGGCAAACTGGTAGAAAGCCAAGGAAAAGGCCAAACGGTAGAAGTGCAGGTAAGCGAAATCGAAATTCACGGAGATGCTGACCCGGAGAAATATCCGCTGCAGCCAAAAAAGCACAGCATGGACTTTTTGCGTGAAAATGCACATTTGCGCTTTCGCACCAATACCTTCGGAGCTGTTTTCAGATTGCGCCATGCTTTGAGCTTTGCCATTCATAAGTATTTCAATGACAGAGATTTTTTCTACGTCCATACCCCCATTATCACAGGGTCAGATGCTGAAGGTGCCGGAGAAATGTTTCGTGTTACCACACTCGACGATCAAAATCCGCCAAAAAACGAAGACGGCAATACGGACTATTCTCAAGATTTTTTCGGAAAGGAAACTAACCTTACGGTATCGGGGCAACTTGAGGCCGAGTTGGCCGCTTTGGCCTTAAGCAAGGTCTACACCTTCGGTCCTACCTTTCGAGCAGAGAACTCAAATACTTCCCGGCACTTGTCTGAGTTTTGGATGATCGAACCGGAAGTAGCTTTTGCCGATTTGACGGACAACATGAATCTTGTCGAGGATTTCTTAAAGTACTTGGTGAGATACGCCTTGGAAAACTGCAAAGATGATTTAGAATTCTTAGCCCAGAGAGAAGCACAGGAAGACAAAGCGAAACCTCAAAATGAGCGTCATGCGATGGGATTGATGGAGCGCCTGACCTTCGTTTCTGAAAATGATTTTGTGCGCTTGTCCTACACGGAAGCCATCGATATTCTTCGCAATTCAAAGCCATTTAAGAAGAAGAAATTTAAATTTCCGGTAGAATGGGGAAAAGATCTTCAGAGCGAACACGAGCGCTACTTGGTAGAGAAGCATTTTGAAAAGCCGGTTATTCTCACAGACTATCCCGCTTCATTCAAAGCTTTCTACATGCGCCTGAATGAGGACGAGAAAACCGTTGCGGCCATGGATGTTTTGTTCCCGGGCGTGGGTGAAATTACGGGTGGCTCGCAACGTGAAGAGCGTCTTGAAGTCCTGAAGCGTCGCTCGTCAGAAATGAATATTCCCGAAGAAGAACTTTGGTGGTATCTCGACACCCGCAAGTACGGAACTTGCAAGCATGCGGGCTTCGGACTTGGATTTGAAAGACTCGTAATGTTCGTAACGGGTATGACTAATATCCGTGATGTCATTCCTTTTCCGCGGACGCCGAAGAATTGTGAGTTTTAATCGGGAGTCTGGGGTATAGAGTACTGTGTATTGGGATTTTTCAAAAGTAAAACCTTAAATCCATACTTTCAAAATCTCTCAACATATTTTGTTAATTGTCTTATCTTAGAATAATGGACATCAAACTACAAGCTAAAAAACTGGAGTTGATTCAATGGCTTTCAACTATTGACAATCCCAAAATTTTGGAAAGAATCATCGCTATCCGTGATGATGAAAAAGAAGAGTGGTGGGATAGCCTATCGAAAGCGGAAAAAGATTCTATAGATAAAGGCCTTAATGATGCTGATGAGGGAAGGCTGAATGATCACAAAGAAGCACGTAAAATTTATGGCAAATGGCTTTGAGATCAAATGGACTGACCACGCATTGCATGAATTATCTAATACTATAGACTATCTGAAAGAAAACTGGTCAGAGACTGAAATTATTCAATTTGCTAATGCTGTTGACCACACGGTTGAAATAATTTCTCGCCATCCTGAAATTTTTCCGGTTTCAAATAAAAGGAAGAAAACACATAAGGCTGTTGTAGACAAGAACAACACAATTTATTACAGAGTACTGAAAAAATCAGTTCAAATTATTTCAGTTTTCAGTTCCAAGCAAGATCCGGAAAAGAGAAAATAGATTGAAGCTTATTCAAAAGTGGTCGAGTGAACGCTTTTTTTCAAAAGAAGATGTCGACCTAAAAACACCAGACCAAACAATATCCCCGCTGCTACTGCCATCGCTCCCGAGATGGAAGCATTCCACCAAGTGGCGAGGTAAAAACCGATTATTGCCGAAAGTGTTCCGAACAGAATCGTGTAAGCCATCATGGTTTCTACCCGTTTGCTGATGAGGTAAGCGGTGGCAGGCGGTACGACCAAAAAAGCTACTACCAAAATAGCTCCGACCGCATTGAAACTGAGGACAACCGTAAAAGAAACCGCACCCATTAACACATAGTGCCACGCATCGGTCTTAATCCCTAAACCTGAAGAAAAAGCAGGGTCGAAACTCGTAATCAAAAAACCGCGGTGACCGACTTTTAGCAGTATCAAAATAGCGAGCAGGTTAAACCCTTGCAGCCAAACCGGTGCAGGACCCACATTCATAGCTCCTATTAGCAACGTATCAAAAGGTACGTAAGCTATATCGCCGTAAAGGACACATTCCTGATCGAGATCTACATTTCCGGAAAAAACGGAAACCAAAATCACTCCGATGGCAAAAAGCCATGTGAACGTTATTCCGATTGAGGCATCTGATTGAATTCGGGCTTTTTTGTAAAAAAGCTCAATCATGAAAGTAGTCAATAGCCCAAATAGCGAGGCTCCCAGCAAAGTGAAAAAAGAACTCCGCGACTGAGCGACCAAATAAGCAACGACAATGCCCGGCAAAACGGCATGTGATATGGCATCGCCCACCATGGCCATCTTTCGCAATATCAAATAGACTCCGAGCAGACCGCAACTAACGGAAACTAAAATGCCTTCTAATATGATCCAAAAATCATTCATCGCTTCAAATCTCTCATTCCGGGAATTTCAGAACTATGCGGATCCAATTTTGGATAGCCCAAATCCTTTAATAATTCTCGCTCCAGCTCGGGAGTAATTATGTGTTCTATAGCTTCTGCATCGTGGTGAACGTGATCGGGTGCAATGTTCATCCGCTCATTGAGGTAGAGTTCCCAAAGGCGATGCAGTCTGACTATGCGCTTGGCTTCATTACGACCGGTAGCGGTCAGGCCGTACCGATTTGCATCCTTTTGAATGAGATTTTGTGCCGCTAGTTTTTGCAGCAAATCTTCCAATTCTTTTCCTTGAAACCTTCTTGACCGCAAAAGCTGTGGCCGAGAATAAAATTGCTGAGCGTTTTTCTCTTCAAGAGAATAAAAGAGTTTGAGCAAATTCTCTGTTCGCACTTTTCGCTGATGCTTCAATCGCCTTCTCGTGCGTTGCAATAAACCTTTGCCCGGAGCAAAAATAAAAGCCAAAATAGCGAGAACACTCAGCACCATTACAATCCACGGCCCCGTGGGCATTGACAAAGCCATGGATGAAATGTATACTCCAAGCAAGGAGCTGATGAGCCCGACCAGCATGGCTAAAATGATCATATGGCTCAACCTTCCGGTGAAAAAACGGGCCGCGGCAGCCGGTGTTATAATCAGCGCTGCCATGAGCACTACACCCACGGCTTGAATACCTGAAGCCACTGCCAATACGGTAAGCGAAGAAAGTATGAATTGAATTCCCTTTACGGGCAACCCGATCGCTTTGGCAAAATCGGGATCGAATGAATACAGCTTGAGATACGGATATGTGATGACGATCAGAATGAGGAGAATGCTGTCAACCAAAACGAAAAGCGCGATATCCGAAGGCAACATAGCGGCGGCTTTTCCGAAGAGGAAATCGCTCAAGCCCGACTGATTTCCGTAATCAGATTGCTGGATATGCGTAAGCAAAACGATTCCGATCGAAAAGAAAATCGTGAGCACTATTGCGATGGATGTATCCGGTTTAATTTTGGAATACCTCGATATCAAATCGATGCTGAGCAAACCGATCCAACCCGCCACAAAAGCTCCGGGAAACAGAATCCAAATGCTTTTCTCTCCTGAAATCATAAAAGCCAAGGCTACACCGGGCAGCAAGGCATGCGCTACGGCATCGCCCACGAGCGCTTGCTTTCGCAAAAAAGAAAACACACCCACGGCCGAAGCGCCCGCACCAATCAGCGCGCATCCGATCATCACCCATGCAAAATTTCCGCCCATAGGTTACTCTTTCATGTCCTTCTCACGTATCGGATATTCTTTCGATTTGATCAAATCGGCAATTCGACTGAGTACGTTTAGCTTTCCGCCATACGCCGTTCGCAGATTCTCCTCGGTAAGCACTTCCTCTTTGGGCCCGGCGGCCACTAGCCGCGTATTTAGCAAAACCACCCAATCAAAAAATTCAATGGCAGTGTGTAAATCGTGGTGCACCATAATGACCGTTTTACCCGCGGTCCGCATTTCCTGCAAAAGGGAAAGAATCGATTCTTCACTCGCTGCATCAATACCCACAAAGGGCTCGTCCATCAGATAGACATCCGCTTGCTGAGCAAGCGAGCGCGCGATAAAAACTCGCTGCTGCTGACCGCCTGATAGCTCGCTGATTTGTCGGTTGCGGTAGTCGTACATTCCCACTCTTTTAAGTGAGTCTGCCGCTATCTCTTTATCCGATTTCGATAAGCGACCAAAAAGTTTTCCCTTTCGGTAACGGCCCATGAGGGTAATGTCCATTACCGTGGCAGGAAAATCCCAATCTACGGACTGACGCTGCGGCACATATCCCATCCGCTCTCTTACCTTATCGGGATTTTTTCCGAACATCTTTACATAGCCGCTGTCGGATTTCAAAATTCCCATAACCGCTTTGAGCAAAGTCGTTTTCCCCGACCCGTTCGGGCCGATGATTCCAACCAGTTTTCCTTCGGGAATTTCAAAATCAATGTCCCACAGCACGGGCTGCTTGTCGTAACTAACGGTTAAGTTATGCGCTTCAAAAGCTATCATTCCAGAGCCGATTTAATGGTTTCAACATTATGCCTTACCATTTCAGTGTAGGTTTCGGCGCCGCTACCTGCAGGCCCCGGAGCATCCGAATAAAGCGTGCCGCCTATTTTCACATCGCCGCCTTTTTGCTTGACTCCTGACACTACCGCCTCCATGGATCGGGACGAAATACTCGACTCGACAAAAACCGCTGCGATGTTTCGGGAACTGATTAAATCCACCATTTCTTCGACATCTTTTAGTCCATATTCCGATACGGTTGAGATTCCTTGTAAGCCGATTACTTCAATGTCGTAAGCCCGTCCGAAATAAGAGAAAGCATCATGAGCGGTGAGCAATACGCGCCTGCTTTCGGGGATTTTGGAGATTTCTTTTCTGGTAAATCGGTGTAAGCTTTCCAAATCTGAGAGGTACTGTGAGGACCTTGCAGAGTTTAGAACTTCCAGCGAATCCAATCTTATGGTGATAGCTTTGAGCGCCTTTTGC
The DNA here is from genome assembly GCA_964651785.1 of uncultured Cryomorphaceae bacterium. GTDB lineage: Bacteria > Bacteroidota > Bacteroidia > Flavobacteriales_D > Cryomorphaceae > JAKVAV01. The sequence goes on from CAZYWJ010000016.1 coordinate 48,335, forward strand.
CAAAGTGAAACATCAAACCAAATGTGCGGATCAGGATAATCTGCGTTTTGCTCAGGCAAAATCAGTTCCTGCTCTGCGAGGCTTTCGCCTAAAAAAATAACCGGTTTCTTCAGGGCCATTTTTTCCAAAATGTCTTGCATTCTCCCTTCGAGGTGGAGCCCGTTGGCTACAATCAAATCGGCTTG
>CAZYWJ010000016.1:48619-51163 GCA_964651785.1 uncultured Cryomorphaceae bacterium
GCCATCCACCTCATCGGTAGTCTCGATTCCACTTCTCCGATGAATGATTCATTGGGCATCGTCAGATGGAAAACTGCCAGATCCGCAAAAGGATTGATCTTCTTCGTTCGATCAGTAGACTTATAGGAGAAACCTATGTTGGCGTCAATCATAAATCTCGACGTACGGTCAAAACTTTCTCTGGTGGGCAGGTCCCCATCGAAGATAAAACCGTCATATTGCGCATCGAAAATCAACCCGTTTGTATTTACCCTTTTGTAGAGTATGCCAAGCTGAACACCGGTAGACAACACATATTTCGTTTGGTTCGGATCGGTAATCTGGTAGGCGCCCGATGCCAAAAAGCTCGAAGTGTTGATCACATTGGCCGCATCAGTATTTACAAAAGAACCTCCAAATCCGAAGCGGTCCGTAGCACCCATATCAAAGGAAACACCGAAGGTATTGATGCTTGTTGCCAATGAGCTCCACTGTGTTCGGTAGATAGCCGCCACGCGCATATCGGTAAACTTGAGCATACCGGTATTGGCGGGATTAAAAAGTATAGGAGCCGCCTGGTATTGTGATAGCTGGGCATCCTGCGCTTGGTTCTTCTGCGCGAACAGAAGAGCCAAGGCTGCGAGAATAATTAGGAGTTGATTTTTCATGGGGAATATTTTAGTTCTCATCATTATCGGAATAGGTTGATTCGTCCGGAGTAGTCGAAGGTTTCTCCATCCATGTTCGTTGCCTTAATCGTGTAGACGTACACACCCACCGGTACTTCGCTACCGTTATCGGTTCCGTCCCAACCTATTTCCTGATCGTTGGTTTTGAATATCTCTCGTCCCCAGTTGTCATACACTCTGAAGTCGAGTTGAATGAATGGCCCTCCGCGCACGAAGTACACATCATTAGTGTTGTCCTCATTCGGCGAGAAACTATTTGGCAATCGCGGTGGCAGTACCACTTGTCCTTCGATAAACAAGGTTTGAGAAACCGAGTCGATACATCCCGTTGATCCGGTAACGGCCAGGGTCACCAAATAATCTCCCTCATCGGGATAGCTGTATGTCGGATTTCGCTCTTGAGCGAAGCCCATTCCGTCACCAAAGTTCCACTGCCATTGCTCGGCACCGGTAGATAGATCGTCAAAGATGATGTCGAAGTTGATCGGTGCGCGTGTCTGATTGACTTCAAACGCTGCCTGAGGTCCTTCCACTACATTGATCAATTGACTTGTAGTATCCGTACAGCCTAAGCTGCTTTCTACTACCAGTTCTACACTTCGGCTGCCCGCCTCGTTGAAGACGAAAGTCGGATTTTGTTGATTATCAACATTACCATTACCAAAATTCCAAGTGTAGCCGTCAATCTCTCCGTCGAAAACTACCGTGGCATCCGTGAACTGTACGGGACTTCCCACACAAGCGTTGGAATTAGTGAATGCTGCGGCAAGCGGAGCCGATATATTTATCAGAACCGTATCTGCTGCTTCAGCACAGCCTTCTAATCCTGTAGCTGAAAGAATGATTTCAACTTGTTCTGCTTGAATGTCTGCGTTTCCAAAGATGTACTCCGGCGCAAAATCATCTCCCGTATTCAAGAACATTCCGTCTCCCTCGGTAGACCATTCTACTGACTCGAAGTTCTGGGCCGTTCCCGAAAGGGACAACATACCCGCTGACTCGCAAACAAACTGATCTACCCCTGCTGATACTTCGGGAGCCGGATTAATCGTGAAGCGCACGGTATCCGTAGTTGCTTCACATGGACCGTTATTAGCTGAAGTCAAGACCAATTGAGCAAAACCAACCAAAATGTCATTCAGTCCGAAGAGATAAGTAGCATCCAATTGAGCGTTATCCGGTTCGAATGTTCCGAAAGAGGCTGTTGACCAAATACCTTCACCGGTAGAAGAAGTCCCTGCCAGTTGAACGCCTGCATCAGTAGAACAGAAGATTTGATCCTCGCCCGCATTCACCGTGGCGGGAGAAGTGTAGTTAACTACAAAGTCTACGGCATTCGATCCACACACTCCGTCAGAAGTAGCCGTCAAGGTGATGGTTGAGGTGCCTGCTGCTAATTCGGCCGCTGAAGGCGTGTACGTCACTTCTTCGCTCGTATTATCGGGTGAGAATGTTCCCGCGCCATTTGAAGTCCATACAAATGAATCCTCATCAGATACGTTGGCATTCAGTTCCACCGCGGGCTCAGATATACAAACCTCAGCATCAGCTACGATTTCCACACCCGGAACTCGATCTACCGTCACCGTGAGGGAATCCGTAAAGGCCGGGCAACTTCCATTGCCTTGAGCAGATAAGTATAGGGTAACCTCACCGGCATCTATATCTTCCTGACCCAGCTCATATTGCGGATTGAGCACATCGCTCTGAGGAGTGAACGTACCCGTTCCCGAAGTGGTCCAGTTGAAGTTTGATGATCCTTGAACCGTACCGCCTAATTGAACCGTAGCTTGATCTTCACAAACTTCAAGATCCGATCCCGCATTGGCCAAGACTGCATCAGAGAAGGTTATTTCCATCTGATCGCTGCCAGCTG
>CAZYWJ010000016.1:51263-55464 GCA_964651785.1 uncultured Cryomorphaceae bacterium
TAACCGTAATCGTGGCTGATCCTTCATTACACAATACGCTGTTGGTAGAGGTCAAAGTGATTTCAACCGAACCGGCATCCAAGTCGGCTTGGCTTGGCTCATAGAAGGCATTGAGAGAAGTGTTGGTTGGGTAAAATGCTCCCGTACCATCCGTACTCCAAATACCGGTATTGCTATCACCGTTCACCACACCGTTAAGGCTGACTAACTCTTGTGTTTCACACACCTCGGTATCTTCACCTGCATAAACGAAGGCTCCGTCGCCAAAACTTAGTTCGAAGCTGTCAGATGCTTCTGAGCAAATTCCATTATTAGTAGAAGTCAGTGTAAGCGTCACTGAACCACCATCAATATCCTGCTGAGTGAAGTTGTATACTGCATTCAAGCTGGTAGCTGATGGTGAGAACGTACCGTTTCCGGTAGTAGACCAAATTCCCGTCGTAGAGCCGTCAGTCACTTCTCCGAAGAGTTGCGTGCTTCCCGCTTCCGAACAAACTACCTGATCAGGACCTGCATTCACTTGAATACCCGTGTTGATGTCTAACCAAAGCGAATCCGCATCGGCAAAACAGTCGCCGTTTCCGGTAGTAGTAAGGATGAGGTATATTCCACCATTATCAATATCAGCCTGACTCGCCACATAGAATGTGTTGAGGTTATTGGCATTCTGGAAAGAACCTGATCCCGTAGAAGTCCAAGTACCACCGCCGGCATTGGCAATGTTACCGGAAATCTGAAATGGTATCACCTCTCCACAGACTGCCTGATCTTCGCCTGCATCCGCAGCAGGGCCGGGGATAAAGGATAGGTTCAAGAAATCCGAAGCCAGATTACAGCTATTGGTCACCGTGGCGGTCAGGTTTACCGAACCGTTTAGCAAGTCAGCCGCACTCGGCTCGTAAGTCGCCGTCAGCGATGTATTGTCAGGTGAGAATGTACCCGATCCCGTAGTACTCCACAGTATCTGGTCTCCACCGTTTATCGTTGCACTCACTTCCGCATTCGGACTGTTATCACAAGTCACTAAATCAGCACCCACATTCACATTTCCTTGCGGGAAAATCTCAAGCGTTAATGTGTCAGTGACAACCGTACAGTTTCCAATATTGGTCGAAGTCAGTATCAATTCTACAACCTGATTATTTACATCGGCAGCTGAGAAAACATAAGTAGCGTTCAGGTTATTGGCAGTAGGGTTGAAAGTACCCGAACCAAGTGTTGTCCAAGTTCCCGTGCTGCTTGCACCTGAAACGAGACCGTTCAAATCAACCGATACTTCAGAAGAACAAACCGTGATATCTTCACCTGCATCTACTTCAGGAGCCGGAGTAAAGGTCACCAACACATCGTCAGAAGCCTGATTGCAAGAGTTCACCTCAAATGTCAGCGTCACTGAACCATTCGACAGATCATCATCGCTCGGGATATAGTTCACATCAGTTCCCTGATTATTCGGAAGGAAAACTCCCGATCCCGAAGAAACCCAAGAACCTTGAGTGGCTGCTCCGCCAATCGTTCCGCTCAGCGAAATGTTGGTGTTGTTTTCACAGATAAACTGATCCGCACCTGCATCAGCAGTACCGGCAGGAGAAATAAACACAGTGAAATCATCACTTACGGGTGTACAGTTTCCATTGTTGGTAGAAGTGAGCGTCAGCGTGATTTGTCCGATAAGGGAATCTTGAGATGAAGCCAAGTACGTACCGTTCAAAGCTGAAGCATTCGGAATAAACACTCCCGTTCCATTTGTTGACCACACTCCGGAGGTTGATCCTTCCGTTACCTGACCATTCAATGGCACCGCCAGGTCGTCGACGCAAGCAAAGTAGTCCTCACCTGCCTCTACTACGGGTGCAGGAGTGAAGGTAAAGGTCACTTGATCAGACACCGGTGTACAGTTTCCGTTTCCGAAAGTGGTGTAAGTCAAGGTCACCGAACCATTCTGGAGTTCTGAAGATGAAGGAGTATAAACAGCATTCGGCGTGCTGTTATCCGGACTGTAAGATCCGGCTCCTCCACTCCAGTTTGCTCCTTCGGCCACGGTAAATGATCCGTTAAGCTGTATGTCGGCATTATTATCACAAAGAGTTTGATCTACACCTGCGTCAATAACGGGAGCAGGAGTAAATGAAATCGTCATTTGATCAGCCACGGCATCACAGTTTCCGTTTCCGATACTCGTCAAGGTAAGCGTTACGCTTCCATTGGCAATTTCTGCGGCAGTAGGTTGGTAGCTTGCGGTCAAAGAGTTATTGCTCGGCGTGAACGTTCCGAGACCACCACTCCACTGACCACCGCCGGCAAATTGCACCGAACCGCTAAGCTGTGCCGTGTTATTGTTGGCACAAACTTCCAAGTCGGCTCCTGCACTTACTACAGGTGCAGGTGTAATGGTTATCGACATTACATCAGATACCTGAGGACATGCTCCCGTACCTACTGATTCAATCGTCAGGGATACAAATCCGTTGGTAATCTCTGCCGCTGAAGGCGTGTAAATCGCATTCGGCGTTTCATCATTCGGGTTAAAGAACCCGGTTCCTCCCGTCCACTGTATTCCTGAGGCATTCGTAAATGTTCCTTCCAATTCAACCGTTGGATTATTCGCACACGAAATCAGGTTTGAACCGGCACTAACGGAAGGCTCGGGATCGAAGAAGATGGTCACCTCATCAGACTCTTCCAAGCAATTTCCATTAGCTGTAGTAGTCAGAGTAAGCGTTACGCTTCCATCCAATACTTCTTGCGGACTAGGCGTATAGGTGGCATTGGTATCTAATGCGTTCGGAGAAAAGACTCCGTTTCCACCCGACCATATCGCGCCGCCTGCTACGGAGTAGCTTCCATCCAATGAAGCAGTAGGCGTAGCAGCACAAAGTGTAATATCTTCTCCGGCATCTACTACGGGAGCAGGTGTAAAGTTTACTACAAAGGCATCACTTACGGCTATACAGTTACCATTCCCCGTTGATGTCAACGTGAGAGAAATACTTCCCGCAGCAATCTCTGCCAAAGTAGGCGTATAGACTGCATTCAATGTTGTATTATCAGGATTGTACGTTCCCAATCCACCGGTCCATTGACCACCCGTCGCGTTTAACACGCTTCCGTTCAGCTGAACGTCGGCATTGTTTGAACAGATGTCAAGATCGGCACCGGCATTCACCACAGGCTCGGGCGTGATTGTAATCACCATCTGATCTGATTCAGGCAGACAATCACCGTTACCGGTAGTCGTAAGGGTCAGAACAGCTTGCCCGTTTGCAATTTCGGCTGCAGATGGCACATATGTAGCGTTTAGTGTATTGGCATCGGGAGTGAAAGTACCCGATCCACCGCTCCATGTTCCGCCCGTAGCGATTGAAACGGATCCATTCAAATTCACCTCTACATCGTTAGCACAAACCGTTTGGTCAGTACCTGCATTGGCCGTAGGAGCCGGAGTGAATGAAATTTCAACTTCATCAGACTCAGGAACACAATCTCCGTTTCCGGTCGTAGTCAAAGTCAGTGTTACCGAACCGTCAGCTATTTCCTGAGCGGTTGGTGTGTATTCAGCATTGAGCGCATTCGCATTCGGACTGAAAGTCCCTGCTCCGCCTGACCAGGTTCCTCCAGTTGCCACGGTTACGACTCCTGCCAATTGAGCAGTAGCATTGTTGGCACAAAGCTCAATATCCTCACCGGCATCAGCAGTAGGCGCCGGACCGAAAGTGTATGTCACATTATCCGTAACTGCCACACAGCTTCCGTTTCCGGTAGATGTCAATGTCAGAGTCAAACTACCCGAATTGATTTCACTCTGGCTCGGTGTGTATGTAGCGTTTAGGTCATTGGCATTCGGACTGAAAGTACCGCTACCACCACTCCACGTTCCACCGGAAGCAACAGTAACTGTTCCGTTTAGTGAAATTTGAGGGTTGTTTGAGCAAAGCTCAGATCCAACTCCTGCATCCACCACCGGTTCAGGTGTAATGGTAATCGTCATTTGGTCTGAAACCGCGTTACAATCATCGTTACCTGTAGTAGTCAATGTTAGCGTTACGGTTCCTGCCGCAATCTCTGCTGCACTCGGTGAGTATGTTGCACCAAGCGTGTTGGCATCGGGACTGAATGTACCGTTTCCACCTGACCACGTACCGCCCGTAGCAATCGTTACGGAACCATTCAAAATCACATCGGCAGCATTTGCACAAACCGT
>CAZYWJ010000017.1:0-1593 GCA_964651785.1 uncultured Cryomorphaceae bacterium
AGGAAGTACAGTACAGACCCCAAAATGGGTAAGAAGAGCACCACCAAAATCCAAATGATTTTGTTGACTCCCGAAAATTCATTCTTTACGATATCGATCAAAGCGATGATGGGCAGCAGGAGTGCTATGATTCCCAAAATAGCGAGAACGGTTATGGAGACTCCTGCAAATGTATCTAGTAGTATCATGTCGATATTGAAATCAAATACCCCGCCGGGGCTTTTGAAGAATTGGTGTGCTCTTCTTCAGGACAGCTATCCACCGACTATAGACCATAGACTAGGTACGATCGACAAGGCGTGACAAACAGAGTATGGATTACACAGAGCGCACCGAGATTTTTTCGATAATCAGAGCCCATTTACGAGGTCACAGAGCTCGCTAAAGCTCGAATGAGATTTCTAAATATGACAATATTACTCTTGGATAACTCTCAGTGTACTCTGCGAATTCTCTCCGCCTCAGCGTTTAATCCATTCTATCCGCCATCGACTAAAGACCATCGACTAGCTACTAGCTACTAGTTACTAGCTACCAGCTACCAGCTACTAACCACAGGCAACACTTTGTCACCCCCTGACGTCAATAGGGTGTTGTCAACGAAAATGCCATCTCTGCGACGACAGATATCTTAATCATCTATTCAATCTCATTAAAGGTCCGCGCTGCGGGCCTTTGATGTTTTGGGTCAGTCCATCACCCAAGCAAAGAAGCCCGAATCATCATTTATCAGAAGTATCAACAATAGCAAGCTAAGAGCAAATACGAGCAGGCTTATTTTATCCGATCTTCTGAAAGAGACACGGTTTATTAGTAAATGGATGCAAAGGATTAGAGTGGCAGGAATGGAAACGAAACAGATGAATGCGGGAATGGCCATGAGTTGCATAACCCAGGAAATACCCAAAGAAGTAGGATCAGGATGCACGCTGTAAACGGGTACTTCTTCATAATAGGTTATACCGTATAATCCCGTGCATAGTATTAGGACTAACGGTATCGTAGGGAAATAGCTGAGGAGGCGGAGTGTGTTGAGGAGGGAAGTCACTAGAACAAAATTATATTCAAATAAAAAACCCGCAAATCTCTTCGCGGGTTTTTTCATGTTCTGATTTCAAAGGCTTAATCATCTACCCAGTGGGGGCGGTTTTCGTTAAACTCGTCCTCCGACAGGCTTCCGTCGCGATCCATGTCTGATGAGTCGTAAGTCATATCGGTGTATTCTCTTTGGTTCAGGGAGCCATCGCCATCGGCATCGTACGCCTCATCGTATGAAAAAGATTTCACACCCTCGTTCCATTCGTCCTCGTCTATATTGTTGTCACCATTGAGGTCGTACGTTTCGTAGGTACCCAAATCTTCAGACCAGGGTGTGCTGCGATCCCACTCTCCGCGAGATAGATTTTGATTGCGGTCGTAGTCGTAGCGCTCGCGCACTCCGCTGGAGTATTCTTCATTTTCTATCAGCCCGTCATCGTCGCTATCCCAGTAGTCAAAGGCTTTGGCGCGCTCCCACGCCACGCCGTATTCGGCTCGGTTCAAAGTGCCGTCACCATCGGAATCAGCGTAATAAAAAGGGTCTTGATCGGTCTG
>CAZYWJ010000017.1:1693-15802 GCA_964651785.1 uncultured Cryomorphaceae bacterium
TCAAAGTGCCGTCACCATCGGAATCAGCGTAATAAAAAGGGTCTTGATCGGTCTGCGCCGAAAGGTGCAGAGAGGAGATCAGGATGGCGGTGAGTAAAAAGAGATGGTATGATTTCATGTTGTTGTTTTCGAAGTGGAGGTGCTGAAATCATTCCATAAATAAAAGCTCAGATTGACTGTAGGATGAATTGCCTCACTTACGGCCTACGTATCATCCTAATCTTTTCGGTAGGTGGATTCTTCCTAAACCCCCTTTTGTAATGGCGCAAAAGGAGGAGTAAAGATTGAGCCGGTCCATCGGGGTTTACCTTCTCCTGCCGCCGCGTGGCATGGTGCGCGGTGCAGAGCGATTCATCTGCGGCGCAGCGCGACTGCGCTGATAGTTCTGTGTTCCTCTCTGTCGGTTTTGAGCGGCCCGGTTCAGATCGGCGTGCGAGGAGCGATTGTAGTTGCCGTGATTTGTAGCGTTCTGCCGATTCCCTGTTGTCGTTCGCGTGGCAGAAGGAGTACGGGTACCTGTGGTACTCTTCCGGTCTGTAGCTTTTGTAGTTGCATTTCCACGACGGTCGGTTGCTTTGTCTCGCACATTCGAATTGCGCAAGTCAGAAGTTGCATTGCCTCGCTGATTGTTCTTTTCTTTCCAACTTCCCGCTTTGTCGCGCTCAAATACGTTACCGCTTCTATCGGTGTACAGGTCGCTTTTGTTCTTCGCTACGCGCGAGCGATCCATACTGCCACGTTCCCTGATATTCGTAGACTTCACCCCGGTGCGCTGATTTCGATAGGCATTGTTTTGACCGGCACGGTAGCCCGCTCGGTAGCCGTTGGCCATTCCGCGATTATAGCCGTAGTGATAACCGTGGCCGTACCCGCCTCGATATCCGTAGCGGTATCCGCATGGGCCCCAATACGGACGGTAGTACGGGTGGTAGCCCCACCCTATCCAGCCACCGGTGGAAATTCCGAAACTAAATCCCCAACCCGAGTACGGACTGTAGTGCACGTTGAAACCATAGGTAACGGGTCGCGGATAGTACACGCTTCCATACCAGTAAGGATAGTAATAGCCGGTACCATATACTACTACGCCGTTGTAGACGTAAGCATGGGTATAGCCGGGCGTATAACCTACGTAAACCGTGGTAGGCGTAGCGTCATATACGTAGACGTATTTGGTATTGTAAACGGGAGAATCTGCGGGAAGATCATTCACCTCGTCAGGGCGGGTATCGCTTACCGCATAAGGCCCTTCCGGGTAATCGGCTACGAACCAGATTCCGTTATCAACGGCATAGAATTCCTGCCCGATCTTCATCACCTGCTTGTTGCTGTTTTCGGCATAAGATACCTCGGTGCCTTCTACTTGCTTAAACTTCGGCTGCCCGTCAAAGGATACTTCAATCTTGGTATCCTTTCGGGAAACTTCTGCAGTTTGCGGAATGCTTTGTTCCAGCAATGCATCGCGCGACTCTTCGGTGCCGGGCACATTCGTACGCACCGATGCCAAATCGCTGTCTGCGGGTATTTTGGCAAAATCTTCGGGCAAAGCTTCAGGCTCGGAAAAGGTCCATTTATCTCCCGAAAGCTTGCCCGCCTTATACCATCTGCCTGCCAGCAATATATAGTGCTGCTGAGCGTCAATATCTAAAATGATGTCGTTCTCGGTATTGGCTACATAGAGAAGGTTGGTTCCCTCTACTGCCTGATAGTCCGGCTCTCCGTCAGTCACGATAAGCTCCGAAGGTTTGGTTACGACCAAAATCTTCGGAGGATCCGTCGGTTCTGCCGTCTCGGCATTCTCAGTCTTTTCCTTTTCGGGCGCGTTTTCAGTAGCAAATTTTACAACATTGGAAGGAACCTTCTCGGTATAGGTCCACCCCGAACTAACGGCCTCTGAGGATGTGTACCAGAAATCACCACCGTTGATAAAGTACTGTTTCGATTTTGTGTCTTGTACAATGAAGAAGGGACTATTGACCACCGCCTTCAGGCCGCTTTCGTTCATGTCCTTCCAGATGGGCTCCCCGTCAATGGTGATCAAGACCGTTGGTTCATTTTTATAATAGATATCGGGCGGTGTATTGTTAAGTACTTCGGTGGCCCCTGACTTTAGATCGGCTTCATCCAAGCTTGCAATGAGCCTGTCCAGTGACATCACGATGTCCATGGATTCCAAAGCCGCTTCGAGTTTGTTCTTCACCGACTCGATTTGCAGGCTGTCTTCCAATCCGGGAAACTTAATCTCCATCACATCTACCTGATCTAAAACCGCAATTCTTGATTCCAAATCGGTTTGAAGAAAAGCTCTGAACCAGTACGCTCCGAAAAGCGTCTCGCCATCTGCAGGTTTGTAGCTTATAGCCGATCGTCCCTCCAGAATATTTGCGGCGAAGGATTCGGGTTGCGGTTGGTAAAATGTTACCACTCCCTTGTCCATGTCTACCTCTCGCGGCCAATCCAACTCTTTCACGGATTGACTGAAAACGGAGGTCACAATCAACATGCAAAGCAGCAAAGGAGAAAACTTTGTAAGCATCGGGTTCTGTATTGGTTTAATGCTAACAAAGATGTCGAATTCAATTTCAATAAAAGCCGGATAGCCGAGAAAATTAAGAGCTTTTATTTCTCCATCACTCATTTTATCGCAGGTATCCGAACATGCGCTAGGAAAGCTGGTGTTCCAAATGCTTCACCAATACGTCGGCCATGGTAGTCAGCCTGTTGAAGGAAGTGTCTTTGTGATGGCGGCCCAATTCGCGACTTAGCGTCTCAATATTTTCTCGGGTTGAGATACGGTCTTTCCGCATGCGACTCACCAAGCTGCGCATACGCACGTGGTTGGCAAGGTAGCGCTTTCGCATGGCTTCGTGTTCCTCGCGCATGTATTGATCGGCCACATCTTTGGAGAGCATCTCCTGCGCCAGATCTACCAAAGCGATGTTGTCTTTAAAATACTGAGGCAGGTAGATGCTTTTTCGGCCTTCATAGCTTTGTTGGTCAAAATCAATTGCACGTATTCGGTATTGAACGGTGTCAAAGTCTTGCGTAATCTCTACCACAAAATTGTATGCGCGCATATCGCCCAGCAATCGCGTAAAACAACGTTCATTAAATTTTACAAATTCTTTGGCAAACCTCAGTCTGTTTTCAATTTTGTTTCCTTCGTGCTTTCGAATGAATTCATCACACGGAATACCCACGATGTGCTCTTCAATCAACGTATTTCCACCTACGAGAAATGAAACCTTATCGGGAGAGAAAATCTCTTCCAACTCCAAACCGTAAATGCGGGATGCATCTGCTTTTTTTACATAATAGTAATCGTGGTTGTCGTTGATTTCGTTCACCACCTTAATTCGAAACGGTTTTGAGTTGCCGAAGGAACAATACTGAATGCTATCCACTCTCAAATGTCGCGTTACGTCTCCGCTTCCCACCAAGAGCTGATAGCCGCGAAGCAAGTCTCTTCGAATGGCTGCATTCTCTTCGGGGCTGTATAAAACCGAATACCAAAGGGTCTCTTTGCCATCCGCATCCAAGATAGGAAGAAGGTCATTGTATCGCGTCAGGTCTTCATAGGAAAAGGGCAACTCAGCTTGACGCAAAAATCTTTTGAGATGCTGACGCAAAGAATTTTTAATCGGATAAAATGGCTTTTTATATTCAATCTTATTAAAATCCATCAAATTTATTGCGATTCTATTTTGTGAATGGCTGAAAGTGTTTTGAGCACAGAGTCGGGTGTGACGGAAATGGTGTCGATTCCTTCTTCTACCAGAAATTCGGCAAAGTCGGGAAAATCTGAAGGACCCTGACCGCATATTCCGACTTTTACGCCCTTCTTTTTTGCAACTGAAATTAATTGAGAAATCAATGCTTTTACAGCGGGGTTTCGCTCATCGTACAAGTGAGATACCAACGCAGAATCACGATCCAATCCCAAGGTCAACTGCGTCAGGTCATTCGAGCCGATCGAGAATCCATCAATATGATCTGCAAATTGCTCGGCCAATAGAATATTAGAAGGTAGCTCTGCCATGAGGTAAACTTTGAGGCCATCTTCTCCACGCTTCAGACCAAATTCTGACATGGTAGACAGTACGCGCTGCATTTCGTCAGGAGTGCGGCAAAACGGAATCATCACCACAACGTTTTTTAAATCCATCTCCGTGCGCACCCTGCGAATGGCTTCGCATTCCAATCCGAATGCTTCCTTGTATTCTTCCGAATAGTATCGCGACGCTCCACGCCAGCCGATCATCGGGTTCTCCTCGTGAGGCTCAAAATGCTTTCCTCCCAAGAGATTCATGTACTCGTTTGACTTGAAGTCAGAAAAACGCACGATTACCTCCTTCGGGTGAAATGCTGCGGCGATTCTTCCAACGCCGTATGATAATTTTTTTATAAAGAAATCCCGTTCATTCTCAAAGCCCGAGGTGATTTGACGAATGCGGTTGGTCAGTTCTTCATCTCCTACTTTCTCATGATTGAGCAATGCCAACGGATGAACTTTTATGTAATTATTGATGATAAATTCCTCTCGGGCCAAACCAACCCCTTCATTCGGAATTCGTGAAAATTTGAAGGCCAGATCGGGAGATGCTACATTCATCATCAAAGGTGTCTTGGTCTTTGGCAGCTCTTCCAACTTCGTTACCCGTTCCTCAAATTTCAAAAGACCGCGGTACACTTTTCCAACTTCACCTTCGGAACAAGATACGGTAACATCTGCCCCTTCTTCCAAAATTTCGGAAGCATTTCCCGCTCCTACGATGGCGGGAATTCCCATTTCGCGAGCCACTATAGCGGCGTGGCAAGTTCTTCCACCCTTATCGGTAACGATAGCCGAAGCCTTTTTCATCAATGGCTCCCAATCGGGATCGGTCATTTCGGTCACTAAAACTTCTCCCTCCTTAAAAGAAGATTCGTCACCACTTCCGTCGCGTCCATCAAGAGTGAAGAGCTTGTGTACGGGACCTGCCCCGATTCGATCACCTACGGCAATACCTTTTAAGATCAAATCTTTCTCATCAGGCGGACTACTGAAGTGGTAATCCGTCAGGGTATCACCGGCCAGTTGAGAATGTATTGTTTCAGGTCTGGCCTGAACAATGAAAAGTTCTTTAGAAAGTCCGTCGAGTGCCCACTCAACGTCCATCGGAGTCCATACACCGCGCTTTTCGGAATAGTAGTTCTCAATCTCTACCACCCATCGAGCCAGTTTCAAAATTTGTTCTTCATTCAAACAAAATTGTCCCGCCAATTTTCTTTCGACGGGAACCCGCTTTACCAATTCAGTCAGCGATGTACCATACACCATTTTATGGTGTTTCTGTCCCATTTTTTTTTCAATAATCGGGTTCAGCTTGGAGTCGGAGAGCTTGGGTTTATAAACGATAAATTCATCGGGTGAGATTTCTCCTTGAACGATCAGTTCGCCCAAGCCGTAAGCGCCGTTTATGATAACTGCATCTTTATAGCCACTTTCGGTATCGAGCGAAAATGCAACACCCGAAGCCCCTAAGTCCGAGCGCACCATTTTCTGCACTCCGACCGATAGAAGTACCGATTGATGGTCGTAACCTCGTTGAGTTCGATATGAAATCGCCCGATCATTATAAAGTGAGGCAAAACAGCTCTTTACCGAACTGAGCAGAGCTTGAGAACCCCTTACATTTAAAAACGTTTCTTGCTGTCCGGCAAAAGATGCATCCGGCAGATCTTCAGCGGTAGCAGAGGAACGCACGGCTACATCGGTGGCTTCATTTCCGTATATGGCAGATAAATCTCTGTAGCGTCTTACTATCTCATCCTTCAGATCGTCGGGAAATGTTCCGTCAGCTACCATGTTGCGAATCATTGATCCCTTCTTTCTCAAAGAGATGATATCTGAAGTATCCAGATTCTCAAGTTGTTTACTTATTTTTTCGTTGAGACCATTGTGCTCGAGATAGTCCTTAAACGCATGGACCGTTATCACGAATCCACCGGGTACACGAATTTGTCTCTCTGACAATTTTTTAATCATTTCTCCCAAGGAGGCATTTTTGCCTCCTACAGTATTGAGCATCGATAAATCAACCTCTTTGAGGTCGAGTATTACGGGATTTTTTTGCATTGACTAAGCAGTTTAAGTGATTGATTTTCGTAGGTGCCTCTAAGGTATTATGAATATTCGGGCTGAAAGAGAAAATATCCGGCTTTCGAATTAATTTGAACCCATTCCTAATTAAATGATCACCTTCATTAAAGTAATGGTAAGATTGACTCTTATGAGAAATCTTTTCAGATGATTGAAAAACAATGTGGACGGAAATAAAAAAGTCCCGCCAAAGACGGGACTCGGGGTGCACATTGCTATGAATTTCAGCTGAGAGCTGAATAGCGGCTAACCAAAACCTCGCACCTTGCGGCTAATATACTTCAACTTCTCCTTATTATCTGGTTGTCTGACCCATATATTTATTCACACCTTGTTAATAACTCCGATATACATCGGTTGATATCGACGAGATCAATTGGAAAAGTCAACATCATTATCAAGCTCGGCGAATGGAATTTGCAGAATTTATTTCCTTCCCGTTATCGTACTTTTGCGCTCGTGAACTCGCTCAACATTTTAGCATTGACCTCTTGGTATCCCAGCGATGCCGATCCTTTTTTAGGTAATTTCGTAAAGCGCCATTGCGAGGCAATTGCCACCGTGCACAAGGTTTGGGTCATCTTCGTTGCTTCTATCGATGATGTTTCGAATGAGAGAATTGAGAAGAAAGTTTCAGGAAACCTTACCGAGATAATTGTCTACCAAAAATCGTCAAGTAAAGGCTGGATCAAGTACTTGCAAAAGCGAAAATTGGTGCTGCGCCTTTGTCGGGATTTAGAAGTCGATTTTGATCTTCTTCACGCGCACACTTTGTTTCCACTTGCACCTCTTTTCGATCACGTCTCTAAAAAGTTGCATATTCCTTGGATGTTCTCGGAGCATTGGTCAGGTTTTCACGAAGAATTTCGGCCAAGAGTCAATCCGCTCAAATGGAAATGGATTATGGATTCGGCAAAATCGGCGACCATGGGATTTCCGGTTTCGGAAAGTTTGGCGAAGGCCGTATCTGAAGTTCTTCCCGATACAGAGATGCGCTGTGTGGCAAATGTGGTTGAGGATGTGTTTTTTCAGATGCGAAAATCCGATCAAGTCAACGTTCCTTTTCGGTTTTTGCACGTTTCCACTTTAGTGGAGGAGTACAAAAATTTCCGCGGAACCTTGGAAGCCTTTTCGGAACTCCATAAATCCGGAGAACCTTTTGAGCTGGTTGTCATTTCTGACGGAGATGCAAGCAATGCCAAGGCATGGACTGAAGAATTGAATCTGTCCGAGCACATTTTTTTCAAAGGCCCTCAGTCTCCTGCACAAATTGCAGAAATGATGGCGGAATCGGATGCTCTGGTTCTTTTTTCCAATACTGAAAATCAGCCGTGCGTAGTTCTGGAAGCTCTTAGCTCAGGTCTTCCCGTGATCGCATCTGCGGTGGGTGATATACCGAACTTGGTTACGAATGACAGAGGTTTTTTAGTTCCGCCAAAAAACGTTCAAGTTTTAGCTGAAACTTTGATCCGAATGGTGAAATCTCCGTCTCAGTTTGATCGAATTAAGGTAGCAGAAGGCACTCATGAGAAATTTTCAAAAGAGGCTATCGCTTTGGCTTATTCAAATGCCTATGAAGAAGTTTTGAAGCGTTAGTTTCTACTGTCTTCGGTTTGCAAGCAGCGGTGGTGGCTCGCCTGTAAAAGGATTGAAGCGACCGATGGTGCGCGCCCCCATTCCCGAAGCGCGAATCACCGCCCGATCTCCATATCGATCGCGCATTTTGTCCATGGCTTGGTAGAGGTTTATCAACTCTTCGGTATCGTCAAAGATATTGATCTGGTGCCCCCCATTGACCAAATGACTGAACCGCACGCCGATGAGCCTGACCAGTACGCGACGATTGTAGAGCTTTTCAAAAAGTTCTTTCACCTTGGGGATGATTACATGATCGGCAGAAGTATAAGGTATACGTACCTGCATGGTGCGCGTGTCAAAGTCGCTGTAGCGCATTTTTACGGTAATGCAGGCCGTGAGCTTCTCCCCTCGCCTGAGCTGGAAAGCCAGATTTTCGGCCATAGCCACCAAGATGCCTCGCAGCTTTTCCACATCGGTGGTATCCCGATCAAAAGTTCGCTCGGTAGAAATGCTTTTGCGCTCGCTATACGGCACTACCGGCGACCGGTCTATTCCGTTGGCTTTTTTCCAAATTACATCCCCATGTTTTCCCAAAACCCGACTCATCATATCGGGGGGCATTTCCTGCACCGTTTTGATTTTTTTCACACCGAGGTTTCGCAAGGTTTGGTAGGTCTTGGCACCCACCATCGGAATTTTTTTCACCGAAAGAGGAGCTAAAAAAGGTTTTTCAGTTCCGTGAGGAACATAGAGCTCATTGTTGGGCTTTGCTAAACCCGTAGCAATTTTTGAAACGGTCTTATTGGCCGAAAGGCCGAATGAAATAGGCAACCCCGACTCTTTTATAATAGTCCGCCGCAACTCGGACGCCAATTGCAAGCAACCAAAGAACCTATCCATTCCCGTCAGGTCAACGTAAAACTCATCGATGGAGGTTTTCTCAAAAAGAGGCACGCGATCGCGAATAATGTCAGTGACCAGTTGTGAGTATTTAGTATAATTGGCCGAGTTTCCTCGAATAACCACGGCCTCGGGACAGAGCTCGCGCGCCATGCGCATGGGCATGGCGGAGTGAACGCCAAAAGTTCTGGCCTCATAACTACAGGAAGCCACCACTCCCCTGTCGGTAATGCCCCCGATTAATACGGGACGTCCATTCAAGCGACTGTCCATAAGCCGCTCTACCGAGACAAAAAATGTATCTAAATCAAGGTGACTGATCGTCGACATAAAAAACTACAGCTTCTTTTCAATACGTTCTATGGCATCCAATACTTCTTTCATGGAGGCAGGTGCAGTCTGAAGGGCGTCTAAATCAAAACCAATCATTCCGCGAACTTTCCAAACTTCCAGCACCTGAGACTGCTTGATGAAGTATGGTTTGTAAGCAGTGTTATCGGAAATCAACTCATAACTGCGCTTGTGCGGATGCACGCGAACTCTTTTGAAAACCACACCCTCGTCTTTGGTGAGAAAAACGTAGCGCTCATCCGTTTTCAGATCGGTCCAATCCTGCACGTATTCGCAAATCACATATGATTTTGGAGGGACGGGCAGCATGCTGTCTCCTTCAATTTGGAATACTCGATAGGTACGGTCTGAAGGCAGTTCGGGAAAAGGCATGGAAAATTGGGGCAATGATCCTACGAATTCCATATCTCCGAAACCCGCGAGGTAGCCGGCGGCTGCCTTTACGGGTACCAAGGTAGCGCGCTCATTTCCCTCTGCTTCATCTATGGCGACAGCCAAAACGCGCAAACTCTTTCCCGAGACATCGGCAGAATGCTCGCCCGTAGAGAGATCTTTGTCTAATAAATCATCTACCGAAACCTTGAAAAAGTGAGCCATCAGCTTCAGCGTTTGGATTCTGGGCTCGGCTCTGCCTTCTTCGTAAGCTCCGATTACGGGACGATTAACCCCTACACGCTCTGCAAGTTCAGCTTGGGTAAGACCTGCTTCTTTTCGCAAAAAGCGAATATTTTCACTCAATAACATAGAAATAATTTGCTTTTGGCTAAGATACGAATCATACTAAAAAAATTTGCAAATATGAATGAAAAATAATTTTCGTGAAAACCGGGATTCTCAAAAAATCAGAAAGTCGAAAGAGATCAAAAAATGATTTTAAGGTGAACGAGGATGTTCTAACTTTAACCTTTTCAGGCAAAACCAAATGAATACGCAAAGACTGTGGTACTTAGAAGGGGTAGATCTATTCGGGAAGTTGTGTCCGATTAAGTCAAAGGATAACTCATCCGTTTCGGCCCCGCGAAAATTCAAAGCTTCCGAAACCATTTACATCCAAAATTCGGAGGCAAAACATCTGCACGTGATCGTACAGGGCAGGGTAAAAATAGGCACTTACCTCAACGACGGAAAAGAAGTAATAAAATCCATTTTGGGCGAAGGGGAAGTATTTGGCGAAATGGCACTGGCAGGCGAAGACTTGCGAAACGAGTTTGCCGAAGCCATGGATAACGATACATTGATTTGCATGCTGAGTTTGGAAGAAATCAAACAACTCATGATGAATGAAAAGGATCTGAGTCTACGCATTATGAAGTGGATGGGGTTGCGCTTGAGAAAGCTGGAACGAAAGGTAGAGTTACTGGCCTTTCGCGATGCTCGCACACGCATCATAGAGTTTCTAAAAGATGCCGCTGCTTGGAAAGGCAAACCCATCGGTCATGAAATACTCATCCGGACTAAATTAACCCACTCAGATATAGCAACACTGACGGCCACATCTCGCCAAACGGTAAGTGAGGTATTGAACCAACTCAAAGACGAAGATCAGATCTATATGGAAAGAGGTAAGATCTTGATACGCGATGTAGAGAGTTTGAAATGAGCCTTTACTTATCGCCGGAGAAGCGATAATGTCCTGCCTTTTTATCTAACCTGTTTGAGATAACAGGCATGGCGAAATACTGGAAAAAACTTTTGTGTGAATTGAAAACTCTTTCATAAAAGCTTTCCAAGCTCTCTTCAAGAGAGGCAGTCACATCCGGATCAAGCTTGAGCATAATATCATGTACTCTGTTCAATTGGCGCTCAAGGTAGATTTCTTTATCCTTGGGATTTGAAGGAAGCCTTAAGTTTAAAATGTGAAAACGTTGAGCAAACTGCGTATCTACCAATTCATAAAACTCCCGAAGCGACTTAGGCGCGGTAAATCTTCTGAGGTGAGCTAATTTTATAGCTTCTGCTTTTTCATCCTCTCCTACTACACCGTCTCCGGCGTAAGCTGCCGCCAAAGCTATCCATACCGGCGCATCAAGTAACTGACTAAACTCTTCCGGAGAGAGGTTTTCAAAGGCTTTCTTAATTTCGATCATTGTTGATTTTTCTCGAGTGCAAAACTAAATACTTCCGGCAGAAACTACTAATTGAATTCAAGTCAAAAATCCGGCCATTTGTTAACCGATAAAATTTGAGAATTCGTCGAAAAGTTCAAATTTGTTCAGATGCCTCTATGTCCCATCTCATGCGTAACAGGGGTGAAATCTTGAAGTTATGAGAAAATCGGTAGTTGGTATTTAAAATTCATTTAACCTAATTTCACACTTTCGAAAATCATGATTGAACGTGTTGATCGATCTATTCGGGCATGATTTACTCACTAATCCCTTTTAAACATCACCTTAAATTTCAATTTGGATGAATAAGAATTTATCACTCCTTAAAGTCTTCGGACATTTTGCAATTTTTTCGATTCTTCTTGTTGGAGCAAATTCTGCTTACGGACAAGATGCCATTCGAAAAAATATTGAACGATTTCAAGCTGCCGGAAAGGAGTTTGAAAAAACCGCTCCATTTAAATCTGCCACTGCTAAAGGCTCTGAGTCACTTAGATCTCTAGGTGTCGAAGAGACTGCTCTTCTGGATGGAACTGCTTTCTTTTTAAAAGAGAATGATGGAAAATCATTGAAGTCAGATCTCGGAAAATTTGTAAAAATGGAGCTTCCTTCGGAAGATGGTTCCTTGGAAGTTTTATTGTATGAGCAAACCATCTTCACCGATGATGCTACAATCACTACGAGCGAATCAGGAGAAATGAATCTTCCACTTCCCGAGGCAAAATTCTACCGCGGAATCGTAAAAGGAGAAGAGCACTCACTTGTTGCAATTACCGTTTTCGACGATGAAATCAACGGATTGGTTTCATTTGGACCTGAAACATATGTATTGGGTAAGATTAACGACTCTAAAAGCAATGCCCACATTTGGTATCGCGATGAAGATTTATTGTTGGATGAGACTTTTTCATGTGAGGCAATCGCCTCTGACGATCACGAAGAGTCACCGAAATACGGAAACCATGGTAGTCCGAAAACGGTGAAATGTGTCCGAATGAGAATTGAAATAGATAATGACATCGTTTCTGATTTCGGAGGAAGCACGGGAGCTACCAATTACGTAACTGCACTCTTCAACCAAGTAATCACTCTTTTTGCTAATGATGATATTGATGTAGCTGTAGGCGAAATTTTTGCTTGGAGCGGATCCAGTCCTTACTCAGGTGATCTTGGTGATCGCTTAGGTCAATTGAACAACAATTCATCAAATGCGGATTTGACTACACTCTTGACGGGTGCAGGCGGCGGAGGTATCGCTTACCTCTCCGGCGTTTGCTCGTCTAATTTTGGTGTAAGCGTGTCAGGCATTTTCGGCTTTTTTAATAATGTACCCAGCTACTCGTGGGACGTGAATGTGGTGGCCCACGAAATCGGGCACAACCTGTCTTCGCCCCACACTCACGCGTGTTCTTGGAATGGAAACAACACGGCCATAGACGGTTGTGGTGCTACGGCCGGTTACTCTGAAGGTTGCTCAGGACCAATTCCATCAGGTGGTGGAACCATCATGAGCTACTGCCACTTATTGAGCACGGGAGTAAACTTCAATTTGGGTTTCGGCCCTCAGCCCACCTCACGCATGACCAATTATATCAACTCAAGGTCTTGCTTGGGAACTTCATGCGTGAGCGAGCCTGAAGTATGCGAAGATGAGAGCCTGACCCTTACTATAGATTTGGATGAGTACCCTGCTGAAACGACATGGGAAATCTACAGCGGCAGCACGGTAGTGGCTTCGGGTGGATCTTACAGTCAATCTTTCACTACGGTTACCGAAGACATTTGTTTGCCGGAAGGGTGCTACACCATGACATTCTTCGATTCATACGGAGACGGAATTTGCTGCGGATTCGGAGATGGTAGCTACACCCTTACCGACGAATCGGGAAGTGTACTGGCTTCGGGTGGTGAATTTGAAGATTCTGAGACTACTTCATTTTGCGCCGGTGCTACGACAGAGCCCTGCTTTGATGTGAATTTTAATGATTACACTTTATACTCATACATTCCTTCGAGAGATGAGGGAACATATACGATTCAAGAAGCAGGTTCGGGAATATTCCTTAGCGACAATTCGTTGAAGTTGATTCCGATCGGATACGATGTAACACCGAATACTAAAATATCCTTCGAATTTCAAAGTACCGATCAAGGCTCTATTCACGCGATAGCGATGGAAAACAATACATCTTTGAGCCTTAACAAACTATTTCAACTGCACGGAACACTGAATAATCCGAATGTTATTTCAGATTTCAACAACTACTCGGGGACGTCGCTTCAATCATACGTTATTGATGTAGGGAACTACTATACCGGAAACGACCTTCATTTGGTAGTCCTTTCGGCAAATGTAAACGGTTCACCCGGAAACAATTCTTACTTCAGAAATGTACGATTATATGAAGGTACGGATTGCGGGGGAGCTGCGGCACCTCAAGCGATGTCTTCAGTAGCGGCAGAAGGAGAGTTTGCTCTTTTCCCGAACCCGACTAAGGACAACGTGACTTTGGTTTCTTCATCGAATGTAGACATTCAAACCATTCGCGTATTCAGTCTGACCGGAGCGCTGATTGACGAAGTAGTGGTAAACGGACCGAGAGCGACCATGGAGTTTTCTCAAAAGGCTCCCGGAATTTACCTGATTCAGTGGATGGACTCTAATGGCACCAGCCATCAGGAGCGACTCGTGAAAACGCAATAAATCAAATTAGTTTGATAACAAAAGCCGGATTTCGATCCGGCTTTTTTTATGCCGAAAAAAAAATCTTCATCGAATCATTACCTTCGCAAAAAATTTGAAAAGCATAAACCAACCTACATGAAAAATCATTCCGTCAAAGTTTATCCATCTAAAGCAAACCTTCCTAAAGAAGAGCAATTGGCCTACAAATTAGCCAAAATGGTAACCGATGATGTCGCCATCAGTGCTGAAGTAGAAGACATGGTGATCAACCGAATCATCGACAATGCTTCGGTAGCAATCGCCTCGGTAAACAGAACGCCGGTGGTCAATGCGCGTGCTCAGGC
>CAZYWJ010000017.1:15902-50867 GCA_964651785.1 uncultured Cryomorphaceae bacterium
CACGAAGATTCTTACGCGCCTTCAAGAGCTCAGCGCCCTGAAACGGTCGAGCTTTGGAAAAAAATCTCAACGGTAGAAAAAGAGAAGTGGACCAAACTTTACCACGATTCCGATCCGGATAAAAAAGCTTTTGGTGGTAAAGTGATTATTACCATGAAAAACGGCGACGTAATCGAAGATGAAATTGAACGCGCCAATGCACATCCTGCCGGAGCGCGTCCGTTCAAGCGAGAAAACTACGTAGGAAAATTTGACATGCTGACGGAGAAATTGATTTCAAAAGAAGAAAGAGATCGCTTTATCGGCATTGCCGAAAGGCTGAAAGATCTCAGCGCAGAAGAGCTGAATGACCTGACCGTGGAAATGCCTTTCGATCAAGTGAAGGAAAATACACCGAACACAAAAGGAATATTTTAATGATCATAAGCGAAAAATCTCCGGCTGAAAAGAGAGCCGCTTTCAAAAAAGCTTTGACTTCGGGTAAGCTGCTTCAGTTTCCGGGAGCTTACAATCCTATGGTGGCCATGCTCATTGAGCAGAAAGGTTTTGACGGCGTCTACGTGTCAGGGGCGGTAATGGCCAATTCATTGGGCCTGCCCGATATCGGGATGACCACATTGACGGAAGTCTCGCAATTTGCCTCGGCGATTGCACGGGTCACCTCTCTGCCATCCATTATGGATATCGATACGGGCTTTGGTGAAACCATGAGCGTGGCTCGAACCATTAAGGAATTGACCTATCTCGGAATGGCCGGCTGCCATATTGAAGATCAAATCAATCCAAAGCGATGCGGCCACTTGGACAACAAGGAGCTGGTATCGGTAGATGCCATGGTTCAAAAGGTTAAAGCGGCAGCCGATGCCAAAAGTGATGAGAACTTTGTATTGATTGCCAGAACTGATGCCCGCGGAGTGGAAGGCCTGGATAAAGCTCTTGATCGCGCCAAAGCTTACGTTGATGCAGGAGCTGATATGATTTTTCCCGAAGCAATGAAGGATGAATCGGAATTTGAAGCTTTTCGAAATGCAGTAGACGTTCCGCTTTTGGCGAATATGACGGAATTCGGAAAATCAAGATTATTGAACAAAAGTGAATTGGAAAACCTGGGATACAACTTGGTGATTTACCCGGTTACTACACAGCGATTAGCAATGTATGCCGTGGAAAAAGGTTTGGATACCATCGTTGACACGGGAAGCCAAGAGGGAGTCGTGGGTGAAATGCAAACCCGAAAGCGACTCTACGAGGTTCTACATTACGAGGACTACAATGCCTACGATAGTTCACTTTATAATTTCAAATTATAACCACCACCTTATAAAAACCTAACCATGAGTGATAAAATAATTGCACCAAAAGGACTCGCAGGGGTTGTAACCGACGAGACCTCAATTTCCAAAGTAATGCCCGAGATCAATTCGTTGGTCTATCGAGGCTACAAAGTTCAGGATTTGGCTGAGAAATGTTCATTTGAAGAAGTGGCTTATCTCATGACGCATACCGATCTGCCGAATGAAGCTGAATTGAAAGAATTCTCCGATAAGGAGAAAAGCTATCGCAAACTCTCGGATGACTTATTGAAAGTTATCGGCATGTTTCCGAAGGATGCGCATCCGATGGATACACTGCGAACCGCAGTAAGTTTTATCGGAATGGAAGACAAGCGAATTTGGGACGATTCGCCGGAGACTAACATGGATAAGTTCATCAGTCTTTTGGCAAAAATCCCGATGGCTATAGCTGCAGCATACCGCCATTCAAAAGGACTGGATTTTATCGCTCCTGATCAAAATCTTTCCATTAGCGAAAACTTCTTTCACATGTGCTTTGATAAAGTACCTGCGAAAGAAGTGGTAAAAGCATTTGATGTGTCGCTGATTCTCTACGCAGAGCATAGTTTCAACGCGTCAACCTTCACCACTCGAGTAATTACTTCGACCACCAGCGATATGTACAGCGCGGTAGTTGGCGGGATTGGCGCTCTTAAAGGTCCGCTTCACGGAGGTGCTAACGAGCAAGTGATGCACATGCTGAAAGAAGTGGGCGATCCTGCTAAAGCAAAAGAATGGATGCTCGAAGCGCTGGCAGAAAAGAAAAAAGTTATGGGCTTCGGTCACCGCGTTTACCGAAAGGGAGATTCTCGCGTACCGACGATGAAAAAGTACACCGAGAAAATGGCCGACTTCACCGGAGAAAAAAAATGGTTGGAGATCGCGAATATTCTTGAAGACACCATGGTTTCTGAAAAAGGTATTTATCCGAATTTGGATTTCCCCGCAGGTCCTGCATACTACATGATGGGGTTTGAAATAGACATGTTTACCCCGATTTTCGTCATGAGTCGGGTTACGGGATGGTGTGCTCACATTATGGAACAACGCGCCGATAATCGCATCATCAGACCACTTAGTGAATACGTAGGAGAGCCTGAACGACAGGTGAATCGCTAAAATGTGCTGTTTAGAAAATACAAGGCTTCCCGAAAAGGAAGCCTTTTTTATTGAGCTCTATTGCTCATTGGCTTCAAGCCGGAACAGTTTATGACAAACACTTTCTCGCCGGTGAAAGATCCTTCATTCATAAGTTAAATCTCTATATTTCAGCCATGAAAAATTCCTTTGTAAAGGTTTTTGTTATCGTTATTGCAGTTCTCGGACTAATGTTGGCCGGACTGCTATATTTTCTCAATTACGAGCTGGATGATTTTGTACGAGGAAAGTTAGACGAACAACTCGATCCGTCTTGGAAAGTAAGTTTTCAAGATCTGTCTGCTTCACTGTTCTCCATGTCCTTTGAGGTGGAAGGATTGAATGTATCCCGATCAGACGGCACGGGATTATATTGGAAAGCTTCTGTAGATAAATCAAGCGTTGACGGATTACATCCTTTGCAAATATTGTTTTCGAATGAACTAATTGCTGAAGCGGTAAAACTTCACGATTTAGAAGTAGAAATACATCGCTTTAGAAAGAGTAAAAAGTCAAAAAAGAAGAAGAAGAAGAAGAAGAAGAAGAAGAATAAGTCCGGCTCAATGACTTTAATCGTTGAGAAAATCATGTTGGATGATGGTCGGGTATTCCTTGAAAATGACTCAATAGGCTATTTGGATTCTCGTATCCATTTCGAAACGGAAAGAATCGAATTCGACTCCTTAGCTAAAACGCCACTTGAGTTGGCTGAAAAAATTTCATTGCGATTGTCTGACTTGTCTTATTTCGATCCTGACTCTACACAAGTCATAGAAATAAAAGAATTTACAAAAGAGCGAGGCAAAAGCTTGAAAATCGATTCATTAAGTCTCTCACCCTTATTGAATTTGAAAGAATATTCATCCTATCATGGCTGGAGAAAGGGGCGCAATACCATTCAAGTGGAAGGTATCATCGTGCAAATGCCGGAACTCAGATCAGACAGTGTGTATGGATTTCCTAAGGTGACGGTTGTCAGGCCTAAAGTACAAATCGACAAAGACATGACTTATGGATTGCCTGAGAGAAGAACTAAACTTCCGCAGGAAGCGTTGCTTGCACTCAAATTTCCATTTGTCCTTGACAGTTTACTGGTAGAAAACGGTCAGCTCGAATTCAAGCTTCAGCAAGAAGAAGGCTTGGTTGCTGAAATAACTTTGGCAGAGGTTACAGCCAATGCCGGAGTTCAAAATGTCCGGCGCGATTCATTGGCTTTTCATTTTTCGGGTGAAGCATTAGCCTTGAACGGGTCTTCTCTCAACGTACAATCCGAATACCGATATGGTGATGGTAATCCTTGGAATTTATCCGGGTCATTATCGGATACGGATTTGGAATTTTTGAGTGACTTTCTTCGAAAAATGGCGGGGGTAGAAGTGAGTTCAGGAAAATTGAATAAGCTGAATTTTGAAATGGAGGGCAATAACCAAGTCAGCTCGGGACAGGTAACATTCTTGTATGATAATTTAGGCATTACGGCCGTGGATAAAGAAACGGGCAGAAAGAAGGTAGTTCTGAACGCGTTGGCCGACGTTTTGGGAGCACTGGTCTTTTGGAAGCAAAATCCCAATGATGGAAACATGAGAGTTGGTGATTTTTCCCTCGAACGAGATGTTCGAAAGGCATTTCCTTCTCAGTGGATTGATGGTTTATTAGCAGGAATTATAGAATCGGTAGCTAAGATAAATCCTACCAAAATCAGAGAAAAACAGAAATAGTAACAGGAAATTAAAGAACCTGATATCACAATGCCCTCAGGAAAAACTTGATGTTGTTGTACCCCTCGATCCTTAAGATAATGGTTCGGTTTCGAGGCAATACATCGGGAACGGGTATTGTATTTATGCCTTGATTTACTCTCACATTAGTTTGGAGTAATTCTTTTCCTTCCTCGGTGAAATAGGTAAAAGTCAAAACTTCTTCATTATCTGAAGCAAATTGAAGGCACAAACCCGTTTCGCACTTTACCAATCCCATATTTGATGTAATTCCGCTTTGCTCAAAAAATCCGTCAGAAAGCGGAACCAAAGCGCATAAAGAATCCAATCCGCATTCATTCATAAACTGACAATTGGGAGTCGGGATGTAGGGTAGATCAATCGGCTCAAAAGGGTTTTCAGGATCACAATCGCATTTGGCCAAGTAAGCATAATCTCCATCTGCCAACTCACAACATTGATTTGAATAGTTTTCAAATTGGTATCGGTAAACCTCATCGTAGACTACGGAGTGATCAATTTCATCTTTAAGGATGGTGGTAACGAAACGAATCTCAGCATCATTGATATAATCCATAACACATGGATTAGTTGTATGCCCGCCATTGCAAAACGTAATAATTTCATGGTAGACATCTGCCTCATCCATCACATCCGAAATATATTGTGGCCCGTAAAAGGTAATTGTCGTATCGCTGGTACCGTCAGGAAAGGTTACTCTGGCATCACAAAGACCGTCATCATTCACGAAGTCTCTTTGTTCATAGGGAATAATTTGATCGCAGGTACCACATACTATTTGAACGGGCACCTTCACCGGGCTCAGGCTAAAATTTAATTGTTCCGGTTTAAATATGGCAGCCGTGCGAGACATAACTCCCTTCAAACGCTCGTAAGGAAATTCATAATCGTCTATAAAAAATCGACCCGTAGAATGTAAAAGACCTCCGTCGCCCAATTCTATTTCGCCATCTTCACCGTCAACTTTATACTCTTCACCGGCACCGAGGTACGATTCCCATTGCTCTTGAACCATTCGAGAAGCAGAGTGAAAACCGGCCGAGCCGCCGTAACTAAACCCGCTGTAAAAAAGAGATTCTCCGTCTACGGGTCGACCCTTCAGAGGATTATCCTCAACCAAAGGTTCGGGTAGCAAACTATCGTCGTACAAAAAGCTAAAGGAACGTACGATCGCCGAGATATCCTGAGCAGCCAAATACAACGACTTAGTATAAATGTAGCAGTAATCAGCCCCCAGTCTGTCTGAGCGGTATGAAGGTACGACTACAACGTATCCACGCCGCGCCCAAGTCAAGCCATTGGGCGCTGAACTTTCTTTATCGCCCTGACCTGAATGCAAGATTATAATGACAGGTAATGCATTGACATCTCCTCCCGAATAGCTTAAAGTGAGAGAGTCATTGGGCATGTAAATATCAAATTTGCGTGAAACCGGAACTTCCATACCATTTCGATTGGTAATAACGGTATCCGAATCATATCTGAAAGTGAAAACTTCAATTTGATCATCGGTTAGCATATCTTCTTTTAGGAGGTTGCCTGTACTGATGGTGTCTCCGTCAAAGTCAATTACGTAGCACTCTTCATCTAAAAAGTCGTAATTGGCTTGACCAAAAGATTCAAAACACATTAAAATGACTGAAAGGAGTGCCAAAGCCGAATAAAGCGGAGAAGCGAAGAGATTTTTCATAATCTAAAAAGTTAAAGCCCGAATGATTGCGAAGGTAAATTATTTCTTATGCCGGAACAAGATGAGTTATAATGCTTCAATTATTGTTTGCCCGGTCTTCTACTCAGCCAATTAGGCCGTTTAATCCGTTTTGGCAATTTTCAATGAAAAATTCGTGAGACTGTCAAATCTGACAATGTAGAGACCTGCATCTAAACGGCTGATGTCAAGTCGGTAACCGTTCACAATCCCTCCTCTTGGTGCCTTGCGTAGACAAAGTCGTCCGTTGACATCGTAAATTTCCAGAAAACGCACATCGCTCATAGGGGATGATGAATAAAATCGCACCTCAGAACTTGCAGGATTCGGATAAGCCAAGACGGATGGTCCGGCATCTTCCATCAAACTCGGATCAACGATAATTTTGCTCAAAGCTAAAATCCACTTTTCAGGATCAAACTCTACCGACTCAACTATGAAATCCGTATTCACAAAAAAAGTTTGATCTTGAATTTGATTGTCAAGAACAACAGTAGTATCAGATGATTCACCCACAATGCGGATTGGTACCGGCATTTCAAAAAAATTGACCGAAGAATGACTCGGAGCTTGATTCAATTTAATCGCAACACCGCCCTGTACCGGAGAATAGCTGATAGTATAAGTCGGATAACCTTCGCCATAATACCAATCGTCAAAAAATTCTGAAAGGTCCTTTCCCGATACCTCTTCAAAGATGGAAATGAATTCATCCGTATGGGCATAAGAAAAGAATAAATCAGGGTCATTGAGATACACCTTACAAGCCTCAAAGAATATTTTATCGCCGAGAATCCAACGTAGCATGTGTAGTAAATAGGCTCCCTTATTGTAGCTCAGTCTTCCACTAAAAATCCGAGTTCTGTCCAGCGTATCAGATACGAATACAGAACCATCGGGAGAGGCTGTAATATTCGTTATTCGAGCTGCCTTCCACGCATCAAATTCATCAGGTTGTAAATTTTCGATAACGAGGCCGTTCGCATAGGTTGCAAACCCCTCATTCAGCCAAATATCTGACCAACTTCCGCAAGTGACCAAATTACCAAACCACTGATGCGCCAACTCATGCGCCGATAAATTGAAAGAGAGCCCCGACATAGTGCTCATAGTGCTATGTTCCATTCCACCCGGTATTCCTGCCTGAGCATGGCCGTATTTCTCCCGACTATACGGATATTCCCCAAAAAGCTCCGTAAATAATTGCATCATCTCAATGATATCCTGCCCTCTCTCCATTTCGTTTTCCAAGCGCTCAGGATAAACATAATTGAGTATTTCAATGGTTCCGTCCTCCACTTCGGCAAACAGGCTGAACTCAGCATAATTGGTCACTGCCATCGAAACCAAATAAGCAGGAATGGGATAAGTATGATTCCAAATAAATGTTACCGTGGTGTCCGGGTTAGTCGTAGTCTCAAGCAGGGTTCCTTGTGAGGCTGCCTTATCACCAAGGGGAACGGTTATCTCAATCCGAATGCTGTCTAATTTATCGTCAAGTGACATTTTACAAGGCCACCAATCAGCCGCACCAAATGGTTCGGATAGCGTCCAAATTTCAAAGGTGCTGTCATTTCTGAGCCCTTGATTGAAGGAAAAAAAGTTGTTTCGACGGGGCACTCCTTCATACCGTATACGCACCGAGTGTTCCTTATCAGATTCAAAAAGCGTTGATTTGATATACAGCGCATTTTGATCGGTAATGGTGTAATCCGAAACCACTTCACCATCTACCCTTACTTCCAAAACCTCCAACTCTGAGCTTAAATCAAAATCTATCGAATCCGTAGATTCGTCTAACACCACGGTATGCGTTACATCTCCTTGAATAAAACGTTCGGCAGGATTTACCTTCCATTTGCAGATAGCGTATTTCCAATCAAAACTTTGACCGATTAGTGAGGTAGCATTTTTACTACCCGCATCATTAAATCGCCGAGATTCCATTTTGGCAATTTCATCTACCGACCATTCTTCCTGACAGAAAGATTGCACTTGGATAAAAAAAATCGAGAGAAGAATAACTATTCTTTGCATATGCTAATAATACAGGTAAAACTACGCTTTCCCCAATAATGTATATTCTTGGATCAACGAAAAGAATATTTCAGGTTACTGCCACTAAAAGGTGTTCATCTTTTCAAAGGATTTTGATTTCAGTTCAAATACAATAACGCCGCTTTTACCACTTGACTCTTTCTCTGCAAAGGTGAATTGTAATCTCCCGAAACAATCCTATTGGCAGGCTTACGTAGCATCTTAAATACCACCAACTACTGCACTTGATAATTGAAGAAAAAATCATTTCGTCGAAATAATTACAAATTCATCGAAGCAATATTGACTTTCGTCGAAAACCGCCATAGTTTTGTAACCATAATTAAAAACAAATATCAACGCTATGATAAATTTTAACTTGAAGAAAAGCATGCTTACGGCTTTCACATTCCTTTCAGGAGTGTCTTTAATTGCACAAGGAGTCTGCACCGAGTACTCCTATTATTATGCGGATATCAACTATCCGAACTCGGGAAAACAAACTGATATTTACTCAGTAGTATTAGATGGCAACGATGCTATTTTAAGTCCCGTAGTTCTCGACTTGGATTTCGGGGCCCATATCGCTTACAACACGGCTAATAACCTAATCTATGTTGTAAATGATGCCAATGGAGCTATCTCAATTTTAGATCCGATTACCAATGTGTTGAGTGCTCCCGTTAGTGTGGACATGAACATTTCTAATGTTACCACGGCAGCTATCAATGATGAAGGAGTTCTTCTCATCGGTTCCGGAAACAATGGAAAAATCTACCAAGTAAATCTTGATGCGGAGCCTTATTCTCTGTCAGAATTTGCTACAGGTAATGATATCCAAGGTGGAGACCTCACTTTTTCTGAAAACGGAAATCTTTACTTGGCATCAAAGCCTCTTGGAAAACTTTACGAAGTGGTTCCCGGAATGATGAACCCCGTTTTGGGTAATGTAAACAATGAAGTGACGGGAATGGCGACTTTCGAAGATGGAGAAAGCGTAATCGTTTCTTCAAGATACAATGACCAATTCTTGGTTTACAGCCTGGATGGAGGTGTTTCTCAAAGTGCTGCTTACAATGCGATACTAGATGGAGAGCCTTTCACACTTGACAATGGAGATATGGCAGCAGGTTGTTCTGCCAGAAATACGTCGATTGAAGGATGCGCCGATTTCCGAACTTATTATATCCACGATGCTCAAGGCGGAGGAAATGATATCCTTTACGCGGTAGATTTTAATGGAATGGGTGGAGCCAACCTTACGGCTCTTACTGAAGTAGCAGGTGGTAGTCACTTGGGAGTAGGCGCAAACGGCCTTCTTTACATCGTTAAGCACAACGGTGGTACCATGACCATTTTCGATCCTGAAACGCTTTCAGAAATTGACGAAGTACAGATCAACATTGACGGAAACAACATCAGCGGTATTCCCGCAGTAGTTGTAGGTGATGATGGTTTTGTATACGTTGGTGCAAACAATGATGTGGTTTACAAAGTAGACCCTACCACAGGTGATGCTACGGTAGAAGGCGAAGCCGATGTTAACGGAGGAGACCTCGTATTTGTTGACGGAGTACTTTGGTTGGCAAATCGTGCACAAGGTCGTTTTTACGAAGTTAACGGCGACGGACAATTCGATGTAGATGCTGAAGAAATAAACGGTGTATCCGTTCTGCCTGATGGCAATCTTTTGATTTCAAACGGTAACTTGAACGGACTTTTCGAAGTTTACGAGCCGGGATCAGGTGCCGCTACGGGAGAGACTTTCGAAACGGGATTGGTTCTTTTTAATGGTGACCTTGCCAGCCGTTGCTTTGATGGCAATCAAGCTAACGAATGCGAGAATTTCCAACTATTCTTGTCAGCGAATGGAAACCAAGGCGGTGACATTTACCGTGTATCTCTTGGAGAAGGAAGTGCTTCTCTTGAGTTGCTATTGGAAGGCTTAGGCGATCCTCATATTGCTTTCGACGAAGCCACAGGTTTACTCTACATCGTGAAAGGTGGTGGTTCGGTAGCAATTTATGACCCCGTTACCGATGCTCTCACTTCATTTGAAAATATCGCAATGGGAGACATGAACATAAGCCAAACGTATGCGGCCGTTGTGACGGAAGAAGGCAAACTATTGGTTGGATCTGCTTCAAAAAACAAAGTTTACGAAGTTAATCCGGCGACAGGTGCTGCAAGCAACCCCATTGACGTACCGGTAGACGGTGGAGACCTGATTCAAACCAACGATGGTACGATCTGGTTGATCAACCGAGCTCAAAACCGCTTCTACAATATCACTGACGGAGTATCTCAGTTCGATCTTGAATTAGACGAAATGTACGGTGCTGCCGTGATGCAAAGCGGATTGATCCTGGTAGGTGATGCCGGTTCTCAACTACGTGTGGTAGATCCTGAAACGGCTTCAGTAACTGAGACCGTATACGAATTGGATTTCAACATCACTGCAGGAGACCTTGCAGGAGGATGTGCTGATGCCAACACTTTTGAAACTCCTGAGCCGGGCGAGTGCTATGCTGCAGAAGTTTTGGAATACATCCAAGGAGTAAGAAATAATAATGGAGCTATCGCTTCAAACCGAACGGATGAAACTCAGGCTTTGGGTGCACCCGAAGGAGTAGATCAGTTGGTATTCGTAACTCTTGGATACAATGGAAGCATCAAATTAGGTTTCAACGGTTCAGTTGCTAACCTTGAAGGTGATGACATCCAAGTGGTAGAAACATCTTACGGTAACCCCGGATGTGATGCCTACCCCGAGTACGCTGATGTATATGTGTCACAAGACGGAGAAGAGTTCTTCTTTGCTGAGACGGTTTGCAAAAGCGATAACTCAGTAGACATCAGTTCAGCGGGAGATTTGGATTACATCACTGTTGTTAAAATCGTTAATAACAATGACTTGACTTCAACTCCTGATGGTTATGACTTAGACGGTGTAATAGCAATCCACAACTGTGGCGACGAGCCTGATGAGGAAAATGACGGAGAAGAAAGTTCAACCGAAGAATTGGTTGTGGTAGCTTCTGAGAACACTTTCCTTTCAGCTTACCCGAACCCTACTGAAGGTCAAACTACAATTGAGATCAATGTAGCTCAAACTGAAAGAGCGGTAGTTGAAGTATTCGACATGAACGGACGTTCTGTGGAGACACTTCTCAACCAAGATGTTCAGGCAGGAAATACCTACAGAATGTCATTTGAAGGTAGCTCTTTGCCAAACGGTATCTACGTTGTGAAGTTTGTAGCAGAAAGCGAAACGGTGATCGAGAAAATCATGATTGCCAGATAATTTAAGTGCTTATTCATAGCTCAAAAAGGAGATTGCCAATTGCGGTGGTCTCCTTTTTGCTATTATTGAAGCATGAAATACGCCTTTCTATTATTGGGTTTCTTGGTTTCAATTTGCGGCTCTTCCCAGAGCACAGTAATGGAACTATCAACCACCAAGAACCCGAATGAGATATCAATATGTATCGACCAGTTTGATGCGAACAACTTATTGGCAGGTGCCAACATCTACAGCCTCTACACAAGTGAGGATGCAGGCCTGAGTTGGAAAAGAAAGGAACAATCGTCCACGTACGGAGTTTGGGGAGACCCGGTAATCATTCAAGACACAACGGGAAGTTTCTATCATTTTCATTTATCGCGAGTGCCGGGTGGTAACTGGATAGACCGCATCGTGTGCCAACGTTCTGATGATGGCGGAAAAACCTTCAATGACGGTAGCTTCTTCGGGCTCAACGGTGCAAAAGCGCAAGACAAGCCGTGGGCGGTGGTTAATCCACTTAATAATGAGATTTACGTCACCTGGACGCAATTCGACAAATACGATTCGGATGATCCGAATGATCGGTCGAACATTATGTTCTCCAAATCTTCAGATCGAGGAGAAAATTGGACTGAAGCAATTCGTATTAACAGCGTAGACGGGGATTGTTTGGATGATGACAATACCGTAGAAGGTGCCGTACCCGCCGTAGGACCTGATGGCGAGATTTATGTGACTTGGTCCGGACCGAATGGTTTGGTTTTTAATATCTCCGAAGATGGCGGCCAAACCTGGCGTGAAACCGAAAAGCGGATTGCTGATCACATCGGTGGTTGGAACATTCAAATCCCGGGGATTTATCGAGCTAACGGAATGCCCGTTACGAAGTGTGATTTGTCAAACGGACCAAATCGGGGGACGATATACATGAACTGGGCCGATCAGAGAAACGGCACCGAGAACACGGACATTTTTCTGTCAAAAAGTACTGATCGTGGCAAAACATGGACTTCCCCGATTAGAGTTAATCAAGATTCTACCGAAAGGCATCAGTTCTTTACTTGGATGGATATCGATCAAACCACGGGTAATTTATGGTTCGTTTATCACGACCGACGAAACCATGCTGATCTTGGCACCGAGGTTTATATGGCTGTGAGTAAAGATGGTGGTGAAACGTTCTCAGAAGCGAAGTTAAGCGAAAGCCCTTTCTACCCGGATTCGACCGTGTTCTTTGGAGATTACAATAACATTGCCGCTCACGGTAATGTAGTTCGTCCGGTGTGGACCCGGCTTGACGATAAAAAGTTGTCCGTCAGAACCGCGATCGTCGATGTGTTCTCTGTTCTCAACAAACCTGAAGAGACCATTGAGACATCTACCAATTCTAAAGGAGAATTGGTGATTATGAATCAACGTGAAAACGTCACTGAGGCGAAAATCACTGACCTGAATGGAAAAGTAGTTTTAACGAAACCTAAAATCAAAAGTGCAGATAAGGGACTTCTCGTTTCCAAAACTTCAAACTTAGAAAAGGGAGTTTATCTGATTGAAATCAAAACGGGAGACAACTTACTAAAGGGGCAGTGGATTAAGCTTTAACCCAGTCAATACCCTTTTTAAGGAGGCTTAGCGTCTTCTCTTCAGAAGAGCCGGCATTCGCTTGAAAATCGTAATACCAATTGGCCTCTTTAGGCAAACTCATCAAGATAGATTCGGTGCGCCCATTGCTCAATAGCCCGAAACGCGTTCCGCGATCATAAACCAGATTGAATTCCACATAGCGACCTCTGCGCAGCTTCTGCCATTCTTTCTCCGAATCGGAAAATGACTTGTCTCGGTTCCGCTGAATCAGTTCAGAGTAAACCTTGGGAAAGAGCCTTCCCAAATCCAAAGAGAACTTGTGGATATCATCCTTGGAATGAATTGAATCTTCACTCAGGTGATCGTAAAAAATTCCTCCGATTCCTCTGGTTTCATTGCGATGCGGAATGAAGAAATAATCATCGGCGCGCTTCTTAAAATCAGGATACCATTTCGAATCGTATCGATCGCAGACTGATTTCAAACTTCGGTGAAAATATTCGGCTTGATCTTCGATAACATAGTGAGGAGTCAGATCAATCCCGCCTCCGAACCAATAGTTTCCCGAGTCCGTCTCAAAGTAACGAATGTTCATGTGGATGATCGGAACATGCGGGCTATGAGGATGCATCACGATGCTGACCCCTGTTGCAAAAAACCATTTCGCATCCATTCCCGGCATTTTCGCCATAATCGGTGTCACTTCACCTTCTACCGCCGAGAAGTTCACTCCCGCTTTCTCCAAGACGTTTCCATCCGCCATTACCCGAGTAAGACCTCCGCCTCCACCCTCGCGTTGCCAACTGTCCTTATGAAAACTTCCTTTTCCGTCCGTTTTCTCAATGTGGTTGCAAATCAGCGATTGAATTTCGCGATACGATTCGGCAATCTCATGTCTATCAGGTGCAGACATCAGTTCACTCGTTTGATTTCGAAATTGTCGTATTCAAGAATGAAAGCTTCCTTATTCTCAAACTCTCTTCCCGTCGTTGATTTTCCGAATCGGTAAGAGCCGGCAGTCCCATTCATCTTCAACCGTTCAAATGCCAACGGGAAGGCCAAACCTTCACTGAGAAGCGCCTTTCCAAAAAACAGCATCAAGTCATATCCCCTGAAACCGTAATCGTAATGATGGGGTTCGGTTCCGTATTTTTCTCTGTATGCTTTGATAAACTCTACGGTAGCCGGATTTTCATAATTAACGTGATAAGGCACGACTAATCTCAACTTAAGCCGATTCTTATATTCAGCCTCAATGTTTTCGTATTTGACCCACTCATCTAAACCATAAACCTGAACACGGTAGTCTTTCTCAAGTAAGGAAATTCTGGTCATCACATCACTTACGAAGGCCAAATCATTCGAAGGAACTACGATGACATTTAAAGTATCCTTTTTCAAAAAGTCCCGAATTTTCCCTACTCCGCCTTCTCGATTAAACATGTCTTTCGTCACGCTTCGCAGCGAATCGGAATAGGCATTCGGAAAGGTTGAAGCCGCCAAATTGTAGTGCTTAATAAACTCTTTTCGCATGGGCCAGCCCTTCGGCGATTCGCTGTTCAACATTAAGACGTTGTGATCCTGATGATTGATCGCTACGAAGTTTGCCAAATACCGCAACATGGTTTCTTGCGAGGTGATGGCCCTAAGCAAATAAGGATTTTCTTCGAAAACCTCATTTGAAAAAGAATTAGGCGAAACCAAATAAATACTGTCCTTAACAGACAGATCGCTTACCAAAGCCAAACTGGTTTTGTGCATCGGCCCGAAAATCAAATCCATTTTTTTTATCTCAGGCTTTTTCAGCGTTTCACGCGTTTTTACAATGTCTTCGCCAATTTCGTAGACGTGCACATTGGCATTTAAGCCAAGCTTTTCCAATGAATCAAGAGCCAAGCGTGCACCGCGATAATACTCCAGTGCAATTTCGGTTAAGATGTAGAGATCTTCACCTTTTGATAAGGACTTGTCTAAACTATCATTGTATCCTAATTCGAACGGAAGCATTAAAGCGAACTCGTAAACCGCCTGTCTTCCGGTAGGAATGTTCCATTCGTCAATTTGCTTTTCTTTTTCGCGCCGTTCTACCAGCGCCCTATATTCTTCATTGTAGGCCGGAATGACCAGATACTGATCTACTTTCACCCCAAGGGCTAAATCGGGGTTCGCGCTCAACAGGCTATCCTGCGAAATGCCGTATTGCTTTGCCAGCGAATACATCGTTTCACCTGCCTGTACCTGATGCACGATAAAAGAATCGTTTCTGGCGGGCTCTAAAAACTTCTCTTGAACCAAAGTGCTTTTCCCCGACGGAATTTTCAGCACATCACCCGTACTCAATCGCTCAGAAGTTTCCGGATTCAATTCCATCAAGTCGTTCACGGAAACTCCGTAGGCCTTTGAAATCGAAAACAGTGTTTCTTTTTTTTGAACCGTATGCAGAATTTGATCCCCTTCGACCTTTACTTCTTTCTTCCTGGCATCGCGCTTATTTACGGCTTTGATTGGAACCAAAATTTCCTCTCCTATTTCCAGTCCGTCCTTTGCGGTCGGGTTTGCTTCCGCCAAATCTTCCACCGAGACGGAAAACATCTTGGAGATAGCATATAGCGTGTTTCCCGGCTCGACATAGTATAAGTAGTAATCGTTGCCCTCAATGTTGCGCGTGGCATAATTTTGAGCCGTAGCACAAGAGGCTAAAAAGGCTACCCACACCACAAGACCTAATTTCAATACCTTTTTCCTTATTCCCATTCTATCGTTGCCGGTGGTTTTGAACTAATATCGTAAACGACGCGGTTGATACCTTTTACTCGATTGATGATTTCGTTTGAAATCTTTGCCAGCAAGGCATATGGCAAGTGGCACCAATCTGCGGTCATACCGTCGGTAGAAGTCACTGCTCTGAGCGCTACCGCATTTTCGTACGTGCGTTCATCGCCCATTACTCCCACACTCTGTACGGGAAGCAAGATAGCTCCTGCTTGCCAAACATTATCGTATTCTCTTGACTCCTTCAAATTCGAAATAAAAATATGGTCGACCTCTTGCAAAATGCGGACCTTTTCTGCCGTGACCTCGCCCAAGATGCGAATAGCCAACCCCGGCCCGGGAAAGGGGTGTCTTCCCAAAATTGTTTGAGAAATCTCCAAATCCTTTCCTACTAAACGTACCTCATCTTTGAAAAGTGCGCGAAGTGGTTCGACCACTTTCAACTTCATAAAGTCGGGCAGACCGCCTACATTGTGATGACTTTTAATAGTTGCTGAAGGACCCTTCACCGAAACGGACTCAATTACGTCGGGATAAATCGTACCCTGCGCCAGCCATTTCACATCTTGCACCTGATGCGCTGCTTCATCAAACACTTCGATGAATACCCGACCAATAGCTTTTCGCTTTTCCTCCGGGTCTGAAATTCCTTTTAAGGCATTGTAAAACTGATTTTTCGCATCCACACCGCGAACGTTCAGCCCCATATCCTGATAGGAATGAAGCACATCCTCAAATTCGTGTTTACGCAATAAGCCGTTGTCCACGAAAATGCAGTACAGATTTTTACCGATAGCCTGATGCAGCAAAACGGCTGCGACGCTACTATCCACGCCACCGCTAAGTCCGAGAATGACCTTGTCATTACCAAGTTGTTCCTTCAACTCGCTTACCGATTGCTCCACAAAACTATGCGGAGTCCAATCCTTGCTGCAACCGCAAATGTTAATCAAAAAATTATGGAGCAATTGTTTACCATCGGTGCTGTGATATACCTCAGGGTGAAACTGAATGCCGTATGTATTTTCTTGATCTATCTCGTAGGCTGCCACTTCTACATCGTGAGTGGAAGCAACGATGCGCGCATTTTCAGGCAATGAAAAAATAGTATCGCCATGAGACATCCATACTTGAGATCCGATATGAATATCTTTAAAAAGAGTAGAGTTCGAATCTACCGATCGAAGATTAGCCCTTCCGTATTCACGCTTATCGCTTTTTCTAACCTCCCCTTTGCCATCAAGTTGCGCCATGTATTGAGCTCCGTAACATACTCCTAAGACGGGTAGCTTGGTGCGATAAGGCGTCAAATCGATCTGCGGTGCGTTGGCATCGTGAACGGAAAAAGGACTTCCGGAAAGGATAACTCCTTTGATATTATCGGTTATTTCAGGCGCCTCGTGAAAGGGGTGAATTTCGCAGTAGACATTTAACTCACGCACCCTCCGGGCTATAAGCTGCGTGTACTGCGAACCGAAATCCAGAATCAGAATGGTCTCTTGCATGGCCGCAAAGATAACTAGACTGAAGTTTTTGAATATCTCTTTCTACCTTTGTGGCGTGCTTGTTTTCAACAGGATTTCATCCCAAAATTGAAGAACGGTAAAATTTGGATGGAATAGTTGATTTATTTACTTTCTTAGCGCTAGTTTTAAAACTTGAAAATTACGATTCAGACATGCCCGCTACCGACAGCAAACCCAGAATTATCACATCATTCGAGAAAATTGACTCCGCCATACAGGAACAGATAAAACTTACCTATCCTTATGGTTTTAGCGAAGAGCTTATTCATTTTAACAATAAGGACGGAGATCGCGTCAGCGCTTTGCGCTTTGAAACAGACGATCGCATCTATCTGATTAAAATGTCTCAAGCTCGTGCACAAGAGCTTATTGAAGAAGATGACGACTACGATGAGGATGGAAATCTGAAGAAGGATGTAAAATCTGATTTTGAAGACAAGTATTCCGACTTGGATTACATGCCCGACTCTGATGATGGATCTGAAGTAGACGAGGAGGAAGACGAAGACTAAATAAACTTTTATGTCTTAAATGCTGTTCTTTTAGCATGAAGAAATCGGGACCTACCCTGGCATTTTATGTTCACTTTCGCGATGGCAAAGAAGATTGTTACGAATTTGCATCGTTTGATGAAATGAAGTCTTCTCTCTTTAAAAATGAGGTAGAGCTGAAAGAAAAGGTTCAATGGATAAGTTGGAAAGACCGATCGACATTGATCACTTATACTCCTGAAACGGAAGAATTTCATCGATCGATAGCCGACGGTGATGTGAATCCTTACGGATGGCGACTTCAGCATAAGTGAATTTCTCAATTGTTTCTTAAAAAGCTTTAAATCATCGCCGTGTGCGGTGATTTTTTGTTTTTTACATCCCCAAATCAAAGACCATGTACAGATTTCTGCTCTTACTGACAATTGTATTTTCCTCAACCACCGCATTTTCCCAAAAGTCCGAATCGCCACTATGGCTGCGGTACCCCGCTATTTCTCCCGACGGCACTATGATCGCCTTCTCGTTTCAAGGCGATATTTACACTGTTTCCGTATCGGGCGGTGAAGCAAAGCGGTTGACCATTCATGAAGCCTACGAAAGCGAACCCGTATGGAGTCCCGACAGCAAGAAAATTGCATTCTCTTCCATGCGGTATGGCAATAAGGACATCTTTTTGATGGATGTCGACGGTGGCTCTCCTACCCGCCTTACCTTTCATTCAGCCGATGATGTAGCATCCGATTATAGCCCCGATGGAAGAAATGTCATCTTCAGTTCTTCGCGAGTTGATCAACCGGAGTCCGTGCTATTTCCATCGGGTGTCCTACCCGAATTGTACTCCGTGCCCATCGAGGGTGGAAGAGAAAAACAGGTTTTGAGCGTTCCGGCGCTCGGAGCTAAGTATAGTGAAAGCGGTGACAAAATCGCATATTATGACCGTAAAGGTTATGAGGACGAATACCGTAAGCATCATCAATCTTCGGTAACCCGAGATATATGGATGTATGATTTACGTAGCGAAGAATACACGAAACTCACAACTTGGCGCGGCGAAGACCGCGATCCTGTCTGGGGCGCATCCAATCAATTGTTCTTCACTTCCGAGAGATCGGGCTCATTGAATGTTTGGAAAGGAACTTTAGACGGCGACTCGCTCACCAAGCTCAAGCAGGTGAGCAATCTGCAAAAGCATCCCGTTCGATCGCTTTCGCGCTCAAATGACGGCATGCTTTGCTTTCGCTACGACGGAGAAATTTATACCCAATTGGAACCCAACCAACCAAAGAAGGTGAAGATATCTTTGCAAACCGATCGACGCTACAACGAAGAGGTGGTGAAACTCATCACCGGTGATGCCGATGATTTCGAGGTTTCGCCGAATGGCAAAGAAATCGCATTCATCGTAAGAGGCGAAGTATTCGTAACGGCTACCGATTACTCGAAAACGAAACGCATAACCGACACGCCCGAGCAAGAGCGAAATCTGGATTTTAACAGTGACGGTACAAAGCTGCTCTACAGCGGCGAGCGCGACGGAAGCTGGAATGTCTACGAGGCAAGCTTGGGGCGCGAAGAGGAAAAGTATTTCTACAACGCTACGCTCATTGACGAAAAGCCTATTGTCAATACGGAAGCCGAAGAATTTCAGGCTACCTATTCTCCCGACGATAAAGAGGTCGCTTATTTGGAAGAGCGAACAACGCTAAAAATTAAAAATCTGGAATCGGGTATGACGCGAACGGTGGTACCCGGAAAGTACTCGTACTCCTACGCCGACGGGGATCAGTATTACGCTTGGGCACCTGATTCGAAGTGGTTGCTGGTGCAGTTTTTTGATAACAATCGCTGGAATGACCAAGTAGGCTTGGTAAAAGCTTCGGGCGAAGATAAGCCCATCGACTTGACGCAGAGCGGATACGGAAATTACCGCCCCAAATTCGGAATGAAAGGCGAGGTAGTCTATTGGGCTTCCGACAAAGCGGGAATGCGCTCACACGGCAGTTGGGGCAGTCAAAATGATGTCTACGCCCTGTTTTTAACCGAAGATGCCCACAAGCGGTTTACGCTGGACAAAGCAGACTACGAGCTCTGGAAAGAAGAGGAAAAGGAGAAAAAGAAGGAAAAGAAAGAAGATGAGGAAGCGGATGATAAGGATGAGAAAGATGATGAAAAAGAGGACAATGAAGAAAAGATAGAAGACATCAAAATTGATTGGGACGGACTGGAAGACAGAAAGGAACGATTAACCATCTTTTCCTCTTCTCTTTCCGATTTTGTGTTGGATGAAGAAGGCGAAAATCTTTACTACCTCGCTAGCACGGGCGATGGCTACGACATTTGGAAAACCCAATTTAAAGACAAGGAAACGAAAATATTTGCCGATTTGGATGCGAGCGGTTCTTCGCTGCAATTTGACAAAGACTTTGAGCATTTATTCGTTAACTCCAAAGGCAGCTTGAAAAAAATTCAAGTCAAAGATGGCAAAACCGAGGGCATCTCTTTTTCATCTGAAATGAACCTGAACGAAGATGCAGAGCGAGCCTACCTTTTCGAACACGCGTGGCGACAGTTCAAAAAGAAGTTCTACTTGGAAGACCTACACGATGTAGATTGGGACTATTACAAAACGGAGTACGCCAAGTTTTTGCCTTACGTCAACAATCCGTATGATTTTGCTGATCTGCTTTCCGAAATGCTCGGGGAGGTGAATGCCTCACATACGGGCGGCCGCTACTGGTCAAACGAAAATACGGGAGATCGAACGGCTTCACTGGGATTGCTCTACGACGACTCGTACTCGGGAGACGGATTGAAGATAGCCGAAGTACTTGAAAAGAGTCCTGTGATCAATTCCGATGGAAAAGTAAAGGCAGGAGTAGTCATTGAAAAAATTGACGGCGAAACCATCGAAGCGAATGACAACTACTATCCGATGCTAAATCGAAAAGCAGGCGATAAAACCCTTCTTTCCTATTTCAATCCCGAAACGGGTGAAAGATGGGATGAAGTGGTAAAACCCATCAGTCGAGGCGAAGAAAACCAATTGCTCTACGAACGCTGGATCGAAACGCGTGAGGAGCAGGTTGACAGTTTGAGCAATGGTAAAATCGGCTATGTGCATGTTAGAGGCATGAACTCTTCGAGTTTCCGTGAAGTTTATGAAAAGGCACTCGGTAAGCACAACGATAAACTCGCTTTGATCGTAGACACGCGCTTCAACGGCGGTGGCTGGCTACACGATGATCTGGCCACTTTCCTGAGCGGAGAAACTTATATTCAATTCGTACCGCGCGGACAGGATAATATGGGTGGAGAGCCTCTCGGAAAATGGACAAAACCAAGCGCCGTTTTGATGAGCGAAAGCAATTATTCCGATGCGCACATGTTCCCGTTTACCTATAAGTTTTTCGGAATAGGAAAGCTGATCGGCACGCCGGTGGCGGGAACGGGAACGGCTGTGTGGTGGGAGCGCATGCAAGACGGAACCGTATTCGGAATACCGCAGATAGGCATGCGCGATGTCAGATCGGGAGAGCTATTGGAAAACAACGAACTCCAACCCGACCTCCTCATCTATAATGAACCCGGAAAAGCAGCTGAGGGAATTGATCAGCAATTGCGGGCCGCCGTAGAGCACTTGCTCGAGGTGGTAAAGAAGAAGGAGTAATTTCCGATAGTCAAACAGATTCTGAACTTGGTTTATACCTTTGCGGAATGAAAGTACTATTTGTGTGTTTGGGCAATATCTGCCGCAGCCCCATGGCAGAAGGAATTTTGAGATCGAAAGCAGAAGAACGCGGCGTATCTATTGAGATAGATTCATGCGGAACCGCAGATTATCACGTGGGCGAAAGCCCTGACAAAAGAGCGGTTTCGTGTATGAAGGATCGCAGCATTGACATTTCAGGACTTCGCGGAAGACAATTTGAACAAGAAGATTTCAATCGCTACGATCGCATCTTTGTGATGGACAAGGAGAACTATAAAAATGTAATGGCTCTGGCTCCGTCTAATGAAGCCAAAAGCAAGGTTGATCTTTTTCTCAACTTAAGTCATCCCGGAGAAAATCGCGTAGTTCCCGATCCTTGGTTTGGCGGTCCCGAA
The DNA here is from genome assembly GCA_964651785.1 of uncultured Cryomorphaceae bacterium. Classification (GTDB taxonomy): domain Bacteria; phylum Bacteroidota; class Bacteroidia; order Flavobacteriales_D; family Cryomorphaceae; genus JAKVAV01. The sequence goes on from CAZYWJ010000017.1 coordinate 37,624, forward strand.
GGATTTGATCACGTATTTGAAATGCTAAACGAAGCCGCAGACGCTCTCTTAGTGGAAATCGATGAGTAAAACGGGCACGCTCCACCTCATCCCTACCCTGCTGGGCGATACCAATCCCGAACGAGTTGTGCCTCACGAAGTGCTCGAAGCCGGTCGCGACCTCGTTCATTTTATTGCTGAAAATGAAAAGACGGCACGACGCTATTTAAAAAAAGCGGGTACGCGTATTCCGCTAAACGATCTGATATTTTATCCGCTCAACAAGCGAACGGAGCCAACGGACATTCCCAAGCTCATCAAGCCCCTATTGGAAGGAACCGACATGGGGCTAATTTCTGAGGCAGGTCTGGCGGGAATAGCTGATCCCGGGGCGGCAGTGGTAAGTCTTTGCCATAAAAAGGGAATTCGCGTGGTACCCCACACCGGCGCTTCGTCCATTATTTTGGCGCTGATCGGTTCGGGGTTCAACGGGCAGCAATTTACCTTTCACGGCTACCTGCCCATCGATCAGACGGAACGAAGAAAGACCATTAAATCAATAGAGAACAGCTTGCGCGAATCGGGCTATACGCAGATTTTTATGGAGACGCCTTTCCGAAACGAAAAGCTATTGGATGAACTGATTCAAGTAGCACACCCTGAAACATTGCTGTGCATCGCCCGAGAAATCACTACGGAAAATGAACTGATGCGCACACTGCCGATCAAAGAGTGGAAAAAGCGAAAACCCGCTTTGCACAAGCGTCCGTGCATTTTTGCCATAGGAAATCCTGCGTGATCACTCCTTCGAGAGTTCGATTACCTCTATCCGGTACACTACCGTCGTGAATGGCGGTACTCTCCCATCAGCACTACCTTCACTACCGAAGGCATGCCATGAGGGCATGATTACTTCGGCTTTTTCATCCAAATGCATTTGCGAAAGCGCTAAATCTATTCCGGGTAATACCTGTCCTTCGTTTCCGTAAATGAATCTAAGAGGCGCAGACATTCTGCGTGAGTCATCGAACGTTTCACCTTCCAAAGTCCGTCCCTGATAGTGGATGACGATTTCCTTTCCTTTTACGACTTTAGCCGTATCGGGCCTTTGAATTGTTTTGAAATAGACTCCATCCATTTCGCGGTAAGCGGAAAGTACGGAGTCTGTACGAACTAATGAATCGAGTTCAGTCAATTCATTCAGTCTGCGGTCTTCAAGTTGGGCTGCGGTGCGCATTCGGTCAATTCGCAACCGATAAATCAGCGTATCGCGAAAAGGCAGGTCAGCATTCAGGGTATCTCTCAGCGAAGTTTGAAGATACAAGCTGTCGCCTACAGAGCGGGTCTGCAAAAAATTGCGCAACGGATCGCTGCCCTTCTTTAAAAGTTGGTTGTACTTATAAAACAGGGTATCGGATTTGGCATTGTCGGTAATCAATAACTCCACATAATACTGCTCGGCGGAATCAAGTTTTTGACCACTATCAGTGAAAGACACCAATTTCCATTGCAGGCCATCTGCGGTCGTATTGTATTCAGGTTTTGATTCGCACGAGGCGAAAAAAACCGAGGCACTAATCCAAACGAACCAAGGATAAATCGTAGACAAGCGCAGCATTGGAGGGTATTTTGTTTTGATCTCCGGTGAGTCCGTAAGCCAAATATGAAGGGACAATTATTCTGGCGCTATCACCAACCGATAAAAGGGTAATGGCCTCGTGCAAGCCGGAGATCACATCGCCCTGGCCCACTTTGAAAGTCACGGGGCCTTCCAAATTCGTATCGCTGATGCGAGAACCATCGAGCAAATGCAAGCTGTAGGTTATTGCCACTACATCACCTTCTTTGGCTGCAGCCCCTTCCTCATCATGGTAAATATCGTATCGAATTCCCGTATTGGTTTCGTTCATCTCCCAACCCGATTGCTTAATGAAATGATTGATTAACTCCGCCTCCCGGCCCACCTTTCGCTTATTGGCTTCGATCAGCTCATCCTGCGTAGGCATTCTTTGTCGAGTCGTCTCATTCGGGTCTTGACACGAGGCAGCAAAAAACAAAACCCAGAGCGTTAAAAGAGTAATAACTCTCATGCGTTGGTTTTTTCAATTTCAAAACCTGCTTCGGCCACTTCTATAAATTTCGCCACGGAATCTTCCAAACTTAAATCGCTACGACCGCCTGCCGCCATCTTATGTCCGCCTCCTTCAAAAAGAGCGGACGCGATTTTGTTGACCTCTACTTTGCCTTTACTGCGCAAAGAAAGCTTGACATAGCCATCTCTCTCGTAGAAAAATCCGGCTACGTGCACCCCTTCGATTGACAATGCATAGTTGACCAATCCCTCAGTGTCGCCACTTTGATAATTGAATCGCTTGAGCTCTTCCTCGCTCAATGAAATATAGGCGGCTCCCGTTTCTCCGATTACATGTGTCTTTTCGCTCAACGCGTAGCCACGCAATCTCAATTGATCGAGTGAAGAATTATCGAAGATTTCATCGTAGATCCTAACATGGTCTATTCCCAGCGCCATGAGGTTTGCCGCCATGTGCAGGACATACGGAGATACGGATGAAAATCGAAAAGAGCCCGTGTCCGTAACCAAACCCGTATATAAACTGATGGCGGCATCCTGATCTATAAAATCCGTTTCTTCCATTTCGCTGATCAAGCGGTAGATCATTTCAGCGGTAGAGCTGGCCTCGCTGTCTACATAGTATTTATCGGCAAAATCATCGGGGTCCTGATGGTGATCGATAACGTATTTGGTTTTTCCTGATTTAGAAACCATTTCTTCAAAGGCTCCCATGCGAGAAGGATGGTTGAAATCGAGACAAAGAATAAGATCTGCATTATCGACCGCTCTTTGCGCCTTGTGCGAGTGATGCTCACAAATTATAACTTCATCACAAGCAGGGAGCCACTTCAGGAACTTCGGAAAATCATCAGGTGCTATGATGGTAGCTTTAATGCCTTTATTTTTCAGAAAATGGTACAATCCTAAGGACGAACCAATGGCATCTCCATCAGGTCCTTTGTGCATGGTGATCAGGATTTCAGGCTTATCGGCCAAAAGCTTTCTGAATTCAGTCGGATCAATTTTTTTCATCATGGCCGCAAAGGTAAGGATATGAAAGTGGCTCTACAGGTATTCTTTCACCCAAGGAAAAAGTTTGTCAACCAATGAACCTGAATGGTCACTCAAAAAATTGACAAAGGCTTCCGACGCAGGCGTGTGTCTTTTTCCCTTCAGCCATACTAAGCTCCATTCACCTCTCAAGGGTAATTTTGAGTGTTGAATTATCTTTATCTCATCGTGTTGCAGCTCCAAACGCATGCTATAAATTGAAAGGAAAGATGCACCGAATCCTGCAAGAATCAATTGTTTGACAGCCTCATTAGTGACCAATTCCATCGATATTTCAGGCTCTATTTTCTCTTCCCGCAGAAATTCTTCCATTCGCATTCTGGTGCCCGAACCTTTCTCTCTGAAAATAAACGGCAATTGCTGCAACGAGGTTTTGGTGGCTTTACCCTGAGGCAAGTCAAAGCCGACGGGATTTGCCGGCGCGGCTAAAACTAATGGGTTGGGAAGAAAATTTATGCTTTCGTAATTGGTTAAGGAGTTGCCAAAAGTCGCGATCATAAAATCTGCCTCATGGTTAATCAAAGCCGTTTCGCTTTCTCCTCTTTTGACTACATCAAGTGAGATGTGGACGTCGGGATAAGATTTCTTAAATTCAGCCAATATCGGCGGCACGAAATACTTTCCCGTACTGACCACGGTTAGCTTCAACTTACCACTTACCGAGCCCTTTTTGGAGCTCATACGCTCTCCCAGTTCTTCGGTTTTTTGAATGATCTCTTTGGCCAACTCGGCAAATTCTCTTCCCGCATCCGTTATGTGTATTCGCCTGCCGATGACCTCAGTCAAGGGCAATCCGACCTGATTTTGTAATTGCTTAAGTTGCGACGATACGGCGGGCTGAGTCAAATGCAAATCTACCGCAGCCTCGGTAACACTGTCGCGCTCTACTACCTTTAGGAATACCTGAAGTTGATGAAGGGTGAAATTCATAAGTTCTGCTTATAGGTATCATAAAGATATTAAATGTATTTGAATTCTTAAATAATTTATCTTTGATGTGTTAGGTTGGAATTTTGAGAATCACTTATCAAAGTGCTAAAATATCCAATTAACAGTCGGGTGATTAGTGAACTGCGTTTATCTCAGATAGACGCAGTTTTCTTTTTTCAATCAAAATCGACGTTTGAATGATTGGCTTCAATTATGATTTTGCGATCGCTGATCTTTTCATTTATGCGATATTCTTTTGAGTGTAAATCTTTTGATTCGTAATTAATCAAAGACTTAATTGATGAAGGAAGTGAAAAATCCGTAAAACTACCTTCCAATTCCATATTATACATATCCCACATTCCGGAGCCCAAATCAATATCGGAAAACTGCGCATCAATTTCCAGTTTTCTCAGGCTTTCGGTGCATTTCTCAATTGATAAATCCGAATGCTGAATATCTATGTCTAATTCGCCGTCGATCTCATCAATCTCTGCATCGCCAAATTGGATTTCCACTTCTACATTCTGTAATCGAGAAGCTCTAAAATCACCATGCTGTGTTTCCAATTCTGCATCCTTCATGGACTGCAACCTTAATTCGCCGAATTGTACCTTGATGGAATTCTCGCTTCCGCCAACATTCCCACAGAAAAAATCGCCATGCTGAACGCGGGCGTACACTTTGCCTTCAGTGCCTTCGATCCACACATCGCCAAATTGATTGCGAATTTCCAACGAAGTATTTTCAGGAATTGAAACGGTGTAATCGATTTCAAGCTCTTCGGTTGACATCCCGTTGAGGTCATTGACGGTAGTCAATTCTACCCTGTCGCCTACCTCGTTGATCTCAATGTGAACTTTATCTTTCACTTTGTCATAATCTCTGCTCTTTTTCGGTACGACGTTTATTTCAATTAAGACATCTATGATGGATTGCTTGTGTTTCTTTATAGTAATATCACCGAAGGAATTATCAATGCTAAGTTGAGGAGCAGTTGAAGTTTCAAAGGTTCGCTTAACCTTTTCATCTATTTGAGCAGAAGCTGCCAAATTGAAAAGAAAGCAGACGATAAGGATGGTATAAGTTTTCATTTCTATGAATTTGTTTGTTCTTGTTTAATCTTTTCCAGTTTCTCCACTATTTTAAGGCGAAGGCGAAAGTTTTCGATCATAGCCAGAATGACTCGGTCATCGGTACCGCTGCGGTAAAGCTCTTTTTCCAGGTTTTCGTATTCTTCATTCAGGGAAGCCAGTTCGGCAAAAAGGCTTTTCACCTGCGCATCGGATTCCGATAGTTCCCTCAACGCCGCATACTTTTCTTCAAGTTGTGAGGTATAATAAAATTCGATGTTTGCCATGTCGCCTGACACTTCGCTGAGAGACATTGAGCCGTACTGTACGTCCACAGGGCTGTTGAAGCGTGGGAGTAAGAGGCTTCCACCTGCGATGAGCAGAACTATAATGGCAGCTGCCACGCGCCAAAATCGCACCCGATTCTCATCTTCGATCTCACGCTTTTCGAGCTTCATCAAGAAACGCCCTTCATGTCCCGATGGCATGGTTTCGTCATCGAAAGCGTCTTTTTCCGCTTTTATAAAATCTTCTAATTCAGACATAAGTTTCATTTACCAATTCAATGATCTTATTTTTTGCTCGTGCATATTGAGCGCGAGATGAAGCCTCTTTTATTCCCAGTTTCTTCGCAATGGATTTATGATCCATCTCTTCAAATAAATGAAGTGTAAATACGATCCTGCATCCCTCCGGCAGTTCTTTCATTGCTCTCTTTATCCGCTCAATATCATAATCCGCATCACCTTCATCCACTACGGCATTTTGTTCACGTCCTACATCAGCATCCATGTCAAATGGTATTTTTCGCTTCTTCAAATGGTCCAAACATTTATTGATGGCAATGCGACAAATCCAACTCGACAACTTGGAATCACCTCGGAAGGAGTCAATTCGCTCAAAAGCCTGGATGAAGGCTTCTTGCATAAAGTCCTCGGCCTCGTGAGGGTCGTTCAGAATTCTAAGACAAGATGCATACACCCTTCGACAACATTCGTTGTAAACTTCGGTCTGAACCCGTCGGTCTTTCTTTAGTTGCTTTTTAATCAGGCTGATTTCCATCCGCTGTGTCAAGGCTTCACAATGTCTGACGAGCAAGTTGCCGTTTTCGCTACATCAAGCAGAAAAAAATTAAAGTAATGGCGAAATATTACTGATCATGCTTCTGTTCAGGACGAATAAGGAGAAGAGCTCTTTCTGAACTCGGAAGTGGAAAACGAAAAATTAAGTGAAGACTACTCGATACCCAATTGACTGTTTACGACCTCGTAGATCAGCAACTGTCGATCCAAGCGATCTGCATAATCGCGTGTTCTTTTGTTCGGATTGATCATCTTCGCGCGGTCTATCCATTCAATGGCTACTTTGGGTTTCCCCAAAATTTCGGATGCCAAGGCCATGTTATAGCTTGCCCGGTGACTTACCTTAGGGTCTTCCGAATCGGCCAGAAGTCTCCATTGATTAGCCGCATCTTCCCAATCCCCGGTAAGCTTCAGTCTTTCCGCCACCTTTGACAATTCGGCAGAACCGGAGTAATAGTATTGTCGATAATCCGGTTCCCAGTGAGGCGATATACGCTCGAAATAGTCATAAGCTGCCATTCCTGCAACGTCCATGAGATCCATATCTTCCGGCTTTAACTTCTGTATGTCTTCTTCGCTGTAGGATACGCGACCAAAAATTCGTTCATAATTCTCCAAGTATTCATCGATCATTTGTCCGCCGGAGGTATCATAAAACCGCCACATCAATGACATGCTGACTTCGCTTTCTTTCGAAAATTCGGGAACTTGAGTTGGCATACCCGTTTCATCGGAAACCGTTACAACATTTACTGATCCGGAGGTGCGAATCAACATATTGTGCCCGTCCAGAGAGATGATTCCATCTACATCATACTCTTCTTTTATTTCTCGAATTTCTTCTGATGTAAATGGGCGACCGGCAAATTCCTCATCACTTTCAGGTGGGGCGGGCATTTCTATTTTCACGAAAGTGAAACGACCAATGTCCGTACAAAGCTTTTGTAAATTCATAACAGCCAGATCTGCCGATTTTTGAGGTACACCTTTAAGTTCGCTATATGGAATTCCATTGGTGTAAACAGGACAAACTTCATCAGGTGCTACCGCCCTTTCCACAATACCGACCACATAGATCGAAGAAGGGATGTATTGTTCAGACGGTTTTAAAAATTCAGTGTAGTGATAGGTCGTACTGCACCCTGAAAACAAGATGGTGAAAAAAATGGCGTTGATGAATAGAATTCTTTGCATGTGCCCAAAATTAAGAATAGAAGGGATTCAACGTTTGTTTTGTTTATTTTTGCCGCGAATGAAAAATTTCAATTTTCTACTTCTCATTTTTGCATTTCTGCTGATAGCAGTCTCTTGCAGCGAAGAGTGTGATGAGCCCGACATTCAAGCCATCAATGCACTTTATTTTGAATTGGATCAGAGTTCAGAAGGCTTTAGCGCCGAGGCCGTGGATCAAATTTATATGGTTCGTTTCGTTCCTTTCAGTGAGCCATTGGTGGCAGATACGGTTTATTTAAACGGAAATTACCCTTCGGGTAAAGGACGATTTTACATCAACGATGAATTTCCGTTCGTTAACAATCAATCCCCGTATTTTACCATCTATGGTTATATGGTGGTGGACCCTACCACAGGCTATGTAGGATCAATCGAAAACATCGAGTTGAAAGGCGAGTACGATGGTGATTGTAACTACAATAATCTAACAAAGCAATTTACCTTTAATGGTGACACGCTTGATTTTGGCGGAAGCCAAGAGTACTATCTTATTACTCCTTAAGGCATTATCACGGCACCCCTTTCTTCTTGTTCAGTAGGAATGGTTTAAATCCTTACCTTTGCGGCCTTTAAACCACTGAAAAATTAATTCCATGAAAGAAGTATATATCGTGTCGGCAGTCCGCACACCGATCGGAAGTTTTAATGGTAGCTTGTCATCAGTCAGTGCCACCAAATTAGGTGCTACGGCAATAAAAGGTGCTTTGGATAAAATCAATTTGTCGCCAAGCGAAGTCGATGAAGTATTGATGGGTTCCGTATTGCAAGCAGGTTTAGGACAGGCGCCTGCCCGACAAGCCGCAAAATTTGCGGGAATTGGAGATGAAGTGCCGTGTACTACCGTCAATAAGGTATGTGCCTCAGGAATGAAAGCGATAGCTCAGGGCACACAAGCCATCATGCTGGGTGATGCCGATGTGGTAGTAGCGGGAGGTATGGAAAACATGAGTCAAGTACCTCACTATCTTCCCGGTTCAAGAACGGGAATGAAGCTTGGGAACATCACAATGCTGGATGGAATGGTTTACGATGGTTTAACCGACGTCTATGATCAAAAGCACATGGGTACTTGCGGTGATTTATGTGCACAAGAGTACAACATCAGCCGTGAGGATCAGGATAATTTTGCCATTCAATCCTATGAGCGTTCTGCGAAAGCTTGGAAAGAAGGAAAATTCCAAGACGAGGTAGTTTCTGTTTCTGTACCTCAGCGAAAAGGTGATCCTGTCGAGGTCTCGGAAGATGAAGAATACAAAAATGTGAAAATGGACAAGGTTTCGTCCTTGCGACCCGTCTTCAGTAAAGAGGGAACCGTAACGGCAGCAAACGCCTCTACACTAAACGATGGCGCGGCGGCTGTAATTTTGATGAGCAAAGAAAAAGCGGAATCATTGGGTATAAAACCACTGGCAAAAATCGTGAGTTATGCAGATGCTGCTCGCGAGCCGCAATGGTTTACTATGGCTCCATCTAAAGCAATTCCGAAAGCTTTAAAGAAAGCGGGGTTAGAAAATTCCGACATTGATTTTTGGGAATTGAATGAAGCATTTTCGGTAGTGGCTTTAGCCAATATTAAAGAATTAGGATTGGATCCTGAGAAAGTAGATGTAAACGGAGGAGCCGTTTCTTTGGGCCACCCTCTTGGCTGCTCAGGAGCACGAATTATCGTAACCCTTTTCAATGTGTTAAAGCAAAATGGTGGAAAGCGCGGTTGTGCCGGTATTTGCAACGGTGGCGGCGGTGCTTCTGCTATGGTTATAGAACTGGCAGAATAATCTTTCTCTTAAAGAAAGATTTTCACAACGAAAAAGGCGGCCGATTGGCCGCCTTTTTTAATATTCAGGAGATTTGCAACTTACTGCTTAACCAACTTTTCAGTCAGCAGTGTTGATCCATCAGATATTTGAAACAGGTATACACCTGATTCCAAATTACTGATATCGAATCTCAAATTTTGATTCATTTCCAGATTCAATAATTCTTCTTTGACCATTCTACCTTGCAGATCGATGAAAGCGATGGTATACTGCCCACCTCTCTCAAGATTCAAACTCACGTTGAGCTCTCCATTAGAAGGATTAGGATAGAGCATGAGGTTTTCACGATTTTCGTTCAGGCTTTTTGTGGCCACATTCCAATCGAAAAAATCGAAATCAGACCAAGGACCTACGGTTGATGAAGTACAACCGCATCGCACTCGCCAGCGATAACTTCCACCATTTTGCAACTGACCTTGGGGAGCAAAAAACGAGCTCGCATTCGGTTGGTACGTAGTAAAAGAAGCCAGTGCAGACCCGGAAGTCAGGCCACCCTGAATTTGGCAACCAATGGAGCCGGGAATGGGGTCCCATAACAACAATACTCCGTTAGGTTGTTGATCGGTGGTCAAGTTTTGAACTTGAGGATAAGGTGAGGCACATGGTACTTCGCCTCCATCAATACAAAATGTATGTGTGGCGAAATCGCCGTAGTCAGCATTCGGAGCAGTCATTTCAACTAAAACGGTTCCGTCATCGCCCGTAATTTGATAATTTCCGTCTATTGAACAAGACCCAAAAGCAGAACCATTCATACCATCACCGTAAGAGTCGAAAATGGTAAAGGTATAACAACCTTCAGCCAGGCAGAATATTTCTGAAACCGTTGTACCATCCGCATTTCCCGGGTAGCCATCTCCGCTTGCCAATAGATTTCCCGTTGCATCACTTACAAGTTCCCAGCTTACTTCATTGGGCCAGCAATCAAATGTTAAATCCAATTGTGCTGAATTTGCATCAATAGCAATTTCTAGAGATGATGATCCTGAATCGTTTGAAGTGTTCTCATCTGATCCACCGTTCGGGCCAGACAATGAAACGGAATACGTGTAATTTCCCGATTCAGTGATAGTAAGATCAGGAAGTGCAAAGGAAGCAATTGCTCCCGTGGATAAATTTCCGTTCCAAACGGTAGAACCCAATGTGGAACCATCCAAAGAGTAGGTTATCGTTACTGAAGTAAGGTTATCACTTCCCGCATTTCTGATTTGAACGGTGGGAGAATAAACTTCTTGATTGCAGAAAAATCCCGAAACCCCATCCAGACCTTGGAAAGCAGCATCGAGATTGGCGGAAGGCTGATTTGGATTGTATCCGTCTATTGATGTTGGGTTGAGTCCCACAGGGTCGAGCCAATCGCTCAGTCTGGAAGAAGCGCTTGAGCTATTATCCCATGAAACATCGAATCTGCCGTAATAATCGTAAGTTCCATTGTTTACCGTTCCGGAGCAAGCTGCCAATCCGCCGTAAAGTTGACCAACGATTCTTTTGTTTTGATCGAAAATGGGTGATCCGGAAGAGCCGGGCTCAGTCACTCCCCACTCCCAATCATCGATCCACCAAACCTGGGCTCCTCCTGCAGTATCAAAATAAGGTGAATCTTCTTCTCGACAAATTTTCTTTACGTCTCCACTCGGATGGTGAATTCCCGTAATTTCGGTCGGTGTTGCGCCGCTATTATCCCAACCAGCAAAATAAACGTTATAAGATGAAGGGATGGCATTATTGAATTCCCAAAGGGCAACATCTGAACCGGAATTGCTGGCTCTAAGTGTAGCTCCGTTCATCTGAGCGGTGGTCGGGCCGTTTGAACTATTTGCAGTTGAAGCGCAAACAGCATTTGGTGATTCATACCCGAAAAGAAAAGATCTTGCTCCACCATTGTTTGTTCCGCAGTGGTTGGCTGATAAGAAATAGGGCGTACCGTCGTTAGCAGTGTTATTTACTAAAGCACCTGAACAAATGGAAGATCCGTTTATCAGCATTAAGGCGACTGATGCAATCTGATCATTCCATTCTCCCGGTGTTCCGAATGGATTTCCCGGAAGCTCTGAACATCCCGTATCGTAATTGCAATTACCACTATCATTCAATCCTTTTGCCATGTGCAAAGCATCAACGAAATGCTGAGCTACTTGACGATAGCCTTGTATAACATGGCCAATAACCAATTTTGAATTATAATTTGAAAAATCAGGCTTGAAAAATTCTACCGTTATTTTCGTTGCCGGTATTGGCAATGTTGAAAGCATCCGATCCGGCTGATTATTCAATGAAGTATATGCTCCGTCATAAAATTTGCCTTCACTGTCGTAAACGTGGACGTATTCTCCCGGTCCTAATTCGAATTCCTGAAAATATACATTCATAGTGAGTGCATCTTTCGAAACGAATTCCATACGATACACTTCTCCCCCTTCCACTTCTTCTTTCGTGGCAGATTCAAGTAAATCCAAATTTACTTCGTGTTCAAAGCCAAATCGGTACGGCCCGACTTTATTTGCCAGATTAATGGCATCTTCAGACTTCAGTTGGTCTACATCTATTTTAGCCAATACCACTTCCTCAATCTCCACCGGGGCTTTTGATTGCCAGCCTATTGGTTCACCTAAATCAGTGGTCTGAGCTAAAGACTTTATCGGTGCAATAGCCGCAATCGATACTATTAATATCGACGCGGCCCTTATCATTTTTTTAAATTTCATATAATAATATTATCGGATAATTAATTTGGATTGGTATTCGGAATTACCCCATTGACCTTTTACAAGGTACAACCCTGACGGTTGATCAGACAGATCAATCTCAAGCATATTAGCGCCTTCATTAAGCGATAGGTTTTGCTGATAAACCAATTTTCCGGTGATATTGAAAACTGATAATGATCCTTCAGAAATATGGGAAGACGTTAAGAAAAACTTAGTCAAGCCTGCGGTCGGATTCGGAGCAATTCTGAGAGACTCTTCGTTTGAATTGCCGGAGCTGCTAAATTCTCGAGCTGAACCTAGAGAGAATTGGTCGTATGGGCTCCAAGGTCCGGCAATTATAGGATTTGCTTGACATCCGCATCTCACTCTCCATTGATAGTTCTGACCGGCTTGCAGACTGTTATTAGAAATAAACAGCTCGGAAGCTTCAGGTTGACTCACGGTGACGGATGCATTTCCACCGCCGATAACACCGCCCTGAACTTGACAACCGATGGAGCCGGGAACGGGTTCCATTCCAATAAAACTCCATTGCTAAAAACGGTTGAATTTAAACCGGTAACCTCCGGATAGGGCTGCGAACATGGCGGGGTTCCTCCACCATCGATACAGAAAGTATGAGTAGCTTCAGAACCATAATCAGCATTACCCATTTCAAATAAAACTTCGCCTCCCGGTCCGGTCATATCGTAGTCGCCATCAACGCCGCAGAAAGAATAAGAGGATCCGCTCATTCCATCTCCGAAGGAATCGGAGATTTTGAAAGTATAGCATCCGGGCTCAAGGCATTCAGACCAAGTGTTTAAAGTTTGGTTATTATAAGTATTGTTTGAAACCGAAGCTACTACATTGCCATCATCATCTGTAATCTCCCAGCTCACTTCATTCCCCCAGCAGTCTGTCAGAATTGAAAGGGTAACATCTGAACAAGGATAATCGCATGAACCATTATCAATATCTGCATCAGGATTAAAATTTAATGCTGACGGATCCGTGCAGCCTGCCATCAGATCTGAGCATGCATCCGTAGTGATTGTTTCGGTATCGGAGGTTCCGTCAGATGCCGTGTAGTAGACCTCATATGTCGTATTTGAACTAAGTCCGTTGATCTCAAAATTTAATTCATTATTGAGCTGGCCTGAAGACAGATTAATACACGTCAAAGAGCCTCCTTGTGGCTGGTAGCAAACCGTTTCGGCGCTGCAAAAATCCGAATCGAAAGTAGCCTCTACTGTAATGGTAGCTTCAACCAATCCGGTAAACTCATTTACTTCACA
>CAZYWJ010000017.1:50967-52222 GCA_964651785.1 uncultured Cryomorphaceae bacterium
CAAGCCGTCGGCATGTCGCCCACCGCATCAATATTCACATTGTTATTAGCCGTTGCTCCGCAATTCAAAATTCCAACTGCTCCCAAATCATCATAATATGCACACCAAACGGGATAATTAACGGGATTCGCAAAATCAATACCCCAAGAGGCGTTTGTGGCTACGACAAATGCACCTTCGCTACCGCCGGTGGTATTGTAAAGGTTTCTCATGGTTTGTGCGTAAGAGTAGGAGGCAATAACATTGGATTCAGTGAGGCTTCCTACCTCTACTTGCATAATCTTCACGTCCCAGTTTACTCCGGCTCCACCGATGCCGTTATTTCCTTTTGCGCCGATCATTCCGGAAACTGCCGTTCCGTGACCACCTGAAGAAATATTATCTGAATTGGAAGTCGGGTCCCAACCGTCATAGTCATCAACATAACCGTTTCCGTCGTCGTCTACTCCGTTGTTCGGAATCTCAGCTGTATTCACCCAGTGATTTGCGATCAAATCGGAGTGATTGTAATTTGCTCCTCCCGGCTCAATTACACAAACGACTATTTCATCACCGTTTGCGGTAGTACCTCCGGTGGTAATATCCCATGCCAAATCACTATCAATATCGTTGTCCGAGCCGTCGATGTGATGCCATTGAGAACCCAACTGAGGATCATTCGGGGTAAGCCTCTCTTGAACGAAATGATTAAATTGAGCAGCGCGAACGAAAGAAACGTCTTGAAGTTTCCGAAGCAAATTATTCTCATCCATACTCGGCTGTGAAGCCTTATACAAATGAATGTTTGAAAGCTTGGACAGCTCTTTAACATGTTGAAGTTTCACATCTTCACCTAATTCTTTCAGTAGAACTTTATCAAAACTTTGGTAGTCAACCGCAGGTTGAAGCATTACAATTATTTCACCTTCAACGTGATCTGAATTTTGAGAATAACCTGCCAGGCTTATGCTTATAAAAGGAACAATAATGCATAGCCTGACTAAGAGTCTTAGTTTGAACATATAAGATAGGATTAAAGTGGATTGTTAAGAGGTGTTAAGATAAAACCTTTCTACGGATGTATCAAGGTTTTGACATCCAATCTCGAGCTTAAATAGGAAAGTTATTTTGATTTTACCACTCGCTTAAAATAGCTGAGTGGTTTTCCCAAGTCATCTTTGGAAAAATCAGGCGAAGAGAACCAATAGGATCTTTTGTACGATTTTCCATTGCTAAAAGTCAAGGTGTGCGAAAAGTGAATCCATTGAAACCAGCC
>CAZYWJ010000018.1:0-2194 GCA_964651785.1 uncultured Cryomorphaceae bacterium
AGGGGTTATGAAAGCATTGAAATACGGTATGGTTTTCATCCTTCCCGCACTTTTTATCATCGGCATTCGGGAAGGCGGATGGTGGAGTTTCGCTCCCGCCATTTTCGCTTTTGGAATTATTCCATTGGCCGAATTGCTGTTTAAACCCGATCCTGAAAACCTCAGTGCCGCAGAGAAAGAAATGCGGCTCCATGATAAGGCTTACGACATCATGCTCTATCTCGTGGTCCCGATTCTGTACTTTGCTATTGGTCTCTACCTGTTTTCCATCAGCTCTCAGCCCTACTCGAGTTTCGAGCTTGTCGGCCTTACTTTTTCAATGGGCGTTCTCCTTGGCGGAATGGGCATTAATGTAGCGCATGAGCTGGGCCACCGCCACACCAATCACGAGCGGTTTATGGCAAAGACGCTATTGCTCCCCTCTGCTTACATGCATTTCTACATAGAGCACAACCGCGGCCACCACAAAAATGTGAGTACCGCCGAAGATCCCGCCTCGTCCCGATTAAATGAGAGCCTTTATCACTTTTGGGTTCGCTCGGTGGTTTACAGCTTCATCTCCGCTTGGAATTTGGAAAAGAAGAGATTGCAAAGAGCCAAAGTCCCCGTGTGGTCTTTGCAGAATGAGATGCTCCGCTTCCAGCTTATTCAAATCGGTTTTTGGGTGTTGATCGCCGTGCTGTTTGGCATTCAAATTATGCTGATTTACACCGTTGCGGCCATCATCGGTTTTCTGATGCTGGAAACGGTGAATTACATCGAACACTACGGCCTCGCGCGAAAAAAGGTGAGCGAAAACCGCTACGAGCGCGTCGAACCGATTCACTCGTGGAATTCGAATCACATTGTAGGCCGCGTGATGCTTTTCGAACTTTCGCGCCACAGCGACCACCATTACCAACCCGCCAAGAAATACCAAGTGCTGGAACACCACGACCATAGCCCGCAGATGCCTACCGGCTATCCGGGCATGATGCTTCTTAGTACCATTCCTCCGCTCTGGTTTTACGTTATGAATCCGCGCATTGCCTCGGGCCAAAACCAAAGCTTCCAAGCCGAGCTCGGGTGACTTTATTTTTGAAATCTTAAATTCGGGCCGATTATGTCCGACAAGAAACCGAGTCTGCATCACGAGGCCAATGAAAACGATTATAAAGAAGGCACGCTAAAGCGAAAGCTTTTCATTATCATATTCGGTACGAGTACTCCACTGGGAAAGGCTTTTGATCTGGTCTTGTTGGTATTAATTTTAGTAAGCGTAGCTGCGGTTATGCTGGAGACGGTCAGCTTTATTGATGAACGCTTTCACATGGAATTACGCATTATCGAGTGGGTCGTTACCGCCTTCTTCACCTTTGAATATATTGCGCGAATTTGGGTCACCAAAAGGCCGAGGGTTTATATTTTTTCCTTTTTGGGAATTATCGATTTCCTCTCGATCATCCCGACTTATCTCAGTTTTATCTTGGTAGGTTCTCAAAGTTTTGCCATCCTTAGAGCCTTGCGCTTATTGCGAATATTCAGGGTACTCAAATTGGTGCGATTCGTATCGGAAGCCCAAATCTTGGGAAAAGCCTTGCTTTCTGCCCGACATAAAATCACCGTTTTCTTCTTAGCGCTTCTCATTCTGGTTTTCATTTTGGGCAGCATCATGTACCTGATCGAAGGTCCCGAAGCAGGATTTTCGAGTATTCCGCTCAGCATCTATTGGGCCATCGTTACCCTCACTACGGTAGGCTTTGGAGACATTACTCCTCAAACGGTTTTCGGTCAATTCATCGCCTCGGTCATTATGCTTCTGGGGTATTCCATCATTGCCATCCCTACGGGAATTGTGGGTGCTGAGATTTACAAGGAGGTAGATACTTCTGCGGAAAGACATCACAATGATTTGATCTGCATGAACTGCGGGAGCGAAGACCATCCGCTTCACGCCAAATTCTGCAACCATTGCGGAAACAAACTCTCAACCGAACATGAGGACCACACCGATTGACCACAGGTTCGTTCATCAACAATCATCGTGTAAAAAAATCTGAAAACGGGGCTTCCTGCGTTTTTTCAATCGTCTATATTTGGAAAGACTTAGCTCGATTATGAAAAAAACGCTACGCCTGTCGGCGCTTTCTCTACTCATCTCACTTTTTTCTCTTCTTAGTACAGAAAGTTCAGCCCAAGTATCCATCACTTGCCC
>CAZYWJ010000018.1:2294-4891 GCA_964651785.1 uncultured Cryomorphaceae bacterium
ATCGTAGATGCCAACGACAGTGAATGTACTCAGGTGGTAACCTTCGATACGCCTACTGCCACCGACAACTGTGGCCCCGTGTCAGTAGTTCAAATCGGTGGCCTTACATCAGGTTCGGTATTTCCCATTGGCGAAAGCTTTCTGGATTTTCAAACGACCGATGCTGCGGGAAACAATGGCTTCTGCCGAATCGTAGTCATCGTAAACGACATCACCCCTCCCGAAATCACCTGTCCCGATGATATTGTCGTAGACGTTTTTAATTCTTGCGATACCATTATAAACTACATTGCCCCCGTAGGCAGCGATGCCTGCGGACCTGCCACCACCAATCAAATCGGCGGAATAGGCTCAGGTGGAGTTTTTCCTTTCGGAACCACCACTGAGACCTATCAAGTGACCGATCAGGATGGAAACACCGCATCTTGTAGTTTTAACATTACCGTAAATGACGGTGCGGCTCCCGAAATAGTGAATTGCCCTGCCGACATTAACCAAGTAGCCCCTGTGGGAACATGCGAAGATGTCGTAACCTTCACCGCTCCTACCGCCATTGACAATTGTCCCGGAGTTTCCATTACTCAGACTGCCGGTCCTGCTTCAGGAAGCATTTTCCCCGTAGGCGAAACAGCGATAGAATATACCGCCACCGACGGTTCGGGAAATACGGCTACTTGCTCCTTTTCGGTATTCCTTACGGAAAATACGGATCCCGAGATTACCTGTCCGGCCGACATTTCAGTTGCCGCTGATGCGGGAGAGTGCGGTGCTATAGTGACCTATACGCCGCCCGAAGGAACAGACAATTGCCCTTCTCCTTCAACCGCTCTCATCTCGGGGTTGGGTTCGGGAGCATTCTTTCCGGTAGGCGTTACCACGGAAGAGTATGAAGTAACCGACCTAAGCGGAAATACGGCTACCTGTTCGTTTACCGTTACGGTAACTGATGATGAGGCACCCGTAATTGATTGCCCTGAAAACATTATAGCGAGCGCCGACCCTGGTCTTTGCGAAACGACGGTGACTTTCGACACTCCGACTTTTACTGATAACTGCCCCGGCGGAACGATTACGCAGACCGGAGGACCCGCCTCGGGTTCCACATTTCCCGTCGACACGACAACGATAGAGTTTACTGCAACAGACGCAACGGGTAATGAGACAATTTGCACGTTTGACGTCATCGTTACAGATGATGAGAATCCCGTGATTACTTGTCCCGGTGATATTTTCCTAACCATCGAATCAGGAGCATGCGATACGATAGTCAACTACCCGATACCTGCGGCTACGGACAACTGTACCGATGTAATAATCGGTCTGATCAACGGACCTGCTCCGGGCTCTACACAGACTGCCGGCACTTATACAGTGACCATCGGAGCTCAGGACAATGCGGGAAATCTTGCGACTTGTAGTTTTACCATTGAAATAACCGAGACAAATCCGCCGACCTTCGATTGTCCTGATGATATTGAAGTAAATGCCGATCCGGGAGCTTGCGAGGCAACCGTAACTTTTGATCCACCCACGGCTACTGATCCGTGTTCGGAGGTGACGGTTACCCAAACGGGAGGCCCCGCCAGCGGTTCCGTTTTCCCGGCAGGGAGCACCACCATCGAATTTACCGCCGAGGATGAGTTCGGAAATACCGAAGTCTGCACTTTCGACATTTTAGTGATTGACGACACTGACCCCACGATCACCTGCCCCGAAGATATCGCGGTAGGAAATGATCCTGGTGAATGCGGGGCTGTGGTAACGTACGATGCGCCCGAGGTCGATGACAATTGCGGAGTGGATGCCGTAAACCTCATCGCAGGTTTGCCTTCCGGCGATTTGTTTCCGGCGGGTGTAACTACGGTAACCTATGAAGTGACTGATGTCTCCGGAAATACTGCTCAGTGTAGTTTTGATGTAACGGTTACCGATGATGAGGCGCCCCAGATCACTTGTCCCGATGATATTGTACTGAACATTCCCGATGGTGACTGCAGCGGAATCTTAAACTTTGACGATGCGACGGCTACGGATAATTGTGCCATCGCTTCGATTACTCAAATTGAAGGATTGGCGTCCGGTTCCGACTTCCCCGTAGGTCCGAATACGGTAACTTTTGAAGCTATTGATGAGAACGGTTTGAGCGCTACCTGCTCCTTTACCGTTACCGTTCTCGAAGGTGTAGATCCCGAAATAACCTGCCCTGCGGATATCGTGGTTGACAATGACCCCGACGTTTGCGGAGCTATCGTGAGCTACACCGCCCCCGTCGGAACCGATGATTGCGGAGGCGAAACAACCACATTGACATCAGGATTGGGATCGGGAGCCGAATTCCCCGTAGGTGTGACCACCGAAGAGTATACGGTGACGGACCTTAGCGGAAATACAGCTACCTGTTCATTCACCGTAACGGTAAATGACACTGAACTGCCCTTATTCGAATGTCCCGAAGATTTGATGGTATCGAATGATGCAGGAGTTTGTGAGGCGACCGTAACTTTCGATGCACCGACCGTAACCGACAATTGTGATGAAACCATCACAGCCGTTCAAACGGGCGGCCTCGCATCAGGCAGCATCTTCCCCGTAGGTTC
>CAZYWJ010000018.1:4991-10789 GCA_964651785.1 uncultured Cryomorphaceae bacterium
GTAACGGTTACGGAAGGAGAACCACCGACGATCACTTGCCCTGAGGATATTGTAGTAGACAACGATCCCGGACTTTGCTCGGCAGTTGTTACTTATGACCTTCCCCAGGCTGAAGATGATTGCAGCGATGTGACGCTGACCTTGACAGAAGGCTTGGCATCCGGTGAAATTTTCCCGGAAGGAGAAACCACCGTAACCTACGAGGCAGAAGACGAACAAGGAAATGTAGCAAGTTGCTCCTTTACGGTAACGGTAAATGATACGGAGGGACCCGTTTTCGATTGTCCCGATGCTATTAACATCGAAACTGACGAAGGGATTTGCGGCGCCGTCTACACATTTGAAGTACCCTCGGCGAGCGACAATTGTGCTGCTGACGTAACGGTAGTTCAAACGGAGGGACCTGCGAGCGGAACGGAATTGCCATTGGGCGTAACAAGCTTTAGTTTTGAAGGAACCGATGAAGATGGGAATGTTTCGACCTGCTCCTACATCGTAACGGTAATCGACTCTGAAGATCCTGTATTTTTGGATTGTCCGGAAGATATCTTTATCGAATTGGATAGCATAAGCTGCGATACGATCGTAAGCTTTGACACGCCTCAAGCTACGGACAATTGCGGCGCGACGACCGTAACACCAACGGGAGGTCCTCTTTCAGGCGACCTTTTGAATCCCGGGATTTACACCGTAGAGTTTACCGCCGCCGATAATTCAGGAAATACAAGCACCTGCACGTTTAACATTGTAGTGGAAGATGTGACGGAGCCGACCATAGAGTGCCCTGAGTCATTTCAATCATGTGATTTGATTGTCGATCTGCCATTGCCCGTCGCTGATGATAACTGTGGTATAGCATCCATCACTCAAACGGAAGGACCTGAATCGGGAACTCAGTTTCCGGTGGGCATTACCACGGTAAGCTTCGCCATTGAAGATAACGGTGGAAATATAGTGACCTGCTCCTATGAGGTGGAAGTGCTGCTTCAAGCGACGCGTCCTGAAGCAGGTGGCAATCGAAATATCTGCGGAAGCAACTCGACAACCCTTTCGGGAAATACACCCGATTTTGGTAGCGGTCTTTGGTATCAAACCGAAGGTTCGGGCGACATTGTTTCACCCGATAGTGTCACAACTCAAGTCAACAATTTGGCAATCGGAATCAACACCTTTGTTTGGTCAATCGATCCTGAAAATGGCTGCGACATTCAGACGGACACGGTGAACATCACCGTGGAAGAAGGCGTAATTGTAGAAGCAGGACCTGACCAAACCATTTTGAGTGGTGGCTCTGCCCAACTTTCAGGTTTTGTTGCTCCGCCCGACGGAATTATTGATTGGAGCCCGCCCGAGAGTTTAAATTGCACCGATTGCCTCAATCCCGTTGCGACACCGAATGAAACCACGCAATACTTTTTAAATTATGAAACACCCTTGGGTTGCAACCTGAGCGATTCGGTTACAGTCAGAGTTTTCTTTGAAATTCCAAATACCATAACTCCCGACGGTGATAATGTCAATGATGTCTGGAACATTCCGGAGATTGAGAAATTTCCCGATGTAACGGTTTTGATTTACAATCGATGGGGAATTGAAGTTTTCGCCTCGACAGGCTACAATGACCCTTGGGACGGAACAAAGGATGGAGAGGATTTGCCGACAGGCTCATACTACTACGTGATCGATTACAATCGCGAGGGCAAAGAGAATTTGAACGGAACCGTAAATATTATACGCTAAGCCATGAAAAAGAGAATCGCACTATCACTACTGCTGTCTTTCTTCGCCTTTTGCATGGCAAATGCACAGCAACTACCGCAGTTCAGCCAATACATGAACAACCCTTATGTATTGAACCCGGCTGCTTCAAGTTTAACTCACGACATTGATATAGCCTTGGGCTTTCGCCAACAATGGGCAGGTTTTGACGGGGCTCCGCAAACCTATTACGTGGGCGGAACGATAAATCTGGGGAAACAACCTGCAGCTCCGGGCAAGCTCTACTCCATACCGATTAGCGCACCCGGAATGCTGAAAAGTGCAAGTACCGTGAGATACGCTAAACACGTGGTAGGCGGATTGATTGCTCGTGATGAATACGGTGTCTTTCAGCGCAGCTCGGTGATGGGAAGTTACTCCTACCACCATCCGGTCGGCGAAGATTATTGGATCGCTGCCGGTGTGAGCATGGGCTGGTACGGATTCAGCTTCGACAAAAATGATATCATTCTGGAAAACGATTTTGACAATACCTACAACGATTTTATCGCCAATGGATCAAATTCCAATCTATTTGATATCAATGCAGGATTGTATCTCTATAGCGATCGGGCATTTTTAGGGTATTCGGTTTATCAGCTGGGCCGCAATGAGATCAATTTGGGAAATGAGGAGACGCCCTTGAATTTGAGTGAAGCGCGCTTGGAAATGCACCACTACGTAACTTCGGGATATCGATTTACCGTGAGTGATAAAATAGATCTTACGCCCAGCTTTATGCTAAAAATCAGACCGCCTTCTCCCCTCTCGGTCGACATAAATTTGATGGCTGAATGGGATCGCCGATTCCGATTGGGAGTTTCTTACAGAAATCAAGATGCGGTCTCTATCATCTTGGGAGCTAATCTGACTGACTATATGCGATTGGCATATGCTTACGATTATGTGACTTCAGACATTAATGACCTGAGCAGCGGGAGCCACGAAGTAGTTCTCGGATTTCAGTTTAACCGAAAAAATAAGAAGTGATGCCAAAAGGAATTTCGCTTTTCGCCATAGGAATTACGCTGCTGAGTCAAGCATTTGCACAGGAAGACACCATCAGCTTCAGCACACCGCAGAAACTACCGAATGCGATCAACTCTTCGGCCGAAGAAGGTTTGCCCATTCTGAGCAGTGATTTGAGCACGCTCTATTTTGCACGTACGTTTCATCCCGATAATGCAGGAGGAAAATTCTCTGGTCAGGATATTTGGTCTTCAGAATTGAAAGACGGTTCTTACTCGGACGCAAAATCTGTAAAGTCATTAAACGATAAGTGGAGCAACGCGGTAGTCGGAATTGCCGATAAGGGTCAGAAGCTCTACCTCCTCAATAAAATGACGAGCGAGGATGAGTCTATTCCGGGACTTTCGACGAGCGAATACAATGAAGCAGAAGATTCTTGGTCTGCCCCCGCTTCCGTGGAAATTCCCGGATTGGAAATACTCGGAATTTTTTACAGTGCCTACGTCGCTCCCGATGAGTCATTTATACTTTGGACTCTACCGACCTCTGAAATCGATAGCTTGGGGAATGATCTTTACGTAAGTGAAAAGACGGCAAACGGCTGGTCAGCACCGCTGAGTTTGGGTGCCGCTATTAACAGTACTTTAAATGAAATCAGCCCGTATTTCGATCCCGTAACGGAATTGCTCTTTTTCTCAACGAATGGCCGCGGAAATGAAGATAATTACGACATCTACTACTCAAAAAGAGTCGCCGGCGATTGGACGAATTGGACTTTGCCTCGAAAGGCCGATTTCAACTCAAGTGCTTTCGATGCCTATTTTTTCATGGCGGGTGACAGCACGGCTTATTTTTCGAGCAATCGAAATGATTCGCTTTCCAATCTTTACTTGACTGAAGTCAAAATAGAGTCATTGGTTGAGGATATCGAAGAAATAGTTGAGGAGGTAGTCGAGGAAGTTGATTCAGTAGCCGCCGTGGGTGAGAAGGTGAAACGAGACCCTGTACTTATCATCGAGATAGACGGAGAGGAAACGAAGGACCGAACGCTGGAATCGCTTACACGAGATGAGATGCTGGATGAAAATACGGTTATTCGGTTCGTATATTTCGAATACGATAAGTTTAATATAACGGCCAAGTACGTGGAAGTGCTGGACGATGTAGCGCAAATATTGGATGAAAATCAAGATGTAATCGTTCGCATAAACGGACATACCGATGCCGTAGCATCTGATGCGTATAACCAAGTATTAAGTGAAAACCGCGCAGCATCTACGAAAGAATGGTTGGTAATAAACGGCGTGGAGCCCGACCGAATCAAAACGGCAGGTTACGGTGAACGCGAGCCTTACGCTACCAACGCCACTGAAGAAGGAAGGTCTCTGAACAGACGAGTAGAGATATTCTTTGAGAAGGAGTAATGAAGAGTTTTACTAATTGAGTGAACTTTTTATCCGGTTTTAATCGGCTAAATATTCCAATAATTCACTCAATTCTTTATCTGTCAAAGTAGTTTTATCCGATTTATCATAGATAGCCAACAGATAAACATTATCCTCTGATATGGCGATGTTGGTTATAATCCTGGCTCCACCGCTTTTACCCTTACCTTTTGATTTTATGGCAAATCTGATTTTATAGCAGTTTCTTCCTAAAGCTTTGCCTTGATGTGGATTTTTCACCAATCCGGTCAGAAATTCTGAGAAATCAACCTTAAGCGATGGATACTTTTTTGCTAATCGCTTAAGCTGTCTTTCAAATGGCGGGATATATAATATTCTAAAGCTCATCCAATAAATCTTCGGCTGAGCTTGCTTCTAATTTACCTTCTTTTACCAATTTCAGATTTTCAACTGCTTCTCTGATCTCTTCCAAGAGTAGCGCTTTTTCATCCGTAATTCTCAGCGCCTTTACATATGATAATCCCTTCAAGACTTCCAATAAGTGCAACGCTTTATCATCCTGTATATCTAAAAGTACTTTCATTTTTCAGATGTTCTAAAGGAGTTCGATTCAAATTTGGTTTATTATCGAAATCAAGGTAAAATGTACAGTTTTTTTCGAATAACAAGAAGTGATAAAAAAACCACCCTTCCGAGGTGGTTTCTTTGTTTGTTTGATGTTTAACCAAATCGCTATCAGTTCACGATTATCTTTTCTGCGAGGCGCAGGTTGTTTTGGGTGATGTTCAAAATGTAAGCTCCTTGGCTCAAATCAGAAATGTCGATCTCCTCTTTGTACGCTCCTTGAAAATTTCCGAGGTTTTCGGTTAAAACTTCTCGGCCTTGCATATCGAAGATTTGGATTTGCGTCTGTCCGCGCTCCGGTAGGAAAAACTCCAATCTGAATTTTCCTTCCGTAGGATTGGGGAAAAAGCTCGGTCCTTCGATGGGCAGTTCAGAAGCATCTGCTATAAAGCTTGCTGCATCCGACTCTTCTTCATCTCCAATTCGACTTACTACGGCGATGGTATATTCAGGACGTTCAAATTTTTCGGCGTCAGCCAGGTCGTGGGATTTAACGACACTGTGCACAATTACTTTTCGCTTGCCTTCAGCTCCCGCTTTTTCTGATTCTTCCCTTTCGAGCTCTCGCAAAACTTTGACCCGAACATCCTCTTCCCATTCGATTTCCTCTAATTCGTCCAATTCGAAGTCTTCACGCTTAAGCAATTCTTCAACCTCCTTTAGAAGTTGCTCTACCTCAATTTTCCTTTCATCACCGCCTTCCATAAAGAAAACTTGGCCTGGTTCTTCGATTATAACTTCCTCCACAATCTCATCATCCTCCGATGTTTTCTTGCGTATCACGGTCTTTTGTTCCTCTCCATCTTGGCGGATAATTACCACCTCTTTTACAAATCCATCTTTTTCTAATTCCTCACTCATCATCTCTTCTATTCTCATTTCATCAATTTCTCCCATCTCTTCAGAGAGTATTTCCTCGACTTCATTTCGAAGATCTTCCCTCATTTCATCCGTCATGCTTCCATCAGGAAAATTATGCATCTCAATTCGTACCGACTCGGCATCTCCATCGCGCATAAACAGAAACGAGTTTTCTCCTTG
>CAZYWJ010000018.1:10889-50179 GCA_964651785.1 uncultured Cryomorphaceae bacterium
TCAGGTAAATACTTCTTTTCATGATATTGAGATTTTTTTGATTTCGAAACAAAGCTAGGTCGATGGGTCGCGCACATGAGTTAACGTGCAGTCAAAGAAGGTTAAAGAAAGGTTAAAGTCCTTGTCATCGGAGGCTTGAGATGATAGCTTTGCGAAGCAATGCCGCGAAAGACAATAAATACACTTGCCGGCTTCATGGTGGTCTCGCTCATGGGAATTTTGAGCTTGCAAGCATATTGGCTGAAGCAAACCGTAGATCGAAGCAGAGCCGAATTTGACCAACGGGCAAATCGCGCTTTGAGAGCTTCGGCAGTAGAATTGGCGAAGCTCGACATTGAGGATCAGCTCGAAACCCAAATCGATGAAATCTTAGAGTCGCTTACTTGGGTGGATGAAATGGAAAGAGACACAACCATTCAAATCATTTCCCGAAAGGAAAAACGATGGCTGATCAACGAAGACAACCAAGGGCTTATTGAAATAGAAGAAGAATTGAAGGCGAGAGATCATTTGAAGGGCAGGAGAAATATGATCGTAATCGAATCGCTGAAAGATGAAGAAGAACGAGAGAAAATGGAAGTGATCAGAAGGGAAGGCATGGAGGTTATCGAACAAGCCATGCAGAGTGTGATCATCCGCGAAATCAAAGATAATGTTAGCCTATCGGAGCTCTTGGGCAGTCACGATGTTGGATCCGTCATTCACGAAAAGCTCAGCAAGGAAGGCATCGACATTCAATTCGAATATGCCGTTTTTGAAGACTCGATCGTCTCAAAATACTCTTCTACCAAAGATTTGGAAATGACACCATACAAAACGTCACTCTTTCCCGAGGATGGTGTGAAGGCATTTTTGTACTTGGGGTTTTCGACTCAGGATGCTTTCATTTTAAAAGATTCGGCAGAGGTTTTGATCCTGGTCACGTTGTTCTCATTGCTCATGGTTGGCACCACCATTTACGCCATTCGTTTTATGCTTCAGCAAAAACGCTTGGCCGATATGAAGACCGACTTTATCAACAATATGACGCATGAGTTCAAGACTCCCTTGGCAACTATAGGATTGGCAGCCGACAGTCTGCGACACCCGAAATTGCCCGGTAGAAAGGAAGAAATTGATCGATACTCAAACATCATTTCAAAAGAGAGCAAGCGCCTCAATTCGCACGTAGAAAGTTTGCTTCAACTGGCAAAAATGGAGCGAGGCGAACTGCGCTTGAACAAAGAAGAAGTTGATCTGATCGAATTGGTGCGGTCGGCGATTGATGATAACAAATTGCTTTTGGAGCAATCAGGCGCGATAGTGAAAACCGATTTACCTGAAAAGGATTGCAGAACTTCCGTTGATGGCTATCATTTTCGAAATGCCATTTCTAACCTTATTGATAATGCTGTAAAATATTCGGTTGACACACCTGATATTCTTGTCAGCGTAAATCGAGAAAATGGAGTGGCAGAAATCACCATCACCGACAAAGGTCGCGGGATGAGTGAGGAGACTCGCGAACGCGCGTTTGAGTCGTTTTACCGTGAGCAAAGCGGGAATTTACATGATGTCAAAGGCTTTGGCGTAGGTTTGAGCTATGTGAAAAAAATAGTCGAAAGCCATGACGGAAGCATTGTTCTTCATTCAAAGATCGGAAAAGGTACCACCGTAACGCTGAAATTGACCTGCGTATGAAATCGAAGATTTTATTGGTAGAAGATGAGGCCAATTTTGGTCAGGTTTTAAAATGTTATTTGGAGTTAGCTGACCACGATGTCTGTTTGGCCACCGATGGCGATGTGGGCTACGCGCGTTTTAAAACGGGAAGTTTTGACCTCTGCATTTTGGATGTGATGATGCCGAAGCGCGATGGCTTCACATTGGCAGAAGACATTCGCAAGTTGAATCGATCGGTTCCGATTATTTTCCTCACGGCCCGAGGCGATAAAGAAGACCAAATAAAAGGATACCGCTCGGGCGGAGATGATTACCTCACCAAGCCATTCGACTCAGAGGTATTGCTGCTAAAAATTCAGGCGATACTCGATCGAAATAAAACCTCATCCAAAACGCCGGATAAGCTGGAAATCGGTCGGTACACTTACTTTCCATCCAGGCGCTTCTTGAGCATCGACGAAAGTGAAGAAAAGCTGAGCCCGAAAGAAGGCGCTCTTTTGGAAATGCTTTGTGAACACGTAAACCACGTGATGCCACGCTCAGAAGCACTTCTCAAAATCTGGAAAAACGACGATTATTTCACCACCCGAAGTATGGATGTATACGTGGCGAAGTTGCGGAAAAAGCTAAGTGCTGATGCGTCCGTATCAATTGAGAATATCCACGGGACAGGATATATTCTAAAGGTAGAGTCTTAGCTTATTTTCGTCTCTTCTTTTTCCTCTTCCCCTTCTGCCTTTGGTGAAAGGCTCCTTTAAAATTCGGATCTGCCTTCTGTTTGTAGCCATCCAGTTCGCGCGCTATTTCTTTGGCTTCGCCGGGCAGCTCCTCTCCCACTTCTACGGCTTCAGGCCAAGATTCAAGCGGAATAACCTCACCCAAGAACTTTTCGATCTTTTTAATCAAAAACTCTTCGGCTTTATTGGCAAGTGTCAGCGCCATTCCCTCTTTATGTATTCTGGCGGTACGTCCGACACGGTGGAGGTAGTCCTCGGGAACTTTCGGTACTTCAAAATTCACCACATGACTTACATCCGACACATCGATTCCGCGAGAAGTAACATCGGTGGTGACCAAAACCCTGACTTCCCCTTTTCGGAAATCTTCCATGGCATTGATACGTGTATTCTGAGCCTTATTGGCATGGAGTACGCGCACATCGCCTATTTCTTTACGGGAAAGAAAAGCTGAAACACGTGTAGCAGAATCCTTGGTACGACAGAACACGATGACCCTACTCCACTCTTCTTTTTGAAAAAGGTAAAGGAGCAGATTCAGCTTTGATCGAAAGTTCTCTACCCGCATCCATCGCTGGTCGAGTTTTTCTACGGGTTTCTCCTTGAGGCTTCCTTCCACTCGAGTGGGAAATTCGAGAAACTCATCGGCCATGTATTTCACCCTTTCGGGGAAAGTCGCTGAAAACAAAAGGTTCTGCCTTTTCACGGGAATCACTTCCAGAAGCGATTTGAGTTGGCGCAAAAATCCCATTTCCATCAATCGATCAGCCTCATCGAGAATAAGTGTGCGCACGGTTTTCAGCTCTACGTGACCATAACTGTACAAATCGAGAAAGCGCCCGGGTGTAGCCACTATGATCTCGCATCCTTCTTCCAATGCTTTTGCTTGAGCCGTCTTTCCCACGCCACCGTAAAGACAGACACTTCGAATATTCGTATTTACCGTAAGGGAAACGAGTACATCGAAAATTTGCAGGGCCAATTCTTTGGCGGGAGCCATAATCAACGCTTGTGGCCGACCATCTCCTGCTTGCTTGATTTTCATGACCAAGGGAAGCAAAAATGCGAGGGTTTTCCCGCTACCCGTCTGGGCGATACCCAAAACGTCTTGCCCGGAAAGCGAGGGCGGTATGGCCTTCTCCTGAATTTCAGTAGGCTCGGTTATTCCCATATTATTCAAGGCATCAGTGAACTGCCGAGTGACCTTGAGCTTTTTGAATCCGTTTTCCATCGGTCAAAGTTAAGTTTTCGCAAATTACCGAGGTTTCGTATTTGAGAAAGTAACCTTAATCCTAGAATACTTACTTTCGCAGTCCCAGAATCAACCATGATAGCAGACGGTCAATTTGAGGACATACGCCCTTATCGAGATGAGGAGGTACCAAAGGTAATTTCCCGGATCTTGAAAGATAAGAGCTTCGAGAACCTGCTGCGGTATGTTTATCCGGATGAACCTCTTGAGCCTATTCAAGCTCGAGTCAAATCCGTAAGTAGCATTGCCGATTTTCAAGCCAAGGTGGCCTATCCCGCTATGCGTAAGTTGGTAAACGAAACCACCGATAACATTACGGTAAGTGGTTTGGAAAATATTCAGCGGGAAGGTGCGCACCTCTTTATTTCCAATCATCGGGATATCATTCTCGACTCAGCCATCCTGAATATTCTTCTTTATGAGGCCGGTCTCGGTACATTCGAGACCGCTATTGGAAGTAATCTGTTGGAAGAAGAGCTTGTTCGCGATCTGACCAAGCTCAACAAGAATTTTACCGTAAAGCGAAATACCGGGGCGCGAGAGTTTTATGAAAATTCCGTCAATCTCTCGAATTACATCTACCATTCGATTACGAAGCGTAGTGAGAGTGTGTGGATCGCCCAGCGAGAAGGACGCACCAAAGACGGGATTGATAAAACCCAACCCGGACTGCTCAAAATGTTGAGCATAAATTGCGAAAAACCACTGAGGCAGTGTTTTCGGGATTTGAACATTACTCCCGTGGCCATTTCTTACGAATACGATCCTTGTGATGTCTTGAAAATCCCTGAACTGAAAGCGCTGTCACGAGAAGAAAAATACACCAAAAAACCGGGTGAGGATTACCACAGCATCCTTACTGGCTTGACGGGTTATAAAGGTCGAGTTCACCTGAGCATTGGCAAACCATTGAGAGATGAGTTAAGTTGCCTAAAAGATTTTGAAAGCCCCAATGATAAGCTCAAAGAATTGGGTGAGATGATTGACCGTCGGGTATACGGTCAATATAAGCTTTGGCCAACGAATCATATAGCCTTCGACCTGCTGGAAGGCGAAACGACCCCAACACATTATACTGACGAGCAGAAAGCCGCATTCATTTCCAGAATGGAAGATCAACTGAAAAGTATGGGGCTGACTACTGAAGAGGATCGCTACTTTTTGCTAAACATGTACGCCAATCCGGTAAAGAATTTCAACACCGTTAGTACGGAAGGTCAAGTTTGAAAAAATACTTCAAACTTAAACCGTAGGAGAATAAGTTCACTTCGTAGGCACTGAAGTCAAAGGTTGGAAAGGTAGCATAACGCACTATCGGCTCTATTCTAACTGCAGAGAAACGATCGATGGGAATCTCCACACCGGCACTTACGGATGCGGTGAGATTAAAATCGGCCGGAGCCGTTTCAAAATCATTGTCGAAGGATTCTTCAACACCCGACTCGAATCGATAGATACGTGTCGAATTCGTCTCCAAGAGATATTCCGGCGTAAGGCCGACAGACCAGGTAAACCTCAATCCATCACCATTGGAAACATAGGCCAATCTCAATGGAATTCCTACGGATGTAAAACGATTTTGGGTTTCAATTTCTTCAGTCGTTGCAAAACCCGGATCGTCAGAATTCAGCAGACCGGATAAAACCAAGGCTTCATAGCTCAAGTCTTTCATAAACGAATTGTAACCATCTCGAGAAAGGCTTACCCCCGTTTCGAAATACATCTTTCTGGCAAAAGGTTTAATCCAAAATACTTCAGCCGTATAACCAATTATCGATTCGCTCAATTCATTATTCTCATCGATGAATTCATCTATCCCCGGGACGAAGTCGGTTTTCACCAAATTGCGGTAAGAATACTCGGGTGAGATTCCAACCCCAAAATTTTGGGCCTTAGCTTCGCAAAAAGTTAAACAGATCAAAACTCCGCTAAGGGCAACGGATGCAAAAAGACTATTCAATTTCATCATTCAGGTTTTACGGCAGGTAAGATAGAAAAACGCTGCGATAAAAATTCAACCAAAATGAAGAAAGGAATGAACTGCTACCGGTTATTAACTCTCTTGCCAGTCCAGGATTTCATCTATCGTATTGACTGACACCGCGTGGTAATTTCCTCTGGCCTTTGCATAAACCTCTTTGGCCCAAGCCTTGTGTTCGGGAGTTTTAGCCAGTTCCGCGTACAGGGGTTTCAAAAATTTCCTTCTTCCAACCTTTATCAGGAATGCTTCCAATTGAGGAAAAGCTTTGCGGTAGTCGTTTTCTATGGCCTTCTCAAACCAAACCGCGGCAATCTCGCTATTCTTGGTGTTAGTGAGATCAAATTCTTTATCCAATTGTACCAAACGGTCTTTGCCTACATTTTCAGGAATGGCTCGCAAAAAGTATAGCCACTCGTGAGTTGTCCAGTCGGCGGTCTCCAATTCGGATACTTTTTTAGCTCCATCAAGCCATGCAATGCGAGAGCTATCTACCGCATCAAATCGCTCGGAGGATGGAACGGGATGATCTTCAGGTAAACCGGGAGAATAAATCCATTTGTCCAGATCAGGCTTTTCTTCCAACTCGCTTAGCAAATTGGTATTGAGGTATTCGATAAACGATTCGGTCGTCATTGTCTGAAATGCGTTTTCCTCAAAGTAATTTTTCAAGAAGGCATCAAAGCGTTCTCGTCCGACGAGTGATTCGAGCCATCTCAAGAAGAGATAGCCTTTCTCGTAGGCGATATCGGTCATCCCGTCATCGGGATTTCGCCCTTCCAAATTGAGCTTCAGGTGGGTATCTTCACTTTCCTCTCCAAGCTCCGTAAGCGTGTGTCGCAAATCCTGATAACCGAGCTCATTCAGCATATTCGCATAGCTTTCGCCATACACGGCTTCCATGATGCGCTTTTCAAAGTAAACCGTGAAGCCTTCGTTGAGCCAGAAATCATTCCACGTGGCATTGGTCACCAAATTTCCGCTCCAGCTATGCGCAAGTTCATGAGCAATGAGCGAAGTAAGCGATCGATCTCCTGCGATAATCGTCGGAGTAGCGAAGGTAAGCTTCGGGTTTTCCATTCCGCCGAAAGGGAAACCGGGTGGGAGAACCAGAACATCGTATCGATCCCAACTGTAAGGTCCGTAGAGCTCTTCGGCAGCCAATAGCATCTTTTCCATATCGGCAAACTCATAAGCAGCTTCATCGAGCATACCCGGCTCGGCGTAAACACCGGTGTGCTCGCCGAGCGATTCGAACGCCAGATCGCCAACCGCCAAGGCCATCAAGTACGGCGGAATAGGCTTATCCATTTTGAATGAATAAACTCCCGTTTCGTTTTTCTCAGTTGGATTCTCGGCGCTCATTACGGCCATCATCCCTTCGGGTACGGACACCTTCGCGTCGTAAGTTATTCTGATAGCGGGTGAATCCTGCAAGGGAATCCACGAACGAGTGAGGATGGCTTGACCTTGCGTGAAAAGGAAAGGCGCTTTTCCGTCATTGGTTTGTTCGGGATCCATCCAGAGAAGCGCCTTGGCATCGGGTGAAGTTGAATAGTGAAGCTTTACTCTCTCGGTTTCTTCGTTGAGCTCAATGACGAGTTTGTCACCATTTTGATTTCCTTCAATCAACTTATGCTCCAGCACCTTTCCCGATGAATCATCGCGTACTTCGGAAATGGTCAGACCATCACTGTCCAGAATCAAATTGTCTTTGGTATTTCGTTGCAGGTCGTAAACGACGGTTCCCGAAATAATGCGTTTGTCGAAGTCTACAGCTAAATCAAGATCGAGGTGCTTTACGGCCACCTCATTGGGTTTTGAAAAACTATGCGTGTCTTCAGCGTACTTTGTTTCCATCGTTTCAGGTATTTCTTTGTCCGTTGAACTAGTCGTATCAATTGCTTCACAAGAAAACATCAGGGCAGCAACAGCAAATAGAGGGAGTTTCATTCTCATCATCAGTTTGAAAAGTTTTCGTCAGACTCTTCAGTCGGGTTCCAAATATTATTTTCAGGGTTTACGTCGGCCATTCGTTTAGAGGAGTCTATTTCGATGCGTTCGATCTGATCCTTTTCGGCCCCTACGGTTATCACGTATTCCGGATGCGTCCAAGGCCAATCTGCTGCTACGGAAAACTCGCCGTCGTCGGGTGATGGCTTCGAACCTCGCATCATCCTTAGCGGGATGTTGATCATTTCCTGCGTGCCATCTTTGTAAGTAACACTAAGGTCGACCGGCATCGGGAAGTTGCCGATTCGCTCCAACGTTATGGCCGTGCGATCGCCCTTTGCTTCAACATTCGATACTCCGTAATCAATCACTTCAGTCGTATTCAGCATGTAGTTCAGGTACCACTTGAGTTCAATTCCGCTTACCTTTTCCATTACGTGCACAAAATCATTCGGGCTCGGATGCTTGAAACTCCACTCTTCGAAATAACGCAAAATGCCTTTTTCCAGATTTTCTTGTCCTAAAATATAACCCAATTGGGCTATAAACACTGCGCCCTTTGAATAGGATGCAGCGCCGTAGGCGTAGTTCGTATTGTAGTGATCGGCCATCTTCGACATCGGTTCTTCCTTTCCGCTGGTAGCTAAACTGATGTACGAATCGTAGTAGCGCCCGCGACGGGAATCCTCATCCGGATTGAAGAGGTGGCTCATGACTTTGCTCGAAGCAAAAGACGTAAAACCTTCATCCATCCACGGATACATTCCCTCATTGGTAGCCAACAGCATCTGGTACCATGAGTGCATCACCTCGTGAACGGTCACTCCGATGAGACTACTGAATTTTCGTTGCCCCGTAATCAAAGTCGCCATTGCGTATTCCATCCCTCCATCGCCACCTTGAATGATGGAGTATTGCGGATACGGATATTTACCAAAATTCTCATTGGCGTACTCAAACATCGGAGCGACATACTCCGGAAGTTTGCCCCAATTCTTTCGCAAATCTTCAGTGTCCTTATACAGGTAATGAATAACCGTTCCATCTTTCAGAAGTTGTCTTTCGTGCGCATACTCTTTGTCTGCGGCCCAAACAAAGTCATGAACTTTCTCAGCAGTAAAATGCCATGTGTACTTCGGCCCCTCCTGTAGTTTTAACTTTTTGTCGGGATTTTGATAACCGTGACCAATCTCCTGCGAATTTTCCAAAATGCCGGTGCCGCCCAACGTATAAGCACTGTCGATAGTGATTTTTACATCAAAACTTCCCCATACTCCATGAAACTCGCGAGCGATGTAAGGATCGGCGTGCCATCCCATTTCATCGTATTCGCTGATCTTCGGGTACCATTGAGACATGCTGTAAGCCACCCCTTCCTTATTCAATCTTCCCGAACGACGAATCTGTGTAGGCACCTGACCTTGAAAAGTCATATCGAATTTTGCCTTCTTTCCCGGAAGGATAGGGTTGGCCAATTCTACCTCCAGAATGGTTCCGCTTTCGCTGAATTTCGCAGGTGTACCATTTTGCTCAAGCGATGAAATGCGCATGTAGCCTATTTCGTCTTCCGACAATTTCGCAATTCGATCCGCCACCCTTGGATCGGGATCCTCGATGGTTCGGGAGCGCACATCCATCATACTACCCGGCTGAAACGCGTTGTAGTAGAGATGAAAATAAGCTTTGAATAAAGTATCGGGAGAATTATTGCGGTAGGTCAATTCTAAAACACCATCATAGCGATGGGTGGCATCATCAAAATCGACTTTGATTTCGTAATCCGCCTCTTGCTGCCAGTAGGTATCCTGCGAAATGACTTGAAAAGAGAGCAATATGAATGCTAGTCCGAGTAAATGTCTCATTAAAATTTTTGAATTGGCCACAAATATACACTTTCATTACCCTCAGGAGGGAAAGGCAACCGAGCGGAATTGTTAAGGAAACTGAAAAGGAGGTTATCTTCGCAGTTCAATCCACTCAGCAAAATGAAATTACCACGTACTTATTCACTAAAAGAAATGGCCGATCTGGCCGACTGTCAATTTATTGGTCCCGAAAATCACACCATTACGGGCATCAACGAAATTCATGTTGTAGAGCCGGGCGACATCGTTTTTGTGGATCATCCCAAATACTATGGCAAAGCATTGAACAGCGCAGCTACGACCATAATTATTGATAAAGAAGTGGAAGCACCTGCCGGCAAAGCACTTCTGCTTCACAGCCGACCATTCGATATTTTCAATAAGCTGAACAAGCATTTTATGCCCGAACAGAATTGGAAAGATCCGGAACCCGAAATTCACCCATCAGCTCAAATAGCTCCGGGAGTGGTTTTAGGACAACGTGTAAAAATCGGAGCCAACTCCATTATCCACCCTAATGTGGTGATCTATGACAATGCCGAAATAGGCGCTAATGTAGAGATTCATGCCAACACGGTTATTGGTGGCCACGCTTTCTATTATAAGAAGGATGAGCGCTTTAATAAAATGCATAGCTGCGGGATGGTGATCATTGAAAACGATGTTGAAATCGGATGTGGCTGCACGATCGATAAAGGGGTAACGGGCGCAACCATAATCGGAGAAGGATCCAAAATCGATAATTCGGTTCACGTGGGTCACGACACGGTAATCGGTAAAATGTGTTTGATAGCGGCACAGGTGGGAATAGCCGGCTGTGTGACGATAGAAGACGGAGTAACACTTTGGGGACAAGTAGGCGTGAGGAGTGATATAACAATCGGAAAAGGCGCGGTAGTCTTAGCTCAAACCGGAGTTTCCAAAGGATTGGACGGAGGAAAAACCTATTTCGGCAGCCCCGTAGCCGAATCCAGAGAAAAACTTAAAGACCTCGCCAACACTCGAAAAATTCCCTATATCTTAGATGAATTGAAAAAGCTGAAGATTGACGGATAAATCAAAGAATAAAGAGATTGCCGGCCATCAGGACAAGTGGGAACAACGCATCAGCAACTACGAGGCCAGGATTCAAAAGAACAAGGATCGAATCAACCGATTGAGTTCCAAACTCGAAATCCTGCTTCAAACCACCAATGCCATAAACAGTAACAAGAGCACGAAAGAGCTGCTGGAGCAATACCGCCAAACGGTAGAGCATGATTTGCAAATTCGTCGCTTGGTACTCTTTATGCAAATTGAAAACATATGGAGCTGCGCTCTGCAATACGGTGTTGAAGAAGATTACAGCGACGATATTGCCCTGTTTCAAAGCATCAGCAATAGAAATGAAGTAGTTTATCTGCGTGATCAGGACAGTGAAAAATTAAGAAATTTTGATTTTCTCATTCCCGTTTTTCACGACGAAAAACCGTTGTGCTACGTATTGATCGGTGACATTGATGAGAACGAAATTCGGATGAGCCCGTCGATCAAGCATCGTACGTTTATTCAAACCCTGACAAACATAGTAGCAGTAACCATTGAAAACAAAGCTCTTTTTAAGCGATCGCTGAAGCAGGAGCGCATTGACACGGAGCTCAAGCTGGCGGCTGAAATGCAGGCTTTGATGGTAGGCAGTGGCAGTCAGGACTATCCATTATTTGATGTAGCCACATATTACCAACCACATCAGGCGGTGGGCGGCGATTTTTGTGATTTTATTCCACTGGGTAATGAGGAGGCTTTTTTCTGCATGGCCGATGTTTCCGGAAAAGGAGTGAGTGCAGCCTTCTTGATGGCCACGATTCAAGCGCATTTGAAAGCATTGATCGAGCATACCAATTGGACCTTGGAAAGTTTGGTGGAACAATTGAACAAGAAAGTGAATGAGGTATCTCGCGGGGATCGATTTGTCACGGTATTCCTCGGATACTTTCACTGTCCCACTCGAATGTTGCACTACATTAATGCCGGGCACAATCCGCCTTTCGTGATTTCAGGAGGCAAAGCGGAATTTCTCGAAGAAGGTACCGTAGGAATCGGCATGCTGGAAGAGCTGCCGTTTGTCAACAAAGGTCAATTGAAACTCTCTCGCAATTCCTTATTGGTTCTGAGTACTGATGGTGTTTTGGAACTGGAAAATTCGGAAAACGTAGAATTCGGTAGCGAACGTCTTTGCGAAATGATTCTGGAGAAAATGCCTTATTTCGAAAAGGCGGACGATGTCATATCACACATCGTGCATGCTATGGATATGCATCGAGGTGATATGCCTTATTTTGACGATACGGCCCTACTCTGTTGCCGTTTTAAGTGATCTTTTCCGATGATAAATGGAAATGGCCACTAAGGCACTCATGCTTCCCCAAACGGGAATGGAAGCTTTATCCGTATCGAGAAAGTTGTTGAGAATACCGTGTAAGAAGTAGGTGGTCAATCCCAAGACTATGCACATAACCAAACCCTTCAGATATGGGTCATGGTCCATTTGATAATAGAGCTTGATGCCCGTATACAAACTTACAATCATGACAATAATGATGGTGAGAGCGCCTAGAATACCTGATTCAGAAAGGGGGCCGAGAAACTCGCTGTGAGCATTTCCTCCGTCTCCCTGATTGGTGGAAATAATTGTCTTATCAGAGCTCTTTTGGTATTTGGCATACTCAAACATGTAAGTGCCCGGACCATGCCCGAAGAATGGTTTGTCTAAAAACATTCGCCAAGCGCTATTCCAGCGGTTCAATCTTTCCAAATTGGAAGCGTCACTGCTTATATTGGTAATGGATTGAACGTGTTCGGCAAAGCTGTCGGACGAATCTTGTCTGTTTTTTTCCAATTGGTGGATGATCTCAACTTGAAAGGTAAAGAAAGCTCCTGCGAGAATGAGTAAGCTAACCAGAACAAGTTTAAAATCAATGCGAAATTTTATTAGAAGATAAACTCCCAATGCTCCCACCAGACTAACCCAAGCTGCTCTCGTATAAGACATTATTAAACCCGCGGTGAAAACCACTCCCAAGATCAGCCAAAACAATTGATTCGGACTAAGGGATTTAGCTCGGTACAAATGAAAAATTACCATGGGAAACAATAGCGCAATGAGGGCTCCGTAAGAAGTATGATCTTTAAAAAAAGGTGCCATTACCCAGTGACCTGCTTCCTCAGAAAAACCGTGAGAAGCATGAACGGTTAGCGTATACGAAATGACGATTGTCATACTGTATATCAAAACCCGAAAAAACTTACCGATTGTCTTGCGCTCTTGGAAGAACGAATTAATCATAAAATACATGACTAAAACAAACCACATGCGAGCGACAAAAAACTTCAATGAAACTATAAAGTCGACGGAAGTAACTACCGTAATGGCTAGCCAAAACAAGTTGAAGAGAATGGCAAGGCTCAACGGATGTAGCAAAAACTCAGACTTCTCTCTGTATCCTCCGATTACACGTAAAATGTACAGGAGCATGAGGGCAAAAAGAAGCGGTTCGGTAGGGAAATAGAAGCCGATGCCTCCGAATGCACCCAGATCTTCAAAATTGAAAGATAGCGGTGTCGCAAAAACGATAAATAGCAAGAGAAACTTGGTGTTATAAAAAACCAGGTATCCCAAAATTATGGCAAGAGGAAGAGCTGCAAAGAGATAAAATTCCTTGAATAATGCAACGGTATTGGCCAAGACAAAAAGGATTGCGACCACACCGATCAATACCTTTTGTCGGGTTCCTATTTTTAAGGAGTTGTGCAACTTACTAAGACTGCTTGAATAACAATACAATCACCAAGGTGAATAACAATGCTGAAACGACCGTAATAACTAAAATAAGCCAACGTACGGGCCAGAATTTTTTATCGGCCACTTCCGGCTCAACGATAATATCCATATACCTCAAATTTCCTTCTGCGACCACCTTTTGATCCAAGTATTGCTTGGAAAGGTAGTCATATTGTTGAGCCCCCATGTAACTGATGTTCTGAAGCATCCTTACCAAACTTCCTTTTTCCTGAGTTCTGGTAAGCATATCTTTCAAGTCCTGATTTACACCCGCAGTACCATTCCTGGAAAGA
This sequence comes from uncultured Cryomorphaceae bacterium, assembly GCA_964651785.1. Taxonomy (GTDB): domain Bacteria; phylum Bacteroidota; class Bacteroidia; order Flavobacteriales_D; family Cryomorphaceae; genus JAKVAV01. Next base: position 24,450 of record CAZYWJ010000018.1, read on the forward strand.
GCATCCACATAACCTCTGACTAATTCTCGTGTCTGACTACCATAATCAAGTACTGCATTCTCGGTACTTATATCGGATATCAATGACTCAATACTATCCAGTACTGATCTCTGGTATTTCAGTTGCTTTTCAAAAGCTTCTGCATATTGATCTGCACGTTCATGAATATTTCTGTAATAGGCGCGATTTACTTGATGCAAAACGGCATCAGCCATATCTTTAGCCAATTGGGGGTCTGTGGCGGTGACTTCTAAAAGAACGGATTCATACTTCGTCTTAGACACCCTGACATTGTCTTTATATTCCTCTAATAAGTAAAATCTGGAACTTTCGGCATCCTCGTCTATTTCATATACATCATATAAATTAAACTGATCTATAATCGAATCTCTCACCGACGACGCTTCAAAATACTGAAGCAACTGTTCTGTTTCTGATTCATCCGAATAAACGGCAATGTTGGTCGGATATGCAATGGCCGTACTTTTGTATTTAGGTTTCATGAAAGCCGGCATGGAAATTACTACACCTGCTATTGCTGCTAAAACACCTACTATTATAAACAGCTTCAAATTGGTTCTGATGACTCCAATTAACCATTTAAAGTCAAAACTCTTCGAATCCATCCTTAAATTATTTGGGAAATAAACGGCACAAAAGTAGCAATATTAGGTCTTGCTAAAATTATTCTCGGCTTTTTAAAAGTCTAATGAATTTATGGACTGAGAATAGACCTGTTAGGGCTAATAATAGCGCTCCTGCTAAAGCTGAAAAGAGGAAATTAAAAAGTGAGTTGTCCCTAAAATAAATACCGAACAGGTAGTTTGAACCTATAGCCAGTATTGCGTAGAGAGTAAATTGTAAAAGCAATCTGAAGTTAATTCCGAATTTGAAGCGATGCACGACACTTATCATTTGGGCAGTTCCTGCGAAAAGCTGAGTAAACATGGTAGCTATAGCCGCTCCGAAGGCGCCGTAAATCGGAATCAAGTAAAAATTCAGCAGTAAGTTCAAAATCAATCCACCGATAGAAATATAATTTAATTTCTTCAAGTCTTCGTCTGCCGTCATCAGCGTTCCATACACATAGAACATGCCCACACCGATAAATCCGACCATCAAGGCAGAAAATGCCAATGCTGAACTTTCCGTCACATCATCGTATCGCCATTCGAGGATGAAATCTCCATGAAAGAAGAAAAGTATGGCTACCGCTAAGGCACTCCCCAAGAGTAAACGAGCGGCAGTTTCAACCATAGGTTTTAAAGGTGAACCCTCCTTGAGCATTCGAGAAAAAATGGGTAGAAGTAAAACCGCAAAAAGATAGGCAAACATGGATGCTGCTTCAAAAAACCGAAAACCCTGTGCGTATTCGCCCGCCGAGAAGCTCCCGTTCGGACCGATCTTTTCCAGCATTATACCATCCAGCCTGTTGTATAGTCCCGCAATCAGAGTAAATGTGGCGTAAGGAATACTCTTTCTGAAGATTTGAATGGCAAACAACTTATCAAACTTGAATTTTAGTTTGCCGATCTTTCCTCTTAACAAGAAAAAAGAGATAACCAGCGTGATGAGATAGGCTATGGTTTGTAAATAGACAAACCATTCTATCTTAAATTCCTTATCAGTGACATTGGTAAATAGAATGATGGAACAAAAGCCAATGAGCAAAGCTCGATCCAACACGGAGACGATACTATCCTTCGTAAAAAAGTGTAGCGCCGCCAAATTAGACCTTCCGAAAAGAATGAAGGATACCAAAACCTGATTAATGGTAAGCAGAGCAAGAATCTCAAAAGACTCTTTTCCGTAGCCCAAAATTAATCCCAAAGCCAAAGTCAGCACGGCGTAGCCCAGTGCGAGATAAGCCTTTATCGTGAAAAGCTTGGTGAAGTGCTTTGAAACCAGTTGAACATTCTGGGCAATATTTCGATTGTTAAAATTATTGATCCCAAGATCTATGAACATATTCAGGATAAAACTGAGATTCAGTAATCCGAAATAGAGACCATAAGCTTCTTTACCTACACGAATCTGTACTTCGGCGTCAATGCCGAGCAGATAAAACGGTTTTACGATTAAATTCAGCAGGAGTATGAGTCCCAGACTGGAAAGAAACTTTCTTTGCATTACACCCTGTCAAGACCTGCAACGTTACAAAAAAATTATCTTTGCACCCTTTAAGAAAAAATGCGCACCACCGCTGAAATTTTAGAGTATTATTTACCCCTGGTCTCCGATTCCGAGTCGAAGGAATACATTACCATACATGCAAAGCGATTTGCTTATCTCATTCGATTCATTCTGGACGGATGTGAAAACAAATCTGGTGAAGGCATGAAGATCATGGATATCGGACCGAGCTTTTTTACAGACGTCCTTTCGAAAAACTTGCCGAAAGCAGAAATATACACCATGGGCTTTGCGCATCCTGAAAGTCGTGGAGGCCATTTTCCTGAATTTATTAAGATCGACAAAGAGCGTTTCACCCAATTTGACTTGAACCTGACGGAAGACAAAAATAAATGGGTAAAACCCGAAAAAATGGATTTGGTGGTGATGGGTGAAGTCCTCGAGCATTTGCACACCAGCCCGGTACATATTTTTTCTTTCGTTAAGAGCTTTCTCAAACAAAAGGGCAAGTTTATAGTCGGAACTCCGAATGCGGTAGCTCTCGAGAAGCGCCTCGCTCTTATTTTCGGTAAAAATCCCTATGAATTAATTCGCTTGGACAAACACAATCCCGGTCATTTTCGAGAATATACCATACACGAATTGCGTGATATGGGTCTGGAAGCCGGATTGAAATTGGTGGAATACGAAACGAAGAATTATTTCACTCGCTTTACGGGAAAGGGAAAAGTTTTTGATGCCTTTACCGACATGATGCCGATATCATTCCGAACGGGAATCAACGCGGTCTTCATGCGTGATTGACCGCTGAATGCTTGCCCATAAGTCTTCAGAAGTTTTGTCCCACGAAAATTTTTCTGATCGCTTCAAACCTGCTGAAATTAAATTTGCTCGCAGCTCTTCATCTTGTGCCAATTGCTTCATTCTTGCGGCTATTTCAATCGGAGAATCAGGATCAGCATATAAAGCCGCCTCTCCGCCCACTTCGGGCATAGAGGTAGTAACGGATGTAATGGCCGGCACGCCCGATCGCATGGCTTCTAAAAGCGGTATACCAAAGCCTTCAAAATAACTTACATACATCAAGGCAAAAGCCGAAGCATAAAGAAATCGCAGTTCCTCGGCACTCTGTCTGCCCAAAAAAATTGCATCACCTACGTATGGAGAATCAGCAATTTTTTCTTTTAAGTCCTTCCCGCCGTAGAATTCTGCTCCGATGATCAAAAACTTAAACTGAAAATTCGTTTGCTTTCGAAATTCGAAAAACGCCAACAATTGATTCAACAAGTTTTTTCTGGGATGAATACTTCCCACAAACAAAAAATAAGGTTTCCCTTCAGAATAGCGCGATCTTATTTCGTCAATGAAAGCTTCACCCATGGGTTTGAACACTTCATTAACCCCATTGTAAACCACATCAATCTTAGCTTCGGGCACACCGTAGCGTTTGGAAATATCCTTTTTTGAAAACTCCGATACGGTTGCCAAACGCCTTGCTCGCCTGGCAAATTTTGGGAAGAAATATCGATAATATTTACTCAGCAGCGGAGGAAGATGCTTCGGATATTCCTCAAAATTTAAGTCGTGAATTACATTCAGGGTGGGCACTTTAGTTCTCAAAGACATGTAGCCATCGCAGGATACGAAGAGGTCAGGCTTTATCTTTTTAAGTGCGGCGGGGAGCGCCAATTCAAAAAACATCACATACAAGACGGGATGTCTTGCCTGCGGAAAAAGAACTACGGGAGTCACATTCTCAGCAAATAGAAAATCAGCATGTGGCTCGCGATCAAAAATTAGATAAAAATCAACTTCAGGGTGAGTTTTTACTATTCGTCTGACGGATTCGAATGTAAACCATCCGATGCCGTCAAGGCTGCCGTTTATAAGCAATCGAGTGTTTATCGCTATTCTCATTCTATATCGAAGCACGAAAGTAGCCCAAATAATTTGTTGTTGAATTCTGCTCTGACAGAATGTAAAAAACACTAACTAAAAATTCCCGAAATTTGCCACTATGTCTTCGGGTTTTGGTGATTTTGGCAGCAGGAGAGAATTGGAAAAAGACGATTATTATCTGAGTAAGGAAGGGTATATCGTTTTCACTGCAAAGTATTTGCTAAAAAGAGGTTACTGTTGTCAAAATGGCTGTAAGCATTGCCCGTACGGTTTCGATCGCAAAAAGGGACGATTCAAATAATATTCACTTATGGAAACGTTTGTACGAGAACGCACAAAAGCATTTAAGGAACAAATAATTGAGGGCATCCCGGAATACTTGCCCGATGTAAGACCTTACGATGAGGAGGTAAATCACGCACCTAAACGAAAAGAGATTCTCACTGCTCCGGAAAAGAAACTGGCTTTAGAAAATGCCCTTCGATATTTCTCTCCGAAGTTTCATTCCATTCTGGCGCCGGAGTTTATGCAGGAGCTAAATGATTACGGCCGAATTTATATGTATCGATTTCGACCTCTCTACTCCATGTATGCCAGACCGATTACCGAGTATCCTGCCAAGTCAAAGCAAGCTGCTGCCATTATGCTGATGATCCAGAACAACCTGGATCCGAATGTGGCACAACATCCGCACGAACTTATAACGTATGGAGGCAACGGAGCCGTATTTCAAAATTGGGCACAATACCTGCTCACCATGAAATACCTTTCGGAAATGACCGACGAGCAAACCTTGGTGATGTACAGCGGGCATCCCATGGGCTTATTCCCCTCAAACAAAAATGCACCTCGGGTAGTAGTGACCAACGGAATGATGATTCCCAATTATTCCAAACCGGATGATTGGGAAAAATTCAATGCACTGGGGGTGACGCAATACGGACAGATGACGGCAGGATCGTACATGTATATCGGCCCTCAGGGAATCGTCCACGGCACAACTATTACCGTATTGAACGCAGGTCGAAAAATCTCTCAAAGCGGAGAAGGGCTTGAAGGAAAGCTATTCGTAACCAGCGGCCTGGGTGGCATGAGCGGGGCCCAACCAAAAGCGGGAAACATTGCCGGGTGCATCTCGGTAACTTCCGAAGTAAATCCAAAGGCAGCCTATAAAAGACAAGAGCAGGGATGGGTAGACGAGGTTATTTCTGACATGTCGGACTTAATCGACAGAGTGAAAGAAGCCAAAGCCAATAAAGAAGTGGTTTCCATCGCCTACTTGGGAAATACGGTAGATGTTTGGGAGCAATTTTATGAAGCCGGGATTTATATTGACTTGGGCTCTGACCAAACATCATTACACAATCCATGGGCGGGCGGTTACTACCCCGTAGGTCATAGCTACGAGGAGTCTAACGCATTGATGGCATCGGATCCCGAAAAATTCAAACTACAAGTTCAGGAAAGCCTTCGCCGACAGGCTGCAGCTATCAATAAGCACGCAGAGAAAGGGACGTATTTCTTCGATTACGGAAATGCTTTTTTGCTGGAAGCGAGTCGCGCCGGTGCGGACATCCTGTCGGACGATAAGCTGACATTTAAGTACTCGTCCTACGTACAGGACATAATGGGACCGATGTGTTTCGATTATGGATTCGGACCTTTCCGCTGGGTATGCGCTTCAGGAAAAGATGTTGATTTAGAAAAAACCGATGCTATAGCGGCGCGGGTTTTGGAGAAAATAATGGAAAGCAGCCCTGCAGAGATTCAGCAGCAAATGGCTGACAACATTCGCTGGATCAAAGCGGCAGGTGAGAATAGACTGGTGGTAGGTTCGAAGGCTAGAATACTTTACGCCGATGCCGAGGGTCGTATCAAGATAGCCAAAGCATTCAACGAAGCCATAGCCTTGGGTGAAATCGGTCCCGTCATTCTCGGAAGAGACCATCATGATGTATCCGGTACCGATTCTCCTTATCGGGAAACCAGCAATATCTACGACGGTTCCCAATTTACGGCCGATATGGCCGTGCAGAACTTTGTGGGTGATGCATTTCGCGGTGCCACTTGGGTCAGTCTTCACAACGGAGGTGGCGTAGGTTGGGGTGAAGTGATGAATGGTGGATTCGGAATGCTGCTGGATGGAAGCGCTTCGAGCGAGAAGAAACTTAAGAGCATGCTGCATTGGGATGTCAACAATGGTATTGCCCGAAGAAGCTGGGCACGAAATGACGAAGCCATTTTTGCCATTAAGCGAGCGATGGAGGAAGAACCAAAACTTCGAGTTACTCTGCCAAATAAAGTGGATAGCTCAATTTTGAACGGAATCTGAATTTTCTGAGTAAAGTGATCCTCATCCCTGCAATTTACGCGGGATAAAAATGATGGTGCAAATCATTCTTCCATAAAACGCTTTCGCACATATTCCTGCGAGTTGCGATTGAGTGCAGCATTCATTTTCCTGATTACTTCGTCAATTTCTGCAGCCGTTTTTCCTATTTCCTCTAAGATGAATTCCCGGTGATCATCCTGCTTGTAAAGTTCCACCAAACCGAGTAGGCGAGACAGCGGGCCCCGCAATTGATGAGATGTTTGGAAAGAGTAATTGGAAAAATCCGTCAGTAAGAGACTCTTCGCTTCTTCAAGATGCTTACGCTCAGTTATGTTGTACTGAATGGCGATGTATTGAAACGGTTTTTTAAAATCGTCGAGCATAGGGGTAATAACCGTATCCATCCAAATTTTCTGTCCGCTCCGATTCTTGTTTGAGAGATCGTATCTGCATGAGAGTCCCCCCGATAGTTTGTCGGTTATTTCCGTCCAAAGTTTTTCATCATGTTCGCCTGAGTTCATGACAGAAATATGTTGACCGATCAATTCATCTTTGTTCCAACCGTATGTTGCGCAGAATCGATCATTAACATCCAAAATGTACCCGCATGAATCAAGTCTGCTAACCGACGCTGAACTATCCAACGCTTTTTGCATAAACTTTCTTTCCTTTTGCAGAATGTAGCTTTTGTCGACGTCTATGGCCGTTACCAAGCGGCAGTTCATTTCTTGAAACTCCGTTCTTCCTGAGAATATCTCAGCAAAAAACGTAGAACCATCTTTTCTCTTATGTAGCCAGATTCCGCTACTTGCTAATTTCGGATAGGTTTCAGATAAATTCTTACGTAGTTTCTCGTGCTCTGATTCCGGACGCAGAGCATACAAATCCAAGTGTCGAAATTCCTTCTCACTGTATCCATATTGAGCAACTGCAGCGTTATTGGCCAATAAAATTTTTTTCGATGTCAAATCGTATATCCACATAGGGTTGGGACTATCACGAAAAAAACGTTTAAAGTCGTCACGATTTCTGGTCAATAGTCGAAGCCTTCTTCTAACGAGAAAATACAAGAGAATGGCAGTGGCTGTGACATATCCCATCCCTTTTATCATTCCGATAAAAGAGGTAGTCGTTGTTGAAAAATCAAGCCACTTAGCTAACTGATAGAGAATGATATCACTGAAGAATATCCACATCATTCCCAATAAAAAATAGACCAGAGCTATACCGAAAGCATTTGACCAACGAAAATTTCGAATTCCTTTAATATTCATCTCTCCTAATGAAGGTTCGGCAGGGCAATATACTAAGTTGATGCGTTACGGAAACCCTCCGGAAAAGCGGCGAGATGTAAATCCTCTCAAACTTCGCTAAGAATAAATGCTTTAGGTTGCAACGGACGCTTCTACATTTTTCCTTTCATCATTCGATTCCAATACAAATAAGGAAGGCCGTATTTTTTAAGGACCCACATGCTGTACTGTTCTTTTGTAGTGTCAACCAGTTTGCTCAAGATAGGGTCGCTGTCCCGAACATTTCCGTATTTGAACTCAGCTAAAACCATTTTGCCATACCCCGTAACCAACGGGCAGGATGAGTAACCTTCGTATCTGAAATCGCCGGTTTTTGCGTGCTTCATCATATACATAAGATTTCCGACTACCACCGGTGCTTGTTTTCGAATAGCGGCCCCCGTTTTGGCCGTAGGCAATGCCGCCGAATCTCCCAGTCCAAAGACATTCGGATAAACATTACTTTGCAGGGTATTCACGTCTACATTCAACCAACCTTTACTCGGTCCCTCTTTGTATGAAAACGGTGATTCTTTTATGAAATCAGGAGCCGACTGAGGTGGAGCTAAATGAAGCATATCGTAAGGAACGGCTATTTGTGTATCGCCTTCCAGCTTTTCATTTATTTTATTGTCCTCAGTAATTACGCACGCATTTTCGCCCGGTTCCGAGTAGTGGAAATAGACGATTTTTTTCTCCGCATCGATCTTGGTTGGGGCATAATAGGGTTTGAATATGATATCGCGCTCAATGATGATTTTATTCAGCGTTTTAGCAAATTCTTTCACCCCGAAAATCACCGAACCGGGTGTGGCAAATACTACGTTCGTTTTGTCTCGGATACCCTTCTTCCGAAAGTAGTGTTCTGCCAAATACATGATTTTTTGAGGAGCACCTCCGCATTTTATCGGAGTAGTGGGCTGCGTAAAAATGGCGTTGCCACCTTTGAATTCCCTCAATACTTCCCAAGTATAATTGGGGTCGGTATAGTTGCTGCACACCCCGCCTCTTCCCAAAGCATCCTTCAATCCCGGCAACGCATCCACATCCATTTGGATACCGGGAGTCAGAACTAAAAAATCGTAAGTGAAATCTCCCGATGACTTGGTGCTTGCTTTATTGTTATCAGCATCAAATGTCGTAGCATAGTCTTTAATCCAATCCACCCCTTTTGGAATTTGATGTTCCTCCGGACGTATGGTTTTGTCAAAATCATAAGTGCCGGCACCCACCAGAGTCCACGCGGGTTGGTATGCATGTTTATCGGATGGTTCTATTATAGCGACCGTTGTTTCAGGACGCTTTCGCTTAAGTTGAGCTGCGGTCATAATTCCTCCCGTGCCACCGCCTATGATTAGAACTTCGTAATGAGACTTCATGTAAATAGGATTAAAATAAAATCTAAGATATATACATGAAGCCGCCCAGATTGTGACGTGAATCACCTTTGGAAGATCAGACGCCGGGGGACCGGAGATCCGAGGTCAAAAATCAGAGATCAGATGGTTGTACCTATCTGATCTCTGACATAAGATTTTTAATTAAACCTCTGCCTCCTCCGGTACATTCGCCAAATGATTCGACAGAAACTTCTCCATAGCCCGATAGAATTCAAATCTGTTCTCCTCATTTCTAAAACCGTGTCCTTCGTTTTCCTTGACCAAGTACTCTACTTCTACCCCTCGCTTTCTCATGGCTTCTACCATTTGATCGCTTTCGTCAACATTCACCCTGGGATCCTTGGCTCCCTGAGCTACCAAGAGTGGTGCTACGATTTTATCGGCGTGAAAAACGGGAGAAGCACTACGCAACAGTAATGAATCTTCTTCACTTTCGGGGTCTCCTACCATTTCAAACATCATCTTTTTGTAAGGCTCCCAGTACGGAGGAATGGTTCCCATAAAGGTGAAAAGATTGGATACACCTACATAGTCTATTCCGCAAGCATAGAGATCGGGGGTGAAAGCCAATCCGGCCAAAGTTGCATACCCGCCGTAGCTTCCGCCGTAAATGGCTACGCGATCCTCATCTGCAATGCCTTTTTCAATCAACCAATTCACTCCATCGGTGATATCATTCTGCATTTTCTTACCCCATTCCCGAAAAGAAGCTTCCCAAAACTCACGGCCGAATCCGGTGGAACCTCGGAAGTTCATTTGCAGAACGGCGTAGCCACGGTTGGCCAAAAATTGCACTTCGGGATTGAAACCCCAGTTATCACGAGCCCACGGTCCTCCGTGAGGATTCACGACAACGGGCAGGTTTTTCGCTGTTTCCATCGTGTAGCCTGCCGGCAAAGTGAGATACCCGTGAATGGCCAGTCCATCCCGACTCTCGTATTTGATCGGCATCATTGAGGCCATGTATTTCTCTTCCAACCATGGCGACGGGTCACCGATGTACGTCAGTTCACCCGATTTCTTATCGTAGAGATGGTAATCGCCCAGGGATTTATCACCGTATGTTCTCACGATAAATTTATCCTCATCATCATTGCTCGAAACAAGGTATATCTCCATTTCAGGAAATTCATTCTGCAACTTATCGTGAATGGATTTCATCTCTTCATCAAAGAAGTGATACTTATGCTTGATGCCTGTGTAAGAAACGGCCGTCAATTTTTTATCTTTTTGACTGTAATTCAATCCGCTCACGTCGAATTCCGGGTCTTCGTATAAGACTTCTTCTTCCTTACCGGTATTTGGATCGAAAACCACAATGGCCGTTTTATCTCGATTCAGATTACTGCTTGCGTAAAGCTTTTTATTGTCAAATGTGAAGAACTCAGGGCTGAGCGTTTCTTTAAAATTTGTGGTTAAAACGGGCTCAAAGGGCTCGTCTTCCGAATCGCGATAGAGAAGCGAAGTGTTTACTCCATCACTGGTCATGGCCACGCGCAACTTTCCGTCGTGGTCAGTCATCCATCCCGTAATGTTTCCGGGATTCTCCATAATCATCTCCATCTCACCCGTATTAATATTAAGTCTATACGGATCGAATACTTGCGGATTGCGCTTATTCAATCCCACTATCATGTGATCCTTATCCTCTTCCAAGTCATCTATAATTTGAGTGCGAACCCCTTCAATTTTGGTCAAAGGTTTCAACTCACTCCCGTCGGGATCCACGGCAACCAGATAAAAATTCTCATCTCCGTTATCATCTTTCAAATAGACGAGCCTGTTCTCGTTTGCCCAGAAATAGCCCTGGATATCACGGTCGGTTTGCTCGGTTATTCTGGTTGCTTCCTCGCTACCAACCGCCTTCACGAAAATGTTCATCCTGTTTTGCCAGGGAGCGCGATAAGAATAGAATTTCCCGTCAGGCGAAATTTGGAAAGAGGCCATTTCAGGATTTTTGAAAAAATCTTCTACCGGTATCTCGGGAATGTCCGCTCGGTTTGCTGCTGTCATTTCTTTAGATTCTTTTGGAGTTTCATTACAGGCGGCAAATATGCCCATAACGAGAACGATCAAAAATAAATTTGTTGTCTTCATGCTCGTTTGTTTGGTTCAAAAATGCAAAACGGACACAGAAAAGGGTGAAGATTAGGATGAGTGGAATTTATTCGGGAGAAAAGGTCTTATACTAATGCGTTAACAAAAGTTTGGAAAACTTCAAGACACTGATAAGTTTCGCTGATTTTGCCTTTATTGTATGCATGTCTGAACTCATCCGAGAAATACGTCGTTGCACACTATGCGCTGCATTTCTGCCGCTGGGTCCGAAACCCATTTTGAGCGGAAGCCGAAATAGCAAGATTGCTATCGTAAGTCAGGCGCCGGGCCGTATCGCTCATGAGTCGGGCATTCCCTTTATGGATCAAAGCGGCAAAAACCTGAGAGCTTGGCTGGGTGTGGACGAGGCTACTTTTTACAACGAAAAACACTTTGCCATAGCACCGATGGGTTTTTGCTATCCGGGAAAAGGGAAAGGCGGCGACCTGCCGCCCCGACCCGAATGTGCACCGACTTGGCATGATCAACTTTTTAGCTATTTAAAAAATCTGGATCTCAAACTGCTCATCGGGCAGTATTCACAAAAGCAATACCTGGGCTCTCAAATGAAGAAAAACCTGACGGAAACGGTGAGGTATTTTGAGGATTACCTCCCCGAGTATTTTCCGCTACCCCACCCCTCGCCTCGCAACGGTATTTGGATGAGAAAAAATCCTTGGTTTGAAGAAGAGGTTCTTCCCGCTTTGCGCGAAAAAGTTGCAAAAATCATTTCTCAAAACTGAACTTTGCTGAATGGCAAAAGCGATAAAAGCTCAACTGATTCAATTTCTTTTGGCGAAATCCAAAGAGAAAATAAGTGATTTAACGAGTCAGGCTGCTGACCTGAAAGAATCGCGCAACACGGAATCGAAGAGTACCGCCGGCGACAAGCACGCCGTAGGACGAGCGATGGCACAAACAGAACTCGACACCTTGGAAAAGCGAATTGCCGAATTGAAAGAACAAGCCAATGCCATCAAACAGCTTCATTCCGATACGCTCGCTGAAGTCCGCCGCGGAAGTTTGGTAGAAACCTCAAACGGTGTTTACTTCCTCGCAATAGGTTTGGGAAAAGTCCGATACGATGAAAAAGATTACTTCGTGGTTTCTCCCGCGGCACCAATCGGTCAGGCCATGCTGGGCAAAAAATCCGGAGAGCATTTCGAATTTCGTGGACAGGAGATAAAAATCAGAAATGTGAGCTGATCGAATAAATTAGATTTGCCCTCGTGAAATCCATCGCCAAAGAGCTGATCCGCTTTACCCGAGAGTACAGTCATTTCGGGTTTCTCACTGCCATGAGCTTACTCTTGATTGGTTTAATCACCTTCAATTTTTACTACGACTTCGAAGATTCGGTTATCGATTCCTACACGGGGTCGTGGCTCAAAGGCCTGTGGATGTTTCTTTACGAAGGAATTCCCTACCTCATCACCGTAGTACTTTTAGCCGTGTTTGGACTGAAGAAGGATTGGATGCGGAAACCGGGTTTTTGGTTGCATTTCGTATTGGGTTTTGCCGTCTTAGCTTTCGATCGGTCTTGGTTTATCTGGGCACTTTTCAGAGATCGTTGGGAGCCCGTAGAGGCTTTCTACCTCTACAAGATAATCTCTTCGGCCAAGAGTCTGGTCAGCGCCGTACTGCCCCTGCTCCTGCTCTACCTTATCCTGGAGCCGCGAAATGAAAAAGAGTTCTACGGGTTGAACTTTAAAAATCTGCGCGTAAAACCCTATTTCGGAATTTTGGGCGTCGCTTTGGTTTTCATTTTTATCGGCGGCTTTTTCGGCGATTTGCAAGAATACTACCCGCGTTATATGAAAAGTGGTGGTGAAGCTTTCGCCAAATCTCTGAGCATTCCCGAATGGCGCATCGTAGCGCTATACGAGTTCTTTTACGGAATCGATTTTATCTCAACGGAGCTGATTTTTCGGGGCTTTCTCATCTTGGGAATGCACAAGTATCTGGGACCTTACGTCGTATATCCCATGGTGGTGAGCTATTGCGTGCTGCACTTCGGCAAACCCCTCACCGAGGCTGTTTCGTCAATTTTCGGAGGGTACATTCTCGGAATCATTGCTCTCTACCATCGCAATATTTGGGGCGGAGTTATTATTCACGTGGGCGTGGCATGGGGAATGGAGCTCATCGGATATCTGCATCGCGTTATGTGATTTATTGCTTTATCATTCATTCGGATTACGGATTAAGATTTTCGGTGCTACATTTGCTACAGCCAAAAACAACGCATGAAAAAACTTCTTTCCTCCATTCTATTTTTGATTTTTCTTTTTTCGGCAAAAGCCCAAGACACCATTTTCTTTGCACCGGAAGGCTTTCCCGTTTTTACTTGGATGGATGCGGAGACATATTCCGTTTTTACGGAATCGGATACGGCCGATCTCACGATAGAAACCGCTTACTACCTCGATCGAAATCTGAAAGGGCAGTGTACCTATTCTGATTATGACAAAGGAATCAAAGACGGGAAATGCATTGAGTACTATGAAGGTGGTAAGACCCGGTATCAAGCTGAATACAAAAACGGAATCAAACACGGTACGATCATTTCTTTCCATTCGAACGGAAAAATGAAGCGTCAGGATTATTACCGGAATGACACCTTGATTTCGGGATGGAACTACGATGAATCGGGTAAGCGCATGAAGTCTTACCCGTTTGAAGTGGAACCTCAACCCCAAAACGGATGGGAAGCCTTCAAAGAGGAAATCGGCAAAAAAGTTAAGCTGAGCGAAGCGAATGATGATGAAGCCGTGACCGTCGACGTATCATTTTGGATCACACGCGACGGCGCCATTCGCGCGGCTGAAGCACGGTCAGTAAATGCCGAAGCAGCAAAAATGGTAGAACAAGCCTTTCTCCAATTGCGCTCGTGGAAGTCCGGGTTAAGGGATGGAGAGCCCGCCGTTTTTCGGGAATTTATAACGCTTCATCTCGATCCGAAACTCCAATCCGACCAAGAATAGGGCATATCTCTTCTGCCTTTCGGCAATGTTTTAGTTTATCGTCGAATTCATCCTTCTGCGTTTTATCTTGGCTTCATGAATTCAACGCATTTCAAAAAACTCGAAGAAGTATATCACACGGCAAATATCAATCGCATTGCTTACAAGAACATGCAACTAAGCGTAAGCGAAAGAGAAGCGATGCTCACCTACCCCGTTCATTCCGATTTCTTTCACAAAATGGAAGCCTTGCACGGGTCGGTCTATTTTAAGATGCTGGATGATGCGGCCTATTTTGCGGTGAACTCCATCGTTGAAGACTTTTTCGTTTTGACTACTTCATTTTCCATCGACCTGTTGCGGCCGGTAACCAAGGGTAGCCTGATTGCCGTGGGTAAAGTAAGTTTTGAGTCAAAAAACTTGTGGATTGCAGAATCCATTCTTTTCGATGAGAAAAAGCGAAAAGTAGCTTTGGGAAAAGGAAGATTTGCCAAAAGTCGTTTTGCTTTAGAAGGTGTTTAGAGATTGAACATGAAAAAAATTTTACTGTTACTCATTTCGTTAATTCCTGCAGCCGTTTTCGGGCAGGTAGTCATAAAAGGAAAAATTGCAGACGCCGCATCAAAAGAAAGCCTTCCTTTCGTTCACCTTATTTCAGCGAAAGCAAAATCCACAAGTGATATAGAAGGAAATTACAGATTGAGCATTCCCTCCTCAGCAAATAAATCGGACAGCCTTACCTTATCTCTCATCGGCTATGAGAAAAAGACGTTGACACTGCAGAATTTGATCGAAGAGCCGAATGTAGAAATGACCCGCGCCGCCTTGGATCTGTCTACCGTAACAATAGTTGCAAAAGAAGATCCCGCTTATGAGATGATTCGAAAGGCAGTCCAAAACCGAAAGGAAAATGATCCTGAACAGTTGCCTCAATTTCGCTATCAGGCTTACAACAAAGCCTACATTGACATGGATCGATCCATCGAGGAATTAAAGCGAGAACTGGACAGTACCAATTTCGCCAAGGCACATTTTATGATGCTGGAAAGTGCTACGGAGGTCACTTTCGAGCAGCCGAATAAAATCAAAGAAAAAGTCCTGGCAAATCGGATGTCGGGATTCTCAAATCCCATGTTTTCGCTTCAATCGAATTCATTCCAACCTTTTTCCAGCTACTCGGCCTACCTCACTTTCATCGCCATCGATTTTTTGAACCCGATCAGCCCGAACAGTGAAGCGAAGTATTTATTTCAACTCGAAGATAGCTTGGACACTCCTCAGGGCAAGGCTTACCTCATCGCTTTTCAGCCGCGCAAGAACGCGAGCGGAAATTTACTGCAGGGCAGCCTGAGCCTCGATGCGGATGATTGGGCATTGGTAACCATTCAAGCGAAGAATTCGGGTAAACACAACTTGGCAGCATTTGAGATAAGACAGCAATACGAAAAAGTTAAAGGCCACTGGTTCCCGAAGCAATCGAGTTCACATTATGCAATGGAAGATCCCGAAATGCCGATGATCGTGGTGAGCAATACCTATATAGATTCGGTAGTTTACGATTTCGAAGCCGGTAAATACGGAATAGCCAATATTGAATTGACTGCAGATGCCAATAAAAAATCTTTAGAAGAATGGGAGCCATTCCGACAGGTTGACCTATCAGAAGAAGAGAGTAACACCTACCGGATATACGACACGCTCGATACGAGAATTTTAAAAGCCATGGACTGGACAATGAGTCAATCTGCATCGCTGGCACGCGGAAGATTCGGTATCGGAAAAGCAGACATCCTTTTGCCTCGTCTGATTGGTTTCAATCAATACGAAGGTTTCCGTTTGGGCATTGGACTGGCCACAAACGAAAAGCTCATAAAATGGATGAGTCCCGAGGCTTATTTTGCCTATGGCTTTCGCGATGAAGAAATAAAATATGGAGGCGGATTGAGATTCAGAATTCAGCCAAAGCGAGAGTTTGAGTTCTTCGTAGGTTACGAGAACGACGTGGACGAACCCGGAAGAACGCAAAATGAGAACATGGGTGGTTTCCTGAAGGTGGCTGAGACTCAAAGAGACCTGTTCATTAGATTCATGAACCCTTATGAAGCTTATCGGGCAGACTTGACTTATCGTCCGCTGCGAGCCGTGCGCACCTCGTTGAGCTTTCGTAACGAGCGCCGCACTTTTGAGCGTACCGAACGCACCGATGCCGGTTTTGAAGAATACACCCTTACTACTACCGAAGTAGGACTTTTGGTAGAGTACAATCCCGGAGAACCTCTGATGATGATCGGGAGCAGCTTAGTGCCGCAAGGTATTTCCTATCCCCGATTCTCGCTGGAAATTTCGCAGGCCTTCGACGGACTTTTCGATTCTGAACAGGAATTTATTCGGGCAGATTTTAAAGCTATGCATCAAGTGAATATCAATCGACTGGGTGCATTACAAATTTTCGCTTCAGCAGGAAAAATCTGGGCGGATCAAATCAATGCCGCCAACCTGATATTGAGCCGAGGCATGGAGGGAGAAAGTGATATAGGAATCGTGGCTTTCGGGTATTTTCACACACTGCCCGTTTATGGCTTTACCAATGATCAATACTTTCAGGTGGGAGCTTATCAGAGTTTGGGAAATCCCTTCGGATTGGAATTTAAGTTTTCTCGTCCTGAAATCAGGTTAATGTATCAGGCCGCTATCGGAAATTTGGAAACACCTGCCGTTGCCATCAGCGATTTACCCCAAGTCAGTATGAATCACCCTTATTTGGAAGGCGGATTGGTATTGGACAATCTGTTTCGGTATGAGGGAAGCAGCTTTTACTACTCAGGTTTCGGCATCGGCGTTTTCTACCGGCACGGCCATTATGAAGCTCCCGACTTTGAAGACAATTTGGCTTATGCCGTTAGTTTCGCCATAAGTTTTTAGGGTTATATTCGAGCCTTCAAACAGTAAGGATGAATAATTCTGAAATGATCCTGGATGCCTCTGAAAACAGAGGTGAACCTGACATTCCCGCCATGGATGAGAACATGCTTCTCCAAACCATTTGGCTACAGCCGCGAAACACACTCCTTTTTATCATCAACCGCAGACCGAATAAAATGGTGACCTTCCTTCTCGTCTTGGGTGGTGCCGTTGCAGGCCTCAACAATGCCTCGGAAGGGGGTGATCTTTTTATAGATTCAGCATACATCAAGCTAGCCGTGGGACTTTTAGCAGGTGCCATATTCGGAGCTGTAGCCAATATGTTGATCGCGGCGATTTTGGCTTGGAGTGGCAGATTAATCGGTGGTACGGGTCGGTATCAGCGGGTACTACCCGCCGTAGCTTGGTCGCTGGTTCCCACCATTGCACAAATTATCCCGATTTTTCTCATGCTCGGCTATTTCGGAGTTGATGTCGCCGTTGGCTACGTCGATCTCTCAACTACCTCATCGCAAATCCTTTTCTATATTTTGCTTTTCCTCGAACTATGCCTTACCATTTGGTCCGCGCTTATTCTGATCACGGGGCTTAGTATTGCACATCGTTTCGGTATCGGAAAAGCCGTTCTTAACGTACTCATTCCCGTTCTGATTATATTAATTCCATTAGCCATCATAGCCTTCATTGCGGGAGATTTATTCAACCCCATCACATCATGAGCAAAACAATTATTCTACTGGGTAGTGCACGAAAAGACAGCCATACGAGAACTCTGTTGAGAAACGTGTTTAATGAGATCGAACACGATTTAGCAGATTTACTCGATTTCAAAATTGCGCCTTTTGATTACAATGCCAAATATCCCGAAAACGATCAATTTCAGAAGCTGGCCGATCGCATGATTGAGTCGGAAAACATCGTTTTTGCAACCCCGGTCTACTGGTACGCGATGAGTGGAATTCTGAAGAATTTCATGGATCGCTTCACCGATTTGGTTACAATTCAGAAAGAGAAAGGGCGTACCCTTGCCGGAAAGAATGTCTTTCTCTTTTCGGTTGGTGCGGATCCTTATTACCCCGAGGGTTTTGAGGTTCCTTTTCGCGATACGGCGAAATACCTGAATATGAAATACCACGACGGGGTATACATAAGTTCGCGAGACGAAAATTTTGAGGCCGTTCAGGTAGCAAAAAACTTTTTTCAGCGGAAGCTGGGCTAGTTGCCTTTCGGCGAATGATCGCGGCACTCTTTCTGAGATTTGATGGGTAACATTATCATCCAGATGTCCAAGCGCTGACGACCGCAGGAAGCCCGCAGGGGAGTCGCGAAGCAACAACCTACCGCTTTTCAGCAAAAATATATCCCTGCCGCGGTGATAATTTTCCTCTCAAGAAGTTGGTACTGACATTTTGATCAGGGTAAACCAAATCCCAATCACCGTCGGGAATATTCCAATCAACCTTTTCATCCGTGGCATTAACGACCACCACCACTCTGTCCCATTCATCTTCCTTGGGGGATTTGATCATGTAGGCTATGACACCTTCAGGTGAATCAAGAAATACCACGCGACCACGCACCTCGTGAGCTGATCCCAGATGGAAAGACGGATGCTCCTTCCTCAACCTGATCAACTTTTGGTATTCAGCCACATGATCTTTGTATCTCATTTTCATATCCCAATCAAGCTGATTAATGCTATCAGGCGATTTATACGAATTCTCTACGCCATTCTTGGTTCGCAGAAACTCTACACCTGCATGTAGAAAAGGCACACCCTGAGATGCAAGGACCACAAAATTGCTTAGCAGATGCATTTCACGAATTTCTTTCTCGCTCGCCTCGGGATTGGCAATTTTCAGTTTGTCGTAAAGCGTATGATTGTCGTGACACGAGACGTAAACCATGCATTGATGCGGCTCAGCGGCCCAAGCCGTATCGGTATTGTTTACCGCTTCGTAGTCTATTTGAGGATGCTCAATCCCTCCGACTATTCCGAATTTGACACTCTCTTTTAATTCAGCGTTGCCACTTACGAATCCCTTAGATTCGTGGCTGCTCCAATGACCTTTTAATCCATCCCGAATCTCATCGCTGAAAGCGGCAATACCGGGCATTTTATAGGTATGCGCTTTGAGGGCGCGTCTTTCTTCCGGCAGAGGTGAATCTCCCGCCGTCCAGCCTTCACCGTAGAGCAGCACTGCCGGATTCTGATTGCGCAATTCCCGCTCTATTTCTTTCATGGTTTCGATATCGTGAATGGCCATCAGGTCAAATCGAAAACCGTCCACGTGGTATTCTTCCGCCCAATATTTCAATGATTCGATCATAAACTTTCGCATCATCGGTTTGTCTGAAGCGACTTCATTGCCGCAACCGCTTGCATTGGCAAGTGTGCTGTCGTTCCACTGTCTGTAGTAATACCCTGGAACCAACTCCTCGAAAGAGAGACCGTCGGTGCGCGAAGTGTGGTTGTAAACGACATCCATCACCACTCCGATGCCTGCTTCGTGCAGTGCCTGTACCATGGCTTTAAACTCTCTGATACGTACGCTGCCATCGGCGGGATTGGTGGAGTAACTACCCTCGGGCACGTTGTAATTCTGAGGGTCGTAGCCCCAATTGTATTGAGCCTCGTCGAGTCGTGATTCATCTACCGTGTAGAAATCGAAAACGGGTAGCAGATGTACATGGGTTACTCCCATTTCAATCAGATGGTCTATCCCCGTAGACATGCCACTACTGTTTTTGGTACCCCTTTCGGTGAATGCCGGAAATTTCCCCTTGTTCTGCATTCCCGAATTTTCTGCAATGGAGAAGTCTCGAACATGAACTTCATAGATGAGAAAATCATTGGGCTTCATGCCTGAGAAATCGGGAAAACTATCAGATTTCCAATTTTCAGGATTTGCCTCAGACGGATTGATAAGCTGTCCGCGCTTACCGTTACGTCCTACCGCCTTGGCATATGGATCAGGAACCCCTTCGCTCCATCCGTCAGCGTGTTCAGCCTGCAATGCATAGAAATATCCTTTGTTTGAGGCGTCAATAGAGGTGCTCCATACACCGGTCTCATCCCGTGTCATGCTCATTTCGCTCATCGCCTCACCTCCGAGATCATTTCTATAGAGCTTGAGCTTCATGGCTTTCGCTTGTGGCGACCACACCTTCATCAGCATATTTTCTCCTGAAAAGGTCAGACCCAAATCAGTTTTCGTGTAAACCGGATAATCATCGACCATCGTCTTTTTTTCTTCAACATTGTTTTCGCATCCCGACAAGGCAATTGCCGAAAAGGCCAGACATAAATTCAAAAATGAGTTTCTGATTGAAAAACACATATTTCAGCAGATAGGTAAGAGAATAAGGGAATAATCGAGGTCAAATTTAACTATTCAAATCAGGCATTCGTCGAAGTGATATAGTGACATGAGAAAAAAGATGCAACCTTCTGTCCATCGGATAAATGCATGCACCTCAAAATTCACGATAGCCAATCGGCTCGTCGAAAACATCAAACAACATAGTTTAAATGTAGTAAAGGCAATCTAGCAAAAACTTTAAATGAACGAAACTACTTTACATGAAACGAAAAGGTACTCTTAGACTTTGTAAGTGGGGAACGAATGTTGTTCCATTACTTACTATCATGCTGACCTTGATGTCACTGAACTCATCGGGACAGCAGGAAATAATCTTTTCTCAAGAATTCACTCAGGGAACAAACTCAAGTTCCATATGCACTGAATGGAATAATTTTCGAGCCCAACTAACTCCTGAAAAAAACTATAAAAGTGTTCTGATAAAGGGATCAAGAAATGAAGAAGGATTACTCTTGGAAGATCCTGTGGCAGTAGCTACAATTGCCAATGCCATTCATACTAACACCGGTTTTTCCCTCGTAAGCCAAGGGCAAACGTGGAACGGATTCATAAGTGTCGGGTTTTATTTAGCAGCGAATTCCGCCACGAATACTTCCGGCGGAAACTGTACGGATAATGCGACCAATTATGCTCTTCGGCCTTGCATCACTAATAATAATTGGGGAGGTATAAACGGACCTAGTTGCGGAGCAGAAAGCCAGAGAATTGATCTGGTTTTCTCTTATGGGGGAATCCAAGAAATAGAAAACATTCCCGCCACTTGTCCTGAAACTTCGGATGGATCTCTCACCGTGATGATGAATGGAGGTGTAGCTCCATACACTTTTGAATGGAGCAATGGAGAGACGAATAGTACCGTAGAAACCATAAGCGGATACACTCTGTTAGGTCACTTCGAAGACAAAAGCTACTTTAGAAGTAATGATCAAATAGCCACTCTTGAGGCAGCTCAGCAAGAAGCTGAGGAATATTTCGGACATATTGTAAGCATCAACAGTGCCGAAGAGAATGCATGGCTTTTGGCCAATGGTTTTCAAGCAGGAGACAACCTCGGAGGATCTGATGCCGCTCAGGAAGGTGTTTGGGTATGGGCATCAAGTGAGCCATTCAGCTATACCAATTGGAGTACGGGTGAGCCCAACAATGGTGGTGGAGCACAGAATAACATTCAAATGTATGCTGACGGAAAGTGGGATGATGTAGCTTGGGCTCACAGTGCCAATACACGCCACGTTATTGAAGTCGCTTCCGTGAGTACCATCAGTAATTTGGCTCCCGGTGAATACACGGTAACCGTTACTGATGCTGAAGGAAATATTCTGTCAAAAACATTGGCGGTCGGCCCCGATCCGATTGAAATTGCTTTCGACATGACTCAAACCACAACTTGCGATGAAACGGGAGATGGTACCGCAACCGCCAATGTAACGGGAGGAAATGCACCTTATACCTACTCTTGGGATTCGGGTGAGGACACACAGGCAATTTCAAACAAGGCCTTCGGTACATACCAAGTGACCGTGACCGATGATAACGGCTGTAATCCCGCCGTAGCGAGCGTCGAAATTACGGCCGATGACAACACACTACCGACCGTTCAGGTTCAAAATATTGAAGTTTACCTCGATGCTGATGGAGAAGCTTCTATAGTAGCTGATGAGATTGACAATGGTTCTTCTGATGATTGCGCTATTCAGGGTAAGAGTATCGATGTATCACAGTTCTCATGTGAAGATATAGGCTCAGAGCCTCTTTTTGATGGAAACACGGTTATTGATTTTGACGGGATTGATGATAGACTGGATTTCGATCAACTCATTCCTTATTCGTCCAATCATACCATTGCTACTTGGATCAAAATGTCTGCTTCTGAAACAGGTGCTATTTTTACGTGGGGTAGCCCCACGGTAAACAATTACACTTACTTTTTTGTACAATCAGGCAGGATTCGTTACATATCCGGAAACGGAGCGCCAGCTCCCCCAAGCGTAGCAGGCACAACTTTTATAGGTGACAATCAGTGGCATCATGTTGCAGCTACCAGAAATTCCTCAGGTGATGTGAATTTATATATTGATGGGAATCTTGAAGCTTCAGGTAATTTAGTGCCCCACGTCAATAATCCTACGGAAACTACCATTGGAGTAGGTCTCATAAATGGCGCCTACCAATTACCACTGGACGCTCAGCTTGATGAATTTGCCTACTGGACAGAGGAGCTGACCGTAGCGGACATCGAGGCAATTCAATGTTCAGGCGTGCAAGGAGCAGAAGTTTTCTTGGATTTCGAAGAAGGTGCAGGTACAACGAATGTTACCGATGAGAGTGGCAACGGAAATTCCGCAACACTTATCAACATGGATGCAACGGGTGATTGGGTAGCTTTCGGCGAACCTAAGGTGCTTCCTTCATGCCCCCCCGGAAAGAAGGTGACGTTAACCGTGACCGATGCCGGCGGAAACTCTGCCTCTGCCGATGCATACGTAATGGTAACCGATACCATAACGCCAATTGCTGCGGCCAGATCCCAAGTTATTGAACTCGATGAAAACGGAAATGCTTTGGCCAATGCCGATAACTTTGACGATGGTTCTACTGATAACTGTGCAATTGAAAGCTTCGCGTTGAACAAGACTTCGTTTGATTGTGAGGATTTAGGTCAGAATGATGTCGTGCTTACCGTTACCGATATTCACGGAAACGAAAGATCAGTGGGTACCGCAGTAACCGTTGAAGACAATCTTGCACCGACCCTGGCTGTACAGAATGTTCAAGTTAGCCTTAGTGCTGCGGGAACCGCTTCTATTTCCATTGAGGATGTTGAGATTTTCTCTTCAGATAATTGCGGCATTGTTTCAAAGTCTCTCAACCTCGAGAATTTCTCTTGCGAGGATGTGGGAGAACCGGTATTGGTGGAAATGACGGTAACGGATGCTTCAGGAAATGAAAAAACCGAAAGCTTCTCGGTAACGGTGCTGGATGAAATAGCCCCGGTAGCCAATCCGTCAAATTACACGGTAGCACTGGATGAGAACGGAATATTTGAGTTTGATTCCGAAAAAGTTGCCGAGAATATCGGAGGAGCAGATACTGACAATTGCGGTATCATTATGCCGGGTTCTCACTCACTTAGTCAGATGCAATTTTCTTGCGAAGAGCTTGGAGAAAACACCGTGACTTACAGTGTGGAAGACATGTCGGGCAATGAAGGTACCGCATCCGTAACCATTACGGTAGTAGACGAGACCGCACCTCAGGCTGTAGCTCAAAACCTGGTGGTCGAGCTGAACGACGAAGGATTTGCGACAATTTCTGCTGATGATGCCGATAACGGATCGACTGACAACTGCTCGATTGCACTACGAGAAATCAGTATTTCCGAATTCTCTTGTGAGGATTTGGGTGAACACGAAGTGACATTAACCGTTGCCGATGGTTCGGAAAATACGTCTCAAGCGACTTTCACCGTTACCGTAGTAGATCAAGTAGCTCCGGTTATTGCCGAATCACTTTCACTGGCGGTGTATCTGGATGAAAACGGAGAAGCCATTTTCGACACGGAACCTCTTTTAGCGCAAGCCTCAGACAACTGTGGATTAGATGCTATCGTAGCAGAAATGGAAGGAGAAGGTGACTACATGGATATCAATGGATTCCCATTCTCCTGTGACGAAGTTGGGGTTTCTGAAGGACCACTTTACGTGCGTGATCAGAGCGGAAACTTAACTCCATTCACATTGCAATTAAGCATATTGGATACGATCAAGCCATCCTTTGATTTGGGAATAATTGAATTGCAATTAGACGCTGACGGTAATGCCGAACTGACTGAGGAAATGCTGGCACCTTACGCTTCGGATAATTGTGGAATAGCTGAAGTAGCCATTCAAGTGGAAGAATACGATTGTAGCATGGCTCAGGAGACGCAATTTACCGAAGTCATCGTATTCGATACACATGGAAATGCCAAGCAACAAACTCTGATTGTAATGCTCAAAGATGAAGTTGCTCCGATCGTGGAGGTAGAAGATATCACCTTGGAAATCAGCGCGGATGGAATGGTCAATTTGAGTTCAGAAGCACTTAACATGACGATCATTGAGAATTGCTCAGCCGTTGAATTTAACTTGAGCCAATCGGTTTTCTCTTGTGAGAACTTAGGTATCAACCCTGCGAGTATCACCGTGGCTGATGCAGCGGGAAATACGGGATCAGCTGAATTTAATGTGACCGTTGTGGACGCTCAGGCTCCTGATATCATCGGGCCTCAAGTAATGGATATTTGTGAAGGAACCGTTATTTCCTATGAATCGGTTCAGACAGTAGATAATTGCTCGGCAGAACTTTCGGTGGTTGCAGGACCTCAGGCAGGAGACGTTCCGAGTGCAGGCGAATACATGGTTGAATTCGAAGCGGTAGACCCTTCCGGTAATACGACAACTCACATCCTGATGGTCAACGTTTCTGCACCGGCAGAAGTAGATCTGGGCGAAGATTTGGAAGTAACTGAAGGAACTCAGGTAACGCTGACAGCAGGTGAAGACAATGAAAACACTTACTTGTGGAGTGATGGAAGTACCTCACCTGAGTTGGAAATTACCGCGACTGAAGATATGACTATCTCAGTGGAGGTAACGACACCTGAAGGCTGTTCCTCAACCGATGAGATCACCATTTCGATCGCAGACCCACTGGGTATTGCTGATGAAGCAGGTGAGGAAAACATTTCGCTTTATCCGAACCCGACGCGTGGCGCGTTCCAAGTAGAATTCTCAATGACGGAGAATGCCGAAGATGTGCGCGTAAGCATAATGGACATCAGCGGAAAGGTTGTGAATCAAAAACAACTGCCGCTGGTAATGAACGGAGATGTCATAAATCTGGACATTACAGATATGGCTGAAGGTCTTTATCTGATAAATATTGTATCAGAAAAACTACGGATCACCGAGCGAATTGTAAAACAATAAACTCGGCAGAGACGATGAAAAAACCCGCAGCACTCTAAGGCTGCGGGTTTTCCTTTTTCAGGTTTTGGTCAAATTCACAATATGATAGTTCCAAAAAAAGGTGACGATTTGAACAATGTCCGACACCACAAATTCTCTAATTCGTTGATTTTATAGGCCTTGAGCCTGCTAAAAACTAACAAAGGCCTGTTGATTAAAATCTGAACGGCATATACAACGCAGGTTTTCATACTCCGATCTTTCGCTCCAAATATTCTCAATACAACCTAACTAAAAGAAGAATTATGAAGAAGTTATTTTTGATGGCGGCCGCCGCGCTGCTCATTGGCTCAGCAGCCA
>CAZYWJ010000019.1:0-22593 GCA_964651785.1 uncultured Cryomorphaceae bacterium
TTTCGTAGAAATCCTTTCCATCCCGATTTTTCAATGAGCCAACCCGCGGCTAATTTGTATTGGCCGTCAGGGGCAGGGTAGAAAGGCATTGAGGGGTTTTCTTCAACCAATTTTCTGTACAGCTCTTCCGACACCACCGGATTCTTGAAAAAGCTCCCCGCATTTCCGATGACTTTGGGATCAGGTAGCTTTGAACTACGAATATTTATCACCGCCCGACTCACATCAGCTATAGTGGGTTCGTGAATTCCCAATGAGTTCAACTCCCCCTGAATGGCCCCGTAAGATGTGTTTATTTCAGGCTTTTTGAGTAAGCGAAAGGTTACCGATGTGATGATGAACTTGTCTTTAAGCCGTCTTTTGAAAACGCTTTCGCGATATCCGAATTGACAAGCTTCGGCATCGAATATTTCCGTTTCGTGAGAAGTCAGATTGAAAGCTTCCAATTCGTGAAACCGGTCTTTCACCTCTACACCGTAGGCGCCGATATTTTGCATGGGACTGGCACCGACATTGCCGGGTATCAAAGATAAATTTTCCAATCCTGCCCAACCCTGCTCTATGCAGTAAACCACGAATTTGTGCCAATTCTCGCCCGCACCTGATTTTACATAAAGGTGTTTTTCATCTTCCCTTACGAGCTCAATTCCGGGAATTTCATTTTTCAAAACCAAGCCATCAAAATCGGAAGTCAATAACAAATTACTACCACCTCCCAAAATCAATCGCGGCAGCGAGCTCAACGCTTCATCGGCGAATATTTGCTTTAGATCCTCAACGGAAGAAAAGCGCACCAATTTGGCTGCTTTGGCTTCAATTCCAAATGTGTTGTAGGATTTGAGAGAGGCGTTTTCCAAAATCTCCATGCGGCAAAGTTTGGCACAAAACTAAACTGAATTAGCGTTCGAGCGAATCACTACTTTTGGCAACTGTGAAAAGACGAGTAATCGTATCGGTCAGCAATGATTTGGCCACGGACCAACGTGTGCGAAAGCAATGCGAAATGCTTTGGCAAGCAGGATACGATATTTTGCTAATCGGACGAAAGTTAGAAAACAGTCTTCCGATACAGCGACCTTATAAAACCTTGAGAAAACGCTTGCTTTTCAATCGCGGCCCTCTTTTCTACGCATCTCTGAATAGTTATCTATTTTTCAAAGTTCTTTTTACCAAGGCAGACTTGCTTTGGGCGAATGATCTGGATACGCTTCCTGCAAACTGGTTGGTGTCGGTTTTGAAAGGAAAGCCGCTTATTTACGATTCGCACGAATTTTTTACCGAAGTGCCCGAAATTCAGCACAAACCTTTGGTAAAGCGAATCTGGCGATTTTTCGAGCGACTTTGTATAAAACGAGCAGCCGTCATTCTCACTGTCAGCCCATCCATTGCCGAAAGGCTAAAGAATGACTACAAACTTCAGGAGGTGCTTACGGTCAGAAACATTCCGATGAAGAGAGGCTCGATTCAACGAGTGGAAAAATCAGAGTTCGGATTTGATCCGAATAAAACTTTGCTCTTGCTTCAGGGGAGCGGCATCAACATGAATCGGGGCGGAGAGGAGCTGGTCGAAGCGATGCAATTCATAGATCGCGGCGAGTTGGTCATAATCGGTGGTGGCGATGCTTTGCCTGAGTTGAAAAGACTAGTAGCACATCACCGCTTGAGTGAAAAAGTTCATTTTCTTGGCAAAATGCCCTACGAAGAAATGATGCGCTATACCGCTGCTGCGGATATTGGTTTTTCGTTGGATAAAAGCGACAACCTGAATTATCAATTTAGCCTTCCGAATAAAATTTTTGACTACGCAATGGCGGGCTTACCAATGATTACTTCCGATTTGCCGGAAGTGTCCAAGTTTGTCAAACAGAATGATATCGGATTGATCGTTTCTGAAGTTATTCCGAAGAAAATTGCTGAAAAGGTGAATTTTCTGATAGACAATCCCGCGGAGCTGCAACGCATGAGAGCAAACGCTTCCCAAATGAATCAGCGCCTCTCGTGGGAAAACGAATTTGAGCCCGTATTAAAACAAATGGATCAACTCCAATG
The DNA here is from genome assembly GCA_964651785.1 of uncultured Cryomorphaceae bacterium. Lineage (GTDB taxonomy): Bacteria > Bacteroidota > Bacteroidia > Flavobacteriales_D > Cryomorphaceae > JAKVAV01. Next base: position 2,050 of record CAZYWJ010000019.1, read on the forward strand.
ATCGAAGGCATACATATCGTTTCTTTTGATGTTCCGTTTCCACCTGATTATGGTGGGGTTATCGATGTTTACTACAAGGTTAAGGCTTTGGCGAAAGAGGGTGTCAAGGTTAAATTGCACTGCTTTGATTACGGCAGGCGTCAAAAAAACGGAAGCAAGCCCTCGGGAGTTGAAGTGATTTATTATGATCGAAAATTGAGCGCAGGCTCGCTGCTATCCAAAATTCCGTTTATCGTTAAGACGAGAAAGAGTCAGGATCTACTCGATAACCTTCTTTCAGACAATTGGCCGATATTATTGGAAGGTTTGCACACTTGTGCCTGGCTCGATGATGATCGACTCAAGGACCGATACAAAATGGTGCGCGCACACAATATTGAGCACGATTATTACCGACGCTTGGCGAAATCAGAAAACAGCATCTTTCGCAAGCAGTATTTTAAAGCTGAAGCGAAAAAGCTCAAATCATTTGAAAAGATTCTTGCTCACAGCCAAAGCATTCTGGCCATTAGCCAAAGCGATCAAGCCTACTTTGAGAAGAAATACGGAAAGTCTGCTCTCATCTATCCTTTTCATCAAGAGCTGAAGAAAGTTAAACCGAAGCGAGGAAATTATGCTTTCTACCATGGCAACTTGGAAGTAGCCGAAAATCAGAAAGCGCTAAAATTTTTGATCGAAGAGGTTTTCGGCAAGTTGTCAATTCCTTTGGTGGTGGCAGGCAAAGGATCGGAAAACGAGTTGAGCAATTTCGCTGAAAACAGCGGAAACGTAAAATTCCATCTGAATCCTAGTGAGAAAGAAATGACGCGGCTGGCGTTGAATGCCGCGGTACACGTACTCCCTGCGGCTCAAGCTACGGGTTTCAAGTTGAAGCTGTTGCATTCGCTGCAAAGCCATTCAGAAGTGATTGCCAATAAAGCGATGGTGACCAATACGGGATTGGAAGATTGGGTGACCTTAGCAGAAACTGCCTCGGCTTTTAGGAAGGCCGTAGTATCAGCCTTGGAAAAGCCGATAGAGGAGGGAAAGATCAAAGAGCGACACGCTTTTCTGCAAAAGCACTACTCCAATTCGGCTCAAGCCAAAAAGATCATAGACTTGATGCCCTGACGGTTTCTTCGGTTACCGAATTACCCTCGCAGCGAATTACCCTGGAAGAAAATTTCTTCATGTGAACGTAATCATGAGTAGCCATTAGCACGGCTCTTCCCGACTTCGAAATCGTATTGAGCAGATTCAAAATTTCTTCGGTGGTATTGGGGTCGAGGTTTCCGGTAGGCTCATCGGCCAAGATGAGGTCGGGGTCGTTCAGCAATGCTCTGGCAATGGCCACTCGCTGCTGTTCTCCACCCGAAAGTTCGTGCGGCATTTTATAGCCTTTGGTTCCGAGACCTACCTTGTCGAGTACTTCTTGCATGCGCTCTTTCATCTCCGTTTTGTTCTTCCAGCCCGTTGCTTTCAGCACAAAAAGGAGGTTGTCATTGACGGACCGATCTGTTAAAAGTTCAAAATCCTGAAAGACGATACCCAGCTTTCTTCGAAGGTAGGGTATCTGACTTCGTTTCAGCTTTCTTAAATCAAATTCTCCCACAAAGCCCTCGCCTTCCTTGAGCGGAAGAGCTCCGTAAAGCGTTTTGAGCAGGCTGCTTTTTCCCGTCCCCGTTTTTCCGATAAGGTAAACGAAATCGCCCTTATCCAACTGAAAATTAACGTCAGACAAAACTAAATGATCACCTTGAAAAATCTTGGCGTCCTTTATTTCGACGATGGTATCTAAAGCCATGCAATTGAATTTTGGGTAAAGCTAAAATAATTTGACGTGTCCTTTGCCGTTTAAAGGGGCATTCAGTGTGTGAAAAGAGACTCTATTCTCCACATTTACGAGTTCAAAACTTTAGTCCTCAAACCCTCATAAAACCTACTATACGACCTTACCTTTACTTGTTCTAAACTGACAAATCGATTATGCCAAAGGTATCGCCGGCAAGAGGTCTGCTCACCGTTTTTCTAAGCTTCTGTATTGTTTCTGTATTTGCTCAGCAAACGGAGAAATATCGTTCTGATTTGCTTCCCTACTACGATGCGTTGGCACTGATGGAAAAGAGTCATTACGAACCTGCGCGGAAAGGCTTCGAAAATTTTTTGGCTTCTGACGAGGTTGATCACGGCGAATTCAAAGTAAACGCCTTGTACTACCGTGCCAAATCGGCTATGGAGCTTTTTCATAAAGATGCTGAGTTCTTTATGGAGGAGTTTGTCTTGGATCATCCTGAAAGCATTTGGTACCGCGATGCGGTGTTGGATTTGGGACGGTACAATTTCAACAGACGCGATTACGATGATGCGCTGAGGTGGCTGGCTGAATTGGATCAGAGAGATTTGGATCCCGCCACCGCCGAAGAGGTCGAATTCAAAATCGGTTTTTCAGCTTTCGAGCTTGAAGATTATGAGCGTGCTAAAAAATCGTTCTATAAGTTGAAGGATACTGAAAGCGCTTATTCAGGACCTACCAATTACTACTACGGTCATATAGCCTACACGGAGGGAAACTATCAGACGGCGCTCGAATCTTTCAAAAAAGCTGAATCGGATGAGAATTTTGCGCGAGTCGTTCCCTATTACGTAGCGCAGATTTATCACTTTCAAGAGCGTTACGATGAATTAATTGAATATGCAACCCCTTTGCTGGAAGAGGATGACGTACAGCGAGGCGAGGAGATGGCGCTTTTGGTGGGAAATGCGCATTACTCGAAAGAGGAGTACGAAGAGGCGGTGCCTTTTTTGGAAAAATACATGGCATCCACGTACAATCCCGCTCCTGAAGATGCGTACCGAATGGGATATTCTTACTACCGAACGGGCGAGTATGAAAAAGCCATCGACTACTTTTCAAAGGCTTCAAAGGAAGAAAATGAACTGGGTCAAATAGCTACCTATCAGCTTGCCGATTCTTATTTGAAACTGGGTCAAAAGCAATACGCGCAGAATGCATTCAAACTTGCATCAAAGCAATTTTACGATCCCGAAGTGACGGAAGACGCCCTCTTCAATTACGCTAAGTTGGCTTACGAATTGAGTTATGATCCCTTTCACGAAGCCATTATCGCTTTTGAGCAATATTTGGAAACATATCCGAATTCAGACCGAAAGGACGAGGCTTTCGAATTCTTGCTGAAAGTACACCTTGCCACAAAAAATTACTCAGCGGCGCTGGACGCTTTAGATAAGATTAAAATTTTGGATCCCATCCAAAAAGAACATTATCAAATCTCTGCCTACAATTTGGGCGTGGAAATGATGAACAAAAAAAATCACTCAGAGGCGGTGAAATATTTCGACATGTCGAAGAAATATAATGTGAATCCGAGTATCAGCGCTTTGGCAGAATATTGGAAGGGTGATATCGCTTATCGCGAAGGAAATTACGACAAAGCCATATCAGATTATCGCAAATTCTTGAGTGATCCCTCGGCTTACGGCACTGACTTTTACAATTTGGCTAATTACAATATCGGCTACAGTGCTTTCAAAGGCGGCGATTACGATGTTTCGCTCGTGGCTTTTAGAAAGTTCGTTTCAGCTTCGGGAATCGACGATAAGAGAAAGAATGATGCCTACCTGAGAATAGGTGATTTGCATTTGGTAAACAAGAATTACAAAGAAGCTATACAGAGCTACCAAACTGCCGTGGCTGCGAAGGAAGTAAACGTAGATTACGCCCTTTTCCAGCAAGCCATGGCCGAGGGCTACGCCGACAATTTTTCCGGCAAAACGGCAAAGTTGAAGGAGTTGCTGAATTCTTATCCGCAAACCAGTTTGGCTCCGGTGGCCAATTTTGAATTAGGAACGGCTTATTTCATGCAGGATCAACTCAACCCTGCCTTAAGTGCATTCAATACGGTAGCGGAAGAGTATGCGCAGTCGCCTTACCGCAAGCGAGCCTTGCTGCAGCGCGGGTTGGTGCAGTATCGATTGGGAAAATACGATGATGCCATTGCCACCTACGAGCAGGTGGTGGAAGACTATGGAGTCGATTCGGAATCGCAGGAAGCTATCGCAACTTTGAAGAATATCTACCTTGACTTAGGTCGAATTGAGGATTACACCGCGTGGCTGGCTGATGTTCCGGATTATGAAGTGTCGCCTATGGAAATAGACAGTTTGACCTACCAAGCTGCCGAGAATTTAGTCGCTGATGGTGATTGCGACAAAGCAATAAACTCTTTTGAAAAGTACCTGAATCAATTTCCGAAAGGACTTTTTACGGTAAACGCCAACTACTATTTAGCCGATTGTGCTTATCGAAAAAATGACTTTGCGAAAGCGCTCAAAGGGTTTGAGCATGTAGTGGAAGAGCCCGTGGGTCAGTTTACCGAACCTTCATTGCTGGGTGCTGCCACTATTCGCTTTAAGCAAAACGACTACGACGAAGCCTTAGCGCATTTTAATGCTTTGGAAGAGGTGGCGGAGTTCCCTACCAATGTCATGCGCGCTCAAACAGGACAGATGCGCTCCAATTACCAACTCGGAAATTACGCAGATGCTTTGGTGGCGATCGAGAAGGTATTGGCCAATGAAAATGTGACGGATGAATTGCGGAAGGAAGCTCGTTTGAATCGAGCGAGGATTTACTTCACCGAAAGGAAATACGACGAGGCCAAGCCTGACTACGAGTGGCTTGCTGCCAAAAAGGGTACTGAGGCCGGAGCGGAAGCCAAATTTCGCTTAGCGCAAATAGCGTATAGCAAAGACGATTTGGAAAGAGCCGAAACAATGGTGTTTGAGCTGATCAAAGAATTTCCTGCCTCGGATTACTGGAAGGTGAAATCGTTTATCCTTTTGGCCGATGTCTACGCAGCTCGAGAGGATTTCTTCCAAGCCAAAGCCACTTTGAAAAGTGTAATTGATAATGTGCAAACGCCTGCTTTGGTAAAAGAAGCCGAAGCCAAGTTGGATTTAATTCTTCAGAAGGAGAACGAATTTATTTCGAGAGGCGATACGATTCCTGAGCCGGATACGCTGGATTACGAAGATGAATACCGCGAACTAATCGAAGAAGATTGATGCAAGCAATGACAAGAACTATTTCTACATTCTTTTTCGCAATGGGGCTGACGTTTAGCGCTTGGTCTCAAGAAGGTGGAGAGTTTGATCAAACTCAGGTAATCACGGGAGATCGAACGCTTACCGTTCAGAAAGCTTTTAAAATATCTGAAGCAGCCACACCGAAAGAAATTGAAGTGACTCCCGGAGAGCTTTCGTATCAAATGATACCCAAGCGACCGGCTCTGTCAGTGGAAGTGGATACCATCGCTCCCGCCAAGGTGAAAGTGCGCGAGCCGCTCGAAAAACTCTATAAGGGCTTCGTAAAAGGTGGTGTGGGTACTTTTGCCACGCCTTATCTTGAAGCTTATTATGCCTCAGATCGCGATCGCGACTTATCTTACGGTGCGCATTTGAAGCATCTCTCGCATAATGACGGCGTGAACAGACCCGTAGCTTTCAGCGGTATGAGCCAAAATGCCATAGACCTATGGGGAAAGAAGATTTTTAAGCAACACAGTTTTCAGGCTGACTTAGGCTATGAGTTAAACACGTGGCACTACTATGGTTTTGATCCACAAGATGCTGATATCGATCGCGACCAATACCGTCAGCGCTTCAACCTGTTTGAACTCAATTCAGATTGGCGCAGTTATTACCGCGATTCATCAAAAATAAATCACGAAATCGGCTTGGATTTTTATTACTTGGATGACGCTTACGAATCCAATGAATTCGGTGTGAAGGCCACCGCCGATTTGCACAGCTACAGAGGCGATCTTTTTTACAATTTGGATTTGGGGTTTGATCTGATAGGCTACAATGGCGGAGGTTTGGGGTCGTTTCCATTTCTTGATGATAGTTTGTCTTTCATCCCTGCAGATGATGAAACCAACGCCATTTTACAAGCCGTACCCAAGGTAATTCTTCGAAAAAATGATCTTCGTGCGGAAGTTGGTTTGGGTCTATACGGGCGCTTTGACAATATTGCTCGTTTTCATGCTTTTCCCGATTTGGAATTCAGTTATGCATTGTTCAATAATATCTTCGTACCATATGTGGGCCTTACGGGAAATGTAGAGCGAGTGAGTTATCGAACTTTGACCAATGACAATCCTTTCGTGCTCTCTCAAATTGGTTTGGAAAATACGATTAATCGGTACCGTCTTTTTGGGGGTTTCCGCGGAAGCGTGAGCAGTCAGTTCAGTTTTAATTTGGCCGCATCATATCAAAAGGCTGACAATACACCGCTGTTTGTCAACGATACACTGGTAAGTCAGGAGAATCGCTTTTCGGTGATTTACGATGAGGTCAAAACTTTGGCCTTTATGGGTGAGATCACATACCTCAATGAGGGGCAGTGGGGAGCGACTTTCCGGGGACAGCTATTCAACTATGAGACGGAAAACGAGGATGAGGCTTGGCATTTGCCGAATTTTGAATTCAACTTAGAAGGTCATTACAATCTTTACGACAAGTTCATCATCGCAGCAAATGTGAATTTCATCGGAAGTCGACAGGTCAAGTCCCTTTGGCCAATTTCCGATCAGTTGCCGGAAGATGCAGGGTATTGGAAGGTGAAGTTAGATCCTTATCTCGACTTGGGCCTATCGGTGGAATACCGTTATACGACACGCCTCTCAGCCTTTATTGAGGCCAATAACCTCACGGCTACCAAATACGATATTTACTATCGCTTTCCGGCGCAGCGAGCCTTCATCATGGGAGGGGTGAAGTACTCATTCTAGGCATATTTTCGGACGGCTGTTGAAAACGGGATTTTTTTGTTAATAAACATCAGTATTTACGCGCCTTTCAGCGTGATTTACTGGTGGATTTTCCGTATTTTTGCATACAACTTTAATATCTACTAATCAGACATTTATGACTGACGATCAGAAAAAGCAACCTTCCGCATACGGGGCAGGTAATATCCAGGTACTGGAAGGACTCGAAGCGGTAAGGAAAAGACCCGCCATGTACATTGGTGATGTTGGGGTAAAGGGACTCCACCATTTGGTTTATGAGGTAGTCGACAACTCTATTGACGAGGCGCTTGCCGGATATTGTGATACCATTGATGTCATCATCAATACGGACAATTCGGTTAGTGTAAAAGATAACGGTCGAGGTATTCCGACGGATTTTCACGAGAAAGAAGGGCGTTCAGCCTTAGAGGTAGTAATGACCGTTCTTCACGCCGGGGGAAAATTTGACAAAGACACATACAAAGTATCTGGAGGTCTGCACGGAGTAGGGGTATCTTGTGTAAACGCTCTTTCAGACCATTTGAGAGCTACCGTATATCGAGACGGGAAAGTGTGGGAACAAGAGTATAGTAAGGGAAAACCACTCTATGATGTGAAAGTAATCGGTGAAACGGATGACAGTGGAACCATGGTTACCTTCCATCCCGATTCTGAAATTTTTGAGAATATTGAATACAGTTACGATACGCTGGCGAAGCGTATGCGCGAATTGGCCTTCTTGAACAAGGGTATTCGAATCGGTTTGAAAGATCTCAGAGAGTTGGATGAGGACGGAGAGCCACGAAATGATTCATTCTTTTCGGAGGGTGGTCTTTACGAATTCGTTGAGTTTTTGGATCAGTCTCGTGAAAAGTTGATCTCCAAACCCATCTATATGGAGGGGGAGAAGAGTGGTATTCCGGTAGAGGTAGCCATGATTTACAATACTTCTTTCAGTGAAAACATTCACGCCTACGTTAATAATATCAATACACACGAAGGTGGTACTCACTTGCAAGGTTTTCGTCGCGGATTGACGGCTACCTTGAAGAAGTACGCTGAAGACTCGGGAATGCTTAGTAAATTGAAATTCGAGATTGCCGGTGATGACTTCCGCGAAGGGTTGACTGCCGTGATCTCGGTTAAAGTTCAGGAGCCTCAATTTGAAGGACAGACGAAGACCAAACTTGGAAACAGAGAGGTAAATGCGCCCGTTTCTCAAGCGGTTTCAGAAATGCTGACACATTATCTCGAGGAGAATCCCAATGAGGCGAGAGCAATTGTCAATAAGGTAATTTTAGCAGCTACAGCGCGCCACGCGGCCCGAAAAGCGCGTGAGATGGTGCAGCGCAAAAACGTTCTTTCATCAACGGGTCTTCCGGGAAAATTGAGTGATTGTGCGGATAAGAATCCGGAGAATTGCGAAATATACTTGGTTGAGGGAGACTCAGCGGGCGGAACGGCCAAGCAAGGTCGGGCTCGAGAATTTCAGGCTATTCTTCCCTTGCGGGGAAAAATTCTGAACGTTGAAAAGGCGATGCAGCATAAGATTTTCGATAACGAAGAGATCAAGAATATCTACACCGCCCTGGGAGTGCGCGTAGGTACGGAAGAGGACAGCAAGGCGCTTGACATTTCAAAATTACGCTATCATAAAATCATCATTATGTGTGACGCCGACGTAGACGGTAGCCACATTGAGACGCTGATTTTGACCTTTTTCTTCAGACATATGCGCGAATTGGTAGATGGCGGAAATATTTACATCGCCACTCCACCCCTGTATCAATTGAAGAAAGGAAGTCAAATACGTTATGCTTGGAATGATAAGCAACGCGATGAGTACATTCAGGAATTGAAAGGTGCGGCCAAAGAGAGCAACGTCGGCGTGCAGCGCTACAAAGGTCTCGGAGAGATGAATGCGGAACAGCTTTGGGAAACCACGATGAATCCGGAAACACGAACGCTGAGACGAGTTACGGTCGATAACTTTGCCGAATCTGATCGAATATTCTCCATGCTAATGGGTGATGACGTGCCGCCGCGTAGAGATTTCATCGAAAAGAATGCGAAGTATGCGAATATTGATGTCTGATTACTTTAGCTTAAGATAATTTCTAAACGGCTCTTTTCAGGGCCGTTTTTTTTTGGCGTTGCTGTAGGTTTCGGCGTGATTTTTTCCACCGGGAAGAAAATCATGACGAAACCGATTTAGAAGCAGGTATCTGATTTCAACCGAAAGATCAATTAGGAGTTGACATGAGTAAATCCAGGAAAATCGGCAGGTGATCACTATATCCGCCCTTGTAAGCGGGGCCTTGGTAGGTACGGTTGGTTACTGAATTTCCCGCCGCATTGAGCTTGAGCAGCCAGGGTGCGTCGAATATACCGACACTACCGTAACTTGTGGAGGTTCGTCCCCCGCGAAGTAAATTTTCACTTACGATAAATTGATCCAAGACTCCCCATTCTCCCGCAAAACTGTGCGTACCGAATTTGTGTTTGATCGGAAACATTAAATTGACGAGATCTCCTGAACTGACTTCTGCCATTTCATTCTTAGCACCGAGATGATCCGTAAGACTCAGGTCGTCGGGCTCATCGTTTAAATCACCCGTGATTACAATCAACGGATCTTTGAATCGACTTTGAAGGCTATCTACTTTTTCGCGCAGAAATGAAGCAACGTATGCACGCGAAGGCTCTGAGACAAACTGTCCGCCATAGCGCGAAGGCCAGTGATTTACAAAAAAATGAAGCGTATCTCCGTTCGGGATGAGTCCTTTTACATAGAGCATATCTCTTGTTCGACGGTCGGGATCAAACGGAAAATTGATTCGAAAGTACTTGTAAAGGATAGGTTCGAACCGATCGGGGTCATACATGCACGCCACGTCTATTCCGCGTCTGTCGGGTGAATCCTCGTGAATGTATTCGTATCCGGCATTTTTTAATGGTGAGAATTTTGTCAAGCCATCCATGGCCCACTTGCTCTCCACTTCACACACGCCCATCAGTTCCACGGGCTGCCAACCTCCCATGGCTAAAATAGTTCGTCCTAAACCATTTTTCTTTTTATCGTATCGCGCGTAAGTGTATCGGTTATCCCCTTCGGGAGTGAAGCTTTCGTCTCTGGTCAGGCTGTCATCTTCAAGATCAAATAGATTCTCCAAATTGTAGAATCCTATTCGAAATATGTGATCGTCATGTGCGTCTCGATCAAAGTCGGAAAAGCGCAAGAAAGGCTCCTGTCCGTAAAGGGCGGTCGACGTAAAGAATAATAGCGCTATCTGAAAAATTTTTTTCACGTCTTAACCGGATCAGCTGTTTTTGGCTTTGGCCTGAAAATTAAGTAAAGCCCGGCCAGAACGAAGGGTATACTTAAAATCTGCCCCATGTTGATCGGAAGATCATTTTCAAAAGCCTCTTGATTGATCTTTACGAACTCATCTAAGAAACGGAGTGAGAAAAGGATGACCATAAACACCCCGAAGATGAACCCATTCTGTAATTGCTGTCTCTTTTCTTTCCAAAGCCGGTAAGTAATTCCCATCAAAAAGATACAGTAGATTGCCTCATATAGCTGTGCAGGGTGTCGTGGATCTTGGGCGAGAAATTCAGGATAGGCATTCTCAAACACAAAGCCCCAAGGCAAATCTGTAATCGTGCCCAGAATCTCTGAGTTCATCAAATTTCCGAATCGAATGCACGCTCCCGTGAAGCATACTACAATAACCAAACGATCCATGACCCAGAGAAATTCGAATTTGAATTTTCGGCAATAGAGATAAATCGCAGTCAATATACCGATGGCCCCGCCGTGGCTGGCCAGTCCGCCTTCCCAAATTTTGATAATCTCAAGCGGATTGCTCAAATAATAAGAGGCATCATAAAATAGAACGTGCCCCAATCGTGCTCCCACGATGGTTCCGATAACCACGTAAACCGCTAAGTCTTCAACGTTTTTCTTAGTCTTACCATCCTTTTCAAAAATATAGAAAAGGACATATTCGCTGACAAGTAAGCCGAGTACAAACAAAATTCCGTACCAACGCACGGGCCAATCGATAAATGGAATGGTAAACGCAGTGGGATCGACATCCCAATGAATAACCAATAACGAGCTTAAGAAAGATATCATAAGTCGCCGAAGTTATGCATTTGTCGGCTTTTTAGAATAACTGAAGTTATCTGATCAGGGTAATGTGCCCGGTTAATTCGTACTTATCTTCCGTAGTGGAAGAGGTAATTTCCAATACGTAAGTGAATATTTGTGTTCCCGGGTAGTATTCCGATCCGAGAACATCGCCATTCCATCCCTTACTCAAATCTGCCGTCTGAAATACTATTCTTCCCCAACGATCATAAACCTTACAGGAATAAGATTTCAAATCTACGGTCGTTCCGATCGGTCTCCAGATGTCATTAATTCCATCTCCGTTAGGAGTAAATGAATTCGGGATAAACCACAGCAAATCATCATTTATAACCAAAACTTTGCTGGTTGTGTCGATACAGCCATTAACGCTTTCGCTAATAAGAGTAATCAAATATTCGCCTGAGGTGTCCGCCGGAAAGCGATATTGAGTAAGTCTCTCTTCTGCTTCGGCAAAAGGAGGGTCTCCATAGAGGAATAAAGTCTTTGCAATTGGCCCTGGTCTTGAAATATCCTGAAATGTGATTATCGGATTCTTGACCGTAGTTGGATTGGGGTTAATGTTAAAATTAGCCACGTAAGCTTCAGGATTTTCCAATTGCAGGCTATCGTAAAGCTCGCATCCGAATTCATTTCTGATTCCAACGGTTTTAATGGTATCCGGACAAACAAATCCTATGCTATCCGTAAACCAATCCATTCCGCCATTATAAGTATATTCTACCGCATCAGGAGAAGTAATTATAACCCTCGCATTGCATGAATCTTTACAGAGTGCCCCTCTGCCCAGTACAGACATGTCGAGAGGTTCAGGTTGACCTATTTCAAATGTGGTAGAGTCGACACATCCCACGGCATCCGTCACCTTAGCTGTGAAAAAACCGGTACAAAGGCTGTCGCGAAGCACATTAACGCCTCCATTTACACCACTGCTCCACTCAATGCTATATGTTCCATTTGAAGAAGTCCCTCCTGACGGAATTGCGATGGCCGTTCCGGAACACTCGTTAAAACAGATGGCATCTTCAGGTATTACGGTTATATCGAGAGAGTCAGCCAACACAATTTCAATTATGTCGGTATCAGAACAAAGTTCTCCATTATTATCGGTCCAAGTCAACGTGTAGGTGCCACCCGGCGAAGGAGTCGAAATGGTGGCTTCGGGATCATTAACATCGCTGAAGGTCACTTCATCAGGTCCCGTCCATGTTCCGATCCCTACAGGAATATCTCCCTGCAATTGATAAGTCAGGGCGCAAGCTACTGCATCAGGTCCGGCGTTTGCATTGGTCTGGCAGCAAGAATTATTTGTTACAGGGAGAACTTCAATGGTAAGGTTGGATGAGTTTTCACATAGTCCGTTCGAAACGGTGTAGGTTAAATCAAAATTTGCGCCGTCGGGATAATCAGTCGGGCTGAATTCTGAGGAAGGAAATTCCTGGCCGGTGTTATTGTCTATCCACGTTCCGCCTGAAGCCGGATTTCCGCCTAAAAATGCAGTGAGTAGATTCGTGGGTAAATTGTAACAGAGAGTTGTATCGGTATCGAGTCCGGGATCAACGGCAGCATCGGGAGCAACAAGTACCTGATCCGTTCCGAAACAACCCTCTTGTCCCGGAGCGTAAGCTGATACCGTATAGGTAGTGGCCTGTTCCACAAAAACCGTAGGATTTTGAATATTAGGATTTGAAAGTCCGGTGGTTGGACTCCAAAGCCAAACCAGATCAGCCCCTCCATCGCAATTTACTGATATATTTAAAGGTTCTTCATCTCCTCCTTGACAGTCAAAAACTCCATCAGGAGAAATTGAGAACGTGATACAACCTGATGGATTAGTCGCCGCAAAACTTAAACCTGATAAATCTCCTCCAATAGGCCCTGCTAGCAGAGGGGCGAATGTATTATCCCCATCATATACGAATATGTCATCGAAAAATCCCTCTACAGAACCTGAATTAATTGTAAACTGCATAAAAGTAACCCCGTCGCCGGGGTTATCCGGACAATACGTAACAACGAGGTCCTGATCGTTCTCGTAGCAATATGTGTAGTTTCCTGCATCCTGTTGACATTCTCCATCTACACCATCTACACTTGCCTGTAAGGTTACGGGTTCATCGCAAACGGATAAATCAGGTCCGGCCGTAATTTCAGGAGGTTCAACAACATTGATGGTAACTGTACTGTCAAAGCCACAACCGAAATTATTTACTACACTGTAAGTATATTGGTAGGTCCCGGGTGTTGTCGGTTGAATATTGATCGTGTTCAAATCAGAACTGCTTGAGGTCACAAATTCGGCATCGTTCAACACCCAAAACGAGGAGTCTGCACTTTCACCCACAGTATTTGGAAATTCTACAATATCGGGATAGAATGAAGGATCAAAGGTTACTCCGAATTCAAATATAGTTCCATCATCAGCAGCCCAATTGTCAAATACGGTAATTTGCCAAGTTCCTTGGAGAGGGCACCCTATTAAATCTTCCAAAGGATCTACGGAAGCATAATCTCCTTCGGGTAAGGTCAAACCAAAACCGCCTTGTGCATCAACCCATTCAGTCCAAGTTTGAGTCGCATCCGCATTCCAACAATATTCCCATCCTTCGCCAATTCCGGTACCATCATCACAATTCACATTATCAGCTTGGTCGGGTACTCCAATTTGTGTACCCCCGCCACCTTGTTCTTGCAAATTAATGGTTGTTCCATCAGGACAACTCAACTGAACGACTAAGTCACCCATAAATGAGTGTTCCATACTGATACAAATATCGAGTATGTCATCGACCGAAGTAATAGTAGCCGAAGGGTCAAATTCCGTATAAGTAACGGGAATAGATTGAGCAATACCGAGTTCATCTTCCAAGCAACCGTCATCAATGATATTGGTACCCGGAAAACCGGTCCAAACGGTATCGTATTGGCCAAAGTCCTCAATTCCGGTTAATTCAATGTTTTCATTAACACAAATAATGGTATCACCAGGAAAATCATAAAATGTCGGGTACTCGGAAACATAAACTTTCAGAGGCGCAACATTGAGGTTCTGACAATTCACCCCCGGATTATCATCTGTAAGTGTCAACTGCACTGCATAGTACCCGGGGTTCTCATAAGCATGAGTAATTATAGATCCGGAAGTATTATCAACTGTTCCATCGATAAAATTCCAAGTGTACTCTTGAATGTTAAACCCATCAGCAGCTGTGGAAGCTGTAGCATCAAAAGTTATGGGCTCTCCCACACATACACGGATGGAGTCGGGAGTATCTCCATCTACTATGAAGGCATCAGCAAAGGGTGGCTCACAAGGTTGTACACAAGATGCAATACCTGCAAAATTTCCGGTGCCCGTCGAATTTGAATAAAAACTGAACGTTAAGCATCCGCTTTCATTTGCATCGGTGGCTCCGATGGAAAAATTTGCCAATTCATCAGTATTGTAAAATCCCAATGTCGGTGAACCGGTGTTCGGTCCGTCAAATACTGCCATTTGATCGAGATTAGGATTTTGCTGTGTTCCCGTATTTGTGCCATCAAGATCAAAAACATTGAAAACAACGGTTATAAATAGAGTATTATCACCGGTACTAATCGTATCGGGACATATCGTTACGGTGTAGTTCTCATTATTCGAATAGCCCGGTCCTCCTTGTCCCCCGGAATCTATAATGAATCCATCACAGGTGAGAATTGTTTGTCCGTTATTGGTTGCATTGAAATCAATAATGTCTTGTTGAGCGAATAATGACGAAGTTGATAGCGTCAAAAGAACTATCAATAAATTTTTCATATGATTATTGAATGAAATTCCATTCATCTTTTACTATTAATCTTGAGTGTTTATCTAATTACCGTTACCGTCCCTTTAAAATCAATTTTCTCTTGAGAAATAGGGTTTTTGGTTTCTATCTGCCAAACGTATACTCCGGTTTTTACAAAGAAGTCGTCACCCATTAAACTTCCGTTCCACGCTTTATCAGGATCGCGGCTTTCGAAAACTCTGTTGCCATATCGGTCAAATACGGTTATGAGATAGTCATCACCATCTATGTTAGATAGAATTGGCCTCCACAGGTCATTCAAACCGTCGCCGTCCGGAGTAAAAGCCGTCGGCACATAAACCAGCATTTCGGGCTTCACCTCAACAATGTCCGACCACTCATCCATACAACCCGTTATCGGATCAACAGCCGTCAAAATAACGGTATAGTTACCCATAACACCGCCCGGGAATTCGTAAGTCGGATTGAATTCCGTAGAAGTATCCAACGAATCAAATTGCCAGAAATAAATGGCTTCATCACCCGACGGAGTGAGGTTTCTGAATCGAACTTTGGTATCTTCCGAATTGACCGGGTTTGGATTAAAATCAAAACGCGCGCGGGGCCCTGGATCAACCGTGATGGTAAGTGTATCATCTGCCGAGCACTCACCGTTGCTCGCAGTCAAAACATATGTATAAGTTCTAATCAGCGGCACCAAATCATCATCACCGATGCTAAACGTCGGATTCGGATCTTTTGAGTCTGAAAGCCTTCCTTCAGGAGACCAAGTGTATTCCAATCCCTGTACACCTTCAACTCCGATTGTGACACTGCCAATATCAGAACAAATGGTGTCATCCGCTAAAACGGGAGCATCGGGCAATTCTCCGACAGATATAAATTTGGAATTATTCGGTGTATTCGTACAAACGGGATTTGAGCTATCCTCCACGTATAATACTTGTGTAAATACAGGCTCGGTGGGTTGAGAAACTTCCAAATAGTCAGTAGTCAATCCTGAAAGAGTTATTGTATCCTCATCAAGCAAGTAAGTGAATGTAAACGGAGGTGTACCTTGTAAATCATAGATCAACTCCAACTCCTGACCTATACAAATCTGATCTTGATTTGATAATATTTCCGCCGTTGGAAGAGGATTAACGATCAATTCCGCATCACTTTCCAAAGCCTCACCCTCACAGTTCTGATCTGTTACTTCAGTGATTATGTATTCACCATTTTCTCCTGATGAAAAGGAGAAGTTAGGTGAATTGCTGAAAACGGATGGTTGGGGAATACCATCAATGGAATAAGTGATATTCCAGGGTGAGGCCCCGGTTAATGATATGTTAAAACCTAATTCATCACCTTCACAAACGGTTCCTCCACCGGTAATCAATGCCGTGGGAATGGATAAAATAGTTACATCCAGGGATCCCGAAACCGTACCCACACAGTTTGCATCGCTCAATGAAGTCAATGCATATGTTCCATCTTCTTCTGCAGGTATGGTGTATTGATTGCTAAAGCTTGTTATGGGTTCTTCTACTTCATCACCGTCAATACTATAAAAGAATGTCCATGGAGCTTGTCCCGTCATCGTAATGATCGGGCCATCGCCGCTGCCTTCACAAACCTCTCCGTCTCCTGACATGGTTGCAGTGGGTGTTACGAAATTGGAAACTTCCACCAAACCTGAAATAGTACCTTCACAATTTGCATCACTTACAGACAGCAAAGTGTAATTTCCCGGAGCCGAAACATCAAAAGTGTAATCATTGTCAGAAGTTACTATGGGTGGTTGAGGATTTCCGTTCAGGCTATATACAAATGTCCACGGAGCAACTCCCGTTAGCAATACGCTGATTTCTACATTCTCTCCGGGACAAACAGTTCCGAATCCTGAGATTGAAGCTGTAGGCAATGCATGGAAAACAACCGGAATTCCGTTGGTTTGATCGGTACAATCATCCGCCAATATTACATTGCCGAAAGCATCGGTATTTCCCGCTACCCCGGTGATGTAATAAGTCGTTCCGTATTCAATTTCAGCCGGTAACCCTATGGTCGGGGAATTGAACCTGTCGATAATAGTACCAATCTCCGTCTCGCTGCCATCATGCAGTACATATTGGTATCCGTCATTTCCGTCTAAAACTTCATCTTCATTGAAAGGAACGATTAGATTTTCGTTCTCACAAACTTCGATAAGACCGGGCAAGATTGAGCCCGCATCAGTTATACATGCGCATTGGTATTGACCTTCTACAATGACCGAGGGACATGCTCCGGCATCAGAAACGGTAAAAGAATAAGAATTACCGCTTGATATGGACGAACTATTGTAAACACCGCCGGAGAATGAAGTTCCCGCTGGATTGACTTGATAAGTTCCGGGAATCCCGCCACTTACCGTGAATTCTACGAAATAGTTCTCGTTGATTCCATCGCAGGTTTCCGTTACGGGCGAGACGGACAGGGGTGCATCTACCGTGACGGTGACGGGTTGGCCGTTTACAATTCCATCGCAATTGAAGTCATTTACAGAAAGAATAGTATAAGTTGTTGTAGCACTTGGACATACCGTAACCTGATGACCATTTTCAATGTCAATAAGTGAGACAGGATTTCCCGGATCGGAAGAATTCTCATAGGTGACATCCCAAGGACCATCGCCTTGAAGGTTAAAAGTTAAAGTAGCACATTCACCCTGACATACGGATGTTGTTCCAACTAAAGAAGCTGCAGCAGGGCAATCGCAATCCGGATCAACTCCTGATACGAATTGATCTGAACAAGGAGACCCATCTGCTATAGTGAAGTCGTAATCCGTATCGTTAGGAATTAGTGCGGACTGGAAAGTAGATCCCGAAGGAGTACCGTTAACCGTATAGTTACCATCTCCTCCTGCGATATCGAAGGATACGAAATATCCGGTCTGGCCTTGGTTACAATCAACTTGAATATTAGAAATGGATACCTGATCATTAATGGTGATGTTATACGTAGCTTGATCAGATGGACATGCCGATCCCACTACTTCATAGATATACACATCTGAAGAAGCGGCATTTAGTGTAATTGTATTATTATTGATTTGATTGAGATCCGAATCATAAAAATCTCCGTTCGAATCGGCCGTTCCGCCATCCACCAGGTTCATTAAGTTATAAGATGCGTTGGTCGCACAAAAATTTTCTACTACATCAGGTCCTGCATTTGGTGGAGTTTCAACATTGACTGTAATGGTGCTTGAGGCCGTCGTACTACAAAAGGCATCCTCTACACCGGTTAAGGAATATGTAGTGGTCACCGATGGAGAAACTTGAATAAAATCTCCGGAATTAAATGGTCCTGCGTTAGTGACTGGGTTATTGCCATCGGTATAATTAATATAATACGGACCTGTTCCTCCGGGAAAATCAAGCTCCAGATTCGCTGTTTCACCTGCACAAACAGTAAGAGGACCATTGACAAATTGGGCGGATGCGGGACAAGAACAGTTGGGCGAATTGATAGGGCCGGCAGTTACATCGGGGCAGGGGCCTCCATCACTTACGGTGTAATTATAAGATGTTCCGGCTGTTATTTCTTGAGAAATAAAAGTGTTTCCTATAAAGCTCAATTCAGGTAGTCCCGTCACATTATAATTTCCATCGCCACCAGTAATATTCAAAGTGACGGTGTAATCAGTTTGAGCGGCATTGCAGACAGCCGAAACCACATTTACTGACAGCGGCTGACTAAAATTAAACGTATACAAGGCTTGGTCAGCAGGACATTGAGTTCCATTGACAATATATGTGTACACTCCTGATCCGGCCGTGCTTTGAGGAATAGTCGTAACGAAATTTCCTCCTGTATCTTCGAATTCTCCGCCTGAATCGGCTGATGGATCAATTTGCGAATTGAGTACCAGGTTTCCGCCGGTACCGCAAAGATCGAAAGATACATCAGGTCCCGCGTCAGGCGCGGTTTCAATATTGACATCTACAAAATCCGTCAGATTTGAAGAGCAATTTTGATCTGTAACAAGAATGAGTTCGTAGGTTGTGTTACCAATTGGAGAGACCGCTATGACATCTCCTGATACGAAAGGTCCTTGATTGAAGAATGTATCAGTACCATCGGTATAATCAATAAAAAACGGGCCTGTACCCCCCGGAAAATCTAACTCGATGTTTGCTGTACCACCTTCACAGATATCAATATTATTTTCAACAAAATTTCCATCTGCCGGACAGGCACAATTTGGTCCCGGAGTGACACCTTGGACAAAATCAGCACAGGGTCCCGAATCGCTCAAAGTAAATTGGAAGGCTGTTCCCACATCTATCGGGTCTGATTCGAAAACATTGCCGATGAAAGGATCGCCGGCTATTCCGGTAACGGTGTAATTTCCGTTTCCGCCTGAAGCCGTAATGGTGACAATATATTCATCTTGAGCAGCTGTACATTGCGCATCTATTGAAACGCTAAGCGGGTTTTGTAAGTTAATGGTATATACTGCCTGATCACTGACACAAGGAGCTCCATCAACTTCATAGGTGTATGTCCCTGCCGCACCGGGAGTAAGTGTAATTATGCCATTAGTAACAACGGTGGATGTCGCGTCATTTATAAATTCACCGCCGGTATCTGCCGATGGATCTAAAATAGTATTGAGGTCCAAAGTAGAATTATCGGCGCAAAGTGTAACCGTCACATCAGGACCTGCTTCAGGGGGACACGCCACCGTCAGATCTAATATTGATGATGAGGTGCAAATACCATTATCTACGGTGTACTCCAGTGAAAAGGTTGAATTGCAATTTCCTGCTAAATTAAAAGGGTTTGATACTGTATTACCCGTACCTACATCCGTCCAAGTTCCACCGGGCTCCGGTGTTCCGGTAAGCTCTCCGGTTAAATCTAAATTGCCCAATGTTTCGCAAACCGTTACGGTAGTATTCTGACCGGCATCAGGCAAGCTTTGGACATTCACGGTGACCGTCGCAATTGAGGTTCCGCAACCCGGATTAGTAATTGAATAAATATAAGGACCGGGTGTGGAATTTCCCGGGTCAAACAAGGGACCTGAAGGAATCCATGATCCACCGGGAGAAGCACTCGGGATCGAGTCGTACATATTAAATATCGCGTCCGTTTCGCATACGTTGATCGTCACATCTGAACCCGCAGAAGCCACGGGAAGAAGATTTATGGTTACTTGTGAGGTAGCCGTGCATGTACCACTTCCAACTGTGTAGACATATACATCTCCATCATTAACGGTAGCTCCATCTACCGTTCCGGGATTCACGGGGACACCACCCAGCGTCCATGAGCCATTTGTATCAGGTGTGCCTCCTAAACCTCCGATCAGAGGCTCAGCAATGTCTGAAGGACAGATATCCAATATACCATCCGTTCCGGCATCTGCCTGATTGGTTACCGTTATGGTAAGCGTATTTGAATCAGATCCGCAAGCACTGTTTAATGTGTAGGTGTAGACGCCGGGAGGACTAGTGCCGGGTATAAAGAAATTACCACCACCGAAGCCGGGGGGGCCTGTCCAAACCCCATTGGGTTGTGGATCACATAAAAGCGTGTCCGTCATATTAATCGGAGGTTGAGACTCGCAAATATTTATTACGGTCGGACATCCTGCGTTTGCACTATTCGATAAAACGGTTAGTTGCAATACTTGCGTATTAAAGCAAGGTGTACCTCCCATACCGCCGCTATAAATAAGTGTGTACGTCGAATCGGGAGCGACAGCAGCAGGATCAAATGGATTCGTAATTGAGACGCCGTTCTCATCTTCCCAATTTCCTCCCAATGTAGG
>CAZYWJ010000019.1:22693-41253 GCA_964651785.1 uncultured Cryomorphaceae bacterium
GGTGCAAAAGGCGGATCCAAAAGACATACGGTAATATCATTTGAAGGAAAGCCTGCTCCTCCTCCGGGAGCAATGTTCAATTGCATAGAAACAGTACTGGGACAGCCATTTACATCGATGTAATTATAGTTGTACAGCCCGGTTGTATTAGTGTTGGCATCAACAAACCCACCCGGAATCGCAGTACCATTGTAGGTCCAAGAAACAAATGTGCTTCCCGATGGAGGTATTGGAAAACCGGGATTTAGCCAGAGATCTTCCAGAAGCGTAGGTGTGGGATCACATAAACTGTTAGTCGCCTGAATGCCGTAATTGATAAACTGCATGGTAATGGTTGAAGACTTCAAGCAGCCATCCGTACCGGTAACGGTATAGGTGTAGTCTCCGGAGGGATCACTTAAAAGGGTGTCCGTGGCAGGGGTAAAGATGGCAGGATCACCGGGTCCGGGTGGTGTCCAACCAGCCGGGCCTGTCCAAGTTCCACCTCCATCAATAGGGGGGGCAAGTAGTGTTGTTAAATCAAAAGGTGTATTTCCGCAAATATTAACCGGATCTTCGGGAGGTGTTCCCGCTTCGGCATCGCAGCAGTCAAGAGTTACATCAAAATCTAAAGTTATCTCCGGAGCGGGACAAGGAGCTCCTCCATTATCACATGGTCCGCCACTCCAATTACCTACTTCCTGATCTCCGTAAAGGACGATGCTCGGGGTTAGAACTTGACCATCAAACGGATTACCGGGACCGCCACAATCTGCATCCAAGGTTATTTCCATACAATACGACAAAGTTGAAGCCGTACCACTAAAGCAAGAAGCGCCCCAGTCATTGCAGGGGTCGCCATCCAAAGGTCCTTGAATTCCTGAATCATAATACCAACCCGGCCCGTCAACGGGTAAAGTACAGCTACAAGGGTTGGAGTCAAACCATATCCATTCAGCCGTTCCGCCACACGTAGGTGGCGCGGGTGGCGGATTATTTATAAAATCACTTATGTCCCAACTATCGGGTAAATCGAAAACCACTGCTGAAATCCAGTCGGCCCCGGCTGAGTAAGTTATTTCAAAACAGAGCTCAACCGTAGTTCCCGGCTCATAAGAACCGGTTGCGGGAATCGGAGGATCTACCGAAACGAGTTCTACATCAGTATTGCACTGGCTATAACTCATGAGAGTAGCCAGAAAGGAAAATGTAAATACAAGGGTAAAAAACTTAAGCGATTTGAGCATCTTCAGCATTTCTGAAAGGTTACATTCATCGATTTTCATCGAATCTGACGGGTGAATGAGAAGCACAAAAATAACTTCTCTTAAATGTGACGATCAGGCTTTATATAAGTTGCCCTGAAAAAAGCGTGATTGCCTTGGATTTCAAAACGTGAAAATACGACTATTTTCGATACTCACCATTGCCGAAACATTGCTCTTATCAACGAAAATTGATTTGAACGAAGAAAATACAGGATAAATTCCTAAGCTCAAATTTTAATTCGAATGAGCAAAAAAAAAGGCTCATTTAAATGAGCCTTACTAAATTTAATTTTTCTTTGAGTTATCGAATATTCAAGTGGCCGTGATATACATTGTAGCCCGTTTCAGAATCCACAACCATCAGCCATTGATATTCGCCTTTAGCTACGTTGGTTCCATCTTTATTCTTTCCGTTCCAGCCTTTAGAGCCTGATGACTTAAAGACCTCCGTACCTGATCTCTTCTCAAAAACTCTGAAATCCGTTACTTCTCCGTTGTCGACGATGGCTCCCGGAGCAAAGTCGCTGGCATAAGCAGAAGAATAAACTTGAGGAAATTGATTTCCCGCTTTAATGAAATGTAATTCCTTTCTCAAACTATCCGAACAATTGCCGGCATTTTGTGCCACCAACTCTACGTCGTACTTGGTATTGTCAGCTACGCTAAGCAAGATATCCGAGTCCTCCGCAATTTCTTTCTGAGAGTCGATGAACCATTCTACATTTACTGCATTCATGGATTTCTCTACCAACTTTACCTCATTGATTGAATTTATTTCCATATAAAATTCAGCTTCGGGAGCTTCGTGAACCTCGATCATCGCCTGAACAACATTTGATGAAATCTGGCCTGAACCAGTGGCCGTTACTGAAAGAGATACATCAAAGATTCCCTCCTTATTGAAAACGTGAGTCGGGTTTTCTTCGTTACTGAAAAAACCATCTCCGAAATTCCAAAGGTATTTCGCATTGGAGCCATACTCTTGAGGAGCGTCAAAATTGATAGTCAATCCGGTACAGCCTCTCATTACCGAAGTTCCCGTTTTATCATCTATATAAGGGTTACTTTCTTTATTTGAGACTTTTTTATCTTCGATTTCAGTGCTCATCTTTTTAGCTTCCGCCAAAACGGCTTCTATAGTAGATTTTTGCTCTTTTGTAAAATTGGTAGTCTCATCTTTATTTCCATCATTCTCCTCATTATTGGAAATTGACGAATCAGACAAATTGTTGAAGTCATTCTCAATAATCGCTGAATCTACCCCGGAATAAACCGTCGTCAATTCCTCCTTCGAATAATTTGCCTCTGAACCTTCGGTATATTGGTTCGAAGCTAATTCAGTTTTATCCGTTGTATGGTTTCCGCTGCCCGTATCAGAAGAAAAGATCAGCATCCCGACAAAAACGGCACCTGCCAGTGCCAAACCCGTAGTCACGGATTTGAAAAAATCCAACATGCCGGGAGTAGTGGCGCCGAGCTCATTTTCTATATTATCCCACACGGAAGAATCATATGGATATTCATGATTCTCATACGTCTCCTTGATCAACCGATCAAAATCATTCAACTGATTTGCCATCTCTACTTTTTAATTCTTTAAGCAGTATTTTTTTCATGTTGGCCCGGGCTTTCGCCAAATTGGATTTGCTCGTACC
Organism: uncultured Cryomorphaceae bacterium; assembly: GCA_964651785.1. Lineage (GTDB taxonomy): Bacteria > Bacteroidota > Bacteroidia > Flavobacteriales_D > Cryomorphaceae > JAKVAV01. The sequence continues at coordinate 25,596 of CAZYWJ010000019.1, forward strand.
AACACTAATGTCCAATTCATCAGCAATTTCCTGATGTGAATAGTTCTCGAAAACATACAAGTTAAAAACGTTTCGATAAGCAGTAGACAGTTCGCTCATACCTGCTTTGATATCGGAAACTTTCAACTGAAATTCTTTCGGGAGTTCTTCCTCTTCTTCAATTGCTATATCTCTGTAGTCCTCTATAGGTTTTGTCTCGTTAGACACCTGCTGAGAACTTTTTTGTTTACGTGTAAAATCAATGGCCGTATTGACCATTATTCTTCTAATCCAACCCTCAAATGATCCTTCAAAATTAAATCTTTCCAGATTTTTAAAAACCTTGATAAATCCATCCTGGACAATATCTTTTGCCTGATCATCATCAGACGTGTACCTTCTGCATACGGACATCATTTTGCCGTAAAAGGAGCGAAAAATCAACTCCTGACTTTTACGATTGTTTCGCAAACAGCCATCGATCAACTTTTTAAGTTGATCGTCATCTATATTTTGCAGATCGATCATGTGTTAGACGTGCCCAAATGATGACGGTTGCCATCCATTCCTCTACGCCCAATCGATACGCAGCCATAGTGCAATGGTTTCCGCATTTTTTGGCCCCTAAAGATACATTTGATAACGAAATGACCAAGGTCGATTTCCATATCCTCCAATTTACCATAAGCAGTGAACTTATTGATAATTCTGAATTGAAGGCGTTAAGGTATACCTTATATTTGTGCAAATTTTGAAATTCTCATTTAAACACAATCATACCATGAAAGTTACTGTAGTGGGTGCGGGAAATGTGGGAGCAACCTGTGCCAATGTTTTAGCTCACAAAGAAGTGGCTAATGAAATTGTTCTTTTAGATATTAAAGACGGTTACGCCGAAGGAAAGGCTTTGGATATTTGGGAAACTTCACCAATCAATCTTTACGATTCCCGAATGATCGGTTCCACCAATGATTATGCAAAGACGGCAGGATCAGAAGTTGTGGTCATTACTTCAGGCTTGCCGCGAAAGCCGGGCATGAGTCGTGATGACTTGATCGCTACCAATGCGGGTATCGTAAAGAGCGTGACGGAACAAGCTATCAAACATTCGCCCGATGCTAAAATAGTTATCGTAAGCAATCCTCTGGATGTAATGACCTATGCGGCTTATCTTACGGCAAAAGTTGATTCAAGTCGTGTATTCGGAATGGCGGGTGTGCTCGATACGGCTCGGTACCGTTCGTTTTTGGCGATGGAGCTCAATGTTTCTCCGAAGGATATTCAAGCTGTTTTGATGGGTGGACACGGAGATACTATGGTGCCGCTTCCTCGCTATACTACCGTGGCAGGAATTCCCGTGACGGAAATGATCGCTGAGGATAAATTGAATGCGATAATTGAGCGCACCAAAAAGGGTGGAGGCGAGATTGTAAACTTGTTGGGAACCAGCGCGTGGTACGCCCCGGGTGCTGCGGCTGCTCAAATGGTAGAAGCCATTGTTAAAGATCAGAAAAGAATATTCCCGGTTTGCGCATGGTTGAATGGCCAGTACGGGTTAAAAGATATGTATCTCGGCGTACCGGTGAAGCTAGGAATTAACGGTATTGAGGAAATAATTGAGCTCGATCTGAATGAAGAAGAAAAAGGCTTGCTTTACGAATCTGCCAACGCGGTGAGAGAAGTAATGGAAGTGCTGGACAATATGAATGCCGCTAAGGCTTAATTTGCTTCAATCGTTTTTAACTCAATAAGGGATCATCAATTTAGGTGATCTCTTATTTTTTTATCAATATTTGAGAGGCTACACCATTAGCCGATTCTATACTCACGATGTATGTTCCTGCACTGAGCCGGCTGATGTCGATGGAGTCTTTTAACACTGCACTAAAAAATACCTTCCGGCCATCCAAGCTGTAAATGTTCAGTGAATGAAAATTATCCGGATGCGCATACCATTCCATGTTGATCACATCTCCCGCGGGATTTGGATAAATTTTAACGTTTATATCGCTAATATCCAATTTGGAACTTGTGTTTAAGAAGCCTGCTCCCCTGAAATATTCAACCCCGCCCGTAACAAGCCCTGCCAAAACTTCGGGAATCCCGTCATTTGTAATATCCATAACCGCCGGCCGAGAGTCAAGTCCGTAAGGCGATGCAGTAAAGGAGGTGTAGACGTCAAAGCCTTCTTCCTGTTCCGTCCAAACTTCATCAGGGTCGGAAACCTCGAACTGATAAATCTTTCCGGCTCTTGAGCCTACGGCCAAATACTTGGTGTCTTCAAATTCAAAAAAGTATGGAGCACTTTGACCTTCGAAAAAAGGCGGTGTCATGGTAGTATTGACTCCCCCTAAATTTTCAGTTATCAAAGTGAAAACCGCTTCACCATTTCCCGAATTTTTAAAATAGTTCAAATTGCCTTCCGATTCTCCGACAATCAGGTCTGTTTTACCGTCTCCGTCAAGATCGGTGGCATTCGGGCATGCCGAATTTCCAACATTTCCGCTTCCGTCAGTTGTTTGAATGAGTCCTTGATATACCCAGCCGCCGTTATTCTCAAAATAATGTAAGCTGCCATTGAAAAAACCCACTACCAAGTCCGAGTCGCCATCATCGTCAAAATCACCGAAAGTCGGAGCAGGTGCGGTACTTGAAGATACCGTATTAAGCTCCTGCCAATTCTCCTCCACAATTTGAAAAGCAGGATCCGTGAGTGTTCCGATATTTTCCAGAAGGATCAATCCGGGCACGCCGGTAATTTCATCAGTTTGATCTATTGTGCACCCTATTACCAAATCCATCAAGCCATCGTCATTATAATCGAAGAAAGTCGGAGCAGCATGCCTTCCCCAATCAAGCATTTCATTTTGAAGAAAAGAGGTGGTAACAAAATTGAAAAACGGTTCTGTTTCCGAACCCGAATTGAGATATAAATGAATGGAATTTTCGGAAGCGGCACCTAATGCCGCATTAACCCCTACGATCAAATCTGAGATGTTATCGCCATCCACATCCTCGTAAAAGGCAGCGGGAAAATTGTTAATACTCACCGCTTCCGTACCCATATTTGCCGGAAAATCGAATGCAAAATCGACAATTTGATCCGGACCGTTAATCGGATTGCCATTTTCCAAATAAACCATATTCTCAAAGCCGACATCTCCAAGTACCAAGTCGTGTAATCCATCATTATTGCCATCAAAAGTTAAGATGGTAGAACCTACATGCCTCAAGCCGCCGCTATCTCTTGGGTCTACTACATTGAAAGTGCATTCTTCTTCAACTTGATCCGGATCCAAAATTATATCATTGCTATCGTCTCCTTCTATAAACCCGCCATAGCACCTATTGGCTAAATAATATGATAACCCACAGTCGCCATCATTTTCTATGGAATTATTGATGTGAAGTTCAATAAACGAGCCTCCGACATTGAAACTCATTACATCCAAATCTCCATCAGCTTCGTAATCGAAAATGGCCGGTATGTCTTGAGATGAGGTATAGATATTCGTCGTATAAGATGTAGAGCCAAAATCATAAAAACTCAGCACAGCTTCTGACTCAACTTGCCAATTCATTCCCTGAATACCGCCATTATTCTTAAAAACAGTCATAGCGCCCCCCAAAGCACTATAGGTAAAAATGTCTCGCTTGCCATCGCAATCGAAATCTCTTAGCAACGAAAAGTTCCGCATGTTGGGAAAAGAGGTTCTATAATCAGGTTCATATATATAGGTCATTTCTTCACCTATAAATTCTCCTAAGAAAACGAGCGTTCGATTGCCTGACCTGTCAAACAAAAATATATCGTCCTCTTCGCCATCGAAATCTGCGTCGAATTTGGAAAGCTGAATGGCATTAGCTCCGCCTGTCCACGGATTTAAAAAAACAGAACCTCCCTCGCGTAATACCGTAACTTCATTCGAAGCTTCAATAACAAATTGCGCCTCTGATAATAATGAAGCGATTATAAATGAGGAGAGTAACGCGATACGAAGTCGATTTATCATAATATTGGAAGACCCATTAAATTTTACAATACCTGACGAGAATACATTCTTCTCTTCCAATGCCCTATATTTTCGGCTGTGGCGAGAATTTCCTGATTGGGAAATTATGCATTTAAGTCTATATTTGCCGCTCGATAAAAAATCGCAAAACCGCACCTATGCAAAATAAAGGCGCTATCTGGCTGTTTACCATTTTGTTAACAATAGCCTGCCTCTATCAGATTTCATTCTCATTCGTTACCTCAGCTTTCGAAAACGAAGCAGAAGAGTATGCCGCTGTCAAAGTTGATTCGGTTAGAGAAGCACAAAATGAAGACCTCGATCTTCTGAAAGAGACATTACTCAAAGATGAGTTTAAGTCCGAGTATCTAAGCAGAAATGCAAATGAGGAGATTTATCCGGTTTTCGGATACACCTATCAGGAGTCAAAGGAAAAGCAGATCAACTTAGGTCTGGACTTGGCAGGAGGTATGAGTGTTACCTTGGAAGTTTCCATTCCGGATCTTATAATCAATTTGAGCAATAATGTCCGAAATGAAGAACTTCAGAAAGCCGTACAGAATGCCAAAGAGATGCAAAAAGATTCTCAGGAAGATTTTGTCACGTTATTTGGTGAGTCATGGGAAGAGTTATACCCTGATCAGCAAATGGCTACGGTATTTCATAGCCGTGACAATAAAGACCGCTTTCCACGAGAGGCTTCTAACGAAGAGATTTTGGAAATTCTCACCGAAGAGGCTCAGGTTGCCATTAACAATACCGAGAAAATCATCCGCACACGGATTGATAAATTTGGTGTGACATCGCCCACCATTCAGAAGCAACAATTTTCTGGTAGAATTTTGGTCGAGCTTCCGGGGGTTAGCGACAAAGAGCGTGTAAGAAAGCAGCTTAAGAGTACGGCTAATCTGGAGTTTTGGAATACTTACGAAAGTGCTGAGGTATTGCAATATTTGGATCAAGCCAATACGGTTCTCAGCGAAAAATATTACCCGGATTTTGACCTCGGCGGAGAAGAGCTTCTTGAGGATGTAGATACAACATCCGCTGATCAAGCCGAAGGAGATGAGGCATTGACTGCCGATTCTGCTGATGCCGATGATGTTCCTTCTGAAGAAGAACTTTTGGGACTTTCCGAAGAAGAAGGTGATACTTCTGATGTTACAGAACAGCCTTTGGAAGAAATGAGTGATGCGGAGCGATTAAAAGCAATTCCGCTTTTCTCAAAATTAAGCCCTGCTTTCGACCCTCAAACGGGTCAGGCTATGAGTGGACCCGTGGTGGGTTTTGCCACGGTAACCGATACTTCAGAAGTGAATAAAATGCTTGCTGAGCCTGAAGTGCAGGAGCTATTGCCTCGCGATTTAAGATTGTTGTGGGCTTCTGAACCTTCGGCAAGATTTAATAACTTAATGAGATTGTACGCCATTAAAGTGGATACAAGAGATGGTAAAGCTCCGCTCGATGGATCAGTGATTGTCGACGCCTCTCAGCAGTACGATATGGCCGGGAACGTTGAAGTGGAAATGTTGATGAACAGCCAAGGCGCCCGCGATTGGAAAGAAATTACTGCCGAAGCAGCATCTCAACAACCGAAACGTAGTGTAGCGGTAGTTTTGGATGACTACGTTTATACCGCGCCCGTTGTACAAGGAGAAATCCCGACAGGACGATCTTCGATCAGTATCGGTGCGGGCTCGAGAAATGAACAAATTCAAGAAGCACTTGATTTAGCCAACTTGCTTAAAGCCGGTGCACTTCCCGCTCCGGCAAATATTGTTGATGAAAGTATTGTCGGACCATCATTGGGACAGGAGAACATTAATGATGGATTGAAGTCCTTCATTATTGCTTTGGTCTGTGTGCTCTTTTACATGATTTTCTATTATAAAGGCGCAGGATTGGTTTCCGATATTGCCTTGGTAGCTAACTTATTCTTTTTAATCGGTGCACTTGCGTCCATCCAGGCAGCTCTTACTCTGCCGGGTATAGCGGGTATCGTGCTTACCATTGGTATGGCAGTTGATGCTAACGTTCTTATTTTCGAAAGGATTCGCGAAGAATTGCGAAACGGAAAAGGTACCAAAGCAGCGCTAAAAGAAGGTTATCAGAAAGCCTACTCGGCAATTATCGATGCGAACCTTACCACTTTGCTTACGGCTATCGTACTTGTATCACTCGGTACAGGGCCCATCAAAGGATTCGCCACCGTTTTGATAATAGGTATTTTCACATCGCTTTTCTCCGCTATCTTCATTACACGTCTCATTTTTGATAGTCGCTTGGAGAATTCGAAGCCTATAAGTTTCTTCATGAATTGGTCAAAAAATATTTTGGTCAATTCAAATATTAAGTTCATCAGTAAGCGTAAAATATCTTACACGATATCCGGTATACTGATTGTAATCGGAATAGTCAGTATGGCTACCCGAGGCTTGAATCTCGGAGTGGATTTTACAGGAGGTCGAACATATACGGTGCGTTTCGATCAAACGGAAGATTTGGATGAGATTCGAAATACACTGGCCTCAGCCTTCGTAAATGAAGAGGGTAATCAAATGCAACCTGAGGTTAAGACATATGGCGCTGCCAATCAGGTTAAGATTACTACTAAATTTTTAGTTGATGATGATAGCCGAGATGCTGACCAGCGTGTGGAGGCTGCTCTCAATGAAGGATTGACAAAATTAGGAACGGGTTTTAACATTGAAGAATCCAGAAAAGTGGATCCCTCCATTTCCGATGACTTTCAAACGTCTTCGACTTCAGCTGTTATTTTCTCATTGCTCATCATTTTCGCCTACATCGTATTCCGGTTTAAAAAATGGCAATATGGAGTGGGTGCCATTACGGCAATGTTCCATGATGTCTTTGTAGTATTAGGTATATTCTCTCTCGGTCATGGTTGGTTGCCTTTCTCATTGGAAATTGATCAGGCTTTTATTGCTGCCATACTTACCGTAGTCGGGTATTCCATTAACGACACGGTTATCGTCTTTGACCGAATTCGCGAATACTTAAAAGATCACCGCAAGGAGGGAATGGCAAGCGTGATTAATAAAGCATTGAACGGTACACTATCGCGAACTTTGAATACTTCGATGACTACATTCGTCGTATTACTTATTATATTCATTTTCGGTGGTGAGTCTATCAGAGGATTTATTTTCGCCTTGATGTTGGGTGTATTGGTGGGAACGTATTCTTCACTTTACATCGCATCGCCCATCGTGGTTGATCTTATCGATAAGACCGGAACTTCCTTGGAAGAAAAAGAAGAAGAAAAAGTGGTGCAAACTGCTTAATTAATTCTGTCATAAAATTGAAAGAGGGGTTGCGTGACCCCTCTTTTTTGTTTCCTGGAAATCGTATTCATTCAATTACCTTTGTACCTATGAAGCTGCTCAGTGTTTTCTTAATTGGTATCAGCGGAGGCGAAATTATAGTCGTGTTTCTCTTTATACTGATATTTTTCGGAGCAGATAAAATTCCCGGATTCGCCAGAACAATGGGGAGGACAATTCGCCAAGTAAAAGACGCAACCAGTGATATCCAACGAGACATTCAAAACTCAGTACGCGACGTAAAGGACGAAGCGAAGAAAACCGAGATATCGGTACGCAAAACCTTGGATCAAATTCACGAAGACGATAAAAAAGAATAAATGGAATTCCTACTGATCGTAGCAGGTCTTCTCTTATTGGTATTTGGTGGTGACTATTTGGTCAAAGGTGCCTCGGGCATAGCCTTGAAAATGGATCTTCCGCCCATGTTGGTTGGGATGACGATTGTAGCCTTAGGTACATCTTCGCCTGAGCTCGTTGTAAGCCTCAGGGCTGCACTTGACGGAAAGCCGGATATTTCGGTCGGAAATGTCGTCGGTTCAAACATTGCCAATGTGGCGCTCATTTTAGGAGTTACCACAATTATTTTTCCGTTAGCCGTTCAAAAAAGAGCTTTAAAAGTAGATTGGCTGGTCATGATGGTAGCCAGTATCATTTTTTACCTATTTGCACTGGATGGAGGCTTTTCCCGATTTGAGGGTGGCCTTTTCGTATTTTTACTCGCCACCTTTATTGCCGTGAGTTTTTACGATGCAAAAAAGAATCGCAATAGGCCTGAAGTAGGAAGCGAGCTTAAAACGGCAGAAAAGAACAGAAAGTGGTGGGTGCTTATTTCTTTCGTGTTATTCGGCTCTTTGGGTTTGATTCTGGGAGCTCAATGGTTTCTTTCGGGGGCTGAGTCCATAGCCAGGCTATTGGGAATATCGGATAGAGTCATTGCCATTACACTGGTGGCATTTGGTACGAGTGTTCCCGAATTGGCCGCATCTGTAGTGGCTGCCTTTAAAAAGGAGGAAGATATCTCACTCGGAAATATTGTCGGGTCTAACCTTTTCAATCTTTTTGCCATTATAGGTATAACGGCATTGGTAAAGCCCATTCGCGTTGCGCCGGGCATTCTTTCCAACGATATTTTTTGGATGTTGGGAACTTCATTTGCCATTCTTCCTTTGGCGCTCATTGGCAAAAAGCTTGGAAGGTTCGATGGGTTATTATTGTTTTTTTCATACGTAGTTTTTGTAGTTCTTCTTTTGATGACCCCCTGAATTTTCCTGTCATTGCCCCCTTTTGTATAATGTTTTCGGGACACCCCCCCCCTGAATGAAGAGGGTGTTTGTAAAATATTTGATGTTTTTTTCGGATGAATAGGTTGAAGCAGTATTTTTGATGCCATAATTCAAAAAAAACCTCATGGCAACATTTCGCTTTAAAGCATTGGAAGACGTATTGGACCGTAGGGCCCTAGTAAATCCAACTCCATCAGAAAAAATTTCCGACTATTTCGGTAAACGTGTTTTTAACATGAACCGCATGCGTGAGCATGTTTCAGAGCAAGCTATGAAAGCGCTTACTGATGCCATGAGCTCGGGGTCGAGGATTCCGAGAAGTCTTGCCGATCAAGTAGCACTTGCTATGAAAGATTGGGCAATTTCCAACGGCGCTACGCATTATACTCACTGGTTTCAGCCGTTGACAGGTTCTACCGCCGAGAAGCATGACTCCTTCTTTACCCCCCTGGACAATGGAATGTCAATGGAGCGTTTCTCCGGTTCTAACTTGGTACAGCAGGAACCGGATGCTTCCTCATTTCCGAGTGGTGGAATACGTAATACGTTTGAAGCTCGGGGCTACACCGCGTGGGACCCTTCTTCCCCGGCATTCATCATGGGAAAAACGCTTTGCGTTCCGACTATCTTCATCGCCTATACAGGTGAGGCGCTGGATAATAAAATGCCCCTCCTTAAATCAGTTCAAGCCATTGATAAGGCTGCAGTCCGAGTTTGTAAGTTTTTCGATAAAAACGTAAGTAAAGTAATCACTACACTCGGGTGGGAACAGGAGTATTTTTTGATTGACAGCGCGCTCTACAATGCACGCCCTGATATCCAATTTACCGGCAGGGCTTTATTCGGACACAATCCTGCAAAAGGTCAGCAATTGGACGATCACTATTTCGGAACCATTCCGGAAAGGGTTCATGCCTTCATGCGCGATTTTGAAATGGAGTCTCACCTTTTGGGAATACCCGTAACTACGCGTCACAATGAGGTTGCACCAAACCAATTTGAGGCGGCCCCGATGTTCGAAGAGGTCAACTTATCCAATGATCACAACCTGCTTTTCATGGATATTTTGGAAAAGGTGGCGAGAAAGCACCAATTCCGTGTGTTGCTCCACGAGAAGCCCTTTGCAGGATTGAACGGAAGTGGAAAACACAACAACTGGAGCTTGGCGACGGATACCGGTGTGAATTTACTTTCACCCGGTAAGAATCCGAAGTCGAACATGCAGTTCCTTACTTTTTTCATCAATACGATCAAGGCAATTGCCGATAATGCGGATGTGCTTCGCGCCACGATAGCTTCAGCCGGAAACGACCATCGATTGGGAGCCAACGAAGCACCGCCGGCTATTATATCCGTCTTCATCGGTTCACAGCTCACTAAGCTTTTGGATGATTTGGAGAAGAGCATCAAGGCAGGTAAGATGACGCCTGATGATAAAACTCAGTTAAAGCTGAACATCGGTAAGATTCCCGAAATTCTTTTAGACAATACTGACCGAAACAGAACATCTCCTTTTGCTTTTACGGGTAATAAATTTGAATTCAGAGCGGTTGGTTCCACGGCCAATTGCGGCGTGCCCATGACGGGGCTTAACGCTATTGTAGCGAAACAGCTCAATGATTTTGCCGATAAGGTAGAAGCCGAAGTAAAGAAAGGAGTTAAAAAAGACGAGGCAATTCTCAAGGAGCTCCAAAAACTGATTACGGAGTCAAAGAAAATCAGATTTGAAGGAAACGGATATGGAGATGAATGGGTAAAAGAAGCTGAGAAGCGAGGCTTGTCAAATATTAAGGATACGCCGCGATCTGTGGTTACACTCAAAGGGAGTAAGGTTAAGAAGTTATACGAAGAACTCGGAATCCTGACGGAGCGTGAGCTGGAAGCGAGAGTTGAGATCGAGCTCGAAAAATATCAAATGCAGGTTCAAATCGAATCACGTATGTGCGGAGAGATGGCGTTGAATTACATCATTCCGGCAGCGGTGAAATATCAAAAAATTCTCACGGATAATGTAAAGGGAGTGATGGATGTGCTGCCCAAAACATCTGCATCAAAATCTGCTAAGGTTCAGCTTGAGCTGATTGAAGAAATCTCGGAGCGTATTGGAATTATAAAATCGTCAATTGATGATATGATTGAAGAGAGAAAGAAAGCAAATGCATTGACAAACTCTGAGAAAAGAGCCGCCGCCTATTGCGACAAAGTAAAACCTTATATGGATGTAATTAAGTACCAGTCTGATAAATTGGAGTTGATAGTAGAAGATGAGATATGGCCTCTGCCAAAACTCCGAGAAATTCTATTCACCAGATAATTTGTTAAGGCTCCGTCAGGAGCCTTAATTTTTTTTAGACTCCAATAGTCTTAATTATCCTTTTTAGGCTCGTTTGATGGAAATAATTATTTTCGGGCATTCAATTTACTTTATGACTAATCTCCACACGATGATTTCTACAAAAAGCTTGTTTGCATTTTGCCTTGCCACACTGGTATCGGTATCACTTATGGCTCAGGCCGATCTGTATACAAAACAAGCTGATAACGCCTTTGAAAATGAAGCTTATTTTGAAGCAATTGATTTGTACAAAAAGGCTTATTCGAAGGAAAATGATGCTGAAGAGAAAGCACGTATGCTTTTTCAAATTGCCGAGTCTTATCGAAAAATCCTGGATTATGATCAGCAAATAATTTGGTATGATAAGGCACTCAGAGCGCAATACGATAATCCTGATGCTTTTCTGTATTTGGCGAAAGCATACCACCGACAAGGGGATTTTACTCAAGCCATTGAGTATTATAATAAGTACATCGATGCTGCCCCCGACCCGCTAAAAGGAGAAGTAGGATTAGAGCAAGCTGAGATTGCAAAAGAATTCAGAGATAATCCTTCTCGCTACATTGTGCAAAACGAGATCCTCTTGAACTCAGCAGAATACGATTTCTCTCCCGGTTGGGCCGGAGATAATTTCAATACCATTTACTTCAGTTCCTCTCGACAGGGAGCCCAGGGAATGGAAATTGACTTGAGAACGGGAGAAAGTTTTCAAGATATCTTTTTCACGACCCGTGATGCAAAAGGTAAGTGGAGTGAGCCCGAGCGGTTAACTTATCGCATCAATACCGTTCACAACGAAGCCACCCCTCGTTTAACGAGTAATTTTGATATGATGCTTTTTACTCGTTGTGAGAGTACAAAGGATAATAATAAGGGGTGCGATGTAATGATTACTCGAAAAACCGCCGATGAGTGGTCAACTGCGCAACGAGTAGAACTGAAGAATGAACAATCAGATGACCTGACTACGGTAGGTCATCCTGCACTTACGGTTGATGAATCTCACGTAATCTTTGCCAGCGATATGCCCGGAGGGCTTGGAGGAAAAGACCTTTGGATTGCGCCGTTCGATAAAGCCTCGATGACTGCAGGTGATCCTGTGAACCTAGGACCGAACATTAATACTAAAGGTGATGAAATGTTTCCTTTCATAAGAAAGAACGGTGAATTGTACTTTGCTTCCGATGGCCTTATCGGTATGGGGGGATTAGATATTTTCGTTGCAGAAAGTACGGGAGACAACGAATGGGGTAACGTAGTAAATGTCGGAGCTCCGATGAACTCAGTGGGTCATGATTTCGGTATCATCTGGGAAGGTGATTCTGAAAGAGGATACTTTACATCTGACAGAAACGGAGGTAAAGGAAAAGACGACATCTACTCTTTCAACCTTCCGCCTCTACTCTTTGCCTTAGAAGGTGTGGTTTACGATAAAGATTCTCAACAACCGGTGCCCGAAGCTACAATCAAAGTCATTGGTAGCGACGGAGCATCTTTTGAATCACTGACGGATGCCGGTGGAGCGTTTACCTTTGCAGAAAAAGGAGAAGATCGCTACATCAATCCGGAAACGAATTATTCCATTGAGGTTTCAAAGCCTGATTACCTCGTGGCAAAAGATCAAATCAGTACCGTTGGTATTCCTGAATCAACTACTTTCCTGAAAGAATACTTCATCACCTTTACGGCACCTGATAAAGCCATCGAATTTCCCGAAGTTCGCTACGCTTATAACAAAGCGGAACTTTTGGTAAATGATGAGGTTAATTCTTTGGACTCGTTGGATTTCCTTTACAATGTATTGGTAGATAACCCGACGATTATCATCGAGCTTCAGGCACATACCGACTCTCGAGGTCGCGACGCGTATAACCTTGACTTATCGCAAAGACGTGCCGAGAGTTGTGTGGAATATTTAAAATCGAAAGGCATTCCTGCAGAAAGAATGGTGCCGAAAGGATACGGAGAGGGAAGATTGAGAATCACCGACAATCAGATAGCCAAAATGAATACCGAAGAAGAAAAAGAAGCTGCGCATCAAAAAAACAGACGCACGGAATTTACGGTATTGAGTTTCGATTATATTCCGAGGGAAGAATCGGATAACTAGATAAATTAAAATAGTTTCAAGGCATTCCAATTAATTTTGGGATGCCTTTTTTTATTCTAAAATGAGTCAGGAGAAAAGATATCAAGCCAGAGGTGTAAGTGCCGGAAAGGAGGATGTACACGCGGCGATTAAAAATATTGACAAGGGACTTTTTCCAAAAGCTTTCTGCAAAATCATACCCGATTATCTCACGGGAAGTGAAAATCACTGTTTGGTGATGCATGCAGACGGAGCGGGAACAAAATCTTCATTGGCATACGCCTATTGGAAAGAAACTGGAGATCTTTCCGTTTGGAAAGGAATTGCTCAGGATGCGCTTATCATGAATATTGACGACCTGCTTTGCGTAGGATGCACTGATAAAATATTGGTGAGTTCTACCATAGGTCGCAATAAAAACCTCATTCCGGGAGAGGTCATCAAAGCGCTCATAGAAGGCACGGAAGAAGTGCTGGAGAATCTTCGATCGATGGGGTTGAAAGTGCAGAGCACCGGTGGAGAAACCGCCGATGTGGGAGATTTGGTGCGCACGGTTATCGTAGACAGTACCGTAACTTCTCGCATGCGCCGCGATGAGGTAGTTGATAATTCCAATATTCAGCCGGGACAGGTGATCGTTGGTTTATCGTCGACGGGACAGGCCACCTATGAGAAAACATACAATGCCGGCATGGGAAGCAATGGGTTGACTTCCGCCCGCCATGATGTCTTCAGTTCTGAAGTAGGCCGGAAATACCCGGAGACTTTCGATCCCGCAGTACCAAAAGATTTAGTCTACAGCGGAAAATTCGGCTTGACCGATCAAGTAGACTCCATGCCGATTGACTTGGGCAAAGCCGTTCTTTCGCCAACGAGAACTTATGCGCCGATCGTAAAGGCTATCTTGGAAAAAGGCCGCGACCGAATAGGAGGAATGGTGCATTGCAGCGGAGGTGCCCAAACAAAGGTGCTTCATTTCATAGATGAACATCATATTATTAAAGACAACCTTTTTCCCGTTCCACCGCTGTTTGAGATCATTCAAAAAACGTCAGGAACCGACTGGAAAGAAATGTATAAGGTTTTCAACATGGGGCATCGTATGGAAATATACTGCGATGAGGATTTTGCCAATACCATCATCGAGACTTCTCAATCTTTCGGCGTGGATGCTCAAATAATTGGAAGAGTGGAAGAAGGAAAAAAGGCTTTAACCATTTCGGCATCTGCCGGCACATTTCAATACCACTAAGCCATGAACGAAAAAGAGATATTGACAAAATTAGGTGCGATCAAAGATCATTACCTGGAGGTAGGAAAACTGATTATTGATCCCGATGTAATTACAGATACGAAGCGGTATGTGAAGTATTCCAAAGAATACAAAGACTTGGAGCCCGTAGCAGAGGCTTACGATAAGTACAAGCTGCTCAATGAAAATATTGCCAATGCTCGTGATATCATAAAGAATGAAGCCGATGCCGACTTTAAAGACATGGCAAAGGAGGAACTGAATGAATTACTGGAAGAGAAGGAAAAAATGGAAGAGGAGATTAAGATTCTTCTTATTCCGAAGGATCCGGAAGATTCCAAAAATGCCGTAGTTGAAATCAGAGGTGGTACGGGGGGTGATGAAGCCGCGATATTTGCGGGCGACCTTTTCAGAATGTATTCTAAATATATCGAAACGAAAGGCTGGAAGCTGGAACTTGTAGATACCAATCACGGTTCTTCGGGAGGGTTTAAAGAGGTCATTTTCAACGTTACCGGAAATAACGTTTACGGAATTATGAAGTACGAGGGCGGAGTGCACCGCGTTCAGCGGGTACCGCAAACCGAAACGCAAGGGAGGGTTCACACAAGTGCCGCCACGGTGATCGTTCTCCCTGAAGCAGAAGAATTTGATGTAGAAATAAAAGAGTCTGACTTGCGGGTAGACAGCTATTGCAGCTCAGGTCCCGGCGGGCAGTCGGTTAACACTACGTATTCGGCCATTCGCTTGACGCACATCCCCACGGGAGTGGTAGCCCAATGTCAGGATCAAAAGTCCAAACTGAAAAACTACGATAAGGCCTTAAGTGTTTTGCGCTCTCGAATTTACGAGATTGAACTTCAGAAGAAACTGGCCGAAGATGCGGAAAAGCGTAAGTCGATGGTTTCATCCGGAGATCGCTCGGCGAAAATCAGGACTTATAACTACCCTCAAGGGCGGGTCACCGATCATAGAATAAACCTGACACTCTATAACCTTTCGGGAGTGATGGACGGTGATTTGGATGAAATAATTGAAGCACTGCAGGTGGCAGAAAATGCTGAGAAACTTCAAGCAAGTATTGAGTAAGAGAAATGAATAAGGAAAGATTGGTCGAAATAATCAGAGAGAAGAAGAGCTTTCTCTGTGTTGGCTTAGATCCCAATCCCGAGAAAATGCCGAAGTATATCCTCGAGATGGATGACCCGTTATTCGAATTCAACAAACGCATTATTGATGCCACTCGCGACTACTGCGTGGCCTACAAGCCCAACACGGCATTTTATGAATCTTGGGGAGCGCCCGGTTGGGAAGCACTGAAGAAAACCCGAGATTACATCGGCGACTCTCATTTCACCAT
>CAZYWJ010000019.1:41353-49007 GCA_964651785.1 uncultured Cryomorphaceae bacterium
GAAAATATGATGTATGTAGTAGGCGCCACTCGGCCTGAAAAATTTGCGGAGATAAGGAAGTTGATTCCCGATCATTTTCTTTTGGTGCCCGGAGTGGGAGCTCAAGGCGGAAGCTTAAGAGAAGTTTGTAAATACGGATTGAACGAAGATGTCGGTCTTTTGGTCAATTCGAGTCGAGGGATTATCCATGCATCGAGTGAGAAAGATTTCGATCTGGCTGCGCAATCTGAAGCTCAGAAGATTGCCGGTGAGATGAAAGCGATTTTATCCTGATTTTTTTTACCTTGAGGAAAATTCACGGCGGTGAACGAGGATTTTCTGCACTATCTATGGAAGCATCGGCAATTTGACCTTTCTGATCTGAAAACGGAACAGAAGGAAGAATTGGAAATTATCCATCCGGGTTATCACAACCCGAATGCCGGTCCTGATTTTCTCGATGCCCGACTTCGTATAAACGGTACGCTTTGGGCGGGTAATGTGGAAATCCACATAGCCTCATCCGACTGGTATAAGCACGGACATCAAAATGACCCCGCTTATGACAACGTCATACTTCACGTCGTTTTCAATCAGGATAAAGAAGTGCAAGCTCCCGAGGGTACTGTTATTCCATCACTGACGCTCAAAGATCGAATCGATTATCAATCTTACAGAAAGTACAAAGCGTGGGTAGCCGAGGGAAAGTTCATTCCCTGCGATAAAATCGTGAAAGAGGTACCTCAATTGATAAAAACTTCTGCGGTGCACGCCGCAGCCGTTGAGCGACTTTCGTTGAAATCTTCCATTTCAAGAGATCACCTGATACAAACCAAGGGTGATTTAGAAGGCGCATTCTATCGCATCTTCTTGCGTGCACTCGGTATGAAAGTTAATGCGCTTCCATTTGAGCAGTTGGCCAGGATTACACCCGTTGAGCTCATTCGAAAATTAAGACATAATCATTTACAATTGGAAGCGCTTTTGCTCGGGCAAGCCGGATTTCTGAGTGAGGTTTCTTTGGAAGAATCATACATTTCGGAGCTAAAGAAAGAATATGACTTTATTGCTACAAAACATAAACTCCGCCCCATGCCGGCGGCGGCGTGGAAGCTATTCAGATTGAGACCTCAAAATTTCCCACAGGTGAGACTGGCTCAGCTTGCCGTATTCTATCATCGTCATGCATCGGTAGCGGCTACCATTGCCGAAATGGAAGGTATAGATGATATTTTCAATTTTTTCGCAGTGAAAATCGACCATGGTTTTTGGCTGAATCATTATACCTTGGAATCGGAGTCCACGCCGAGAAAAAAATCTTTCGGTAGTGATTTTCTGAAACATATAGTTATCAATGCCGTGGTACCATTTGTATTTTCCTTGGCAGATTATAATCGCGATGAGTCGTACAGAGAGAGAGCAATTGCACTTTTGGAAAAACTTCCCTCGGAATCAAATTCGATTATTCGTAATTTTGAAAGTCTTGACTTTAAACTCGAGTCATCTTTCGATTCGCAAGGAGTCATACAGTTGAAAAACAATTTTTGTAACGCTAAAAAGTGTTTACGCTGTAAAGTTGGAATTCATATAATGAAGCATTATGCAGAAGTTGGTTAACCACATCTACACGTTATTCGAAAAGCAAGCTTTTGGTGTTTGCGATTGGTGGGGCAGAAAGTTGGGCATTTCTACCTCAAAGGTTAGAATGTATTTCATATACATTTCGTTCATCACCTTAGGCTCTCCACTCATCTTGTATTTGTTCATGGCCTTTTGGTTAGAGCAAAAAGATTTCTTTCGCCTACGACACAAAAAGACCGTCTGGGACCTTTAATTAAGGCATTTCCGGAATTTCTATTTTGTCAGACCACGGAATTTTAGTTTTTTAGCGAGTTCTGCCACGATTGGTGCGAGCTTAATTAAAACTATGAAGAAAATTCTCTCTTTTCTCGGAGCTATTTTGGCTACCGCTTTTGCAGCTAATGCACAGCTTGAAGCTACTTTAGAGATTTCAAACGATAGTGAAAATATCAAGGATGGTCGAGCCTTGGTAACTGTGACCCAAGGAAGCCCTCCTTACATATATCAGTGGTCAAATCCCGAGACTCCGTTAATTTCTTCATCAAGCAGTGGCTTGGTGGAAGGTCGGCCGTTCAGTGTGAAAGTAATCGATGCGGATGGAAACACACTTTTGTTGGAAGACAGAGTTCCGGCTGAATCTACCGAAGAGGTGATTAATTCCCTTTTTATTCCCGTGGTAAACGGTTTGTCATCTTTTCTTTTTTGGGACCCCTTTGAAGCTTTGGGAATTTATGACCCTGTAGTTTATGCTGATCAGATTCCCGTTTTTGCCACCGGTTTCAAACAAGACAATGTCGAGCGAATATTTCTAATGAAGTGGTATGCTGCTGATGGAGAAAAAGTAGAAAAAGGTCAAAGATTAGCTCTGATCAGAAGAAATGCGAAGGACACCCTAAGCATTTATGCAAAAGACTCCGGATCGGTAATTCATGAATTCTCTGAAGGTGAATTGATCTTCGACAGAAGTGATGTGGAGGCAATGGCTAGTATCGAAACGGGAATAATGGCTCGTATCAAATACGATGAGCCTAAACCCCTATTGACACCAAATGGTGACGTTCAGAAAAAGAACATTCCTTTTATTGTAGTCTGGCTGGTAGCCGGAGCAATATTTTTCACTATCCGAATGCGGTTTATCAATTTTCGCGGTGTGAAACATGCCTTTCAGTTGGTTTCAGGAAAGTATGATGATCCGAATGATAAAGGTGAGGTATCACACTTTCAAGCTCTTACGACTGCTTTGTCAGCTACTGTTGGTTTGGGAAATATTGCCGGAGTTGCCGTAGCCATCGTTATCGGCGGTCCCGGTGCTACTTTTTGGATGATTGTAGCCGGACTTCTCGGTATGGCTTCAAAATTTACCGAATGTACCTTGGGGGTGAAGTATCGACTGATCAATGATAAAGGAGAAGTGTCGGGTGGTCCGATGTACTACCTGAGTCAGGGTTTGGAAAAGCGCAACATGAAAGGGTTGGGAAAAGTGCTCGCCGTTTTATTTGCCATACTTTGTATCGGTGGTTCATTTGGTGGCGGAAATATGTTTCAGGCCAATCAGGCTTTCGTCCAGGTTTCCGGTAAAGTCTCTTTATTTGAAGGAAATGGTGCCCTCTTCGGAGTAATACTGGCCATTTTGGTAGGATTGGTTATTCTGGGAGGGATTAAAAGCATTGCCAAGGTCACCGATAAAATCGTACCGATCATGGTAGGTGTATATGTCGGTTTCGCGATCATAATTATCTTAATTCATATTGAAAATATCGGGGCTGCATTCGGTGCAATTTTCGATGGAGCATTTTCGCCCACGGCTTTAAAAGGAGGAGTCATCGGAGTTCTGATTGTCGGTTTCCAACGAGCGGCTTTTTCTAACGAGGCGGGTGTCGGTTCGGCTTCCATTGCTCACTCGGCATCCAAAACGAAGTACCCGATCAGCGAAGGAGTAGTAGCATTACTAGAGCCTTTTGTAGACACCGTTTTGGTATGTACCATGACGGCATTGGTTTTGATTTTTACCGGTTTCGCTACTGATCCGGGAGGCTTGAATGGTTCTGAATTGACTTCTGCCGCATTCAGCAACGTCTTCCCTTGGTTCGATTGGGTGCTGTTAATCGCCATTGTCCTTTTTGCCTTTTCGACGATGATCTCTTGGTCTTATTATGGCCTCAAAGCATGGACTTACCTGTTTGGCAAATCAAAAACATGGGAGTACCTCTACAAGGGAATTTTCCTTCTTTTCATCGTCATAGGCTCTTCTGTCGGCTTGGGAAGTGTTTTAGACTTTTCCGACCTGATGATACTCGGTATGGCCTTTCCCAATATTTTGGGATTGCTTATTCTTTCGGGTGAGGTTAGGAAAGATTTAAAATCGTATTTTGATCGAATCAAATCCGGAGAGATAAAGCGATTTAAATAACCATATGGAAGAGCGATGTTTGAACGGGTCAAGTCATATTTTATTCACTACCGTTCAGAGCGTCGTGGTATAATCGTCCTTCTCATCATCATTTTCCTCAGTATTGTAGGAGTAGAATTATTCAGGTATTTCTATGAGCCAACCGTAGAAAGAATTGATGTGCTCATTGTAAATGAAAACCATCCTGACAAAAGCTTTAACAATCCGACAACAACTTCTGAAAAGAAAGAAATTCAATTATTCCGTTTTAATCCAAATACTCTGAACGATTCGGGGTATGCCAAACTAGGGTTTTCTGAAAAGGAGATTAAAACTCTTAGAAATTACCAAAAAGCCGGCGGTCATTTCGAAATCAAAAGAGACTTTTCTAAGTTATTTTTTGTGGACGAGGAGGAATATCTGGCACTTGAAGAATATATTGACCTGCCTCAGGAAAAGGCAAAATCAAATTGGAATTATTCATATGCTTCGACCGGAATAGATTCGCCGGAGCACAAGATCAATTGGTCTGACACTGCAGATACGAAAGGATATTCGTACACCACCTTCACCTGCAATATCAACACCGCGGATACCAACGAATTGAAGAGATTGCGCGGAATTGGCTCCTTTTACGCCAATAAAATCATTGAATACAGAGAAGAATTAGGCGGTTATCACAGCTTGGCTCAACTAATGGAGCTGTGGGAGATGACACCTGATAAAATCGACAAATTTGCTGATCAGGTAAGCATTAATACCGAAGACATCCGTCGGATAAATATAAATAAGGCTTCGGCTCACGAGCTTTCTCAGCATCCCTATCTCAGTTTTGGACAATCGAACAAAATAGTTTTGAAAAGAGAGGAACTAGGGAAGTTTAGCGATTCGAGGTCATTCTGTTCAGAGGGTTTGTTAGATGCTGATTTATGCCGTAAACTTGTGCCCTACCTTAAATTTTCTGAATGAACCTTCGAGAAGAGCTTCTTTCCATAATTCGCGATGTGCCTGATTTTCCGAAACCCGGAATACTTTTTCGAGATATTACACCCGTTTTGGAAAACCCTACGGTGAGCAGAGCTGTTATCACTGAAATTATGCATCAATTCGAAGGGATGAAAATCGATGCCGTTGCCGGTATTGAGAGCAGAGGATTTTTATTCGGCCTTCCATTGGCAATGGAAATGAACGTACCCTTCATTGCCATTCGAAAAAAGGGGAAACTTCCCGCAGAAACGGTACAATACAGCTACGATTTGGAATATGGTACGGCCACTATCGAAATGCACCGAGGAGTTGTAAAGCCCGGCATGAACGTTCTTATTCACGATGATCTTCTGGCTACGGGAGGGACTGCAATTGCTAGCCGAGAGCTCATTCATTCAGAAGGAGGCTCGGTAGCCGGATTTTCATTCCTTATAGAATTAAAGAGTTTGCTCGGCAGAGAAAAACTCGCTGCCACCGACAAGCCGATTTTGAGCGTTGTCGATTATGATTGAACCACCAACTAAAATATAAATGAATTCACATTTAACTGAAAACCAAAAGATGATCGCACAAATGGTGCGAGATTTTGGTGAGCGAGAGATCAGACCGCATTTTATGGAATGGGACGAGACTCAGGAATTTCCGATTGAAACCATGAAAAAAATGGGTGAACTCGGACTCTTGGGCGTCTTTGTACCTGAAGAATATGGCGGTTCGGGATTTGGCTATTATGAATACTACACGGCCGTTTCAGAAATTGCGAAAATATGTGGTTCAATCGGCCTCTCAGTTGCTGCACACAATTCGTTGTGTACGGGCCATATCTTGGCGTTTGGAAATGAAGAACAAAAGAAGAAGTGGCTTCCGAAATTAGCTTCAGGTGAATGGATAGGAGCTTGGGGCCTGACCGAGAGCAATACCGGCTCTGATGCTTTGAGAATGAAAACCACTGCAGTAAAAGACGGCAACGAATGGGTTATCAATGGTACAAAAAACTGGATAACGCATGGCATCAGTGGCGATGTGGCCGTTGTTCTTGTACGGACGGGAGACTTGCTTGATTCACGTGGAATTACGGCGTTCGTTGTAGAGCGCGGCACACCCGGATTCAAAGCTGGTAAAAAGGAAAACAAGCTAGGCATGCGCGCTTCCGAAACTGCCGAAATGATATTTGAAGACTGTCGGGTTCCTGAAGAAAATATTCTTGGAAATCTTGGCGAAGGCTTCATTCAAGCGATGAAGGTTTTAGATGGAGGTAGAATTTCCATTGCGGCCTTATCTTTAGGAATTGCCAAAGGAGCTTATGAGGCGGCTTTGAAATACAGTAAAGAGCGTGAGCAGTTCGGAAAGCCGATTTCAAAGTTTCAAGCCATTGCTTTTAAATTGGCCGATATGGCTACCCAAATTGAAGCTGCCGAATTACTGACCCTCCAAGCGGCTGATTTGAAAAACCGTAAAGAGGAAATGACCAAGGAATCAGCTATGGCCAAATACTACGCATCTGAAGTAGCTGTTAAGGTTTCTACTGAAGCGGTACAGATTTTTGGCGGCTATGGCTATACCAAAGATTTTCCCGTGGAGAAATTTTACAGAGATAGCAAACTCTGCACGATTGGCGAGGGAACGAGTGAAATTCAAAAGCTCGTGATATCAAGAAAAATTCTTTCTTGAGGATTTGTTCAATTAATTCTTATATTTGCAGCCCAAATTTGAATACAGACACATGCTTATTATACCGGTAAAAGAAGGAGAGAACATTGAGCGAGCGCTCAAAAAGTTTAAGAAAAAATACGACCGAACGGGCGTGGTTAAAGAATTGCGACGTCGTCAGCAGTTTACTAAGCCTTCCGTGCTTAAACGCCAAGAGAAGTTGAAAGCGATTTACATAAATAAAACGTATCGCGATAACGAATAGTAAGTTTGTAATTTAGATATTTAAGGCCCCGACATTTTCGGGGCCTTTTTTATGGTCGAAAAATTTCTGGCATATCTTCAGTTAGAGAAAAACTACAGCCCACATACTCTTGAGGCGTATCGCAATGATTTGGAGATCATTTCAGCTTTTTTAGAAAGCGGGTTTGAAAGCGATTTACAAAATGCCTCGCATCAGTTTCTTCGCTCGTGGATGGTGGAAGCCTTGGATTCGGGGATATCTGCAGCGACCATCAAGCGACGGGTCAGCGCCCTTAAGTCATTTTACAAGTGGAGAAAGAAAACGTATGGCGTTTCCGCAGACCCTACCGTCAAGTTAGTTCTTCCAAAAATGGCAAAACGGCTTCCTGTTTTTGTGGAAGAATCGGCCCTGAATAAAGATGATCATTCCGCTTATTTTGATGATTCACACGATGGAATTCGAGATAGAGTCATCATTGATTTGTTTTACAATACGGGAATAAGATCAGCGGAATTGGTAGGACTAAAAATTGATCGAATTGATTTTGAGCAAGGTGCCATTAAAGTTCTCGGTAAGCGGAACAAAGAGCGAATTGTACCCGTAGGAAAACCAATGATTGCTGCCTTGAAATCCTATCTTCAAATTCGATACGATTTACCCCAAATTCATGACTCGGATTATTTTTTTCTGACTCAAAAAGGAAAGAAGCTGTACCCGAAACTTGTATATCGAATTGTCAATGATTACCTTTCAAAAGTCAGCTCAATCAGCAAGAAAAGTCCTCACGTTTTGAGACACACTTTTGCGACCCACATGCTGAATAA
>CAZYWJ010000020.1:0-31533 GCA_964651785.1 uncultured Cryomorphaceae bacterium
AAGATTGAGAAGACGAGGCCTTGAAACATTTTTTTGAGAGAACTACCTATAGCACAAATAACTTACTCCCTAAAAAGCGTCAAATCGCCCTGCTGCTCGTAGGCTTTGCCCTCAAAATCATTGACCCGAAGAATGTAAAAGTAGACTCCTTCCGAGCAAGGTTCTTCGGTTTCGTAATGCGTGCCGTCCCAGATTTGGGTAAAGTCCTTGCTTTCGAAAACGACCCTTCCCCAGCGGTTGTAGATCACCAAATCATAAAACACGGGGCGATCTAAGCCGATAATCCATCCATCGTTTAAACCATCGCCATTTGGAGTAAAGACATTCGGTACTTGAACGGTGCAATCGGCAAACTCAATGGACATGATATCCGAAGATTTGCATCCATTAAAATCCGTAGTGGTGAGTGTTAAGAAAACGGAAGCCTCCAATTCAGGATTAAAAACGGAGTCGGTACTCGCATCTTGCCAGAGGTAATCGGCAAAAACGGTATCAGGTGCAACGGTAAAATCGGGTCGGTAACAAAGCGCGGTATCAGGAGGTAGATTTACTTGCTTGGTCAAAAAGAGATCGACGTCTATTCCCACCGTATCGCTCAGGCAATTTTGCAAATTGGCGTAAGCTTTATACTCACCTTCCTGATCGAGATCGGAGATGCCGTAAGATACGATGGCTCCTTCGAGAATCTCATCGGTTGGCGTAAGCCAAATGTAGCTGACGCCTCCCGTCGCATTAATTACCTCAAGAGTAAGGCTCTCGCCCGTGCACACGGGAGCATCTGAAGCTATGATAGGTTCATCGGGAAACGGATTCGGCGAAACGGTGATGGAATCAAGCGGCCCTTCACAAAATTCATTGGTAAGGAATACATAGAAGGTCGTATCGGAGGAAAATTCTGAAATAAGCACTGAAGGATCATTGGAAATAACCTGCCCCGCCGGATTGTCTAAAAAGTTTACTCCCAAATCAGAAATAACTTGTAAAGAAAATGGTTCTCCTTCGCAAACCAACTCATAATCAAAAACGGGAGGCGGCGGAATCTCTTCAAACTCTATCTGAACGGAATTGGAAATGAGTTCGCACCCGTATTCATCGGTGGCAATTACTGACACCGTTCCCGTCTGATAAAACCATTCATCAGGTTGATTGCCCGACGGACTCCACTCGTATGATTCCAAACCTTGAGTTGCCGAAATAAGAATACTGTCTCCGGAACAAACGGGTCCTTGAGTTTCCAATTCAATCTCTACCTCATACTCACTCAGTTCAACCTCTATAGAAAGTTCGATTTCAATTCCGCAGCCGGTTACGATAACGTTATAAATGCCCGGTTCAGAAACGGTCTGTATGGTGTCATTTCCACTAAGCGGAGCCTGCCATACAATATCATCCAATGCCGAACTTACAATTTGAATATCTACTTCACCACCGGGACACAACACTGCGTTGGATCCATCTAAAAACGGCGTAGAGAATTCTGAAACCTCAATCGTATTAGATACGAGACCACAGCCTTCGTAAAACTCAACCTCCGCAAAATAGAGTCCCGGCTCTTGAACGTATATACTCGAAGTATCCGTAACCGTACCCGATGGTCCCTGCCAAGTGATGACGCCGGGGCTAACCGTAAAGATTTGAACGCTATCGCCCGGACATACCACTGCCTCTTCGGGATCCGTAAAAATGTTCGGCGATTCCACTTCCTGAACCAAGATGAAATCACCGGAAATAGCGAGACATCCGAATTCATTTACAATGGTATTGGATACCTCATAAGTTCCCGCTCCTTGTACATAGATGCTATCGCCGAAGTTTTCTATCGGATCGAAGTCAAAAACCAGCTCCCCGTTGTATTCAAGATAAAAGACCAATGTATCACCGGGACAATAAAATTCGGGGCCGGTCATTTCCAAAACCGATTCCGGCACCGGAAGAATTTCTACGAAGATTGAATCTGAAGCAAACTGTATCAGGGTGTCTTCAACACAGGGGTTATCGAGTGAAGTCAATTCTACGGAAACAAAATACCAACCGGAATTCTCAGGAAGAACGCTGACGGAAGGACCGCTACCCTCTATATTGCCCGGATTTACCGTCCAATCTATTTCATATTGCTCAATCGGATAGGCACTTGAATCCAACGCATTGAGCAATTCACTCGTAAAGGAAAATCCATCACATACCGTAATAGAATCGGTATCTGAATTAAAAGAAATCAAAGGAGGAACATCCTCGGGAATATCATAGTAGATCACACTTACGACATTATTTACCGTACAACCTTCAGGAGATGTCACAACAATAAAATAGCCTCCTTCTTCCGAGATATTTACCGTTTGCGTGAAAACCGGATTTGCTCCGAACTGACCGCCTGACCATTGGAAAGTATAATCTGATGGAAAATCCGCAGATAATTCAACGGTTGTACCGGGGCAAACATAAATCGGTTGGGGAGAGATCGCCATGTTGTTGACTCCTTGATCATCGGAGATCAATGGAATCTCGGGATCGGGATGAATTTCCAAATCGATATCATCTGCAGCCGAATAGCACCCGTCTGACGACGAAATCGTCACACTCTCAGATGATGCGGAGGTGACGAGTGAGATGATACCCGTTGACCCTGAGAAAGACCAATTAAAAGTTTCGGCAAAGGTGACTCCCGACAAGGTGAAGTTTGAGGCGGTAATGGCATAGGGCGGACACGCGATTAAACTTTCAGGACAAGGTTGCGGCACCGTAGACCCTGAGTTGAGATAGATACATGCATCGGGAATGGATAAATCACAACCTCCTCCCGATCTTTGATAGAAATCCATCGGACTGCGAGAAGGGTTTATAGCTTTGAGAACGAATCCGTCAGAGCCTCCTTCTCCTTCTAAAGAGCGAAACTTACCATAGTCTGAATCGCCGCAATATGTTATGTCGTCATTTTGATTTGGGATGAGAGCATCCGATAAGCCGTTTACCGGTGCGGACGTAACGGGTACAATCAACCCGTTGCCTGTGTTTGTTCCGGCTATAGCCAAAAAACCATCAGAAAGGATGGTTACTGCATTTCCTTGTTCATTGGTGCCGGATCCGAAATTTCGTGCCCATTGAAAGGCTCCGGATGTTGAATACATGGCAGCATATGCGTCTTCAAACCCCAGAGAATTGAAGGCCGCTTCGCCGTATTCGTTGCTGTAAGTATCGAAAGTGCATTCAAAATAGCCGGTAATGGCTACATTGCCCGAAGAGATTGAAATTCCGCGAGATGAAATATTGCTATCGCTACCTGCGGTTTCACCCCAGGCAAATCCACCTGATCCTGTTATGCTCATTAAAAAAATGGAATTGGAAAATCCACTGCTCAATGACACCGTAGACCCTGTTCCTAAAAAGTTTAAAGTGTTTCCGAAATCTCCCGTCAAAAAAACGGAGCTGCCATTTGAAGCCAGATCATAGGCTATGCTTTCTTCGCTACCCCCACCCCATCGAAACCACTCCTCATTTCCCGACGCGGAATATTTGATAAGAAAAATTGCATTTTGAATGGTGTTGGTGTAGGTATTGTCAAACGTGACATCACCGCTGAACTGTCCCGTAGCGTAAACCGCTCCCGAATTGTCGGTCGCAATGGCTAGTCCGCGATCGAGCGATTCACCCGTACCTTGCTTAGCCCACTGTTCCACTCCGTTTGCATCGTATTTTACGATGAAAGCATCATTTGTGCTATCGGATGCGTCAAGTGTAAAAGTTCCGAAAGTAGCACTTCCTGAAAACTGACCGGTGATCACCACATTTCCCGATCCATCAAATGCTACGGCATTCGCACGATCAGAACCTCCCGTACTTCCTCCGGTCCTAGCCCATAAGGCGTTTCCGTTTGCATCGAGCTTTACAATAAATGCATCCTGGCTTCCAACGGATGTAAGCGTCACACCATTTCCAAAATTTATACTACCGGTGTAAAATCCACAGACGGCCACATTTCCGGAACCATCTACCGCTACTCCAAGACCGCGATCTGATTGTGGTCCGCCGAAAGTTCTTACCCAAGCCGTATTCCCGGCAGAGCTTACTTTAGAAACATGAACGTCCGTAAGCCCTTGAACACTTGCACTCGTCCCGCTGATTTGAGCCGATGAGCTGAAGTAGCCCACGGCATAACTATTTCCGGAAGCATCGCTCACGATATCCAGAGTCTCGTCATTATTTCCCCCTGCTTGTGGTTTGGCCCAAAAGGACTGTGCCGAAATCGAGACAAAAATATTCAGCAATAAGGAAGTGAGAAATAAGCGCTTTACCACAATCGAAAGGTTAGATTCCTAAAGAGTAAAGAAAGTACTTTTTTAGATAGCCTCTGAAAACTCACTTGAATTGGTTTTTTGACTGACCGGTTTAGATTTTGAAAATAATAAAATCATTGTAGTACCGTAGTTGGCTTCAAGCCAAATTGTCCGAAACCTTGGCTTCCTACTGCCAAATTTTCCGTTTTTCTTCGGAATAATCAACCGGCTCAAGTTTTGACGAGCGTCAATCGCAAATAATTTAGTTATGGATTTTCAAAAATTGACAATAAAATCCCAACAAGCTATCCAAGAAGCTCAGCAGCTTGTGATGGAAAAGGGACAGCAAAGCATCGAGACGGCTCACTTGCTCAGAGTTATGCTCGACGCGGATAAAAACGTGATACCTTACTTGCTGAAAAAGCTTACGGTAAACACGAACCTATTAGAGCAAGCACTCGACAAACAAATAGACTCCTACCCGAAAGTAAGTGGTGGGCAGGTTCAACTCAGCCGCTCGGCAACGGAGGCGGTCAATCGGTCATTTACCTACCTGAAGGAATTCGGCGATGAATTCGTTTCGCTCGAGCATATCTTGCTTTCTATCCTTGAAGGAAATGACAGCACGGCTCAAATGCTGAAGGATATGGGCTTGACACGAAAGGCTCTAAAGCAGGCCATTCTCGAATTGCGAAAAGGTGAGAAAGTGACTTCTGCCAGTCAGGAGGACACGTATAACTCTTTGGAGAAATACGCGAAGAATTTGAATGAGCTCGTACAAAACGGTAAGCTCGACCCTGTAATCGGAAGGGATGAAGAGATCAGAAGAGTTTTGCAAATTCTGACTCGGCGAACGAAAAACAACCCCATTTTAATCGGTGAACCGGGAACGGGGAAAACTGCCATTGTCGAAGGAATTGCTCATCGTATCGTAGGTGGTGACGTACCCGAGAATCTAAAGGATAAAATCGTCTACAGCTTGGATATGGCTGCATTGATAGCCGGAGCAAAATACAAAGGCGAATTTGAGGAGCGACTAAAAGCCGTGGTCAAAGAAGTGACTAAGGCCGAAGGTCAAATAATTCTTTTCATTGATGAAATTCACACGCTTGTGGGTGCCGGTGGTGGCGAAGGCGCTATGGATGCGGCTAATATCTTAAAGCCCGCTTTGGCTCGTGGAGAATTACGCGCAGTAGGTGCCACGACTTTGAATGAGTATCAAAAATTCTTTGAAAAAGACAAAGCGTTGGAAAGACGGTTCCAAAAAGTAACGGTGGACGAACCCGACCGAGAATCGGCCATTTCCATTTTAAGAGGAATCAAAGAAAAGTACGAAACTCACCACAAGGTGAGAATCAAAGATTCGGCGATTATCTCTGCCGTCGAGTTATCGCAACGCTACATCACCGATCGGTTTTTGCCGGATAAAGCCATTGACCTGATTGATGAGGCTGCATCTAAATTGAGAATGGAGATCAACTCAAAGCCCGAAGAGCTCGATGAAATCGAAAGGAGAATCATGCAATTGGAAATTGAGCGGGAGGCTATAAAACGCGAGAAAGATCAGTTTAAACTGAAAGAACTCGGTGAAGAGCTGGCCAACCTGAACGAAAGAAGAGATCAGCTTAAAGCGAAATGGGAAGCTGAAAAAAGCTTGGTGGAAAACATTCAGCAAGAAAAAGAAAACATTGAGCAATTAAAATTCGAAGCTGAGAAGGCCGAGCGTGAAGGGAACTACGGTGAGGTGGCCGAGATTCGCTACGGGAAGCTCAAAGAAGCCGAATCGAGATTGGAAGAATCGAGAAAAAAGCTGATCGAAGAGCAGTCTAATTCGAAGATGATCAAGGAAGAGGTGGACGAAGAAGAAATAGCCGATGTAGTGAGCCGCTGGACCGGAATCCCCGTGACGAAGATGCTCGAAAGCGAACGAGAGAAATTGCTCAGACTTGAAGATGAGTTGCACAAGCGAGTAGTTGGTCAAGACGAGGCGGTAGAAGCCGTAGCTGACGCGGTGAGGCGTTCTCGATCGGGATTGCAGGATGAAAAACGACCCATCGGTTCATTCATCTTCCTCGGTACGACGGGTGTAGGTAAAACCGAATTGGCGAAAGCCCTGAGCGAATACTTATTCAACGATGAGTCGGCTATGACTCGAATCGATATGAGCGAGTATCAGGAGCGACACAGCGTAAGCCGACTCGTGGGAGCTCCTCCCGGCTATGTGGGTTACGATGAAGGCGGTCAGCTCACGGAAGCCGTAAGAAGAAAACCTTATAGCGTGGTTCTTCTCGATGAAATCGAAAAGGCTCACCCCGATGTGTTCAATATTCTTCTGCAAGTGCTTGATGATGGCGTATTGACTGACAACAAAGGAAGAAAGGTGAACTTCAAAAACACGATTATCATCATGACCTCAAATACAGGTTCTGCCATCATTCAGCAGCGTTTCGATGAGAATGAAGGTAAGATGACGGACGAGGTGGAAGAAGAAACTCGCCGCGAAGTTTTTGAAATGCTGAAAAGCTCGATGCGACCTGAGTTTCTGAATCGTATTGATGAAGTAATCATGTTTAAGCCATTGAATCGAAAGAACATCAAAGGTATCGTCAAACTTCAGTTGAAGCTTTTGGCTAAAAGATTGGAAGCGCAGGGCATTGAACTTACTGCTTCCGATGATGCCATCGCCTACATTTCCGAAAAGGGATTTGACCCGCAGTTCGGAGCACGGCCGGTAAAAAGATTAATTCAAAAAGAAGTGTTGAACGCTTTGAGTAAGCAACTCCTTGCCGGTAAGGTGGAGCGCGATGAACCGATGGTGATGGATGTCTTCGACGGACAAGTGGTTTTCAGAAAGCCACTTGAAGAGGAGATGGAAAAACTGATTTCGTAAATCGATTAGACGCACATAAAACAAAGCCGACTCAGGGACCGATTCCCGAGTCGGCTTTTGTATTTTGGCACAATGAAAACTGTCTACTTTAATCGCCACGCAAAATCAGATTGGTCGCATGAAGGGCTTCGCGACTTCGACCGACCCTTGAATCACCGCGGTTTTCGCGATTCACCGACTATGGGTGACCGTCTAAAGTCCCGAGGTGAAAAGATCGACTTGTTTATCAGCAGTCCTGCCAAGCGCGCCATCAGCACGGCACGATTGATGGCTGAGAAATATGGCTATCCGATAAAAGAAATTAAAGAGGTAGAACGACTTTACCATCCTTCGATTCGAAACTTTATCGATACGATTGCAGAAACTGATGAGTCGTTAGATTCCATTATTCTTTTTGCTCACAATCCGGGCATAACCGAAGTCGTCGAATATTTGAGCGATGAAGAAATCGGAAATATGCCGACCTGTGGAATCGCAAAAATCGATTTTCCCTCAGCGGAATCGTGGAAGGAAATCTCGGCCGGCACAGGAAATTTGATCTTCTTCGATTACCCCAAAAACGACAATCCCTTTGAATAAAAAAACGCCTCAAAAATTTGAGGCGCTTTTCAGGTTTAATTGGAGTCGACTTACGAAAGTTCGATCATCCATCCGTGCGGATCATCTATTCTGAACTTTTTCAAATCGACAAAGTGTTTCATCAATCTGTTTGAGAGCTTTCGGTTTTCGACCTTCGGAAGTTCATATATCTCATCCCGATCGGCAATTACCTCAATGTGAGCAATGGTAGCTGCAGTTCCACATCCAAAGGCTTCTTCCAACGTCTCGTTTTTAAGGGTTTCTTGGAGTTCTTCCACGGAAACTCTGCGCTCTTCTACTTCCACTCCCCAGTCTTTTGCCAATTGTAAGGCGCTTCTTCGGGTAACTCCGTCAAGTATGGTTTCGCTCAATTCGGGAGTTATCAGCTTGCCGTCAATCACAAACATGACGTTCATTGTCCCGCTTTCTTCGATGTAGGCGTGCTCTTTGGCATCCGTCCACAAAAGCTGATCGAAGCCCTTATCATTAGCCAGTTTTGCCGGATATAACGACCCCGCGTAATTGCCGGCCGTTTTAGCATAACCCGTACCACCTTTTGCAGCGCGGGTAAATTCTCTCTCGATCTTCACGCGCACCGGTTTATTGTAATAGGCATTCACGGGAGCCGCTAATATCATAAAGCGATAATTCTTACTTGCCTTCACCCCGATATAGTCGTCGATGGCAAATAAAACCGGACGCAAGTAAAGCGAACTGTACTCCCCTTTCGGAATCCACTCATTGTCTACCCTTACCAATTCGCTCAGGCCCTCCATGAAAATGTTCTCAGGAATCT
The DNA here is from genome assembly GCA_964651785.1 of uncultured Cryomorphaceae bacterium. Lineage (GTDB taxonomy): Bacteria > Bacteroidota > Bacteroidia > Flavobacteriales_D > Cryomorphaceae > JAKVAV01. The sequence continues at coordinate 8,537 of CAZYWJ010000020.1, forward strand.
CGGGCATGCACATTCTGATAGCCGACTTATTCATCCGCTTGATGTTTAAATCAGGACGGAACAGACCAAAGCGCCCTTCTTCATTTTTAAATGCCTTCAATCCTTCGAAAATGCTCTGACCATAATGGATTACCAAGGACGCAGGCGACATCGTCATATTTTGAAAAGGCATTATCTCAGGCTGCTGCCATTTGCCATCAATATAGTCCATCACGAACATGTGATCGGAAAAAGTCTGGCCGAACTTCAAGTTCTCAAAATCAATCTTATCTAGCTTACTGTTAGGGGTTTTCTGAATCTTTATAGTCTGAGTTTCGATCATTTTCTATCTACAATTGAATCGCAAAAATAGCTAATTTCGACGGGGCTTCAAAGGAGAAAGAATTCATAACCAGCTAAGTGTACCATGGACACTTTAGGTATTTTTTATCAGTTTGCTTTGAACCTAAGCATTTTAATCTTTACGGAGTAGTGAAAACTTTGATGAGGGCTTAACTGTCAATATTTGTTATTTTGCTGATGGAAGAATCGATTTGGAAAAAGAAATCCTCGACATATTAAAGAAATACTGGGGGCACCGCAGCTTCAGACCGCTACAAGAAGAAATTATTCAATCGGTGCTGGACGGGCAGGACACTTTGGCTTTACTGCCCACGGGTGGCGGAAAATCCGTATGTTTTCAAGTCCCGGCGATGGCTATGGATGGAGTATGTTTGGTTATTTCTCCATTAATCGCTTTGATGCGCGACCAAGTTCAAAATCTACGTAAGCGAGGAATTCAAGCTGCAGCTCTGAACAGCTCACTATCTCCAAGAGAAATTGATATCACTTTAGACAATGCTGCTCATGGCGGATTAAAATTCTTATATCTCTCACCCGAGCGATTAAAAACCGAGCTCTTTCTGGCTCGACTCAAAAAGATCAAGGTTTCCATGGTCGCCATTGACGAAGCGCACTGCATCTCTGAGTGGGGGCACGACTTCAGGCCGCCTTATCGGGAAATAGCAGACATACGGGAGCTGCTCCCCGACAAGACACCGTTCGTAGCTCTTACCGCTACCGCTACTGCCGATGTCGTTGCGGATATCGCCGAGAAACTTCAGCTAAAAGATCCCGCGGTATTTAAGAAGAGCTTCGTTCGCGAGAATCTAATTTACGTGGTTCAGCAAGAAAACCACAAGCTCAACCGAATGATCGGGGCCATTAAAAACCTTGGCGGGAGCGGTATAGTCTATGTCGGGACCAGGCGCGAAACCGTAAGGCAAGCCCATCTGCTCAGGGCGAATAATATCGGAGCTCTACCCTATCATGGCGGAATGTCAGCTAAAGAAAGGCGAGAGACACAGGATTTTTGGTTGTCGGGAAAAGCCCAAGTGGTTGTGGCTACCAATGCGTTCGGAATGGGAATAGACAAACCTGATGTACGTTTCGTTATCCATCTTTATTTACCGCCGGGCTTAGAGGCTTATTTTCAGGAAGCAGGTCGCGCGGGCCGCGACGGCAAAAAGGCTTATGCCATTTTATTCGTAAACGATAGCGACCGCGAGGCCCTGCGCGATAGAGTTGCGGCTCAAATTCCCGTAAAGGAAGATGTCATAAAAGTATATCGCGCTCTGGTCAACCACTTTCAATTGGCTGCGGGCGCGGCGATGATGGAGAATATTCCTTTTGATTTGATGGCTTTCGCCAAAAGGTATCAACTCTCGGCCGCCAATACGCTTCATTGCCTTAAAGTATTGGAATACGAGGGACGAATCACCTTATCTGATGCAGTTTACAATCCTTCGAAAATTCAGTTTATCCAAAACACCAAGGAGTTGTACAGTTTTGAAATCGGCCATCCGAAATTTGAGCCGATCATTCGCGTTTTGCTGCGCTCGTATGAAGGACTTTTTGATCACCCGGTGCGCATTGATGAACAAGCCATTGCGCGCAGGATCAAGTCCAATTATGGCGAAGTGCGCAAAATGCTCGAATACCTGGCAGAAATGAAAATCCTGACCTATCGACCCCATACCGACTTGCCTTTTATCAGCTTTCCTACTGAAAGACCTGAAGTTGGTAAATTGAAATTGGATGAAACTCGATTGCAGAAGCACAAGCAGCGCTTGGAAGATAAAATGACTGCCGTTTTGCGCTACACCGAAAATGATGTCATTTGCCGAAGCAGACAGCTCGTGGCTTATTTTGATGACTATTCGGCCGTAGATTGTGGTCAGTGCGATGTTTGTTTAGCCAAGAAAAAAGCCGCGGAACTTATAGGTGAGAATTCATCCGTTTACCTCACGTTGAAAAACGAAATATTGAAAGAGCCGCGCTCCCTCTCCTATCTGTCTCGCCTTCCGGGAATGAAGTCGGCGGACGTATCGAATACCTTGCGGTGGATGTCGGATAATCGGGAAATAGACGTGAACCACGAAAATGTGGTTACAATGCTTTCGCAATAAATCAACTTACCTTTGCCCGCTATGAATTACCCCGTTTTGACCTTAAAGGATAAGAGCCTTAAAAGTATTCGTCGCCGACACCCCTGGGTCTTCTCAGGTGGCTTGGACCACACCGAGATTGAATTGAAAGAAGGCGATAAAGTATTTATTGCCGATCGGAAAGGCAAAATCTTAGGAACGGGTCATTATGGCCAACGCAGCATTGCCGTAAGACTGTTGAGCTTTAAAGAAACCGAACTCGACGCAGATTTTTATGGTAAAAAAATTCAAAATTCATTCGATACGCGGAGAGTTTTGAATTTGCCCTCATCGCTAACAGACGCTTTTCGATTGGTTCATGGAGAGGGTGACGAATTACCCGGATTGATCATCGATATTTACCGAGATAAGGCCGTTATTCAGACACATAGCAACGGTATGGCCAAGGACTTTAACGCCATCGAGAAGGCTCTGTTTTCAGTTGAGGGCTTGGAGGTTGACGAATGCATTCATATTTCGGCAGACTCGAAGCAGCAACCTATGTGGAATTCTGAGAAATCTGAAGGAACTGAGTTTTTAGAAAACGGTCACCTTTTTTATGCCAATTGGAAAGAAGGACAAAAAACGGGTTTCTTTATCGATCAGCGTGAAAACAGAGCGCTGTTGGGATCTCTGTCAAATGGTAAGAAAGTGCTCAATGCTTTCAGCTACACGGGTGGATTTTCCATTTATGCATTGAAGGCCGGCGCCGCTGCCGTTCACAGCTTAGATAGTTCACGCGGAGCTTTAGATCTCGGCGAGGAACACTTGAAAATGAATAATTTAAATCCTGAAAATCACCAAAGCATTCAAGCTGATGCTATGGAGTTTTTTCGTCAGGAGAATGTGGCAGATTATGACATCATTGTATTGGATCCGCCTGCCTTTGCCAAGCACCGATCTGCGCGCCATCGCGCGGTGCAGGCTTATAAAAGGTTAAACGCTCTTGCCATGAAGAAGGCGAAAAAAGGTAGTTTACTTATGACCTTCAGCTGCAGCCAAGTGGTGACTCCTGATCTTTTCGCAAATACCATTGCCGCGGCAGCCATGGAAACGGGTCGGAGTATGCGAATCCTTCGTCATTTGCATCAGCCGCCCGATCACCCCATTGGAATTTATCACCCCGAAGGAGAATACCTCAAAGGATTATTGTTGAGAATAGACTAAAAGCCATTACTGATGAGAATAATTTTTATGGGAACACCCGATTTCGCTGTTCCTTCTTTAAAAAAGCTTGCTGATCATCATGATGTAGTCGGTGTCATAACCGCTCCCGACAAGCCTGCCGGCCGAGGTAAGAAACTTAATGAATCGGCAGTGAAACAGGCCGCGAAAGAATCGGGACTCTTTGTACTTCAACCTGCCAACCTTAAGGATTCGGCATTCATTGACGAACTTTCGGAATTGAATGCAGATCTTTTTGTCGTAGTTGCCTTCCGCATGCTTCCGGAACAAGTGTGGTCACTTCCGCCAAAAGGCACCATCAATCTTCACGGCTCTCTCCTACCCGACTATCGAGGTGCCGCACCGATAAATCGAGCCATTATGAACGGAGAATCGGAAACGGGGCTCACTACTTTTTTCATCAATGAAAACATAGACACCGGCGCCATAATAGATAATGTGAAGTGTTCAATCGGAAAGAATGAGACGGCCGGGGAGCTTCATGACAAAATGATGGAATTGGGCGCAGATCTACTTTTGAACACGGTCAACGCTATCGAAGCGGGAAAAGTTAACTCACAGCCTCAGCCGGAAAGCGGCGATCTGAAGTCAGCCCCGAAGATATTTAAAGAAGACTGTAAAATCCATTGGGGTCAATCGGCAGCCGTCATACACAACCACATTCGCGGACTGAGCCCTTATCCTGCTGCCTTCACGATGGTGGCGGGAGCTGATTTTGAACGAATGAAAATTTTCGGATCCCGAATGACAGATCAGAAATCTGCTCTATCACCCGGCGGTGTGGAGGCTTCCAAGACAAAGCTATTCGCGCATACACACGATTATCTGTTGGAAATTACCGAAGTTCAGGTACCCGGAAAGAAGCGAATGGCGGTGGAGTCTTTTCTGAATGGCTACCAACTCAGTGATTCATTTAAATTTACATCATGAAAATTTGGGTATGTCTTCTCGGTATTCTACACGGGGTTAACCTTTCTGCTCAAAGACAAATTTCAAATTGGGCGGTAGCCTCAGATGAGAGTATAACCGTAGAACGAGTAGCCGGCGACAGCCTCACCACTTCATTCCTGATTCAAATAACGGATGAAGTTCCTCTACATTATCACGCCGTTCACAGCGAGCACGTGTACATCCTTTCGGGAAAAGGTGAATTTGTTCTAAACTCAGATACAACGTCGGTTTCCGAAGGCATGTACATGTTTATTCCGGCTCAAAGCCACCATTCCGTGAAGGTAACTTCTGAAGACCCGATGAGAGTCTTGAGCATTCAATGTCCGGAATTCACAGGAAAAGATCGAATAAAAGTTCCCTAAAGCCCGCTATAACGCAAGGTTTTGAGAGATTTAAGTCATACTTTTCAACAAAAGCCCCATTTTATTAACAAACAGAGCCCGATCGACCGCAAACGCTTGCCCCGCTTGGTTATTCGTGTAAATTTGCTCCTGTTCAACGATATTTTTGTTTAATCTAAATTCTTTAATTGTAATGAACAAAGCAGAATTGGTAGAGGCAATGGCAGCAGATGCCGGCCTTTCTAAAGCAGACGCTAAGAAAGCTCTGGATGGTTTTATTAACACTACAACTAAGGCTCTTAAAAAAGGAGACCGTGTTGCATTGGTAGGTTTCGGATCTTTTTCAGTAAGCACTCGTGCTGCTCGTAAAGGTCGTAACCCTCAAACTGGAAAAGAAATTAACATCAAAGCGAAAAAGGTTGTTAAGTTCAAAGCAGGTGCTGACCTGTCTGACAAAGTGAAGTAATTCACTTTTTATTGCCTTATTTAAAGTCTCTTCCCTCGGAAGGGACTTTTTTTTGATACCTGCATGGAAAAAGAATTACTCGCTCATCTTTTGCAATTGATTTCGCCTAAGCGGCAAGAGCTCTTTATGGATTTGGTGGAGAAACGCACGAAGAAGATCGCTTTGGTTTTGGAAGATATTTACCAATCACACAATGCTGCGGCGGTGCTTCGTTCGGGAGATTGCTTCGGCGTTCAGGATGTACACATCATCGAGAATCGAAACCATTGGAAGCCACACCCTGACATTGAGCAAGGCAGCTCAAAATGGTTATCCATTTATCGCTATGGCGAAAAAGAGCAAAACACGAAAGACTGTTTGCTTTCGCTGAAGCAGAAAGGATATGTGATAGCCGCCACCACTCCTCACACCGAAATGACAATTGACGACCTGCCCACGGATAAACCGGTAGCACTGGTATTGGGCACGGAAATGCACGGAATTACCGACGTCGCAAAAGCGAATTCAGATTATCTGGTGCGCATACCGATGTACGGGTTCACCGAAAGTTTCAACATCAGTGTAGCTGCCGCAATAAGTCTGCACACCTTGCGCACTAAGTTTGTAAATGACGACCGGGACTTGAAACTTTCGGACGAGGAAAAAAGACAGGTCTTACTTTCTTGGTGTCGCAATACCATCAATCGCAGTGAGAAAGTGATTGAGGATTTTTACCGAAGAAAGCGAGCCGATTAGATTTGTATATTTGGATTCAAACCAAAATAACAGAAACCAATGGGAAAAGGAGATCGCAAATCAAAGAAGGGAAAACGCTTCATGGGTTCCTTCGGGAAACGCAGAAAACGAAACCGAACGAAAACGGAATTCCTTCCCGATCAAAAACAGCCTCTAACTAAAAAAGAGCCAATGGCCGAAGCCGTGGTAGACGAGCCCAAGGCCGATAAAGCTGCAGCGAAAACCACTACTAAAAAGACGGCTGCTAAAAAAACTACAGTAAAAAAGACGGCATCGAAGGCTACGAATACCGAGGCTGCCACCAAAGAACCTGATAAAAAGACGGCCGAAAAAGAAGTCAAGTCTGAAGAGAAAAAAGGAGACTGAATTTTAACCCCGATTTATTCGGGGTTTTTTAATGACAAAAATCGAACCGGACCGGGCGATTCTCCCCTATCCAATTTTCGATAAACCTCCAGCAATTCATCGATTGAGCCTATTCGGTCTACATCGGGATAACCGATATTTCGTAGCAAGTCCAAAGCCGCAAGTTCTACCCTCACATTCGGGTGAACATTGTCGCGAACGAAGTGAACGAACTTCAGTACCATAAACGCATTAAACCAGCGAAAGAAACGCTTTTCAAAGCTGTGTAACCCTTTACTGTTACCGGCGATTTCCATAATTCGGTCATCGAAAAAATAACCGTTCAAAAAATCGATCATAACATATGGAAGATGGCCGCCGAGAGTAATCAGCTCGGGTTTAGCGATGTAAAATTCGGGAATGCTTTTGAAGAAAACCGATAGGTATTTAAAAGCTTGAAGGCTGTAAGTATAAAACCCGGCTGTTGGATTTTTGAGATAGCCGTTTATCGCTTTACCCGTGCCAAAAGGCACACGATCAGAAGGGCGCGGTGAAGGATAAACTACCGTCGAATTCAATTCCGTAAAATTCCCCAATTCAATGATCTTGTGAAGGAAATAAAAATCTTCACCGGCCTTTCGGCGATTCATCCCACCCTGTTTTTGATAAGCTGATGAGCGCACGGCCATTGATGAACCCACGGTGTGATACGCGTATGGAACACCCGAAGCCTTCATCGCTTGGTTGTAGTACCTGAGGTGGAGCTCGTAATAGGTTACGGCTAAATATGTCTTTGGCTCAAATTCACTGCCGAAGGTGGGGTGCTCAAAGCGAATGGAGCAACCGGGTGTTTCGGGATGTTCATCAAAATGATCGCAAAGCTCCGTCAGATAGTCCGATCTACAACTGCTGTCCGCGTCGAAGCAGGCAATAATACCATCTCCTTTTCCCGCTAAGGCAAACCTTCTGACCGCTTCGTCCATTCCGATCTTTCGGGCAAAACCAACTCCCGCATGCTTTTTAGGAAGTTCTTTTTCCCACAAGGCAAAAACGCTAAAACCCGGGTCTCGGGACCCTTTGGTTCGTTCTTCCCATTTTTTGGCTTCTTCAAATGTTTTACGATTCATTGAAGTCACCTTGCCGTCTGCCGCTTCACTTTGATTGACCACCACCAGTACTTCCACTTCGCAGGGGGGCCTGGAGCAACTTTGAAGAGATAGCAGAGCGTGGTTGATCGAAGGTTCTGCGTATGCAGGTATTACGACCACAATTCCGAGGTCGTCCGAAGGTCGATCATCTATAAGTTGAGGTCTGTACGCGTATTTCTCGAGGTATTTTGTCAAAATCAAGGAGATAAGCGCTGCTTAACCCAAGCTCCGTCTCCGTTTCGGGTGTATACAATTCGATCGTGAAGTCGACTTTCTCGCCCTTGCCAGAACTCTACTTTTTCGGGCTTTATTAAATATCCGCCCCAGTGGTCCGGCCGTGGCACCTCTCCGCCTTCAAATTTCTTTTTAAAATGCTCGAGCTTCTGAAGTAGTTCTTCGCGATTCTCAAGGACCGAACTTTGATCGCTGGCCCATGCCCCTATTTGACTTTCTCTGGGCCTTGAGGCGAAATATTCGTCGGAATCTTCGATGGGGAGTTTTTCGGCCTGACCCGAAAAGCGAACTTGTCGCTGCAGTTCCATCCAAAAGAAATTTGCGCTGCAAGATGGGTTTTCTGCCAAATCACTTCCTTTATCACTCTTGTAATTGGTGAAGAAAGAGATGCCTTGTTCGGTGATGTCTCGCATGTAAACTACCCGTGCTGACGGATTTCCTTCTGCATCGGCTGTAGCCAATGTTATAGCATAAGGCTCTTGAATTTCGGATTTCAAAGCTTGTTCGAACCATTTTTCAAATTGATCGAATGGATTATCAGCCATTTCAGCTTCATCTAAGGTTTCATTTTTGAAATCCTTTCGATCTTTTTTTACGAATGAGCGCAAGTCCTCTTTCATGAGAATGGAAATTTTGTGCGGCAAAATTACAAACTCAAAGCCCCCTGCCCAAGCCCCGCAACTCTTTGTGAAATGTTATTTTTGCGGCAAAACAAGAATTTTGAAACTTTCACTCGATTTAGCATATAGCACTCCACCCGAATGGGCCGATCAGGTGATGAAAGATTTTGACAGCTTTTTGCAAGATCATGCCGATTGTGAGCGAAAGGCCTCATCGATGGCGATGAGCTTTGTGGCGAAATGTCCGGACAAAGTTGAGATCATCCCCGAATTGATTGATACGGCTTTGGAAGAGTTGGAGCATTTTCAATCGGTATATCAATTGATGGAAAAGCGAGGCGTGAGATTGCCCGACCGTATGCCTAAAGACACCTATATCGATCGATTGATCAAGCTTTGTCGTTCTTCGGTGGAAGAAAGGTTGATGGATCGATTGCTTTTGGCCTCAATAATAGAATGCCGAGGTGCCGAACGATTCAGGCTGATAGCCGAAGCGGCCGAAGATGAAGAGATTAAAAAATTCTACAAAACGCTTTGGACATCTGAAGCGAAGCACGGACACATTTTTGTTAAGTTTGCTTTGAACTATTGGCCCGAAGAGGAGGTGTTCAGTCGATTAAAGACATTGAATGAAGAGGAAGGAAGAATTTGCGAATCGACTCCTTGGCGGCCTGCATTGCATTAATAAGTGGACTTTAAACCCGAAAATATAGAATGGCCCGAGAAGGGTAAATTGCTCATCTCCGATCCGCTGATGGATGACCCCTATTTCAGCCGGTTGGTGATTCTGTTGTGCGAGCACAACGAGGAAGGCTCTTTCGGATTTATCCTCAATAAGTATGTAGAGATGGATTTAACCGAGGTGATGGAGGACATGCCCGCCATTTCCAATCGCGTTAGTTTAGGGGGCCCGGTAGAAAACAATCAGCTTTTTTTCCTCCATACGTTAGGAGAAAAGTTGCCGGGCAGCATCAAAGTAGCTCCGGGCTATTATTTAGGCGGTAGTTTCGATATTTTGAAAGAGCTTTTGACAAAAGGTGAAATCAATGAATCAGAAGTTCGCTTTTTTGTGGGGTATAGCGGATGGGGCGAAGATCAACTGATGGAGGAGTTGAACGAAAACAGTTGGTATGTCAGCGGTATAAATGACTTACCACTCATGGACACAACCCGCGATGACTTGTGGTCTTTGGCATTCAAAAAGATGGGTGGAACCTATTCGGTATTGGCCAATTTCCCCGTAGATCCGAGTTTGAATTAAATATTGCCTGAAAATCTCTGAGAAAATTTTAGTTGAAATTACAATATGTAACTTTTAAGTTACCTTTGAGGTATGACTAACAAAGTAAGAGAGGTAATAGCTTACCGTTCATATTTTGAAGACTTTTTAAAAAGTCAGTCAGTAAAGGTTCAAAATAAGATCTTTAAAGTAATTGAAATCATTGAAACTTATGAAAGAGTTCCTTCGCAGTATTTAAGAGTGATAAAAGGATCTAATGGACTTTATGAAGCACGAATAAAGTTGGCATCGAATATTTGGCGAGTATTTTGTTTTTTCGATGAGGAAAAGTTGGTCATACTTTTAAATGGTTTCGCAAAAAAGTCTAATAAAACTCCAAAAAATGAGATCAGGAAAGCAGAAGGTCTGATGAAGGAATATTATCAACTCAAATCCGATTGATTATGGAAACAAAAACATGGGGAAAGATTAAAGATGAAGTTTATGGTAAAAAAGGCACCGACAGAAGAGATGAGCTTGAAAGAGATTTCGAGTCTTTTAAAGTGGGATTGCTTTTACGATCGGCCAGAAAAGAGAAAAATTTGACCCAACAAGAATTGGCTCTAAAACTGGATAAAAAGAGGGCTTATATTTCAAGAGTTGAAAACGACGGAAGCAATCTGACTTTAAAAACTTTATTCGACATTGTAGAGAAAGGTCTGGGTGGAAAAGTGAATATTACCATTGAGATGTAAACCGAAGGAGTCCTGATAACCTTTTGTTAATTATAACTTTCAAGCAATTATCTCGACCTTTTAGCTTTAGACTTCAACCGCCGATTTCACTCTTGCATTCAGTTCGTCCACCAGAAAATCGCTGAGCTTGTGGTAAAATCGCTTGTGCCGAAAACTACCCACCCACTGCACGCCCACAATGGCGTTAGAAAAGAAAACTTCCTCTGCGGCCAGAACATCCGTTTCGTCAAGATCAGATTCGTACACGGGAATTCCTTCCTGAAGGCAAATATTTATTAAGGTCATTCGCATTACGCCTGCCACGCCGCCTTCTTTAAGTGATGGTGTTCTTACTTTTCCACCCTTGACGGTGAAGAGGTTTCCGGAAGTGGTTTCGGCAATTCGACCATGGGAATTGAGTAATATGGCTTCACTGAAATTTTCAGACTTTGCCCATGCCGCAGCTTGCAGAGAGTAGTGATTTCCCAGAAGTTTGTACTTGGACAATTTGCCGTAAGGCTTAAAGAAATCGGTAAATGTACCCAAAGATGCTCCTCTGTCAGGTACCACAAATTGATTGGGGTAATACGGAGCTACTTCGGCCACATAGCCCGCCCGGTTAGAATCTGAGGTGTACGCTCCGCTCCCCTCTCGAAAGACGGTTATGCGCAATCGGCCACCGGCCCGCACTTGCTGAACTGAGATCAGCTCTTGAAGCGACTTTCGCATAAAACCCGACTCAAAGACGGGTGGCATTTCCATTCGCAGTGCCTTACATGTAGCAGAAAGCCTTTTGTAATGCGCGTCCCAAAACGGAATATGTCCATCTACAACTCGAATGGTTTCAAAAAAACCATCGCCCAATCTAAATGCTCTGTTGCGACTTAAAAAATCGCTTTCAGCTCCTTCGCTGAGACAGCCATTGATTAAATATGTCGGTTGCTTAAGGCTCATTATTCTTAAAAGGATACAAAATTAAGTGAGTCCGACAAACGAACCTATTAATTCCAAAAATCGCAGTCCGAAATAAGGCTTGATAATCAAGAGTAAAATCAGTCCGTAAATCGCACCGACGTAGTGCGCGTCATGCGCAATATTGGATTGCCCGTGTTTGCTCATGTAGTATTCATATCCCAAGTATGCTCCGCCCACGATGAATGCCGGAATACCAATGGGAATAAAGAATATGTAAATATCCATGGTGGGCAGCAAAAGTATTGAAGCAAGCACTACTGCCGATACGGCCCCCGATGCACCGAGAGAGTTGTAATTCGGGTTATCGCTATGCTTTCGCAATGACGGTAGTGTGGCAAAAATGATTCCACCCAGATAAAGCAGTATATAGTAAAGATAACCCGTGGAAGTACCCCAAAACTCCAGTTCGGGAAAGTAGTAGCGAAAAGCGTCGGGATTGGTAAAAATAGTTTCAATCAATCCGCCAAAACTCCACAGGACATACATATTGAAAAGGAGGTGCATAAAGTCTCCGTGAATAAAAGCATGCGTCACCACTCTGTAGTATTGCTTGTGATGCTTTACCATGTATGGATTGAAAATCAGCTTTGATAAAAGTTCCTGATTTCCGAATGCGATGAGCGAAACCACCACGTTTATCGCGACGATTATCGTATTAAGTGATAGCTCCATTTAACTTGTATGATCGTGAATGATTTTCCATTCTCCGTTTACCTTCTGCCAAACCAACGTAAAATAACCCGTAGGATTGTCGGAGTTCCTCTTTAGCGCCCATTCTCCGAGGACATAGGCGGCTGATGGTGAAATCTCCCGAAACTCAAGAACGTTGAATTTCAAAGTGCCCATCTTTTCGGGGTTGTCGTAATTTTTGAGATACCTGTCCAATACCTGTTTATGGCCTTTTACGACACCACTGCTTCCCGTGAAGGTCAGATCTTCACTATTTAAATAGTAATGCATGAATCCCTTTACATCTCCTCGATTCCACGCATTTTGCTGATTCCTCAAAACTTCAATAATCTCTTCCTTAGAATTGTTCTCCGGAATACTTTCAAATTCAGCAACCTTATTAGGTTCTTCTTGACAGGAAGTCAAAAAAAATAGTGACGCAATAATGTATAAATGGCTCTTCATCTAAAATTGAATTTTTTCAATGCGATCGTCGGCCAGCATATTTCGAATTACCGCTCTGGCTACGGGACTATCGGGGGCGTTTTCCAGTTCACTCTCAAAATAAGACAGATCAATTGATGATTTGTCTTTCATTTCTCCGTATCCCCGATAGCGCCCTTCTTTTATCAATGCGTAACGCCGAGCAGTGGCATCTATCAGAGCAAACGATTGACACTTTTCGCTAAAACATCTTTGAACGAAGGCATCAAATGCTTCCTCTTCTTCGGCGTTTTCCAAATGATCAAAATCTTCAGATTTTGGTAAACCTGCTCTTGCGGGGTCAATTCCAAACTCTACAAAAGTTTTGTACAACCAGTTCTTCGCAACGTGCAAGGAGTTAAACCAAGCTACGACATCCTGTTCGGCGACGGGCTTATTGACAAAAGCCAAACGATTTTTTCCCGATCTGTCGGTATAAGGTACTACCGCAATGGTTTGCGTACGCTCTTTCTGAGCACGATTGTAGCGCGGCCAATGTTTTTTTATCTCAGCATCTTCCAGAAGCAATGCATGGTATTCGCTTCTCGTTTCGCAGTATTCCACGCGGTGCACTTGCCTTTGAAAAAGCTGTTTTCTTCGGCTGGAGCCGGAAGATGTAAAGTGACTCAAAACTCGTTTTTTCAATGATTTTGCCTTACCGATATAAATGGGTTTGGCTTCAGAGCCAAAGAGGTAATATACACCGGGCTTATCGGGGAGGGACAGAACTTCCTGCTCATCCAAGTGAGCGGGCAAAACAAGGTGATGCTCTCCCCTGCCGAGCAATTTTTTAAGAACGAGCTTATCCTCGTCTTTTTGCAAAAGATGCAACAACACCTGAGCCGTAGCCATGGCATCACCATGGGCGCGGTGCCTGGCAGCGTTCTCAATTTCTAACTTTTTACATACCTCGCCCAGACGATGAGAAGGTAAATCGGGATAAACCTTTCGGGAATAGCGTAAGGTGCAAAGGCGCTTATGGCGAAAAGGTCGCTTATTCTTATCGAATACCGACTTCAGGAAATTATAGTCGAAATTGACATTGTGTGCCACGAAAATTTTCCCTTCCAAGGCTTCCGCCAATTCATCCAAAGCCTCATCAATATTTGTGGCTTGAGCCGTCATCTCGTCATTAATGCCGGTCAACGCTGTAATGGAATTCGGAACACTTCTGCCCGGATTGAAAAGGCGGTGAAAAACCGGCTCTATTTTTCCATCGCTAACAGATACCACCGATACTTCGGTAATACCATGGCCTTGATGAAAGAGCCCCGTCGTTTCAATATCTACTACCGCGAATTGCAAGTGATGATGGGAGTTTGGTCAAAGATGAGAATAAAAAAAGAGAGGCGAAAACCTCTCTTTTTTTCTTGTAGCGAGATCGAGATTTGAACTCGAGACCTCACGATTATGAGTCGTGCGCTCTAACCAACTGAGCTACCTCGCCATGCAGAAATTGCGGGCGCAAATATATAACTTTGCCCCGATGCAACAAAAAGGTTTGTCATTAGTTTGATAAATCGTTGCTCTGTTTAAGCCGAGTAGATTTTTAATAATTCATATATTGTCCCACCCTTAATAAAACAGATCGCCTGACCATGTCTGACCGACAAAAAGTTGAACTCGAATACCTCCTGAAGACTTCTCCGAAGATCTTGTACAATATGATATCCACGCCCAGCGGACTTTCTGAGTGGTTTGCCGATAATGTGAACATCAGAGGAAATACCATGACTTTTTTCTGGGACGGCTCTGAAGAAAAGGCGAAGGTGCTCTCTAAGGTAAAAGACCAGTTTATTCGCTTTCAGTGGGATTATGATGAAGGCGAAGATGTCTTTTTCGAATTGCGAATCAAGATTGATCCCATCACACGCGAGGTGGCGCTAATCGTTACCGACTTTCCCGAAGAAGGTGATGACGAAGATAGTGTCTCCGGACTATGGGATAGTCAGGTAGAAGATTTGCGTCGCGTTCTCGGGGCCTGAGTTTTATTGGAGGCATAGTTTTTGAGAACTTTGCCGCGCTCTTATGAAAAAGCTGCACCTGCTTATCATTAAGTCCTACATCGGACCTTTCATTATGACATTTTTCATCGTGATGTTCATTCTGCTTATGCAGTTTGTATGGACATATATCGATGATTTTGTCGGGAAAGGCCTGGAATGGTACGTCATAGCCGAGTTGCTTATTTACGCTTCCGCGAATTTGGTCACACTCGCTTTGCCGCTTGCAGTGCTTCTCAGCAGCATTATGACTTTTGGTGGTTTGGCAGAACATTATGAGCTCGTAGCCATGAAATCCAGCGGACTTTCGCTGATTCGCATCATGCTTCCGCTGATTGTATTTACCGGATTACTTTCCCTTGGTGCCTTTTATTTTTCCAATACCATTTCACCTCACGCTACACTGAAGTTTAAATCCCTTCTTTGGGATGTGCGCAAGAAGAAGCCTACCCTCGATTTGCGGGAAGATGTATTTTACAACGGCTTGGAAGGTTACTCCATTCGCGTGAACGAGAAGGAAGAAGAAACGGGAATTTTGAAAGACTTGATCATTTACCGCCACGATCAATCAGAACCGGGAAATCGCCACGTGATACGCGCCAAGGAGGGCAGGATGCTGAAATCGGAAAACGGGCGCTATCTTACTCTCGAACTTAAGGATGGTGTTAGTTACGATGAAGCAGGAAATCGAAGAAGAGAAGATGACATGCCTCACATCAGCAGCGAATTTGAAAAAGACCTGATTCTATTGGACCTGTCGGCCTTCGACCTTCAACGAACCGATGAAGACCTTTGGAAAAACCACATGAAGATGCTCTCACTGGAGCAACTCGAAGTAGCCATCGATTCGCTGGAAAAGCAGAAAAACTCGCGACAAGAAGACTTTTTGAATTACATGGATCGCTCGGTGTCTATTAGCGACAGCATGGACGTGGAAGCTCGACCCGAAGAAATTGGCGCAGCCTCTTTTGATTCTCTCGAAGTATTGGAGCAAAGACGAGTAGTCAACGTGGCTATCAATATGACGCGAAATGCTAAAAACTATATGAACCGCACCAAGGAGGAAATGAAAGGGCGGGTGGAATATATTGACAAACACAAAATCGAATGGCATCGAAAATTGACCTTGTCCATCGCTTGTCTGCTGCTCTTTTTTATCGGTGCGCCGCTCGGTGCCATTATTAAAAAAGGCGGACTCGGACTACCTGTAATTTTCTCGGTTATTTTCTTTTTGATTTGGCATATTTCTTCCATTTCAGGTGAAAAAATGGTAGAATCGGGAGTACTGACAGCCGCTCAAGGTATGTGGATGAGTTCCCTGATACTCCTTCCGATTGCTCTGTTTTTAACTTACAAAGCAGCTAAAGATGCGGCCCTTTTCGATCGTGATACCTATTCAAAATTTATGGATCGACTCAAAGATTATTTTCAAAACAAACGTCGTCGCACGGCACGTTCATAGATCACCAAAAGGGTTTACCTTTGCCGCCTGATGAAGCTCCTCGTTATCTTAAGCCGCTTGCCTTTTCCATTGGAAAAAGGTGATAAGTTGAGAGCCTATCACCAACTGCGCGAGCTTAACAAAAATAATGAGGTCGTTTTATGTTGCCTTACCACCGAAGAACATGCTGAAGCACATTTAGAAGAAGTCAAAAAGATTTGTAGTGAACTTCACGTATTCAGGCTGGCGAAGTGGCGCATTTACCTGAATCTCTTTTTTGCCGTTTTTTCGCGTAAGCCTTTTCAGGTACATTACTTCTACCAGCGGTCTATTCACAAATCCATTCAGCGGATCATAGCGGAGTCTGAACCCGACCACATTTTCTGCCAACTCATTCGCACGGCTGAGTACGCAAAAGATGAACATAACTATCCGAAAACCATCGATTATCAAGACGCATTTTCAAAGGGAATGGAGCGTCGTGCAGATCGCGCTCATTTCCCCTTTCGGGAAATTTTCAATTTGGAGCGAAAGCGTTTGGTAGCCTACGAGAACATCATCTTCGAATATTTTGAAACCAAGGTGATCATCTCCGATGAAGATCGTAAGTATATTTATCACCCTGAGCGACAATACATTCACATTGTTACCAATGGTATTGATACCGACTTTTTTCACCCTTCTGCCAATGGAAAAGATTTATATGATTTAGTCTTTGTCGGTAATATGTCCTATCCGCCCAATATTGAAACCGCCGAATTTATCGTTAACCAAGTGCTTCCGTTGTTGCAAAAGGATTTTCCCAAAATAAGAGTATTACTGGCAGGTGCCGATCCTTCCAAAAAAGTGATGGCATTGGAAAAAGTGGTAGGAGTAGAAGTGAAGGCAGGATTAGCGGATATCCGCGAAGCTTATGGCAGCGGGAAAATTTTCTTTGCGCCGATGCTGATCGGAACGGGATTGCAAAATAAGCTCTTGGAAGCCATGGCAATGGAAAAGCCTTGTGTTACTTCTGATTTGGCTAATAAGGCGTTGATGGCCGTTCACCGTGAAAACATTTTAGTAGGCGAATGTCCTGAAGACTACGCTAAACATATTTCCGAACTCATGAGAAACCCCGATCTTTGCAAAAAATTAGGAGAAAACGGCAGGCTCTACGTTCAGGAGAATTTTTCTTGGAAAGCATCCACATCTGAACTGGAAGAGCTCATGCTAGCACAAAGCATGGAGCCCGTTGTTTAAATAACAAAGAATACTATGGCTGAGAATAAGATAAAACTGGATACCATCGAAGAAGCCATTTCTGACATCAGAGATGGAAAGGTAGTGATCGTAGTTGATGATGAGGATAGAGAGAACGAGGGTGACTTCGTGGCAGCAGCTCGCTCGGTTACGCCTGAGATGATCAATTTTATGGCTACTCACGGCCGCGGGTTGATCTGCACGCCTTTGATCGAAAGCCGGTGTGAGGAGCTCGGGCTCGAATTGATGGTCCAAAGCAATAACGCCGTGCACGAAACGCCCTTTACCGTTTCGGTCGATCTTTTGGGTCATGGCTGCACCACGGGAATCTCGGCTTCCGATCGTGCCAAGACCGTTCAAGCTTTGGTTAATCCTGAAACGGATCCCAAAGATTTGGGCAAACCGGGGCACATCTTTCCGCTGAAAGCCAGAAGTGGCGGCGTATTGCGACGTGCCGGTCATACGGAAGCAGCCATTGATTTGGCTCGCATGGCAGGATTCGAGCCTGCCGGCGTGATTGTAGAGATAATGAACGAAGACGGCTCGATGGCAAGACTGCCAGAGTTACGAGAAATTGCGGATCGGTTTAACTTGAAATTGATCACCATCCAGGATTTGATTTCATATCGACTCCGTCACGAGTCGCTCATCTCAAAAGATATAGCAGTAGAGATGCCTACGGAATGGGGCGATTTTCAACTTCATCTTTACACGCAAAATACTACCGGTGAGAAGCACATTGCTTTGGTAAAAGGCGAATGGGAAGAAGGCGAGCCTGTTCTGGTGCGCGTTCACAGCAGTTGTGTTACGGGCGATATTTTCGGCTCCTGCCGATGTGACTGCGGGCCACAACTTTCTGCTGCCATGCAAAAAGTGGAGAAGGAAGGAAAAGGCGTGATCGTTTACATGAATCAGGAGGGTCGTGGAATCGGTCTGTTGAATAAGTTAAAAGCCTACAAACTGCAAGAACAGGGCTTGGATACGGTTGAAGCCAATTTGAAACTGGGCTTCAAAATGGACGAACGAGATTACGGAGTAGGTGCTCAGATTCTGAGAGATCTCGGAGTGACGAAAATGCGCTTGATGACCAACAACCCGAAAAAGAGAACCGGCTTGGTGGGTTATGGATTGGAAATAACCGAAATAAGCCCACTTGAAGTAAAGGTTAACAAGCATAACCGAAAGTACCTGACTACCAAAAGGGATAAGATGGGTCATACGCTGAAAATTGACGAGGAGAATTAGAAAAGTTTTATTTTGATTTCCGATTTATGCGGTCATTGTTGATTCAGAAATTTCAAGTTTCATGCATATCTTGTTCTCTTGATGTATCGAGAAAAACAAAGATTTACGCAATGGTGGCTTTGGACGATCCTTATCGGCCTTGCTTTAGTTAGCTTGTTTGGTGTTTATTGGCAAGTCATTCTTGAGAAGCCATTTGGCAATAACCCCATGTCTGATACGGGGCTGATCATTTTTGCCTTATGTATGGTGGCACTGCCCATGTTTTTTCTCTACGTGCGATTGGAAACCGACATCGATGAAAAAAGGATCGAAATGAACTACTTTCCGTTTTTACGGAAAAAGATCATTTGGGAGAATGTAGAATCTGCCCGAGTTGTAAATTACGGTACCGTTGGCGGTTGGGGAATAAAACACAGTCCGGATCACGGGACGGTATATGCAACGGGCGGGGATCATGGCTTGGCCATTAAATTGAAAAGTGGAAGAAAGTTCGTGATCGGAACTCAGAAAAAAGATGAACTCGAAGCTTTCCTACAAAAAGTGTCAAAAGTTGATTCCTAAGGGGGAACTTAAGGCACCTCTTCGGCTTCATCACTTGTAAACAACTCCCCTACTTTTCTGAAAAATTCATCTATGGTATCGAAATCTTCCTGATAGATCAATCCGACGCCTTGCGTATACATTGAGGTTGAGGTCGAGAACACTTCGTAAGGATTGGTTTCATTGAAAACCTTCAATCTGATTTTTCCATCCGGTGTCAGCATGTATTCCAAAAGGAAGTCACCCAGAATTCCACTTTGGCCATCCGTATACTGCGCCTGAGCTTCCGTAGCATTAGTTACACCGAAACTTCCGCTTACCAAAAGCCTTTCGTCAAATAATTGAGTGCTGAGAGCCACCGCTATTTCCTGATTGGTGATTTCGTCGCCGGGTCTGTAATTTAACCCGATATCAAATTCGTTGCTGATTTCGCTGAGCCATCCGCTGAGTTGATTGCTGATAAACTCTGATGTACTGGCATTGGTAAATGCTGCCACACCCGATACCACGCCTGTTCCCGCCTGCTCGGGAGCCGCAATGGCGATGAATCGGTTCAAAATTAAAAGCGCGAAAACTTGTTGATTAAGTTGATTAATACTGTTGGTAGCACTTGCCAATTGCGTTCTTTCATTTTCGGTAGCTTGGGGCAGCTCTATATCAAAATTTATGGTTGGCTCGGTCAGTTTCCCTCCCAAAGCCATTACTACATTTACCAATTCTCTGGATCGATACAGTTCGGGATTCTCAATCATTATCGGAGATAGAGGAGTTCTGACGGAGTAAACGGCTGACAAGTCGAGATCAGCATTATATGGATCGCCATACCAACCTATGGTTCCTCCCGGGCGTAGGTCAAACTGCTTACTGATTAAACTTCTGAGGGTAAAATTGTAATTCCCGCTCAAAATTTCATAGCGACCGAACATGTTGAATTCGCCACCCTCTAAAGTTTCCAAGGTTATTTTTCCCGTACCTCTTCCTTGCAGAATATCGCCTGCTTGCTCGTCGAAGATTACGCGAAATAGAGCATCAGGAGTTGCATCTACATTTAATCTGATGCTTATCCCGACCAGATCTACTTCCCGATCGGCAATATTCGATTGACTTTCATTTACAAAATGAACGAAATTCTCCAACGCAACTTCTTCATCTGAATCCAGCGGTAGGTTGAAAATGGTTCCTTTCTCCGTGGCTGCATCAATATTCACTTCCAGCTTATCTTCAAACCCGCCTAATTGTACGGTCCCCGTTGCATATGCCTGTCCGAAATACAAACCGTTCTCCTCTCTGGTAGTATTTAAAATGTAAAAATTATCGACCTCTGCACTTATGTCGTACGACCAATTCGCATAGTTCTCGTGAAAAGCCGATGCTACCACAAAGCCT
Organism: uncultured Cryomorphaceae bacterium; assembly: GCA_964651785.1. Lineage (GTDB taxonomy): Bacteria > Bacteroidota > Bacteroidia > Flavobacteriales_D > Cryomorphaceae > JAKVAV01. The sequence continues at coordinate 28,964 of CAZYWJ010000020.1, forward strand.
TTATTCCCCTTCGAGTCGTAGATCGGCTTGTAATCGATACCCAAAAAGTCGGGTTCAACTCTGACACGATCTTTGAAAACGAAATAGGTATTCAGATAGTCAATTTTAAACCGTGCCTCGTCAAAATCTACATACCCTTCCAGTTGTGGCTCGGAAAGAATACCTTCAATTTTAATTTTCCCGTCTGCTCGTCCTGAGAATTCTGAAACTTCGGGAATGGAGAATTCATTCAGTACAGTCAGATCGAAATCATTCAACAACAGATTGCCTTTCATCTCATCCTTATTTTCGGTATTGTAAATGCCTTCAAAGGTTAATAATTCCACTCCTTTTTTTACCAATATCGCATTGATGTTTAAATCTTTGGAATCATTGCGGTATCCGCTTGAAAGAATAATGTCACCAATTTGTTTGTCCCCAAACATAAATTCATCTACCCTACCATCAGCTTTTACGAAAGTGGTTCGATAAAAATCAGCCACATTTCCGGTAAGGTTGACAAGTCCTCTCATTTCTTTTTGACCGCCGAAACCCATAGAATCCAAAGAGGCGAGATTGAAGTTTTCGATGTCGAACAGAAGAGTGTCCTTCACATTTTTGCTGACCGTTCCATCCAAAACTATTTTTTGATCGGCTGCCTGAATTTGAAAAGAATCAAAAACCAGCGATGTGCTGTCTTTTTCCAGAGTAGCTCTTTCGTCTATATCCCAACGCATATCCCTTATGGTAAAAAAGCCGGGCTCGAGCTCAACGATAAAATGATCTTTAGCAAAAAAATCGAGATGCATCTCCAAATCTGCTGAGCTGTTTCCGGAAGATCCGTACCAACCCGTTTTGAGTTCCACGTAATTGTTGTATGCCTCAATGTCTACATCAGGATTGTCAAAATTGAGACTATCGAGGGAAAAATTATTGGCAAAGATTCTCGCCTTGAAAACCTCCGTGATTTTACCCAAATCGGCCGAAATATTAGTGGCGGTAAGACTTCCAAATTCTACCTTAGGGCTGAGAAAGGATATTTCCATTTTTCGCTCTTCGGAATCAAAAGTGCCGTAAAGCGAGGTGTTTTTATTAATCTTTAAACTTGGGATGAGTAGAGACGTGATCGAATTTTCCGAAACGTAATTGATGCTGAATTGAAAAACTTCTTTCGAATCAACTGGTATCGGATCGGTGATGGCAGGCATAATCTCTGCCACCATGTTATTAAATGCTGCAGGCAGATTGGGCAAATCAAATGCACCTGTAATGGAGATGTCAACTATATCACTGTTAAAGCTCAATTTTCTGTTTAAGGAATCTCCGTAAATCGTCAAGGTCAAATCACTTATTGCCACCGAACTATCTCCGTAACAAAGCAGTGAATTGGTAGCAAACAACTTTCCTGCGGCATTATCGATGCTGTTTCCTCTTCCGTCCAGCGAGAGATTGGTCATAAAACTCAGCTCCTTTTCGGTTCTTACTAAGTTCAAGGCGGATAAGTTCAAATTAGAAATGTCCGCATCAAAATCATAGTATGGAACTAATTGAGAAAAATCGACCAAGCCTTTAAATCGCATATCAATATTCGGATCATTAGACTTAATTGAACCCGAGAATCGCTGTGTGGAGAGCCTACCGTCCAACAAGAGATTTCGATAGGTGTATCTCCGAAAAGTCAGTTCGGATATTTCACCTTTAATATCCGCCCTTTCGAAAGTTTCTTTAGAAAATGCATTTATTTTGAAATCTCCCGAAATGATGCCCAAACTATCCACTGCAAAAAGGTGGCCCGCTTCCACCTCATTGGCAGAAAGAGATCCCGAATAAATCAGCCCGTCCCTTACCGAGTCTCTTTCCAGATTCAAGTCCAGATCAAATGATCCCACATCGGTATTGAGCGAGCCGAAAGTCACGAAATCCTGAGGAAAACCCGTAAATGCCCCGGAGTAAAAAAGTCCTCCTGCCCGATCAATTTCTACGGGAAGTACTTCAGCCAGGGATTCCTTTATCGGCAGAGATTTACCGATTTGAAGTAAGTCTTTATAATCGGTGCGCAACTCACCGATGCGCAAGTCAATGAAGGTATTCTCGAAATCGGGAAGTCCCGTTAAATCTACATTACCACGGAGTACCGTTCTATGGCCAACCATTATAAGCATCCTTCGGCCATTCAAATTGGAAATCGGCCCCGTGACCGATCCGTGAACGATAAGATCCAGGTCAACGCCGCGCAATTCCTTCGTGAAATAGCCAATATCTTGCAGGTCAATATGACTAGCTGAAAAATCGGCATCCCAATCCACTGAAGTCATGAATTTTGAAAAATCTTTTTGCGAATCAAAAAGTAAAGCAATACTTCCTTGGATGTCACTATTGGGTGTTTTAACCGAAAGCTGATTCGCATGAATACTCGAGGCGTTTACGAGCAAATTCGATTGAAATCCTTTAATTTCAAATCCTGATTGCTCTCGAAAGACGAGCTGCTCAACACCTACCTTCAGCGAATCACCTGCGGCCCGAAGGTCTGAGAATTTCGCGTTAATCGATTGAACTTTCAGCTTATTCAAATCCACGCCTTCTTCGACATT
>CAZYWJ010000020.1:31633-36666 GCA_964651785.1 uncultured Cryomorphaceae bacterium
CTGAAGTCCAATTTATCTACCTGCACTTCGGCATTGAGTTTTCCCGAAAGGTACGAGGCCGCTCCCCGTGCCAAGCGCGTTTGCACAAAAGCCGACTTAAGAGCAAGAACCAAAAACAAGGCGACCAAGAGAATCATGATCCCTAAACCGATCGCTATTTTTTTCAGTTTTCTAATTGTCGTAACCTTGTAATTTTGCGAAATTAACACAACGCACCCACCTTTGAACGAGAGAGCACCTTTTATTGTATTGGGAATTGAATCATCTTGCGATGATACGGCCGCGGCAGTAATTCAGAATGACAAAATTCTTGCCAATATAACGGCCACTCAAACCATTCATGAGGCCTACGGTGGCGTGGTTCCCGAGTTGGCATCCAGGGCTCATCAGAAAAGTATTATTCCAGTAGTTCACGCCGCTTTGGCGAAAGCCAATATCAATCCTTCCGATTTATCGGCCATAGCTTACACTCGCGGACCGGGACTTCTCGGGTCGTTGCTGGTAGGGAGTTCATTTGCCAAAAGCATGGCCCAATCGCTTTCCATTCCCGCATTGCCGATACATCACATGAAGGCACACGTGTTAGCCCATTTTATTGATGATGGCAGTCCCACTCCGCCATTTCCTTTTTTGTGCCTGACGGTGAGTGGCGGCCATACTCAATTGCTGCGCGTAGAGGCTCCGGATCAATTTCAGATTCTCGGAGAAACCTTGGATGATGCCGCCGGAGAAGCCTTTGATAAGGCGGCAAAGATGATGGGACTTCCCTACCCCGGTGGCCCCGAAGTGGATCGTCTGGCCGAAGAAGGCAATCCCTTGGCACATTCTTTTTCAAAACCTTCCGTTCCGGGACACAATTTCAGCTTTAGCGGTTTGAAAACGAATATTCTCAATTACATCGAGAAGAACAGAAGGCGCAACCCGAAATTTGTAGAGGAGAATCTGAACGACCTTTGTGCCTCGATCCGACACACCATCATCGAAATTCTGATGAAAGAGCTAACCGAGGTGGCAGCTGAAGAAAATATTAACCACATTGCCTTAGCAGGTGGGGTTTCGGCAAATAAAGGATTGAGAAAAGCCTTGAAGGATAAAGCTGCCAATATGGGCTGGACCACTTACATTCCGCCACTCGAGTACTGTACGGACAATGGAGCCATGATCGCGATGGCAGGATACTTCGCCCTTCTGAACGGAGAAAAAGGCAGCATTAATCAACCGGCGGTGGCACGCTGGAAGATGGGCTAGGCTGTAATAAAGTCCAGCGTGTTTTCTGCCACTGCTTGCAGTTTTTCAGGCAAACTTTTCTTATTCCACGGATGGCTTCCGCCAAATGTATGCCCTGCCTCTTTCATGATGAGCAAGCTTGACTTTCGATTGAGGCAATTCAAATAGTCGGCGTTGGAAATGCAAACCGCTTCGTCTTCATCACCGTGAACGACAAGCCAAGGAGTGTTTACTCTTTTTGCGGCAGCCGAAATATCGAGGGTATCTATATTTTCCAAATAGTCTGTATAAAAAGAATAATTGTGTGGAAGCATCTGCTTGGTTCGGCTGTTTTGAACGTAGGTCACCCCTTCTTCTTTCCATTTTTGAATATTGTATTTCTCGAATCGCTCACCGAAATCTGAAACCGCGGCCCACGTAATCAGTTTTTCAATCTCTGAAAACCTGGATGCGGCAAGTATGGCTATTCCACCTCCACGGCTGTGACCAATTAGATGAATTCGATCGTAATCTATATTTCTCCCATTCACTTTAAATCCATTGTGGGCCATCTCAATCATTGCCTCCAAATCCTCCAGCTCTTTGCTGTAGGTGTTTTCTGCGAAAGCAGCCGTATCAGGAAAGTCTATGGGATTATCAGCCGTTCCGCCATTGTGTGAGAAGTTGAACTTAAGAAAATCACAACCCTCTTCGGCAAAATAGGATGCCATTAAATTCCATGGTCCCCAATCCTTAAAACCTTTATAGCCATGACAGAAAATAACCAAATCCCGATTTTTCCGTACAGGGGAATAAGTTAAATCAAACGCTGACTTCCTTTGCGATGCTCCGTGGTAAAGTGAGTTGAAATTCATGGGTTTTGTTTAGCTGTTTGAATATCTGAAAAATAATAGACCTGACCAATATTAACTACAGAAATGACCACTCTACGATTATTGACTACACCTTTTCTTATCATTTCCTCCCTTTCTTGTATCGCTCAAACTCATTTTGAATTTCATCAAATGGCGAAACTCTCGATGAAGCAATTAGACTATAATGGAGCTGCGCGAATGATGAATAAAGCCATAGAGCTCGAGCCAAGTGAAAGCAAGTATTTCGTGGAACGCGGTCACATCTATTTAGGGTTGGAAAAAGAGAAAAAAGCGTATGCTGATTTCAAATCAGCCATGAGTCTGGACTCGATGAGCGTGGAGCCATGGATCGGAAAGAGCCTGTGCCACATGTACAAAGGCGAATTGGATTCAGCTTTAATGGTAGCGCACATTGCCTATATTTTGGCCGAGAGTCAATATGAACAGGCCAGAGCCGGCTCCACCTTGGGAGAAGTTTTTATGAGTAAAAATGAAGACCTGAAAGCTTTCGAATACTTTTCGGAAAGTCTTCAACTCGATTCAACTAACAACAGAAGTTTTAAGAAAGCTGCTCAAATTGCCATTAGGCAAGAAGATTTTGATCAAGCTGAAAGTCTGTTATTAAAGGCGTTGAAGAATGATTCCAGAGACCTTGAAGTCTTAATTAATCTGGCTTATACTTACAATCAGCTTGAGTATTTCCGTCAGTCTTTGGAGTACTGCAACATGGCTTTGAGCTTTGACCCTACGCAACCTATCGCAAGGAGCAATCGGGCTTTTGCCTATTTTCAATTGGGTGAAACAGATCGTGCTTTGGAAGACATCAACTTATCCATTCGAAACAACAAGTTTAATCCGATGGCTTACCTCTACAAAGGAGAGATTCTACTGGCCATTGAAGATAACAAAGACCAGGCGTGTAAGTGCTTTGAAAAAGCCAAAGATCTCGGATTTAATACCGAGAAAAATAAATCATTGGATGAACTGGTGGCCATTCATTGCTCTGAGGAAAAGTAGACCTTAGAACAAAGTGGCTTGTTCGCCACTCGGACCGTCCTCTTTGCCTCTCTTTTCAATCGTATTTTCCTCAGTTGATGGTTCATCTTCTTCAGGCTCCTGCTCTTCTTCATCCGATTCAATCTCAGGCTCAAATCGATCTATAGCTTTCACTTTGTGAGGCGTCAATCGGTTTCCCATTGCCGTGATTCCCTTAATGGAAATGAATTCTGCCAAATCAACATCTTCATCTTCGAGATCGCTGCTTCTTTTGTCAAATTGAATTTTTGCAATCGGGGTGGGATGAGTAGTTGCAAATTCTAATCTGGAGTTGTCGTGTTCGGTGATGAATTCTACCGGCTTTTGAGCGATTTCCGGATGAAAGCGCTTTACATTGTATTGTTCTTTTTCTCCTTCCCAATAAACGGCCGTAACCACCATTTCAGGATCGAACTTCTCAATGAGGATCAAGTCTTCGTCAAAACGTGTACTTAAGTCGTAGCCCGTCACCCGATAATAGCCGCCTTGGTATACGGTCAGGATTTTGTCATCTCCTTTGAAAGAGCCCAAGAAAGTACCGTGGCCATCCGGGTTGAGTCGTTGAACAATGTCATCGAACCAAATCTTTCTTGGCGCAAGCGTGCTCGTGCCTTCTTCTTTCATTTCAATCTTTCGCACCAAATGCTTGGATAGAATGTTTCCTTTGGCTCCGCGACCTTTAATAGTCAAATCGGCAAAATCATAATCGAATTTGGCCTTGCGTAAATTGGCTCGAGGACGAAGAAAAATTTGAATGACTTCCGCCTCGCCATTCGGGTTTGCGGTGAAGTAAAGCATCTTGGAGCCTTTGCTTCCCGCAGTCAGGTCGTACTCTTTGTCACGGGTGATGCTGTTTACCGGAAAACGTTTAACGTAGGCTGCCCCTTTCGTTCCGTCTTGGTACACCATGTTGTAAATGGTTCGCTTATCGCCTTTTTTCCAAACGCCGACATGCTCGATGTCTTTCCCGACGAATTTCTTTGTGTCCACTTTCGTGACCATCATCGTACCGTCACTACGGAATACGATGATATCGTCGATGTCCGAACAATCGCAAACATATTCATCCTTGCGCAGGCCATACCCTATAAAGCCTTCTTCGCGATTTACGTAAAGCTTTTTATTGGCAACAACGACTTTTGACGCTTCGATGCTGTCAAAAATTTTGATCTCGGTTTTTCGCTCACGACCGGCACCGTACTTCTTCTTCAACATCTTAAAGTAGTCGATGGCGAAGTCAACCAAGTTGTCCAGGTTGCTTTGTACCTCTTCAAGCTCGGCTTCCAGTCCCGCTATTTTCTCATCGGCTTTGAACTTATCGAATTTCGAAATGCGCTTGATTTTAATTTCCGTCAAGCGAATAATATCGTCTTGCGTTACGGCACGTTTCAAATGTTTGATGTGGGGCTTCAGACCTTCATCAATATTTCCCAATACTTCTTCCCAGGTTTCGGCTTCTTCAATGTCTCGATAGATTCGGTTCTCGATGAAAATTTTCTCCAAAGAAGAAAAGTGCCATTGCTCTTCGAGTTCATTTTTTCGAATCTCCAGTTCTTGTTTGAGGAGATCTACCGTTTGCTCGGTGTTGATTTTGAGAATTTCATTTACTCCGACAAAACGAGGCTTCTCGTCTTCAATGATGCACGAATTCGGCGAAATTCCAATTTCACAATCGGTAAATGCATAAAGAGCATCCATCGTCTTATCCGGTGAAATATTCGGCGGAAGATGGATGATGATTTCTGCCTTATCCGACGTATTATCCTCTATCTTCTTGATCTTAATCTTTCCCTTGTCGTTAGCTTTGATGATGCTTTCGATGAGCGATCCCGTAGTGGTACCGTGAGGTATTTCATCAATGACCAACGTTTTTTTGTCCTGCTGACGCATCTTGGCTCTGATGCGAACTTTCCCGCC
>CAZYWJ010000020.1:36766-46618 GCA_964651785.1 uncultured Cryomorphaceae bacterium
GATAAACCCCATTTTGTGGTTTTGTGATTGAATACCACCTCAAGGGCAAATTTTGAAAGTCGGGCTTCAATGTATCGAGGTGCGGCCGAGCCGTCGCCGGTAAGCGTGTTACCCCAGTTTCCCTGCGTATCGATCAACAGATCTTTTTGACCGAGTTGAACCAAGGCATCACCGATAGAGGCATCACCGTGAGGGTGATATTTCATCGTATGTCCGATGATGTTGGCTACTTTATTGTAGCGACCATCATCCAAATCTTTCATCGCGTGAAGGATGCGGCGCTGCACCGGTTTCAAACCATCGTTTACCGCAGGTACGGCTCTTTCCAAAATCACATACGAGGCATAGTCCAAGAACCAATTCTTGTACAATCCTTTCACCTGAATGACTTGTTCGTCTGCGCCGAGGTTTAAACCTTCTTCCTCGGTATTGTTTAAATCTTCGTTTTCTTCTTCAGCCATTAAGCGTTAGCTTCTTCTATTAATTCCTCTACTTCTTCCACTGCATCCTTCTCCACTCTCAGATTTTCGATGATAAACTCCTGTCTTTCCTGGGTGTTCTTTCCCATATAAAACTTGAGGAGCTCAGCCAGTTGAGAATCTTTATTCAGAACTACCGGTTCCAAGCGAATATCATCGCCAATGAAGTTTTTGAATTCATCAGGAGAGATTTCTCCCAAACCTTTAAATCGCGTGATCTCTGCTTGCTTTCCGATTTTCTCTATCGCGTTTACCCTTTCCTCTTCGGAATAGCAGTAAATAGTCTCCTTCTTGTTTCTAACTCGAAAAAGAGGGGTTTGCAGAATGTAGAGGTGATTATTTTTAACTAAATCGGGGAAGAACTGCAGGAAAAAAGTCATCAACAAAAGCCGAATGTGCATCCCGTCTACATCGGCATCCGTGGCAATTACAATTTTGTTGTAGCGCAATCCTTCCAGCCCGTCTTCAATGTTTAAGGCAGCCTGAATTAAGTTAAACTCTTCGTTTTCATAAACGATCTTTTTGGTTAATCCATAGCTGTTTAAAGGTTTTCCTTTTAAGGAAAAAACGGCCTGAGTATTTACATCTCTCGACTTGGTAATGGAACCTGAAGCCGAATCACCTTCTGTGATAAAAAGCATGGTTTCTTTGCCTTTCTCTCCACTCTTTGCGTCGTTATAATGTGCGCGACAGTCACGCAATTTCTTATTATGCAGGTTTGCCTTTTTGGCTCTTTCACGAGCCAACTTTCGAATTCCCGCCAAATCCTTTCGCTCCTTCTCGTTAGTTTTGATTTTCCTTTCGAGAATCTCGGCCACGTCGGGATTTTTGTGAAGAAAGTTGTCGAGCTTTTCTTTCAAAAAATCACCAATGAAAGCGCGCATGCTTTTCCCCCCGGGCTCAATTTCGTGTGAACCCAGTTTGGTTTTGGTCTGCGATTCAAAAACCGGTTCGATCACTTTTACGGCAACGGCAGCCAAAACGCTGGAGCGGATATCAGTCGGTTCGTAGTTCTTGCCAAAAAAATCTTTGATCACTCGGGCAAAAGCCTCTCGGAAAGCACCTTGATGGGTACCGCCTTGGGTGGTGTGTTGTCCGTTTACAAAGCTGTAGTACTCTTCTCCGTAAGCACTGGAGTGCGTAAACGCCACCTCGATATCATCGCCCACCAAGTGTACGATAGGGTACAAAGGTTCATCCGATGATTTTTCTTCGAGAAGATCTTTTAATCCGTTTTTTGAGTGAAATCGAGTACCGTTAAACCAGATACTGAGACCCGTGTTCAGGTAACAGTAATTCCACAACAGCCTCTCGATGTATTCTGACTTGAACTTGTAATTTTTGAAAACATCGGCATCAGGTCGGAAATACACACGCGTACCGTTGCGCTCATCGGGGGCTTTATACGCTTCTTCAGAAATGAGCACCCCTTTTTCGAATATTGCTTTTTTACCTTCTCCTTCGCGGAATGATTCTATTTCAAAATAATCGGAAAGCGCATTTACCGCCTTCGTACCTACTCCGTTTAGTCCGACAGACTTTTTGAAAGCCTTGCTGTCGTATTTGGCGCCCGTATTAATCTTACTTACTACATCGACCAATTTCCCGAGAGGAATACCACGGCCATAATCGCGTACCTTAACATGGCCGTCTTTTACGGTAATTTCGATTTTCTTTCCGTTCCCCATCACGTACTCGTCAATGGAGTTGTCCAGAACTTCTTTAATCAGAATGTAGATTCCATCGTCGTAAGCACTTCCGTTTCCCAGCTTACCGATATACATTCCCGGACGAAGCCTGATGTGCTCTTTCCAGTCCAGCGACCGTATATCATCTTCAGTATAATCAGTGGTTTCCGCCATGCAATTTGATCAGTGAATTAAAATCAGAGAAAGGGAGAATTTCGACCTTCTAAAATACCGCCTTTCTCCCTTGCTCCGGGCGACTTTTATCAACAATCAGGATTACTTTTCCACGAAAGTGGCGAAAAAGCTAGAGCAGAGCACTAAACATTGAAGCGGAAGTGCATCACATCACCATCTTCCACGACATACTCTTTTCCTTCTACACCCAGTTTTCCCGCATCCTTGGCGGCCGACTCTGACCCCAAACTAACATAATCGTTGTACTTGATCACCTCGGCGCGAATGAAGCCTTTTTCAAAATCGCTGTGAATGACGCCTGCCGCTTGGGGAGCGGTGAAGCCGTTCTTTATGGTCCAAGCTCTCACTTCTTTTACTCCGGCTGTGAAATACGTGCGAAGGTTGAGCAAGTGATAGGCGGCTTTGATCAATTTACTCACGCCCGGTTCTTCCAACCCGAGATCAGACAAAAACTCCTGACGCTCCTCGTAGGTTTCGAGTTCTGAAATGTCGGCTTCGATTGCCGCACCTATGATGAGTATTTCCGCCTTTTCGTCTTTTACGGCTTCGCGAACTTGCTCCACGTAAGCATTGCCTTCAGCTACGGAATTTTCATCAACGTTGCAAACGTATAGAATCGGCTTGTTTGTGAGAAGCTGTAATTCTTTGGCGAAAGGCAAATCCGTATCGTCAACATCAACCGTTCTCGCTGACTTGCCGGACTCCAGCGCTTGGATGTAGCGCTGCAGGAGAGTTAGCTGTTTTTGAGCAACCTTATCGCCCGCCTTTGCCGCTCGGGCAGAAGCTTCTGCTCTTTTCTGCACCGTCTCCAGATCTTTTAACTGCAGCTCAATGTCGATGATTTCTTTATCGCGAACGGGATTTACACTTCCATCGACGTGGGTCACATTATCATCATCAAAACATCTCAAGACGTGAATGATAGCGTCAGTCTCTCGTATGTTTCCCAAAAATTTATTTCCGAGCCCTTCCCCTTTGCTGGCCCCTTTTACCAGCCCGGCGATATCGACGATTTCGATGGTAGTCGGTACAATTTTTTCAGGCTTAACCAATTCGCTGAGCTTATTCAATCGCTCATCGGGAACGGTAATGGTTCCTACATTCGGTTCAATGGTGCAAAACGGGAAGTTTGCCGATTGTGCCTTGGCATTTGACAAACAATTGAAAAGTGTTGATTTTCCGACGTTGGGCAAGCCAACGATTCCACATTTAAGCGCCATAGATTGAAATTTGGGCGCAAAAATACGCCAATTTTTCAGGACCCTGAAAAAGGAATTAAATGCAGTCGCTAGAAAGGTATAAAACAAGTTCCTTTTCGGGAAGATTATCTCGAATCGATGGCACTGTACTCTTCAGCACTCATTACAGGTAAACCGGCAACTCTGAAATCTTCGGCATTCCTCATTATCACTACCTCCGCCCCGTTCTCCAGAGCGGTATAGTATTGCATTCCATCCTCTAAATCAGAAATAGCGAGTCGTTCAAAGCAAGAATTATTTCTCATGAGAATTGACAATCCTGACATGCGTGGCGCTGAATCGTAAAACTCATTTCTTTTAATTAATGATATTGTATCGACGAAAAGAGTCTTCAATAATGTTTTTTAAGCCAGTGGTGTCTATACACCTCTTTCTCGTCGAAATTGTTCTCAAGGCTAATAACTCCACTTAAACTTTTGACTAATGGAGTTATTTCGTTGTTCGACTCGCCGGCATTTGTGGTTAAAGCCTTAAGGTATGATTCAATTAATTTAGATAAGCTGATGTTATTCTTTTCGGCATATCGCTTCGCACTTTCTATCACAGACTCGCTCAGGCTTAAATTCAGCTTCTTGTTCACTTTCGACTGATTTACTTGTAAAAATACAACGCGTGTGCGTAAAGGCGTTTGCCGGCTGCAATTTTTGTTATTTCTTTTTAATAAGTCTCCGCGTCAAACGGTTTTGATGTTTCATCATTATACTACTTTTGCAGCCAAATCGCATCCTAATTCCATTTCATGAGCAATATTGAAGAACTAAAATCCCTCGCCAATCAGGTGAGACGGGACATCGTACGCATGGTTCACGCCGTTAATTCAGGTCATCCGGGCGGTAGCCTTGGCTGCACCGATTTTTTCGTAGCCCTTTACGGCGAAATAATGAAATACGATCCGAAGAACTTTGACATGGACGGCAAGGATGAAGATTTGTTCTTCCTTTCCAACGGGCATATCTCTCCCGTTTGGTACAGCGTTTTGGCTCGAGCAGGTTTCTTCGAAATAAGCGAATTGGCTACTTTCAGAAAATTGGATTCCCGACTTCAGGGACACCCCACGACGCACGAAGGACTGCCGGGCATCCGTGTAGCCTCGGGTTCGCTCGGTCAGGGATTGTCGGTAGCACTTGGTGCGGCTATGGCCAAAAAGCAAAACGGCGATAAACGTTTGGTTTATACTCTACACGGCGATGGTGAATTGCAGGAAGGACAAATTTGGGAAGCAGCAATGTTTGCCGCTCACCATAAAGTAGACAACATCATTTCAACCATCGACTACAACAATAGGCAGATTGATGGCGACGTTTCTGATGTACTCAGTCTTGGTGACCTGAAAGGAAAATGGTCTGCTTTTGGTTGGGATGTGCTCGAAATGAACGGGAATGATTTAGAAGAAGTGATCTCTACCATTAAAGAAGCTCAGAGCAGAACGGGTAAAGGAAAGCCGGTAATGATCGTGATGAAAACCGAAATGGGTGCTGGAGTTGATTTTATGATGGGCACGCATGCCTGGCACGGCGTAGCTCCGAATGACGATCAATTGGAAACCGCTCTTTCCCAACTTCCCGAGACTTTGGGGGACTATTGATTTGAATGAAAAGATTACTCTTTGCCATAGCGCTTTTTTCTGTCAGCTTTTCTATTGAGTCAAATGCTCAAGATCAAAAACTGACGCGTTTGCTATTCGTCTTTGACGCAAGTAACAGCATGAATGCTACTTGGCAGAGTGATCGTAAAATCACCGTTGCTCGCAAGCTTTTATCTGAATCAGTAAGAGAATTGGATGACAATCCGAATGTCGAGATGGGTTTGCGTGTGTATGGCCATCAAGTGGCTATTGCTCCGGGCAAACAAGACTGTGAAGATACCAGACTAGAGGTATCATTCAGGCCGAATAATGGTGCATTGATTGAAAAGACGCTCGATCGAATTCAGTGCAAGGGAACGACTCCTATAGCGCGATCGCTGGAGAAAGCAGCCAATGATTTTCCCGAGTGCGCCGATTGCCGAAACATCATCATTTTAATCACCGACGGAATTGAAGCCTGCGATGGCGATCCGTGTGCGATATCGAAAGCTTTGCAACGACGTGGTGTTATTCTGAAACCCTTTGTAATCGGTGTGGGACTCGAAGATGAATTCAAAGACACCTTTAACTGTGTGGGTAATTACTACGATGCCACGAACGAGGAGACATTTGAAAATATTCTGGACATCGTGGTTACGCAAGCGTTAAATAACACCACGGCTCAGGTAAACCTGATCGATGATTTCGGGAAACCGAATGAAACGAACGTCACGGTGAATCTATTCGATGAGAATACCGAGCAACTTGAATACGGTTTTGTGCATACGCTCAACCATAAAGGCAATCCGGATACGCTGAGCCTCGATCCCATCATTACTTATCGAGTAGAAGCGCACACCATCCCGACGTTGGTAAAGGAGCACGTAAAAATTACTCCGGGTCAGCACAATATTATTGCACTTGACGCAGGTCAGGGAAGCTTGGTAGTGAAAGTCGCGGGAACACTTGCTCAGGACGTGCCCGTCATCGTCAGGAAAAAAGGTCAATCATCTACGGCACACGTGATGGCTACAAATCATCGCGAACGACTACTGACGGATTTTTACGATTTGGAAATATTGACGCTTCCCCGCACGAATATTCCGAATATAGAAATCAACCAAAACAAGACTACGGCCATCACCATCCCCGAGCCGGGCGTGTTAAACCTCTCTTTGGCATCAGCCGGATATGGAAGCATCGCATTGGAAAACGGAAGCGAATTACAGTGGGTAACGAATATTGACAACTCTAATTTGCAACAGCAATTTCAGTTGCAACCCGGAAATTACAAATTGACCTATCGGTCTAAAAACAGCAAACAAGTCATTTACACCATCGAAAGAGCTTTTACCATCTCATCAGGCTCTTCCACCAACTTAAAACTCTAATGAAAGAATTTACGGTTCAGAATCATAAGGATACACGCAGCGGCTTCGGTGCCGGACTTTTGGAATTAGGAAGAAAAAATCCGAATGTGGTAGGTCTTTGTGCAGACCTCACCGGCTCTTTGAAAATGGGTGATTTCAAAAAAGAGTTTCCCGATCGCTTTATTCAGTGTGGGGTTGCTGAAGCCAATATGATGGGAATGGCGGCAGGCTTGACTATTGGCGGTAAAATTCCTTTTACCGGAACGTTTGCCAACTTTTCTACCGGAAGGGTTTACGATCAAATTCGACAGTCGATTGCCTACTCGGGCAAGAATGTGAAGATCTGCGCTTCTCACGCGGGATTGACGCTGGGAGAAGACGGTGCGACTCACCAGATTCTCGAAGATTTGGGAATGATGAAAATGCTTCCGGGAATGACGGTGATCAATCCTTGTGACTACAATCAGACGAAGGCGGCAACCATTGCCATTGCTGATCACGAAGGTCCCGTTTACCTTCGTTTCGGGAGACCGAAAGTAGCCAACTTCACTCCCGAAAATCAAAAGTTCGAAATCGGAAAAGCGCTGATGCTCTCGGAAGGCACGGATGTTTCCGTGTTTGCCACGGGCCATTTGGTATGGAAAGCAATTGAAGCTTGTCAGATTTTGGCCAATGAAGGAATCAGTTGTGAAATAATCAATATTCACACGATCAAACCTTTGGATGAAGCCGCGATCTTAAAATCGGTGAAGAAAACGGGTTGTGCCGTTTCGGCCGAGGAGCACATGGTTCTCGGCGGCCTTGGCGAGAGCATCGCTTCGGTTTTGACGCGTAATCGTCCGACTCCTCTGGAAATAGTGGCTGTGAATGACAGCTTCGGCGAAAGCGGAACACCGGAGGAGTTGATGACCAAATATGGCATCGATACGCCGAATATTATCGAAGCGGTCAAAAAGGTCATTAGCCGAAAGGCTTAAAGCCTATTTCCGTTAACCGGAAATAAAATCCGAGCAGCGGAAGAGTGAGTTCCGGCCACTAAGCTTTGCAAGGTTTTTGCGGTTACTAAACCCTTTAAAAACCAAATGCAAGAATGACCGAGAAAACCACACAATTCGATTCCATCATAATAGGTACCGGGCAAGCCGGAACACCCTTGGCTCAAACGCTCATTACTCAAGGCGAAAAGATTGCGGTTATCGAAAAGAGTCGCTTAGGTGGAACTTGCGTAAACACCGGATGCACCCCGACCAAAACTTACGTGGCTTCGGCCCGAGCCATTTGGATGGCAAACAACGCAGAGCATTGGGGAATTTTAGACACGGGAGCTTCTAAAGCCGATCTGAAGAAAATCAAAGCGCGAAAAGATAAGATAGTTGAGGCTTCGCGAAGTGGAATTGAAGAAATGCTTTCAAGCTCGGAGAACATTGAGCTTATTCGCGGAAGCGCAAAATTTACCTCTGAGAAAACGATAGAGGTGAATGGAAAAGAGCTTACCGCGAATCGTATATTCATCAATGTTGGCGCTCGCCCTCGTATTGCGCAAGGTTTTGAGAATGTGAAATTTTATACAAACGAATCCATTCTCGAAATAGAAGATTTACCTGATCATTTGATCATCATTGGCGGCAGCTATGTGGGACTCGAGTTTGCTCAAATGTTTCGACGATTCGGAAGTGAGGTAACGATTGTCGAAAACAATTCTCATTTGATCAGCAAGGAAGATGAACGTACTTCTGAGAGAATTGCGGGGTTGCTCAAAAGTGAAGGTGTCAATCTTGAACTGTCTTCAAATTGCATTGGCGGTAAGCCTTTCGGCGATGGTGTCGAGGTTCAAATTCAATGCGACGGAAATGAAAAAGCCATTCGCGGAAGCCATCTGCTCCTTGCTACCGGCAGGCAGAGCAATGCAGATCTGTTGGATTTGAATGTTGCCGGAATTGCTCACGATGAGCATTTTAATATTTCGATAAACGAAAAACTTGAGACCAGTGTGAAAGGCATCTTTGCAATGGGCGATTGCAATGGTGAGGGAGCCTTCACCCACACATCTGTAGATGATTTTGAGATTGTGCAAAACCATCTGTTCGGAGACGACAATCGAAAGTTGAGCGACCGACATTTGAATTATGCGCTCTACATCGATCCGCCAATGGGGCGAGTTGGTCTTACCCGGGACCAAGCACTCGAACAGGGTAAGACCATACTTTACGGCAGTATGGAAATGGCAGACATCTCAAGAGCAAAGGAAAAGGGCGAAACCGCGGGTTTTATGGAAGTGGTTATTGATGAGAAGACCGAGCGAATAATTGGTGCGACCGTTTTCGGAATTAGCGGAGATGAGATCATCGGGACTTTCATCACGGCGATGTATGGCAAGCTATCGTACAAAGTGCTTCGCGACAGCGTCCAGACCCATCCTACCGTTACGGAGCTTATTCCTACCATGCTGAAAAGTTTGAAAAGACTCACTCCGAAAAAGTAGAAGCGGTACTTTTGCGGCATGAATCAACGTGAGGACTTTTTCCGACTACAGGCGCAAACTTCCCCTTTTCCCATCGCGGTGGAAGTGAGCCATGCCGAGGGATCCTACATTTACGACACATCCGGAAGAGCACTTCTCGACATGGTATCGGGAATAGCCGTGACAAACATCGGACACCGACATCCGCTGGTTGTAAAGGCGATCAAAGATCAAGCTGACAAATACCTGCACGTGATGCCTTATGGCGAATTTATCCAAGGGCCTCAGGTTGAATTGGCGAGAAAACTGACCTCACTCCTGCCCGACTCGCTCAATTCAGTATACTTTGTGAATAGCGGAACGGAAGCGAATGAGGCTGCGCTGAAACTCGCGAAGCGTTTTACCGGAAGGCGAAAAATCATTTCCTGCAAAGGCAGTTATCACGGATCGACTCACGGCTCATTGAGCGTTTCGGGAAACGAAAAGAAAAAATACGCTTTCAGACCTTTGTTGCCTGAAGTTTATTTCATTCGTTTCGGTGTCGAAGAAGATTTGACATTGATCGATGAAACTACGGCAGGCGTAATTATTGAAACGGTTCAAGGAGATGCGGGAGTGAGAATCGCTACCAAATCTTACATGCAGGCTTTGCGTGCTCGATGCACGGAAGTCGGTGCTCTGTTGATCATGGACGAAATACAAACGGGATTCGGGCGCACGGGAAAACTTTTTGCATTTGAGCATTACGACATCTCTCCGGATATTCTCACCATAGCTAAGAGCATGGCGGGCGGAATGGCTATGGGGGCATTTGTGAGCAAGCGAGAAATAATGTC
>CAZYWJ010000020.1:46718-48109 GCA_964651785.1 uncultured Cryomorphaceae bacterium
GCCATTCAAGAAGCAATAGAAGAATCCATATCTCAATAACGGCCCATCGAAAGCAAGACTAATGTACAAGCTTCCTCAATCTCAATTCCCTCTTCACGCAGCTCTTTTTGAAATTCGGAATTTTCCGTACCCGGGTTGAAAATCACGCGCTTCGGTTTCAGGTCTTTAATGTAATCTTTCCAATGCTCCTGATTTCTTGGTCCAACGTACAATGTCACGGTATCTACATCATCGTACACTTTCATCTCCTTTGAGATCGAGATTCCATCTACGTTTCCTTCTCTTAGCCCTTCAGCTTTGACGGGATGGCCTGCAGATTTCAGCATTTGGATAGCCCGATGAGCGTATCTGGCAGGATTTGGACTGGCTCCGACTACTACAGTGTGTTTCTTTTCCATGTTATTTGAGAACATTTTAATAAGGACAAAGTTTGCATTTAGCAATATTCACAGGCAATCTCTCTGCCAAAAAAGCCCCGCTCTTTTCAGAACGGGGCTCCTTATTCATTCTACTCGAAAGTTTTTATTCTTCGCCATCATCCGTTGGCTCAGCACCCAAATTTTCGGTGTTTTCTTCGCCTTCGTTCAGATCGTCGGCCAATTCTTCAGCTTCTTCGGAGATTTCAACCTTGGCCACTGCGGCTATCGCATCATCGCCTTTCAGGTTGATCAAACGAACCCCTTGTGTGGCACGCCCCATCACGCGAAGGTCTGACACGCTCATTCTGATGGTCAATCCGCTGCGGTTGATAATCATCAAGTCGTTATCATCCGTCACGTATTTGATGGCAATCAGCGCTCCCGTTTTTTCGGTCACATTAAGGGTCTTCACACCCTTACCACCACGGTTTGTGATGCGGTATTCACTCACTTCGCTGCGCTTACCATAACCTTTTTCAGAAACGACCAAGACATTCACTGATGGATCATTGATGCAAACCATTCCGATTACTTCATCATTTTTTCCCTCCAGGGTAACTCCTTTCACCCCTTGAGAAGTCCTTCCTACTGCACGTACGGTTTTCTCGTTGAAGCGAATGGCCTTTCCACTTCTCTTGGCAAGAATGATTTCACTTTCACCATCCGTGAGTTTAGCTTCCAAAAGCTGATCTCCATCCTTAATGGTTATGGCATTGATTCCGTTTTGACGTGGACGTGAATATGCTTCCAGCGATGTCTTTTTAACCACACCGTTCTTCGTGGCCATGATTACATTGTGTTGATTGATGTAATCTTCGTCTCTCAGATCTTTGGTGTTGATGTACGCCATGATCTTATCGTCCTGCTCTATGTTAATCAGGTTTTGGATGGCGCGGCCTTTCGATGTTTTGGTCCCTTCCGGAATTTCGAATACACGCATCCAGAAACACTTCCCTTTCTCGGTAAAGATCA
>CAZYWJ010000021.1:0-27448 GCA_964651785.1 uncultured Cryomorphaceae bacterium
TCAGACATAAAAAAAGCACCGCCGGGGGTGGCGATGCTTTCTTGTGATCGGTTGTTTTAGGTCCTGATCAGTTGCCTTTTGTTATTCGTTTTACCAGTATATCATCTCCCGCGCGGAAGGTGATGAGGTAGAGCCCCGATGGAAGATCGGATGTTTGGATCTCCATGCGGTGCAAGCCTTCGCTGAATTCAGCCGCATTGGCTATCTCCATCATTTCTCTTCCCAGGATATCTCTCAAGGTTATGGTCACCCGATTCGTTCCGTGATAGAGGAATTGAATGGTGGTGCTCTCATTGAAAGGATTGGGGAATACCGACAGATCGTGGAAGGATTTAGAGCTTTCCGTTGCGGGCAGTACCTCGCTCGGGGTGGTTGTTTCCTCCGACTCGTCGTAATCGGGATCGACCACTGCCAAGGCGGCCTGATCGGGCGAGATGTCCGTACACGACTCGAGGTAGGCCGTGAAGGTAGAGCCGCTGCGGGCCCAAAAGCCTTCGCCTAAGGTTACCGCATCGCTGGCTCTGAAACTGCCTTCCGAGCCGCTGAACATATCCCAACTATTTGCCGAAGAGCTGTAGCCTACGGTTTGCTCAGCTACAAAATGGATGGCCTCCTGGTTGAACCAGTTGTAGTCACCACCATAAGTGGCATTTGCCAATACGGTGGTATGATTGTTAATGGCATCTTTGGAAAGCACCAATCGGTCGCGGTTTCGGTTATTCGGTCCGCCTTTCACGTAGTTGGTACCGCCGCAATTGTAGGTGCCGACTGAGCGCGAAAAGACGTTGACCCTGCCGCAGCCACCCGTTCCGCAAGCTTGCTGATAGGCCAGGATGGTGCGAAAGCAGCCGATGGTCGGCTCACCGTAGCCCGCGTAAGGAGCAGTACCGGGCTCGTCCGTATTTACCAAATCGTGCGTGCAGAGCATATTGTGCCCCAATTCGTGGTGGAAGGTAAAGACGTTAAAGTTTCCCGTTCCCGTTACCGAAAAGGTGTCTTCGTAATCCAATGACAAGTAGGCGCGTCCGCCGCCTCCTTGGTAGATGTAAGTGCACATATCGGCATCAAAGAGGGTTCTGTTTGAGTGTACGTCATCCATAATACCATCTGAGGTGGAGCGCCATCTGGAAAGGTCGGTACCTGTCGACCCGGCCGAGTTTACACCGGTGTTATAAGCCATGGCCAGTTCTATGTTGAAACCTACGGCAGCATTGTCATATGCGGCATTGGCCAGATTGACCTGATTGACCAGTTGCGCCAATATACTGGTAAACTGTCCCTGAGCATTTGGCGAGAAGCCGATTAACACCCGAATCTTGCATTCGCCGGTGGCTTTGGCTGAGCCAATGTCGTCCCATACGGAATCTTCGTTGGAAGGTATTCCGTCGAGGTCGGGTTTGTAGTCGTAGTCCAAATCGTGGTCGCCGTGTTCGCAGTCTTCTTTCGGCATGATGCTCGAATCTACTTCGTAGAAGGCATGCACACCTTTGCCCAGCGGGGTAATGGAATAGATGCTCGTACCGATTTGGAAGTGGGCCACGAGTTCATCGCCGTCTATTACCATATTTACGTCGCCGTATTCCACGCCGTCATCTATGGTGCCACACCATGAGGTAAGGCTGCCATACCGCTCGCCGCGATTGTTCTTCACCACGGTATAGGTCTCATTTCGGTTTGGTTTAAACACGAATGAGTTTCCCTTCAATGCATCCATATCCACTTCTACAAATCGAAGCGAATGGTTCATCGGGTTTTCTTTCACGTATTTCAGGAAGTGTTCTTGTTCTCTGTCCAATATCGGGCTTCCGATTTCCGTCATCAAGCCTTGTGCTTGAACGGCCGAATAGCCGATAAGGGTTATGCAGAGCAGACCAAGCCACCTGAAAAGCGCTTTCTTGTTGAGTGCGTTTTTCATGGGTAGTTTAGTTTTCAAGTGCTTCGATTCTTTCTTTCAATTCGTCATTCTCTTTTTTCAATTCGAGAATGTAGAGGGTCAGCTCCTCCAGCTTTTCAACGGTGAGGCGTTGCATTTCTCCCAGATCTATGCCGTTGGTCTCTTCAATTTCCGCGGCAGCGGGAATGCCGGGCAGGTGCTTTTCGGTATTGACATATTCTCGCAGATCGTTCAAATTCATGATGGAATAGTCATCAGCAAAAACATAGTCGGGCCAGTTGCCACTAAGTTCTACTCGTAGCTCTTCGCAGATTACATTGCCATCTACCGAAAGGCGGTAGCCGGGTACGTCAGCTTGATTTCCTACGCGAAGGTCACCCGATACGTAAGAATTGCCCGATGCAAACATGGCCCAGTTTTCAATGGTTCCTCCCGATGCAAATCCATAGACCCCTATGCGCGTACCGGCAGTTCCTGACGCACTTCCGTATACACCGTATGAGGTTCCTATATAATCCGTAGAGTTGGCTACTCCGCGCACTCCCATGTATCCGCCCGTGCCATACACACCATATCCATAACCGGGGGCTATTACGGAGTTACCGTTTATCGCTCTTACGTCCGAGTTTCCGCTCGTGTAGTTTCCTTGGGCGTTCACTACTATTTCCGTAGAGCCTGTTTCGCCTTGTACGTCGAGCTTGGCAGTGGGGCTGGAGGTATTTACACCCACTCTTTCATCATCGCGGTCTACCCACATGGTGTTAGAAGCTACGTTGATGTCGCCACCCCAGAAGTTAAGGAATAGCACGCCTTGACCACCGTTGGCGTAAGCCTGGATCTCATTATTGTCAATTCCCGTAAAGAAAGTCGTGTTACCCGCTTTAAATGCAGTAGAATTCGTTGAACTATTAAATCCACTCGAAACGGTTACAGCGTTGCTGAAGGTAGCCGCATTGTTTACATTAATGGATGACCCGTCATCAGTGATGGAGCCGGTAACCAAGGAAGAGCCGTTCCATCTTGGGATACGGTTGGTAGAAATTATTCCCACTTGTGGATCTACCTCTGAGGAGAGGTATCCGGCAGTAGCGTGATTTCCCCAGCCATGAGCTTGCGTCCACTGCGCTGAGTTGCCGCCACTGGCCGTAATGCTCGAGGTAGAAACGATGGCTCCCGTATTGGCATTAATGTTCAGCACGGAAACTCCTGCATTGTTTCTGAATTCGTAGTCTGAGGGTCCGAAGTACAAGCCTATGTTGGCATTGGCAGCCGAACGAAGTGCGTAGTTATTGGGCGCCACGAGGTAAGATGCCGAGGGGTCAAACTGAAGGTTGGTAGTCATCAAACCATTTAAGGCGCTAAATCCGAATATCGGGTTGGCCGCACCATTTCGGAATTCATAACGCGAATCGGTATCATTAAAGTAAAGTCCGAAATCAGGGTCTCCGCTGTAGCGAAAGGCATAACGGTTAGCACCAACCAAAAAATCACTTCCCGATGCGAAAGTCAGGTTGGTTCGCATGTTACCGTTAGCCGCGCTCATTGCAAAAACGGGTGTGGCAGATCCGTTTCGAAATTCATACTGCTGGCTTGTAGAGTTGAAGAAGAGTCCGAAGTTAGGATTACCGGTAAATTGAAAAGCATACTGATTCGGGCCGATGTTGATGGTTTGAGCCTCGACCTGATTGCTTAAACTGCCAAAGAGCAGTGCCGCTCCGGCCATTACTCCTGATAGAGAAAAAAGCCTTCTGAGGCTACGTAGATTGGTTTTCATTGTATTGGTATTTGAGTTAATATTGGTTTCAGTTTAACACCAAATACAAAGCGTGTACGGATAGTAGAGCTGTGGTTGGCAGCAGAATAGCGAGCAGACTTTGATTGGTCAAATCAAATGTAGAAATTTCCCGTTCACGTTTATCACGCAAGCAATTAAATCACTAGAAATAGTGAGAGAGAATTTTTGAAAGGACCGAAATTCAAGAAAAAGCAGTACCGGATGGACCGATTCAGATATTGAAATTCAGTCTACTTGAATAAGGTCAGAAGTGATACCCAATTGGATGCGAAAGTCTTCATACTTTCCGTCTATAAACGCTCCCGTTACATCAATTCGGAAGAGCCTGAAAATATTGGTCAGGCTATAACCCACTTCCAAATAATTATCGACCGAAGGGGTGATGAGGTGATTCACATTGATGTTTTCGGTTAGTCCCGCCAGGCGAAGTTTGGGAAATTGGCTGAAGACAAATCTTCGCAATTCAAGATTTACGTAAGTGCTCAAATACTCATCATTGGTAGAGTAGAGGTGGTAGGGCGCCAGCGCGTAACTGTTCAATTGTTGAAAGCGGGTGAAGATGGTTTGATTTCCCATAAAATGGGCATAATCCATAAAGTCCATCCGATTTGAATTGAGAAAAGTTCCTCCCTCAGTTCGCAGATTCAGTGTTCCAAGTAAGCCAAGTACGATTTGGTGTTTGGCCTCCAAGGCCAACCGATCATAGTCGATGGTGGCATCGGCCACACCGGGTATGGCCTTTTCGTATTTTAAAGTAAAGGTAGGTTGCTTGTCTACGGAATAGTAGTTTTCATTGCGCTTATAGGCATAGGCAAATGGCAGCCATGTCGCAGTGATGTTTATTTTGAAAGCATCGCTCTGACCGAAGGCCGTTGATTCCAACTCAATACTTTGAGGGCGATTGTCGGTAAAGTCGCGGTCATCTATATTAAACCAAACTTGGTCCGTTGTATTCCTTGTTTCCGTTCGTCGCGAATACTCTACCAGCGCAGTGGCTTTCCAATTGGTAGAGATGCGCTGCCGCCAAGTGGCTTCCACAAACTCGCGATCGTAGACTTTCATATAATTGTTTTCAGCGACCAATGTGGAGATGGTATTGGTAAACGGATGAATGGCCTCTTGCGCATTGAACTGAGAGTAGTAGCTTCCCCCCGACAGGCCTATCTTTCCTTGTTTCAATCCGCGGCCATACGTGTAGCCGGTACTTATCGTCCCGAAGCCTTTATCGCGAGATACCGCATAGCGAAAGAGCGGAGATATTTCCAATCGGTTTTTGTTCTTAAACCTTCGGTAAAAGCTCATGCTGTATTCACCGTTCCATCCGTCTACGGTGTTATAGCGGATGGATAATAAGGGGTTGTCAATGTTGATGTAGTTTTTTCCCAAACGGTAGCCGCCCCCTAAAATCAGGTCTAAGGGATTGAACTTGGTTTTTCCCGCCAAGGTATCTCCTTCGGCTTTCTTTGCCTCTTCGGCGGCCAGACTATCCTGCAAGCTATAGCCCTTTTCTTCGCTTTGCGTCAGCGGTATCGGTCTTACTTCCTCCCAGTACAGGCTGTCTTTTTTGTAGGCCAGCGAGTCGATTTCGACTTTTCGCT
The DNA here is from genome assembly GCA_964651785.1 of uncultured Cryomorphaceae bacterium. Taxonomy (GTDB): domain Bacteria; phylum Bacteroidota; class Bacteroidia; order Flavobacteriales_D; family Cryomorphaceae; genus JAKVAV01. The sequence continues at coordinate 5,288 of CAZYWJ010000021.1, forward strand.
CAAAGACGATTTCAGGCTCGTCTTTCTTTTTCCGCTCCTCTTTGGCATAGTCGCGCATCAACTTCCGCAGCTCCTTGGTCGAGACTTCCTCTCCTTCCAAAAGTTTTTTCTCCGTTTCGCTGATGGGCTTATCTTTCTTTTCAGCAATGGCTATTTCTTCTTTCTCGGTTTTGGCATCCAATACCTCAAAGTCAGCATCCAAATCGGGATTGACTTCAATGTCGTATTTACTTACCGTGGCCAGGTATTCAAAGCTGAATTCGAAACCGAAGAGCTTTCCGTTTCCTACGAAGTGGTGGCTGATAGGCAGCCAGACATCCGGCCTTATGGGCGCGTACTTTTGCTCGATGTCTATATTAATACCCTGCGGGTGGATTTGAAAATCTACGCTGTGAATGCTCCACAGGTCTTCTACGATGTAGATGTATCCGGATAGGAATTCTTCATCGTCCACTCGCGGCGTCACCTTAATCTTGTTGATATTATGGTCGCCATCGGCAAAGGTGCTGATGTATTTAAATCGATAGTAGCCGAAGGCTTTTCGCGAAAGCGGCGAATAAATACCCGCAACTTCCTCCGAGTAAAAACTCCCGTTGATGTAATTCATCGGGCTGGAGTTTTGATCATCTCCGCTGCTGCGAATGCTGATAACATTCTCGGTGTACTTTGCCGGGCGCTCGTAGGTCACTTCAGTTACGGACTCCTGCACAAAAGTGGCCGCGGTATCGATTCCTTCTTCTTCGATGACCTTGCGCATAAACCAAGGATAATCTATCAACCGACCGCCACCTTTTAAGTAAACCGTGCAGGTGTATTTATCTACTTGCTGCCTGTGAAAAGAGCTTTTCGCTATAGCTTTTCGCATTATTTTATAAGCGGGGTCTTCCTCACCGCCATCTATTTCTGCAGCTTCCAGCAGATAAGCTTGTTTGGTGAGAATGATGTCCAGATCAATCCATTTTTCGGCTACGTTCACTTTTTTGGTAGCGCTGCTGTAGCCCAGATGCTGAAAGTTGAGGGTGTAAGCGCCGGGAGTTAGTTTGATCTCGTATGTCCCGTTAACGTTGCTAACGCTCCCCGAACCCGTTTCGGGAATGAATATGGTGGTAAAGGAAAGTGGCGCTCCATCCTGATCAATTACTCTGCCGCGTACGCCTTGACTGAAGCAGAAATCAGTTATAAAAAAGAATGAAATAAGGATTAATAAGGCAGAGGCTTTCTTCACGTTCATGTGACGGTTAAGTCGGTCAAAAGTTAACACGGAAATTCGAATTTCCGTGTTTTAGCCAACTTTCGGCTATCGGAAAGTGGTCTTCGCGACAGGCGGATGAAGTCAACATATTGATGTGTCCATAGTTTACGGCATTTCCGTTTTCTTTTGAAAGCAGGAGAAAAGATGCATGATCTCCCCCCGTTTCGTTCATCAATCTTCGTACATCCTTCGGGTTTCCCAACACAGTGTCTTTAATTCCGGCAAAATACAAGATTGGCGGCAGGTTTTTCTCTCGCAGTTTTCGGGCCAAATCTTCACCCGTTTTCAAATCCCTCCAATCTTTCGAATAAACCCATCGATTCGTTTGTCGATAAAATGATGCAGGTTCGTTGTCACTTCCCATTTTCAAACGCTTTGCCGGAAGGTAGCCTAGCAGAGCGGTGCTGATTTGCCCTACGAGCATCCACATCAAATCAATCATAAAGAACCGTTTGAGCGAAACCGTCGCCACCCTGCGCTTAGCACCGAAGAATACCATCGGGCCAAAATTTTCCAAGCTGCCGTATTTGGCATACCAAGCCAGTATTAATACACCGCCCCAAGAATGAGCGCCCACCCTGATTTTTTCTTCCGGATGAAAGCTGCGGATGTGGTCGACATAGTCGTTGAAATCCGAATCGATAAAGTCTTGCTGAGAATGATGAAAACCTTTTTTTACTAAGGGTTTGCTCTTTCCCTTACCGGGAAGGTCGGGAACGAATACGTCAAAGCCCGATTGAGCCAGATAAGGTGCCAACCCCTTTCCGGATTTTGAGTAAAAGATGCGCGAATCTTCAATACTTCCATGTATGAGCAATACGGGAATGCCTTTTCCATTTTCAGGGGAAAATCGGTGCATGTAAGTACCGTAGGGTTTGTCGTGAGAGATAAACTGAGCGGAGTATTGTTCGTTCACAGAGCAAAGATAAGGTCAGGATTTGAGAGCTTTGAGAAGTGGGTTGGAAAGAGTAGATTAAATCTTAGCCGTATGTCAGTAAACTTCTTCTTTTCATCAGGTTAGTGGGTTAGTTTATTGTTAAGTTTTTACCTTTGGCGACAACCAAACCTTTAGCTTATGACAATCATCAAACCACCGAAACGACAGCCTTGCCTTCAAGCACGCAAACATCACGCAACTACTCAGGTCAAGAAAGCAGCCATCAGGTTAAACCAAATGCCTGCTGCTCACTTGGTGCAAGTTTTAATGACGGAATAGATAAGGCCGATAAAATCCCTACTTCATATGATTGATGTGGCAATGGTGTACAATCATTTTTAAATCGCAATTCGGATACTTCTCTCTTCACCTTTGAATAACCCCCCTGCGATATTACATTTGCGCAAACAAAATTGAAACCATGAATATCCACGAATATCAGGGAAAATCGATATTAGAATCTTTTGGCGTTGCCATACAGCGCGGCATCGTAGCCGATACGGCAGAAGAAGCCGTACAAGCTGCCAAGAAAATAAACGAGACCACCGGTTCTGAGTGGTTTGTGGTAAAAGCTCAAATTCACGCAGGTGGTCGCGGTAAAGGCGGTGGGGTGAAATTGGCTAAAAGCCTCGAGGATGTGAAAACCATCGCCGGTGAGATTATCGGAATGGACTTGGTAACACCTCAGACTCCACCTGAAGGAAAGAAGGTGAACAAAGTCCTCATCACAGAAGACGTATACTATCCCGGCGACAGCGAGACTTCAGAAATTTACATGTCCGTTCTTTTAGATCGCGCTCGCGGAAAGGTAACGATCATGTATTCTCCCGAAGGAGGAATGGACATTGAAGCAGTTGCTGAAAAAACTCCTGAGCTGATTTTTAAGGAAGAAATAGATCCGGGACTCGGAATTCAAGGTTTTCAATGTCGAAAAATTGCCTTTAATCTCGGCCTTTCCGGAAAGGCAATGAAAGAGATGACCAAATTCGTGCGCTCTCTTTACAATGCCTATGTCGGATCTGATGCCTCTCTTTTTGAGATAAACCCTGTTTTAAAAACATCGGATGATCGCGTGATAGCCGTAGACGCGAAAGTAACCTTGGATGACAATGCACTATTTCGCCATAAAGACTATGCCGAAATGCGCGACACCACTGAAGAGGATCCTACGGAGGTAGAGGCAGGCGAAGCGGGACTCAACTACGTACAGCTTGATGGAAATGTGGGCTGTATGGTAAACGGTGCCGGCTTGGCGATGGCCACCATGGATATTATCAAACTTTCTGGAGGCGAGCCCGCCAACTTTCTCGATGTGGGAGGTACTGCTGACGCAAAGCGCGTAGAGACGGCCTTTAGAATCATATTGCAAGATCCAAAGGTAAAAGCCATTTTGGTCAACATCTTCGGGGGTATCGTAAGGTGTGATCGGGTAGCACAAGGTATCGTTGATGCTTACAAAAATATCGAAGGGATAGATGTTCCGATTATAGTTCGCTTGCAAGGAACGAATGCTGAAGAAGCAAAGAAGCTCATTGATGACTCCGGTCTTAAGGTTCATTCGGCAGTATTGCTTCAGGAAGCCGCAGATAAAGTGAAAGAAGTGCTGTCTTAAGAAAGATTTGCACTTTCCTTTGTATTTTGCGTATACCGGTACGAACTATGCTACGTTTACAATAGGTATGCACAAGCTGTTTCCATTCATCTTTTTTATCATAGCCGTCTCCGTGCATGGGCAGACTCCCTATAATGTAGAGGAGGTTGACGGACTGTATTTGCTGGAAACGGTTATTGTGGACGGTGATACGATTCCCGTTATAACATTACGACCAAAAAGGGTTTCTGCTTTCAGAAAGTCTCGGAGTAAGCGCTATCAGCGAAGATGGGATAAGATGCACCGCAATGTGGTCAAGGTTTATCCTTACGCCAAGGTAGCGGGAGACTTAATTAATGAATACAATCGAAACTTGCAGACCCTTGAAACGGAGGCGGAGCGCGAGGCTTATCTGAATCAATGCGAGGAAGATCTGAAGGCGGAGTTTGAAGGCGACCTTCGAAAAATGACAACCAGCCAAGGTCGGGTATTGATCAAGCTTATCGATCGCGAAACCGGACAGACCAGCTATGAATTGATCAAAGACCTCAAAAGCGGATTCACGGCTTTTATGTGGCAGGGTGTGGCCAAGCTGTTCGGAACCGATTTGAAAGACCATTACAATCCGGATGAAAACGAAACCGACGATATGATTGAAGGCATTGTTTTACAAATCGAAGATGGCATCATTCCCGTAAAGGAGCGCGAAATCAGCACCAAAGCAGCCGAGGAAGTTCTGGCCAACAAAAGTGATCGCTTAAGGCGAAAAATTGAGCGCGAAAAGCGCAGAAATGCCAAGAAGAAATAAACCTGGACAGGTTTATCTCTTCTTAAGCACAATCTTTTCTTTTGAACTTATTTTCTGAAATTCTCAGATACCACCAAGTCCTTGCTGCCTTTCGTATAGGCATAAAATCCTTCACCGGATTTTGCCCCCAGCTTACCGGCTCTTACCATATTTACCAATAGGGGGCAGGGAGCATATTTCGGATTTCCAAAACCCTCGTGCATCACGTTGAGAATGCTAAGGCAAACATCCAGCCCGATGAAATCCGCGAGTTGAAGCGGCCCCATAGGGTGGGCCATTCCTAGTTTCATCACGGTGTCTATTTCTTCCACTCCCGCTACTCCTTCGTGCAGGGTAATGATGGCTTCGTTGATCATGGGCATCAAAATGCGATTGGCCACAAACCCCGGATAGTCGTTTACTTCGGTAGGAACCTTTCCGAGTTTTTTGGAGGTCTCCATAATCAATTCGGTGACTTCATCGGAAGTTGCGTACCCGCGGATCACTTCAACCAATTTCATCACGGGAACCGGATTCATAAAATGCATGCCGATAACTTTATCGGGTCGGCTTGTTTCGGCGGCAATCTGTGTGATTGAAATCGAAGAAGTGTTGCTGGCAAGAATACACCCTTCGGGAGCATGCTCGTCCATCTCCCGAAAGATGCGTTTTTTCAGATCTATGTTTTCGGTAGCTGCCTCTACGATCAATTCGGCATTTTGCACTCCGGATTTCATATCGGTTGAGGTCTTCAATCGGTCGAGAGCCTCTTTTTTATCAGATTCGGTGATTTTTTCTTTCGCAATCATCCGATCCATATTTTTTTCAATGGTGCCGAGCGCTTTCTCCAGAGCGCGATCTGAAACGTCAATAAGTTGAACCTGATATCCGTTTTGCGCAAAAACATGGGCTATTCCGTTTCCCATTGTTCCTGCTCCGATTACAGCGATGTGTTTCATAATAGGTTTTTTTTGAATTTTTATTTTCCATCTCCCTTAATGACTGTGAGGAGAGTGTATGCCATTATTTTAAAATCGATTGCCAACGACATGTTCTCAATGTAGAGCACATCGTACTTCAGCCGCTGAACCATTTGGTCCACATTTTCAGCGTAGCCATATTTTACCTGCCCCCAGCTGGTTATCCCCGGTTTTACTTTTTGTAAATGGCGATAATGAGGAGCCACTTTCAAAATCTGATCAATAAAGTATTGCCTCTCCGGGCGAGGACCAACCAGACTCATATCACCTTTGATCACGTTGAAAAACTGAGGTAATTCATCTATTCGAGCTTTTCGCATGAAACGGCCCAAAGGCGTGATGCGAGGATCGCCTTCCCGGGCCAGTTTGGGCGTACCGTTTTCGGCATCGGCTCGCATCGAGCGAAATTTGTAGATGTAGAAAGGCTTATTGTACTGTCCGATTCTCTCCTGTTTAAAAATGATCGGCCCCGGAGAAGAAAGTTTTACTAATACAGCGATAATGAGGTAAACAGGCGAAAGCAATATCAGAGCGATAATGGACGCCGTAACATCCAAAAGCCGTTTGAGAAACTTCTGCCACTCGGGCATGATCTGAGTATTAATGGCAATGAGCGGCGCACCGAAGATACTCGACATTTTTACTGAACCCGAAAGGATGTCGTAGATATCAGGTATAATTTTAATCCTAATATTAAGACCTTCCAATCGACTGATAATACTGCCCAAGTTTTTGTGCTCAGATGTCTCTACGGCTATAATTACTTCCTCGGCTTCGTTTTTATTAATGACTTCCTCGATATTATCAAATTTTCCCAGCCAGGGAAGTTCTGCTTTCAGCAAATGATCCTGACCGTTTATACTTACATAACCCACAAACTTAAAGCCCGGAGCAGGCTTCATACTTTCCATCTCCGTGAATACATTCAATGCTTCTTCATTGCCACCGATTATAATGGTGTTGAATCCCAATTTGCGTTTGTGGATTTGCTTAACGGTGCGCGTAGTCAGGATGATCCTAAAGGTGAATGTGAAAGCAAAATGTACTCCGAATAAGAAGAGGATGGATCGATAATAATTTTGATAGTTGGCAATTTGGTCATCGATAAGTACCGTGAAAAAGAGAATTATCACCCCTATCATTGAGGAGAATAAAACCTGCCCGAGCTCCTTAAGCCGGTGTCTTCGGTAAATGTTCTTGTACATTCCGAGCAGGGCGTAGAGAGAAACCCAAAACAAGGGAATCAATAGCAAACCGTAAAAGAAACGGTCATCGTATTCCAGCGGAACGGGATAACCGAATTTAGCCGGCTCGATTACCTTTTTGCGAAAGCTGAAAAACAGAAACCACGCCAAGCCTGAGCTTAACACATCAAAAAGTACGTACTTTGATGTTTGTAGAGTTCTGTTCATATGCTAGTTCGCGTAAACGACTTTCAGATTATCAAGATAGATAATCGCTTGTGGTTCATTCGTGGTTTTTTTCGTCTCTAAATAAATCTGAAAATCCGTGGATTGACCCAAACCTATTTCGTTCGTTAGTTCGACATATACCTTGGTCCAATTTTCCCGAGGGTTCAGGCCTAAAGCAAAGATTTTAGATTGAGTCTCGTTATTGAGTCTGATCCCGATTTCCAAAGGATTATTTCCTCGGTAGTCTACCTCCATATAAACCGGCTGCCCGGGATTTACATCTGAAAAGTCCCATTCAGAGGTTTGCGAATACACCTCAAAGTCGGGAAAGTCGTCGTCAAGGGTGATCTTCCCACAACCGGAACCGCTCAAAGCCTCAGATGTATCCGTAATATTCACAATGGCAGTTCCGTTTAATTCAGCAGGTTCCCAAATATTACCTATGCCTTCAAAACCTTCAAATAAAAATTTTAATCCCCCGAAACCGTCATCTTCAAAGTATTGAAATACCGCGACGCTGTCTTCATCGAAAGGCTGAACAACCCCCGGCTGCAGATCAATCGTTTTCACCAACGATTGATAAAACGGATAGATGATTCGATCTGAAGAGATTCCGTTGTTTTTAATACCTGCCGCCAGTGTTATTCGAGTATCCCCTTCTTCCAAAATCGGAACCCTTCCGGGAAGTTCAATGGTACCTACGAAAATATCATTGGCAAAAATGTGAGCATCTACTATCGCACTCGTGCCGGCTCCCTGACTACCGTCAGGCTCGACCATAAGATCAGCAGCTTCCACGGAAATAAAAGCAGGGATGGGTTCGTCTTTATCAAAGACATCACAAGCCGAAACGAAGAGTATCAGAAGACAATAGATTTTCCTCATCTGTAAAAGCCAAAGTTAATGGGCCGCAAAAATAGAAAATGCGAAACATTCAAGCTTCAATAAAAACCGTAAACTCAATATAGAACGATAGAATTTATCAACCGATTGTGTAAAATGGCCGGTAATTGATTAAGCGGGAGTGCTCATTTTCAATTTAGCTTGAATTTTATAAGCAACATCAAGAGCATTGTAGCCATCTTCGACGGTCACCGGAGGGTTAGTGTTATTGATAATGGCATGAGCGAAGCTTTCCAATTCATCTTTGATGGCATTGTTTTCTTCAATTTTCGGATTTTCAAAGAAAATTTCTTTTTGACCTTTCCCATCGCCCAGGTCAATACTCATGGAAAAAGGGTCAGGCTCACCGATTATATCCCGCATTTTAACTACTTCCGATGTTTTATTGAGAAAGTCGACCGCTACGTAAGCGTTTCGCTGAAAGAATCGCGATTTGCGCATGTTTTTTAAAGAGAATCGGCTTGCCGTAAGGTTGGCTACACATCCATTATCAAATTCCAAGCGAGCATTAGCAATATCCGGTTCTTCACTTACTATCGCTACACCACTGGCACTGATTCTTCGAATGTTAGATCCGACAACGCTAAGCACGATATCCAAATCGTGAATCATTAAATCCAAGACCACCGAAACATCGGTACCTCTCGGATTGAACTGAGCCAGGCGATGTGTTTCGATAAACATCGGGTTGTCCAATTCCTTGCGCGCTGAAATAAATGCCGGGTTAAATCTCTCTACATGGCCTACTTGTACCTTTACATCCGCTTCACGCGAAAGCGACATCAATGATTTGGCCTCCTCTATGGTGTTCGTAATAGGTTTCTCTATAAAAACGTGTTTCGATTTGCGGATAGCTACACTGGCGCAATTGTAATGACTTAAAGTCGGGGTTACGATATCCACTACATCCACGGCATCTATGAGGTCGTTCATCTCGGCGAATTTTTTAATTCCCAACTTTTGAGCAGTTTCACTCGCAGCTCTTTGGTCGGGATCATAAAAACCTACCAATTCATATTGCTCCAGCTCTTTTATGCATTTGAGGTGGATTTTTCCCAAATGTCCGGCACCCAAAACTCCAATCTTCAGCATGTATGATTCGCTTTTTTACAAATGTAGCTGCTCAGATTTGGCAACGTAAATCTCACTGTCAAAATTATCAACAGTTTAATCTTGTATTTGATATTTGACCGCTGTAATAAGGCTCATCTCAAATGTATTTTCTTTGGTTTTAGTTAAGCAGAGGTTCTTACATTTGCTCTTTCATGAAGGTAGTAGATACGCATAAACATCAGGGGTTACGGCGCCAATTGGTAAATACGTTGGTAAATAAAGGGGTAAGCAATAAAGCTGTCTTAGATGCCATTGGTTCCATCCCGCGCCATATCTTTATGGATTCAGCTTTTCTTCAATTTGCCTATGAGGATACTGCATTTCCCATAGGTGCCGACCAAACCATTTCTCAGCCATATACGGTAGCCGTTCAGACTTCTCTTCTGGATGTAAAGCCAGGTACGAAGGTTTTAGAAATCGGTACCGGAAGCGGATACCAAGCCGCAGTGCTCGATGCTATAGGATGCAAAGTTTTTAGTATCGAACGTCAGAAGCTTCTTTTCAAGAAAGCTAAGAAGAATCTGGCCGATATTAATACCACTGTTAAAGTATTTTACGGTGATGGTTATAAAGGCTTACCTGCATTTGCACCTTTCGAAAGGGTGTTGATCACTTGTGGGGCACCTTACGTTCCTGAGGCTTTGCTCGATCAGTTAGTCGATGGCGGTATAATGGTGATTCCTTTAGGGGAGGGAGCAAATCAGGAAATGATTAAAATCAAAAAAATTACCAAGGGTCAATACGAAGAGTCCAAGCACGGCGCGTTTAAGTTTGTACCCATGCTACCCGACAAAGAAGGAGTTTAATACGAAGGCTGATAATAATTTTTACCATTGAGAGTTTATTTGACCGTAACCTAATCAGACATGATGAAGAAAATAGTGCTCAGTACTGCATTTATCGCAATGGGTTTTGCAGCTTTCGCTCAGCCCGTATCTAAAAAAGGAGAAACCTATCTACCTCGAGAGGGGGATTGGGCGGTAGGAATAGATGCTTCACCATTTTTGCGATACATCGGAAATCTCTTTTCGGAAGCAGAAAATCCCGCGCCTTTTGCTGAGTTTAGTAATGATCGAATGGCGATAAACGGAAAGTTATTCATTAAGGATGATTTGGCTTATCGCGCAGGCTTTCGATTAAATATTTTGCGTGATCAACAACGCGCTTTCAGCCCCGAGTTTAGCGTTGACCCGACTAATACAACGGTAGAAGATACCTATAGCCGAACCTTTACCAATACCTATTTATCATTTGGAATAGAAAAGAGAAAAGGCAAAACGAGAATACAGGGGTTTTACGGTGCTGAAGGTTTTTTAGGATTCGGCACGGAAAAGCATGCTTTTGAATATGGTAACGATATCACCCAAGAAGATACCAATCCTGATCGGGTCGAGTTTCAACTTGACTTTCAAGATGACCCGAGAGAATTGAGCAATATCTCGGAAACGGGAGCTTTTCTTACGGAATTCTCGAAAGGAGCGAGATTTACAATCGGTGCACGAGCCTTCGTGGGAGCTGAGATTTTCTTATTTCCAAAATGGTCCTTGGGTTTTGAGTACGGTGTGGCATTGGCTTTTGCTTATCAAGGCAACAGCGAAATCGTAGAAGAAGAGTGGGCAGTGCCGGTGGGAGGAAATGCCGAGCAATTCGTGACAACTATTACTAATGAGGGTGGAAGTTCATCTATTGAGATAGACAATGACCTTTCGGGCGGAGCCCTCTTCATGACCTTTTATTTTTAATTTCGCGAAACGGAGCTAAACATTCTCGCGGTTTTGAAAATACTTACGGCAGAAAAAATACGAGAGGCAGATGCCTACACGATCAAGCACGAGCCGATCAAGTCTATAGACCTGATGGAAATAGCAGCAACCAAGTGTTTCGATTGGCTCTTCGAAACGGCTCCCCATTTATTTAAAACCGAAGAAAGAGATTGGCTTTTTAATGTAGTGGTTGGTCCCGGAAATAATGGAGGAGACGGACTTGCCATAGCCAGAATATTGCAAAAGGTAGGCTACGAGGTGCAGGTCACATACGTAAAACTTACCGACATACCATCAGAAGATTTCTCTACCAATTTTTCCAAGCTCGGAAAGCTCAAAAAAGCCGTTACCAAGATTTCATCTGAAGATGAGGCCATCGATTACGATCGCGATTCGGTAATCATCGACGCCATTTTTGGTACGGGGCTCAATCGAGCCGCCGAGGGTGCCGCGGCAGCGGTTATCAAGAAAATTAACGAATCAGGTGCTACGGTAGTCAGCGTTGATTTGCCAAGCGGGATGTTTAGTGAAGATAATGCTGACAATACAAGAGAAACTATTGTTCGCGCTGATTATACGCTTACGTTTCAAGTTCCCAAGTTGGCATTTTATCTTGCCGAGTCAGCCCCGTTAATCGGAAATCTTGTCATACTGGATATAGGTTTACACACGGATTTTCTTCGAGAGGTGAAAGCAGATTTTCACTTGCTCACCGATCAAACGGTGGGAGCTATGAGGCAATCGCGCGGAAGTTTTGATCATAAAGGAACTTTCGGACATGCCCTGATTATTGCCGGTTCAGAGGGTAAAAGAGGTGCTTCATTAATGGCTGCGGAAGCAGCCATGCGTTCGGGGCCCGGCTTGGTCACCTTGCACACCGACAAAGCAGGTGGCGTGCTGCTTCATCAATGGATGCGCGAAGGAATGGTTTCACTTGATCCGAGTGATGACGGACGCTTCACTGAGCTTCCTGATTTAAGTCCGTATCAATCCATTGCCGTGGGCCCGGGTTCGGGTACTTCAGATGAAACCGCGAAGGCCTTAAAACTATTGATTCAAGAATCGCCGGTGCCTTTGATTCTCGATGCCGATGCTTTAAATATCCTTTCGGAAAATCCTACCTGGATGGCTTTTTTGCCTGAAGGAAGCATACTCACACCTCACCCGGGAGAGTTTGCAAAATTGATAAGAGAGAAGAAAACCCATTATCAAAATATTCAGGCACAAATTGAATTGAGTAGAAAATATGGCATCTACATCTTGTTAAAAGGTGGCAGAAGCACATTGAGTTTACCTGATGGTCAGGTTTTGATAAACAGTACTGGTAATCCCGGTATGGCTACCGGTGGAATGGGCGATGTACTGACAGGCATATTAGCGGGTTTATTGGCTTCCGGTTATAAACCTATGCAAGCAGCAGCTTTGGGAATGTACATTCACGGCCGGGCGGGCGACTTGGCTTTGCAAAGAGAAAGCGTTGAATCTCTCATGGCTACCGACATAATGAAAGACCTCGGAAGAGCGTTTCAATCACTTAATTATGAGAATGAGCAATAAATGGTGGGTCATTCCAATGGCCCTCTTGGTTTTCGGATGTGATGATGACGGTCAGACGCGTCGGGAGATTGACAAGCCTTTACAGGTCGAAACGGGTTCATCTTTTCGAATAAGGCTACTCAATGCGCAAGGCTTGACCTTAGGTGATTCCCTTCATTTTGAGGTTAAATCCGATTCTCCCGAACAAACCATACAAAAGATAGAAATTAGTAGGAAAGATGATAGAGAGCCTTTTGCTACCGTGATGAGTACCGACTTCAAAGTATCTTCTAAACCGTTAGGAGGAGGCGACCTTAGGTTAAAATTCAAAGCTACCTACAGCGATGGAAAATCAGCTACGCGCTACAAAGAGGTCGTAATAAGACCAAAGGGCGTGGCAGCCGATTGGAAATTTGAGGTAGTCAAAAAGTATCCGCATGATGTGAGCGCATACACCCAAGGCTTTTTGGTGCACGAGGGGTATATCTACGAGGGTACCGGAAACTATGGCGAGTCAAAACTTCGCAAGTTGGATTTGACAACGGGAGAGGTAGTGCAGGAAAAAAACCTCAGTGAAGATATTTTCGGAGAAGGTATCACCATTATAAATGATAAAATCTACCAGGTATCTTATAAGTCGGGCAGGGGCTTTATTTATGATTTGGAAAGCTTTAATCAACTAGAGGAATTTACCTATTACACTCAAACCTCAGAAGGTTGGGGACTTACTCATAACGACACTTCTTTGATTCTGTCTGACGGAAGTTCGACCCTTTATTTTCTAAATCCGAAGACAAGGCAAGTCACTAAAAGGCTAAATGTCTTTGATGAGAATGGAAACGTGCCCCGACTGAACGAATTGGAATACACCGACGGGAGAATTTATGCGAATATTTACACAGAGCCTTACATTGTAGAGTTAGACGCTTCAACCGGACAGGTTCTGAATCGATATACGGCAAAGGGAATAGTCGATCAGACAGAGGCCAACTCGAACATGGATGTATTGAATGGAATAGCCATACATCCGATGACGGGCAATTTATTGGTCACGGGAAAATATTGGAGTAAGATTTACGAAGTAAGACCTGTTCCGCTTCAGGATTCGTGACCATTAGTAACTCAAATCTCCCAGCCCCTGTCTTACTATTTCCGTTTCGCCCTGCGTGAGATCCACGATAGTTGATGCTTCATTCTTTCCGGGCCCACCGTTAATCACCACATCTACAAGTTTGCCGTATTTCTCGTGGATCAGCTCCGGGTCGGTAGTGTATTCCAAAATTTCATCCTCATCGTGTACCGAAGTAGCGATGATCGGAGTTCCGAATTCATTTACAATTGCCCGGGCTATGTTATTATCCGGAATTCGAATTCCAATTGTTTTCTTTTTGCTTTTAAAAATCTTAGGAACATTGCCAGTCGCATTCAGAATAAAAGTAAACGGTCCCGGCAATGATTTTTTCAGCATTTTGTACTCGGGAGTATTCACTCGGGCGTATTCACTGATGTGACTTAAATCATAACAAATTATCGAAAAGTTCGCTTTTTCCGGTTTTACTCCTTTAATGCTAGCCACTTTGGCTATGGCTTTTTGATTCATCAAATCGCAACCGATGCTGTAAACCGTATCGGTCGGGTAGATTATCAAGCCGCCATCTCTCAATATTTCTGCGACTTCTTGTATTCGTTTCGGATTAGGATTATCTGGATGAATATTGAGAATCATATTTCAGTGCTTTAAATCAAAGCTACTATTCTAAACAAAAAAATCCGCACATCGAGCGCGGATTTCAAAATATTCGGTAGCCGAACTTAAACCGTAGCAGCTTTTTTATGATCAGCCAAAAACTTCTCCAATCCGATATCGGTTAAGGGGTGATTTAACAATCCGGTAATGACGCTGAGAGGCCCCGTCATCACATCGGCGCCGATTTCAGCACACTGAATCAGGTGCATCGTATGTCTTACCGATGCTGCCAATATCTGAGTGTCGTAAGCGTAATTGTCGTAAATTAATCTGATTTGTTCAATCAAATCAAGCCCGTTGGTCGACACGTCATCCAATCGTCCGATAAATGGCGATACGTAAGTGGCGCCTGCCTTGGCTGCCAAAATAGCTTGGCCGGCTGAAAAAACTAAAGTACAGTTGGTCTTAATTCCTTTATCGGAAAAGTGCTTTAATGCTTTCACACCATCCTTGATCATGGGGATTTTGACCACGATGTTTTTATGCAGTTTAGCCAGTCGTTCTCCTTCTTTCACCATATTGTCATAGTCCGTCGCTATAACTTCCGCGCTTACCGGGCCGCTTACGATGTCACAGATTTTCAAATAGTGATCAATAATATTCTTCTCACCCGTAATTCCTTCTTTTGCCATTAAGGATGGGTTTGTCGTAACTCCGTCTAAAACGCCTAAATCCTGTGCTTCTCTGATTTGATCAAGGTTTGCCGTATCAATAAAAAAATTCATGTCTTTGTTTTTAGACCACAAAGGTAATCAACCCTAAACTTAATCGAGCGGGCTGAAACCTGTCTGTCAGAATTTATGATTAGTCTGAAAATATCGGAGAAAAAACAAAACCCGGGGCTTAACCGGGTTTTGCACGCTATGAAATATGCGATGGGCTATGGAACCAATTCGCAGGCCCAATATAATTGAAAATTCATAAGCATCAAAAAGTAGGAAATTAATAAGAGGATATATTATTCTGAAACAGATGTTTAAACTTTTTCACTTGGTTTCTTTCTCAAAGTTCGTAAGTAAAAATAGCCAATTACTCCTGATGTGAGACTGGAAGTCAGGATAGCAATTTTAGCCGTTTCAATGGCTTCGGAATCTGATAATCCTAAATTGGTTATAAAGAGAGACATGGTAAAACCAATGCCCGCAAGAAATCCCACTCCGGGAATATCTTTCATTCGTAGTGATATTGGTAGATCTGCCCAATTTAATTTGATGCTCAACCATGAAAACAGCATGACACCTGATACTTTGCCTAATAATAATCCCAGCATAATGCCCAAAGCCAGGGGTTCTTCGTAGACTTTATAAAAGTCCAAGGACAATTCCACCCCCGAATTGGCTAAAACGAAAAGAGGAATTATGACAAATGAGTTAAATTCTCTGAGGGTTCGCTCTACCCGAATGAGCGGAGGGTTTGAGCGTTTAGATTCTATCCTCATTCGCTCGATTATTTCATCTTGAGCTTTTTCAGTAAGTGGATTTTTTGAATCCAAATCCGTATTACTTAACGAATTTATCCGCATTCGCGCTTTTTTCAAGAAGGTTTTTGACTTCAAGGTAGCAGTGACGGGAATAGTCATTGCGAACATGACTCCGGCTATCGTAGGGTGAACTCCGGAATAGAGAAAGCATATCCACAAAATGAGGCCTCCGAAAATATAAAAGCGAAGCATTTTAACTCCTCGAGCATTCATTACCACTAGCCCTGCAAATGTGGCTCCGCCACAAATTAGCCATATCCAATTCAGTTCGGAACTATAGAAAAAGGCGATGACTAAAATTGCGCCCAAATCATCAAATATTGCCAGAGCGATGAGGAAGATTCTGATTTCAGGATTTATCCTTTTACCGAGTAAACCAAGGATGCCTAATGAATAAGCAATATCTGTAGCAATCGGTATTCCCCAGCCATCTATATGAGGCTGATTCCAATTGATAGCCAAAAAAATGGCAGCAGGCAGGGCCATGCCTCCCAAAGCTGCAAACAATGGCAGGGCCGCTTTGCGTGGGGATGACAATTCACCCACGGCAATCTCGCGCTTCATTTCCAATCCTGCCATGAAGAAGAATACAACCATCAAACCATCATTGATCCATTCTTCAATACTCAACTTGATCCAAGGTCCGTCAGGAAAACCTAAGATGAGTTTTTTCTTCAGCAAATGGTGAAATTCATCGGCAATCGGGCTGTTAGCAAAGATTAAGGCGATGACCGTGGTGGCTAACATGGCCAAACCGGTGTATCGGTCAATATTTATTTTGGGAAAAAAGTTGAGTTTCTTTTCGTTTTCGAACAAATCCTTAGGTTTTTATGCTCGTTCAACTTTGAGACTGCTACAAAGTAGCGGAATTTAAAGCAAAAGGTTCAATTTTATAGCCAATGATTTTCTTCTGTACATATTAATCCTCCTTCAAATTTATAGTAATCAGGTTCTTTATATTCGGTGACTGAATATTTTTTAAAGCTTTGGTTTTTTTACTGATATCATACTAATGTATTTAAAGGATCGATGAAATGGTTTCATTTGTCGACCGGACGTCATACCTTTGTTTTCTAACTTGTCAAATTGAATTAAAATGAAACGTTTAAGCTTTCTGCTGCTACTTGCTGTTTTTGTAGCTTCTTGTCAAAAGGATGACGACAAAGACAATGACCATATCTCTGAAAGTGCCGATGCCAAGTCATACCAGGGAGAGTTTCTTCAAGATTATATTACGCTCACATGTAAAATAGCTCAAACTACTGATGGCTTTTTCCCTACCCAAGCGGCACGTGCCTACGGTTATATTGGAGTTACGGCTTATGAATCGGTAATTTATGGTATTGATAAAAACTACCGAATGGAAGGGCAGCTCGACGGCATGCCTGATGGAAGCATTCCCGATCCGAATCCGGAGATGAAGTATAATTGGGCCATCGCTTGCAATGCGGCTACCGCTGAAATGATGCGTTTGATATTTGACTTAAATCTAACTGATGAAAACAGAAGTCAGATTGACGCTATGGAAACCGCCAATTTGGCCAACTTGGGTGTGGGCAATCGCCAAGATGTAATAGAGAGATCAATTAACTATGGTCTGGCTGTCGCTGAAGCAATTTATGAGGTCTCCAAAACGGACGGTGGTCATGAGTCTTATATGGACCCCTTTCAATTGCCCTATGAATTAGTAGCAGATGATTATTGTTGGATACCCACAGGCGACGTTCAGAACCCTCTTTCACCGTATTGGATGGACAACAGAACTTTTATACAGGGTATAGCCAATGCAAGCCAACCCGGCGCTCACGTACCTTTTTCTACCGAACCGGGTTCTGAGTTTTATCAGCAAGCTTACGATACTTACGAGCAGGTAACCGTTCTCAATACTGATGAAGAGCGCACTATTGCTGAATATTGGGCTGATGATCCTTTTGCTACATGTACTCCTGCAGGACATACCTTTAATATTGTAAATCAACTATTGGGTGAATCAAACGCAACGTTGGAAAAAACAGCCGTAGGTCTTGGAATGATGGCGGTTGCTGAGAATGATGCTTTTATTTCTTGCTGGAAGTCGAAGTATGATTATGTGCTGATCCGCCCGGTTAGTTATATCAAAAATTACATTGATCCAAGTTTTGAAACTACAATAGGTACACCGCCGTTTCCTGCTTATACTTCGGGTCACTCCGCAGAGATAGGAGCAGGAGTAAAAGTTTTAATTCACCTTTTTGCAGAAGAAAACGGAGATTACACTTTCACGGACCTCAGCCAAATGCAGTACGGATTTGATGCGCGGACCTATGATAATTTCTACGACATGGCCGATGAGTGTGCTCTCTCTCGCTATTACGGTGGAATTCACTATGAAATGGATAACTCAAGAGGACTCGATCTGGGTTTTGCAGTCGGAGATGCAGTTGTCAATCAAATTTCATGGCCTGACAATATTCAATAATTCATGAGGCACATTTTTTTGGTTTTAGCTTTTTTCGGCTTGGCGGGTTGCCAAGAACCCGAAGAGGGATCCATATACAATGATCAAGGTTTCAGCAGATTTATTGACCTTCATTGCGAGGCGCGTAATTTGAAGGATGAGCGGTTCACTTTGGCTGAAAAATTGAGAAAGGATACAGCGTACGTTTCGAACCCGGATAGTCTTAAGAAAGCGTTGGCCGCTGAAAGCAGACAATTGGCTGATAGTATCCGTGAGGAACTATCAGCTCTGACATCCGAAATGAGTTTAGAGGATAAACGAGCTTTCAACGATAGCGTGAAGGCTCATGTGGAAAGAAGAGGTTGTAAATAGTTTCAATCAATTTTTTCGAAGCTGGTCCTGATTCCTTTGATCAATGAGGAGCTGAATCCATGGTGTTCCATTTCGTTCAATCCCGCAATGGTGCAGCCTTTCGGGGTGGTTACTTTGTCTATTTCGCTTTCGGGATGATGGCCTCTTTGGATTAAAATGTCAGCTGCACCCTTCACTGTCTGGGTCACAATGGCCGAAGCCGTTTTGGCATCAAAGCCTATCTCGATACCGCCTTGTACCATCGCTCGAATGAAGCGCATGACGTAAGCAACACCGCATGCACCGAGCACGGTTGCCGCATTCATCAGCTCTTCTTGAATGAAAATCGTTCTGCCAATCTGTGAGAAAACGGATTCAACTATTTCTACTTGCGAGGTAGTTGCATTCGCATGACAAATACAGGTCATCGACTCATTTACATCAGCGGCAGTATTCGGCATAGCACGAAAAATCGGAGTGCCTTCAGGCAATAGAGCTTCATATTCATTCATACTCACTCCTGTAACTACACTTACTAAAATGTGTTTCTCAGAATTAATTCGGGGTGAAATCTCTGTAAGAATTTCCTTGTAGTTATAAGGCTTTACACACAAAATAATCAGATCAGCAGCCATAACAGCATCTGAATTATTTGAAAGTACATGGCAACCTATATCCTCAAAATCTTGTAATTCTTCTGTTCTACGTTTTGTAAGGAAGAGGTTTTTCTTCGGAAATCCCGCATCGATTAGCCCGTCTGCCAATGCGCGACCTAAATTTCCCGCTCCTAAAATGGCGATCTTCAAATTGTTAATTTCCATGCTCAAATTTTAATCAAAGAAAGTCAATCGAATCTTCTTTCTTAGCTTCACTTTTACGAAAAATGGAGAAAGCTCAGAGAAAAACCCCTGCTTGGAACGACCTCAAAACCTCATTGGGAGATCGACTGCATACCGACCACCTCACAAGAGTGCTTTACGCAACTGATGCTTCCGTTTATAGAAAACTGCCGTCGGCTGTGGCTTACCCGAAAGATTCTACGGATGTTCAATCCATCGTAGCCTTTTGCCGAAAGAACTCCGTTGCTTTTATTCCCAGAACGGCAGGGACATCGCTGGCGGGCCAGTGTGTAGGCGAAGGTTTGGTGGTCGACTTCTCGAGATTCATGACCAAAATTATTGAAGTCAACAAGGCGGAAAAGTGGGTTTTACTTGAACCCGGAGTGATTAGAGATGAACTGAATGAATTCGTAAAAAAGGATGGTTTGTTTTTCGGACCGAATACCTCTACCGCTAATCGCTGTATGATGGGTGGAATGGTGGGTAATAATTCTTCGGGAACTACATCCATCCGCTACGGCGTCACCCGGGACAAAGTGATAGAGTTGGAAGCTGTTTTATCGGATGGTTCATTGGCCACTTTCGGTGAAATGAACGCTCGGGAATTGACGGGTGCACTTCAATCAGATACGTTAAGATCCAAGATTCTCCGTGCTTTGATTGATGAACTCAGTCCTCCCGAAACTCGAAGAGAAATAGAAGAGCGGTTTCCCAAAAGGGAAATTCATCGAAGAAATACCGGTTATGCCATAGATATCTTGGCTGCAATGCAACCATTCAATCCTGCCGGTGAAGCCTTCAATGCGGCCAAATTGATAGCCGGATCGGAGGGAACGCTGTGTGCGATTACGAAAATTAAATTACAATTAGACAATCTGCCACCTCCTTTCGAGGCTGTAGTTTGTGCTCATTTCTCATCGGTTCATGAAGCTATGGTAGCTACTGTTGAAGCAATGAAGAGCAAACCCTTTGCTTGCGAAGTGATGGATAAAACCATTCTGGATTTGACCAAAGGGAATCCGGAGCAAGCTGAGAATCGATTTTTTGTTGAAGGCGATCCGGGGGCGATTTTATGTGTAGAGCTACGAGCTGATTGCGAAGAAGCCTTGAATCGTGCATGCGATGAGCTAGTTGGTCATTTAAAGAATCTGGAATTGGGCTTTGCATATCCCGTAGTTAAGTCTCCTGAAACCGCTAGAGTGTGGACCTTGAGAGCTGCGGGTTTAGGTGTCTTGAGTAATCTGAAAGGGAAAGCAAAACCGGTGGCGTTTGTAGAAGATACGGCGGTAGCTGTAAATGACTTACCTCAATACATCGATGAGTTCGAAAAGTTGATGGATAGTTTCGGGCAGCAGGCGGTATACTATGCGCATGCGGGGGCAGGAGAATTGCATTTGCGTCCCGTTTTGGATTTAAAATCGAAAAAGGGGAGAGATGAATTCAGGCAAATAGGCGAGGCTTCGGCCAAATTGGTGAAGAAATACCGCGGCTCTTTAAGCGGCGAGCATGGCGATGGGCGAGTTCGTGCCGAATTTATCCCCGATATGATCGGAGAGAAGAACTACGCCTTGTTAAAGCGAATCAAGAAGATTTGGGATCCGACCAATATCTTCAATCCGGGAAAGATTGTGGATCCCGATCCGATGGATGCTGATTTTCGGTATGAAGAAAATCAGCGGTCTTTTGACTATCCCACTTTTTTTAATTTCTCGGAAGAGGGCAATATGCTCGAGCTGGCTGAAAAATGCAACGGTTCGGGCGATTGTCGAAAATTGCCCTACACCGCTGCTACCATGTGTCCCAGTTATCATGCCACCAGAAATGAGAAAGACACCACTCGTGCCAGAGCAAACGTTTTGCGAGAAGTACTGACTCGATCCCCACACGCTGCATTTCCTTTTGACAATGATGAGGTTCATGAAGTTCTCGATCTCTGCATTAGCTGTAAAGCTTGCAAACGAGAGTGTCCAAGCTCCGTGGATATGTCCTTATTGAAGATGGAAGCCGACTACCATTATTACCGCAGAAACGGATTGCCGAAAAGAAACAAGTTCTTTGGAAGTTTTCATAAGAAAGCAAAGTGGGGTAGCGCTTTGGCTCCCGTTTCAAATTTATTGACAGGCAGCACTTTTTTGATGAAAATCTTCAAGTCGAAATTCGGAATTGCACCAAACCGTTCGATACCGAAATTTTCAGGAAAGAAGGCTACTTCTCGATTGAAGTCAAAAGCTGTGAAGTCTCCCGATTTTGTCTTGTACGTCGATGAATTCACGCAATACCAAGATGCACATATTGCCGAGGCGGCGGGCGAATTTTTCAAAAAGTTGAATTTCTCTTTTGACGTCGTCTACGCAGCTTCGGGCAGAGCCTACTTTTCTAAATCGATGCTGCCGGAAGCCAAAGAATGTGCGGAGGAAATTTTGCGAAAGTTAAAACCATACGTAGAAGAAAAGATTCCGATAGTGGGTTTGGAGCCTTCGGGAATTCTTGGGTTTCGAGATGAATTCAAACGGCTTTTTGTGAATGAAAAGAAAAGTTTGGCAGACAAGCTGTCATCCCTCTCTTTCACATTCGAAGAATTCGTAGCCGCTCAAATGAAATCAGGTCGCATCCGGCAGGAAGAGTTTACTGATGATAGTTGCGCTATCGAAGTACATGTGCATTGTCATCAAAAAGCTTTATCAGGACCGGCGTTTAGTTTGGAAATTTTGAATTTTCCGCCGAACTATTCCACCGTTAAAATTCCCGCCGGCTGTTGCGGAATGGCCGGTAGTTTTGGTTATGAAGCCGAGCATTTCGATATCAGCAATCAAATTGGCGAGCAGATTCTCTTTCCGCGATTGAGATCGCTCGACTCGAAAAAGATTGTGGTAGCTGCCGGAACCAGTTGTCGTCATCAAATAAAGGATGGCGTAGGAAAAGAGAGTTTTCATCCGGCAGAAATCTTACTGAAGGCGTTGAAATAAAAAAACTCCTGCCGTGAGGCAGGAGTCGTTAACCAATTTATAATGCTAATATGAAGATTTAGCGCTT
>CAZYWJ010000021.1:27548-47732 GCA_964651785.1 uncultured Cryomorphaceae bacterium
TCCCACAATACCGAAGCGGCATCTGTGATATTTTGAGATGGAATGATATGGAAGGTGTTCTCTCCCGTAGAGTCTGCTATGACTTCGAAGCTTATTCCACACTCAAACTCGTATGAACATGAACCGTCATCAATGGTTGCATCGGGATTGTAATTGATTGCTAACGGATCGGTACATCCGTAGACATCCTCAATGCTTTCGCACCCATCTGCATTTACTCCGAAACTGAAAGTGAGGGTACTTTCTTCTCCTGAGAATTCCCCGGCGGCGAGAGCTATATTATTAGTAAAAATAGAATAGATACCATTCCACTCCGAGGGTATATTGAAGAGTTGGAAGTTGTAGCAACCGGTCTCCAAGCACAGGTCATATTGAGGAGCCCAATTATACCAGCTTTGAACTTGCGTGTCGCCGGTTTCTTGATTGGTAATCACCCAATACATATCAGCATAAGAACTATCGTTTGGATAGGTGAAGAAATCAAATCCCAGATAGACCTGATTGCAAGCATATTCACAAGAACCATTATCAATTGTGGCCTCGGGATTATAGTTTACCGCTTCAGGATCCGTACAACCGTAAACTTCAGCTTCCTGGCATCCCGTCGTGTTTACTCCGAAGCTCACGGTACCGTATTCACCATCTGCGAGTGTACCGAAAGCCAGAGCGGTATTATCATATAGTATTTCAAATGTAGCTCCGTTCCATCCATCACCGAAAGAGTCGAACATTTCAAATTCATAGCATCCGTCTTCGAGACAAACCATTTCGGTGATGGTCGAGTAGTTTTGATAATTTCCTTCGCCGGCTACTTCCACTCCATCTTCGTTTCTAATGTTCCAAGAGATTTCATAGCCCCAGTTTTCCGTATTGACTATTACATATATAGAATTGGCATCGCACTCTTCGTATTCACAAGAACCATCTTCAATTGTAGCCAAAGGATTGAAGTTTACTGCCAATGGATCGGTGCAGCCCGAGATTTCTTGTTCTCCACATCCGGTAGTATTCACACCGAATGATACGGAATCAAATTCACCATCTTCCAAAGTGCCGGAAGCGAGAAGCGTATTATTCAATAAAATTTCAAAAGTAGCTCCGTTCCATCCATCACCGAAAGAGTCGAACATTTCAAATTCGTAGCATCCGCTCTCCAGACATTCCGTTTCCGAAATTGAAGCAAAATCGGGATAGTTGCCTGATCCTGCTACTTCCACTCCATCCTCATTTCTAATGTTCCAAGAGATTTCATAGCCCCAGTTTTCAGTGTTGATCAAGACCAAAATTGCATTATCCTCACACTCTTCATACTCGCAAGACCCATCATCCGTTGTGGCAGCGGGATTGTAATTTACGGCATCGGGATCGGTACAGCCCAAAATTTCACTATTGCATCCTTCATTCACTTCATAGCTGAGGAAGCAAGTTCCTACATCCCCATTCCATCCGTCTACCATCAGGATGTAGGTCGTATTCGTATCCAATTCACCACAGGAAAAGTCGAAAGCCGATAACAGTCCCTCCCCTGAATTTCCGTCGCAGTAGATCATTTCGCCACCACATTCCGTAAAAATTCCAAATTGGGTGTCGGTGAGTGTCCAGCTTTGATCACTAAGTGCTTCAATGTGAATTTCTGCGGGCTCAGCGGGAGTGGTAAAAGTAAACCAGATACTGCTCTGCTCGCCTTCTCCGGAACCGAAGTTCCAGCATTCTCCAAAGATCCCTTCATTCTCGAGGGTGTACGTATTATCGATTAAAATAATGCCTTCTTCCAATGGCGTGGCATTCGCGCAAAGGTCATTGTCTGCACCTTCGTAAATGCACGAGCCATCGTCCGAATTCGCTATTGGAGAAAAGTTCAGCGCATTGGGGTCCGTACAGCCGAAAATGGAATCCGACTCACAGTAAACGAACTGAAAGTAGTAGTAATTTGATAGGCTATCGTTTGGTGAAAATTCTGCAGCAAGTATACCGCCGTCACAATCGTTGATCGTTACGAGGCCGTCTTGCCAATCAATAAGATCGTCAAAGAAAAAACTTGAAAATGGGCCTTCGCCTAAAACAATGGGGAAGTTTAAAGATTCTTCTTCGCCATAAAAAGTGACATTTCCTTGAATACCAAAATCAGGTGCATTCAGGAGATTAATATCGACTATAACTCCTTCGGAATTTTGTGCAAAGAGACCGAAAGAAAGAAAACTGAAAAAAGTTAGTAGATAGGATTTCATAGTATGGTGATTGGTTTATTACAATGACCACACTTTTTTCAAAATAGTTGCTTCATAAGAATAAAAAACCCCGCTTTTGCGGGGCTAAAATGCTTTATCTCAGAACGGTTATAAACCCGGTTTTTCGCTGAAGCTCTAAACTTTCGTTTCGTTCTTCTCCCCAGCGATAGGTCATTTTATAGAAGTAAATTTGGTTCTGTCCGAAGTATTCACCTTCTCCTCCATTCCATACTTCTTCGATATTTCGAGTTTCAAAAACCATGTCTCCCCATCGATCAAAAACTTGGAACGTGTAATCCGTAACGGGACAGGACGCAATGGGTTTGAAAGTATTGTTTAAGTCATCATTTCCTCCCGGAGTCATTGCATTAGGAATAAACACTTCGCAGGGGCAATCTTCCGCTACATTTGTAAAAGATATGTTTATGGTAAAATCATAATCTTCTTTGCAACCTCTTTGATCCCTGACGGATAAAACGTAATCGCCGGGTGAGAGATTTTCATAAAACCCCTCCGTTTTGGGATCCTCTCCATTTAAACGAAACTCGAAAGGTGCTTCTCCATTCAAAAGGCTTGCATCGATAAGTCCATTGTCAAAAAGGGGACAATTCACCGGTCTTACTCGGCTTATTGCCAAATTCAGGTCGGTATCATCATCTACCGGTACTTCCATACTGTTTGAACAGCCCGCATCGTTTCTAACGGCCAATGTATATGTTTGAGCAGTTAACCCTTCAAAAAATGCAGTGTCTTGCCATCCCGAGCCCAAATTATATTCGAATACATCCGGGTAATCGACATCTGCCAGAATGGAACCGTCGGGATTTCCACAGAAAGAATTTGTTACACTCAAAATTTCTATCGGGGGCTTTTCTCTTTGTAAGAATACGCTATCGATCAATTCACAACCCGCTGCGTCAATTATGGCGACATCATATCTGCCTGCTGCCAAATTCGGCATCATAGCATCAGCTTGAAAAGATTGACCGCCGTCAAAAGAATATTGAATAGGGTTGGCACCGCCCGTAACCGTTAACTCTATCAGACCATCCGAGCCGATAATGCACGTTTCTTGATTGACTGATACCTCCAATTCTTTTCCCAAACAAGCCGCATCTTCGCAAACGGTAGTTGCATTTCCGAGAAGGTTTTGAAGGTTAGCATTCACGTAAGCTTCCATTTCAATTACCTGTTCTTCGCTGAACATATATAAACAAGCATCATCACAATAATCCATGTATGAGGGCCAAAGTTTTGGCTCGGTGCAGTGCACGATGACCTCGCCATCATCAAAACAGCCGTATGTGGCTTCGTCCGTGAACGGAGTGTCTCCTATACCATCTCCGTCCGCAGTGCAATTTCCTGAATCGAACGGGTGAGCCAAGGATAAATAGTGACCGACTTCATGCGTCATCGTTCTGCCCAACCCATATTGCCCGCTTAGGTTCCCATTGCAATTACTTGAACCGAAGTAGGCCAAGCCGCAAACCACTCCATCTCCGTTCCCATTTCCTCCCAGTGGCGAATAACCCAACGGGTTGGCTATATCCCGAACAAACCAATTCAGATAGCCTGTCCATTCGGGTATGTTGTCTATTTGATCGTATTCATCAATGGTTATGGCATAATCACCTTCTGCAATTCCCGATCCGTCAGGATGATTTAGCGTAGCGAGGCAAAATTGGATGCAGGATTCACCATTACTGATATTCGGCCAAGTGGCTTGGCCATTTTCCCATTTTGTAATGTCAGAGTTGGTTCCGGCAAAGTCAGCATTTATAGCCGCAATCTGACTTAATGCCATTTCCTCTGCACACGCAGGAGTTACTCCGATACTCGTGCCGCCATCACTTTGGAAATGTACCGCCACGGGGATATATAAAATCTCATCGCAATCCATCTTAGATTCATCCTTGTGATTTTTCAGCCAGAGCCGAACATTTTCCATTTTTTGTTCGTGCTCTTCAGCGTAATCAGGATCTTGCATCATTTCCTGATGATACTGATTCATATGACATCTGTCAGGTCTGTCTCCTTGTTCTTGAGCGGTACAATAAACGGAGGTGAAGAATACTAAAAAGAAGGATACTATTACTTTCATAATAAGATCTTGCAAGGTGGTGCGAAGGTACTAAGTTCGCAACTAAATGTCTACGATAATTTGTCCACAGTAAGTGGATCAGTTGGTTTCATATTTTTGACGATTTCGCTTTAAAATAGATGCATGCAATTCAAAAAAAAACACCCGACGATTTCGGCGGGTGTTTTTTCTGAATTTTTATCCGGCTAACCTTGACCTTGACCGGCTGAAAATTGGCGCTCTCCATCGAATTTACAGAGATTCTCAGTCTTTATTACATCAAATCCCGCTTCGCTTACTTTGGTTTGTAAAGCAAGTATCGATTTGTATGAGAGAGGGGCTTCATCCTTGCTAAGCCAACGACATCTCCAATGATTGGTGCAGAATGTTTCGGGAAAACCGTTCGGATATACTTTTACTCCACGATTGGTAATCATATCCAAACTCAATGTTCCTTCAGTAATCTTTACCAATTGGTCACCCAGTTGATCCGGACCACCTTTTTTCCAATCCAAGAAGATGTCTACACCGATCAACTCTTTTTTCGGTGCGGGTCGCTCCTTTATTTTGATTTCAATAGGTTTAGAACCTTGCTCATAAGTTACTCTGGCAAGCGTTTCAGGATTTTGACCGATGCGCTCAATTACTGCATCGGCAAATTCTTTGGTTCCAACTTTTTCTTTACTAACTCCTTCTCTGAAGATGTCATAGGTGTGTACTCCGTCTTCCATCGTCTTAAGCCAAGCGTTGTGTACTTTCTCCGCTACGTCGGCCTGATCGATGTAAACGAGCATTTGAATGGCACCCATCAGCAGTCCTGAAGGATTGGCAAGATTTTGACCTGCTCTTCTAGGCGCTGAGCCATGAATGGCTTCGAACATGGCAAATCCATCTCCGATATTGGCAGAGCCTGCTAGTCCTACGGAGCCGGTAATCTGAGCAGCTACGTCGCTCAATACATCACCGTAAAGATTCGGCATGACAATAACATCAAAATTCTCAGGTGTATCAGCCAGTTTTGCCGCGCCTATGTCGACGATCCAATGCTCACTTTCGATTTGCGGATACTCTTTTGCAACTTCATCGAAAATTTCGTGAAAAATTCCGTCGGTGAGTTTCATGATATTATCCTTCGTAAAACAGGTCACTTTTTTACGACCGTATTTTACGGCATATTCAAAAGCGTAACGCACGATTTTTTCAGAACCCGGAATTGATATTAATTTCAAACACTGAAATACATCATCGGTCTGACGGTGTTCAATTCCCGCATAGAGATCCTCTTCATTTTCTCGAACGATCACTACATCCATCACGGGATGTTTAGTCTCGATGAAAGGGTGGAGAGATGCACAAGGACGAATATTTGCATAAAGTCCGAGCGTCTTTCTCGTTGTCACATTCAAACTTTTAAATCCTCCTCCTTGCGGTGTGGTTATAGGAGCTTTCAGGAAGACCTTTGAACGGCGCAAAGCCTCCCAAGATTCGGGAGCAATACCTGCTTTATAACCTTCTAAGTAAGCTTTCTCGCCTATGGTAATTGTCTCGGTCTCAATTCGTGCACCCGCGGCTTCCATAATGCGCAAGGTGGCCTCCATGATTTCAGGTCCTATTCCATCCCCGTGGGCTACGGTAATTAATCTTTTATCAGACATAAGTGGATTTTTTAATTCGTTACAAAAGTATCAGATGCATCAATGTAAAAAATGATGACGGTTGATCAAACAACATTATTGCAAATCTATCAACTATTTAAACTACATCTTAAAAACCTTATGACTTCAAGTGAAGAAATCACATGAATTTTGAAACCTTTTAAAATTCGGAGAGCATTAAGGCGTGAGGCCTTCCGGTTCAATCCAAAGAACGGAGTTACCCGTACCGAATTCATTTTCCTCGTAAGCCGGATTGGTCGGATCGATCAACCACTCACCATCCACTAAAAATTTGTAGAGGTACTTTCCGGGTTTGAGATGAATGGGAAAGGTCCACTCACCATCTTTTTTTACCATTCGATTGTTTTGCTCACTCCAACCCGTAAAATTTCCTGTTATGATTACTTCTTTCGAATTGAGGTATTCGTCCATGCTGAAAATATGGTTTGGATCTATCGCGAGAAAGCTGTTTTCGTAATCACCGTGATGAATTAAGAAAGGGTTCATCGGATCGGTAATCCATTCACCATCCACTATGAATTTATATTCGTAATTACCTGAGGCCAAAACATATGGTAGTTCCCACCCGCCGGCTGTCTTTGACATAATGAGCTCTGAGGGATTCCATGCGTTGAAGGAACCGGCCAGCCTTACTTCCCTCGCACCGGTAAAACCATTGAGACGAAAGAAAGTCGTGTCGCCGATAGCCATAAACGAATTAAAATTGCCCGCGCCATCCGGGCGTACCACCGGATTGTCAGGATCAGTAATCCATTCTCCGTCTACGACAAATTTATAAGCGTAGGTACCTTCTTTTAAAAACATTGGCATGACCCAACCCGTGGCCGTTTTGGACATTTTCAGTGAACGCTTGTTCCAATCGTTGAAACTCCCTGCAAGAAAAACCTTCCGAGCATCGGGATGATCGGCTAATTCGAACTTGTAATTGTACTTAAAGAAAACGCTGTTTTTACCACCCCACCCGTCGTTCTCGGTGAGTGAATTTCCAGGCGCCGATATCCAACTACCGTCTACGATGAATTTATAAAGGTATTTGCCCGGAAGGAGCTTTAATTCTATTTCCCAACCTTTTGAAGTTTTCTCAAGAGGTAGTCCCGATGTGCTCCATTCGTTAAATGATCCTGCGATGAATACTTCGTCGGCATTTTTATAACCGGGCAAGATGAATTTGGTGCGCCCGGTCGGGTATTGGATGATCACGGATTCAGTCAGTTTATTAATTCCGAAAATCACCATTTCCATATCTACGTATCCTTTGCCGTCAGTCATCCCTGACGCGGGGTTTGTCGGAGAATAAATGACGTCTTTTTTCCAATTCATTTGGCCTTCCATATCGCCGAGTTGTTTGGATAACTCCACTTCACTTCCTTCCCGTTGTTCAATATGCCACGTTTCACCTTCGTATTCAAAGGATCCACCTGACGGGGAACTTAAGACCTGAGCAAGCATCAGCGAATCCAAACCATATTGCTTACTCACCTGCATTCGCTTTTCGGTGCCCCAATCTTTATCGAGGTAAAAAACCATGTGACCGTCTTCGATCACACAGATTTCATTTTGAGCGATTGCCGTAAGGCCCATGAGCATGAAAAGCCCCAACACAATATGTCCGACCCTCGGTTTCATTCGCTACTAAATTTATCAAATAAGCAAAGCTTCAAGTAATTCTTCTTACAATTTATGCGTACTACCCCTTTAGCCAAAAAATCAAATCCGAGCATCCCGTCTATGGGCGTGCCGTAGGCATCACTCATCCCGTCGAGGTTGGTGATCAATGTCTGCATGCCCAAAATCGTGTTTTCTGCCATTTTAAAATCATTCAATCTCCCGTAGAGAATTTCCACATTTCCATCACCTACGCCGCGCACACTGCTACGTCCGGAGATCGAAACGGTTGAGAGTACATTCTTATGAGCTCTCGAATTCAGCGCATTCGTTTCAGCTCCCGTATCAAAACCATATCGCAATTTTTTACCCGCAATGTAACAATCGGTGAATATGGTATTATCATAAATGCGTATTGGCTGGGTAATTTCGCAAGTAAACGGTGGTGGAGCTTGAATGCAATTTCCGTTTTGGTCCATTCGGTACAGTTTCAACACATTGTTTCTAACGTCTATTTCCAATTCAAAGCCCTTGAATAAATTCAGACCCAAAAGTCCCAAAATTTTAATGCCTCTGACATTCTCAATCCCTCCTAAATTTACTAAATCGGCATTGAGGTTGCCATAGCTGATATTTTTTAGTTGTAAACTATCAACCTTTACTAAATCTACTATGTTCGCATCACCCGTTATCCCATTGGCAGAGGCGCTCTTTTTCTTTTTGTAATTTCTGAAGTAGGTTCGGTTCAGAACCAAATAAGGTGCTCCCGTATCAAAAATGAAATTCCCTTTTTGATCATCTACTTGTGCTTCGATAATCAGCAAGCGGCCTGCTCGTTTGAAAGGAATGGTTACAACATCCTCTTTGCAAATGGCAACGGGATCCGAGCTTTGAATGAAATTCGTGTCGGGATATAAAAAATGAGCTTCCCACACACCGTGTGTCATCATGATGAATGTGAAAAAAAGCGGGAGAAGTTTCATCCAAATTCAAAGATGATTTCTTTTTCAATTGGTCGGAAGAAAAAAATGTTAAACGGTAATTGATGTGTCAAGAATACTTTACATTTGTAAAGCAAACTTTACATTATGAAATCTACCTTATTTCCTCATTACTACCGCTACATTGGTTGGCCGCTGCTGGGCTTAGGCCTGCTATTTGGGTTCTTCTTCGTTTTTTATGAATACGAAATTCCTTGGCTAGACTGGAAAATGATCGGTTTAGGCGATGAGATTTTTAAGTTTCAGGATGGTGATAATTCATCTGAGATCTTTATCAACGACAACTTTACAAATGAGCTGGTTGCTCTGCTCGTACTTATCGGATCCGTATTAATAGCTTTTTCGAAAGAGAGGGTGGAGGATGAATTCTTTCAGCAGCTACGCTTCGATGCCATTATTTGGGCACTAAAAATTCAGGCGTTGATTTTACTACTTGCCATCTTATTCCTTTTCAACTTTGTCTTTCTGCAATTTATGATGATCGCTTTGGTTTCCTTTTTCATACTCTACATTGGTCGATATCATTATTTGATGTACCGACTTAGAAAGCGAACTTATGAAGAATAGGTTGAGAGAGATCCGTACGGAAAAATCCATCTCTCAGCAAGCTTTAGCTGAGCGAACGGGAGTGAGCAGGCAAAGTATCCACGCCATTGAAAAAGGGAAGTATGTGCCTTCTACTGAGCTCGCTTTGAAGATTTGTCGGGAACTCAATAGGAAGGTCGAAGAAATCTTTTCTCTGGATTAGCCTAAAAGCCGCTTAATCCATTTCAGTTTTTTGGAAGAATAGGGCGGATACTTGATGGACGGATCAATCCACGTGGCCGAATTGACCAACGTTTTGGCATTGCTGAAACACTCGAAACTAAAGAAGCCGTGATAGTGACCGCTACCGCTTTGTTGCAGTCCGCCTACGGGCAGATCCGGATTTCCGAAATGGACCAATGTATTGTTTACACAACCTCCGCCAAACTCAATTCGCGATAGAATAAAGTCACGCAACTTGCTGTCCTTACCGAAATAATAGCAAGCCAAAGGGTACCGATTTTTACGGACGATTTGCAGAATATCTCCTTCCGATTTCCATGTCAGTACGGGTAGCACGGGTCCGAAAATTTCTTCTTTCATGATCGGGTCTTCCATGGATACATCCGATAAGATCGTAGGAGCGATGTAGAGGTCGTTGCGATCCGTTTCACCTCCAATGAGGATCTTTCCGGTTGACATCAAATTTTTGACGGCATCAAACCTTTTATGGTTTATCATCCGCGGATACGAGTCGCTTTGTTTCGGGTTATCACCGTAAAAATCGGAGATAACCTTTCTCGCCATTTCATAGAATTTCTCCTCAAAACCTTCCTTTATCAGAACGTAGTCCGGACTAACGCAGGTCTGGCCGGCATTCATAAATTTCCCCCAGAGTAATCTTTTCACCGTGGTTTTCAAATTTCCCGTTCCGTCAAGAATGGCAGGACTCTTTCCGCCGAGTTCGAGTGTGGTGGAGGTCAGTTTTTCGGCGGCCATTTTGGCAATAGCCGAACCTACCTGCGGACTACCCGTGAAGAAAACATGATTGAATTCAAACGATTGCATCAGGTCGGGAACAACCTCGTGACCCAAACCTTGAACAACGCTTACATATGATGCGTCAAAAGTTTCCGACACGATGTCTTCTACGATCTTTGCCGTCGCGGGTGCATCTTCACTTGGTTTAAGAACCACGCAACATCCTGCGGCTATGGCTCCAGCCAAAGGATCCATGATGAGCTGAAAGGGATAATTCCATGGGGAGATGATGAGCACAACCCCTTTCGGTTCGTAGCGCATGGTGGTGGCAGATGGCTGCATGGCAAGCGGGGTATCCCTTTTGGAAACACGCATCCAATCTTTGAGATTTTTAAGCTGGTACCTGATTTCTTCGATTACAATCGAGAACTCAGTCATGTACGCTTCCATTTCTGATTTTTTCAGATCTGACCGGAGCGCCTTTAGAATCTCGCTTTCTTTTCTCAGAACGGCTTTTTCGAGTCGCTTCAGCTGTGCTATTCTGTAATCGTAGGGCAATGTAGATCCCGTATCGAAAAAAGCGCGTTTGGCATCAAAAATTTGGTCGGTGATTGGTGTGGTTTTCGGCAGGTCTTGATTCAAGAGTCGGTGAATTAGTTCAAAAAGTTGAAGCTATAAACAAAAGGCGGCCGCTTGATCGGGAATCACGTATCCCGCTTCCGACGCCTGAGAAATGTAAGTTTTAAATTTTTCGCAATCTCCACTAAAGTAATGAATCATTGCCAGTAAATAGAGCGCCTGTGCATTCGGGTCTGAAATGGTTTTCATTTCGCGCAAAGCTTTCGTGTAATCTCCGATCAAGAGGAAAGCAAATGCCATGTCTTCTTTTATCGTTGGATTGAGGTGCTGATTAAACCGTGCGAAAAGCGGACTGTTCATGGCTTTTTCATTCAATTGATAAAAGCGATCTATTCCGTGCAACTCGTAATTGGCAAAGTTTCGCTCCAGCAAGTAGCGAAGATCTGCCCCACCAGTAGAATTCATAAGCAGGCGATCTTTGCGCAATTCCAGTTCATCCCGCTCTGAACGCGTTAACTCTTGCAAATTTTGGTTGGTAGCAGAAGTGGATATTCGTTGTGCGGCAAAATGATACTCGTCAAAGAGCAGGTTGATTAAAAGTCCGACCTCTCGGTCCTCCATTTTTGGAATGGCTGAATTTGCACTATCGAAAAAGGAGCGATCGCTGAAAGAATTGCCGGCTTTGTAAATGACTGAATTAAATGAAAGTTGAAATTTTGTACCGGCACCTGCCGTTCTGGAAGGTCTTCCCGATGATTCAAAAGCGTCTTTCCGGTATTTTGTATTATCCGGAATTCGGTTGATGTCCAAAGGTTTGTTTCCATCCCAAAAAATCAAACCAACGTTTATCGAGCTACCGCCTTTTTCTAAATTTTCTAACGCTTTCAAGTCTCTGATGGATCGGCTTGCCGCCATCTCTTTGCTGATGCCCTCGGCAGGTTCGGGAAGAATAGCCGCCATCGCATAATCATGATAGGACCTGTCGTGAATAAATACCGGTAACTCTGTACGACCTTCGTCTAAAGGCATTTTTACGAGAGTATGGATTCGTCCTCGGTTGCCGTAATCAAAACTGTAATCCCAAAGCAGGTAATTCAATCGCTTAGACTCCGAACCAAAGTCAAAGGTTAGCCTCATCGAAAAGTCCTCAATACTTCTTCCTTTGATGATAGATTCGATCGGTAGTTCTCGAAAGTTTTCACCGAATATCTCATACCTGAGAATGTCATTTTTTTCTTCGTCGAGCCAAATCAGCGCTGAGAGGTACTCGGGACTTTCAGGTGTAAGCTTAAATTCCGAGATGCCCGTTTCGTGGTTGTAATTGACAAGTTCAATCTTAAAATCTTTGTAGATGCTTTTTTTGCCTAATCTGCCCGGGTGAAGGGGCCAAGGCGAAACTTCTAAGCGCTCAAACGGAGCAAATCGACTGATCAAGGTGGATGTGTGAACATTGAAAAATTGCAGCTCACTCGCCGTGTCAATATTCGTTTGGACGTAAGAGAATTTTAGTTCTTCGGGCACTCCCGTCTCGTCGATGCTGACCACTCCCTCACCTTCCAGAATTTCAATGGGTTCATTTTTTAAATAAGATCTGACCGTTAATTTTCCCGAAAGGGATTGATTCATCGCGGCATTCCTTCGCTTTTGAAAAGCTTCATAGATTGTTTCAGCCCATTCCTTATCCGAGTCTGCCAGAATGTTTACCTGACTCAATTCATTTGCCACTTGTTCCAAGGTCACCAGCGGAATACCGGAGAGTTGACTTGGCAGAATGTCAAGTGATTTATACCCAAGGTGAGAGATGCGAACCGTCTCTGCCGTCTGGAGCTTGTCATTAGAGAGTACAAAGAAACCATCCTCATTTGCGATCACACCTTCATTTCCCGGAAGGAGTCTGACGGTAGAGTAGGGAAGGGGAATTCCGTCTTGGCTGACGATTCTTTTTTTGACAAAATCTTGCGCCACGGTAGAGATGGCAATCAACGACAAGGTCAGTGCAATAAGGTGTTTCATGGCTGCCAAGATATAACCTGTGATTTTTGAAATGATAAGCGATCGCAGAGCTTTTTAACAATAAATTGAAAATCTTGTTAAAACCTACGACCTTGTACAAATCAATGAACCTTATGAAAAGAATTTCTCTCTTCCTCGTCCTCTTCATTACCTTATCCTCTTTTGGCCAGACTTTCGAAGTTGGCACTGCTCAATATACCTTCAACGATTCCGAAAGAAACAGGAGTATTCCGGCTGTTATTTATTATCCGTCTCCCACGGGAGGACAAAATGCGCCGGTAGCCAATTCCCAATTTGGATTTCCCGTCATTTCTTTTGGTCACGGATTTGTGATCGAACCGGAAGCTTACTCCTGGCTTGGCGAAGAGCTGGCAGCAGAAGGATATATTTTCGTTCTCCCTGCCACTGAGGGCCAGTTATTGCCGGCACCTGATCACTTGAACTTCGGTCGTGATATACTTTTTTGCGCCAAAGAAATCATTCGACTGAGCGGCCTTTCCGGCAATCCCCTTTCGGGAAAAGTACTGCCGCGTTTCGCCCTGATGGGCCACTCGATGGGTGGCGGGGCTACTTATCTGGGAGCCGCTGAATCAGATGAGGTATCCACAACGATCACTTTCGCAGCAGCGGAAACAAATCCCTCGGCTATTTCTGCTTCGGCAAATGTCGCGGTACCATCATTGGTTTTTGCTGCGGAAGAAGACTGTGTGACACCTGTATCTTCAAATCAGCTTCCGATTTATGACAATTTGCCATCAGCTGAAAAAGCTTTTGCCAATATCGATAATGCCTCGCACTGCAACTTTACCGATGGTAGCGCAAGTCTTTGCTATTTAGGCGAAGCGCTGCCTTGTCTGGGTTCTTCCTTCATTTCTATTGAACAACAACACGAGCGAGTGCTTTCCCTGTTGTTGCCGTGGTTGGATCAATTTTTACGTGCTGATTGCTCATCAGGAGAAGCATTTACTGCGGAACTGGAAGCCGGAACAACGGACAATCAATGGGTAAGTCAAATCAGCAATCCCGCTTTTTTCGCTTGCGCGGAAAGCTGTGAGGCCCCTCAAAACTTATCCGTGATTGAAGCGTCATCGGGTTTTGAGCTTTCTTGGGATGAAACGGAGGATGCACTGGGCTATCAGGTTCAGGCCCGATTGAACGGCACATCTCTTGGCTCAACAAATTCTTTTATCTCTTCATTGACCGTAAGTCAATTAGATAATGACCAAGACTATGAATTTCGCGTGCGTGCATTTTGTCCTGTACAGGGATTGAGTAGTTTTTCGACGTGGAGCGGATTGCAGGATGTGCGGTTGAGCTTAGAAGGCAGCCAGGAATTAAGTCTGGTCTACGAAGAAGCAGTGATCGGTTCCACCATTTTCGTGAGAAATATGCAAGGAGAAGTCGTAGGACAAATTCCAGTGCGAAGCACGAGTGGTTTTTCAACTTTGTCTGCATTGCCAAAGGGTCTCTATATCGCTACCGTGAACGGTAAGCGCAGAACCGAGACGATGAAATTCTCAATTCGATAACGAATAGGAATTTTTTCTCCTACTTTGCTCTTCATTTTTAAATCAAATGGCAGAAGAGCAATCGCAAGTGAATGACGATAAGGCTGAGAAAGGAGCTGAGCAAAAAGTAAAAGAGTCAGGAAGGAATTTGGCCAGAAGGTTTTCACTTCTGTGGATGGAGTTATATCGCTTTATTTCTGCACTGCTTAGTATACGCGAAGAAACGGATTACGAAAAAACGCGAGAGGGTATAGTGCGTGATGTTTCTTTTCGCGGTCACACCGTTTACATTCTTATTTGTTCCATTTTCATTGCCTCCATCGGTCTCAACTTAAATTCTCCTGCCGTCATAATCGGGGCCATGCTTATCGCTCCGCTGATGGGCCCCATTTTGGGTACAGGGTTAGCTTTGGGTACCAACGACGAAGAGCTGCTAATCAAATCGCTGAAGAATTTTGCCGTAATGGTAATCATCAGTATGATAACCAGTACGGTGTACTTCATCCTTACACCGTTGGTCGAATATCAGCCTGAGATTTTGGCGCGCACCAAACCCACGACCCTCGATATTTTTGTTGCCATCTTCGGAGGTGTGGCAGGAATTGTGGCCGGTTCCCGAAAAGAAAAGAGCAACGTAATACCAGGTGTAGCGATCGCCACCGCGCTCATGCCGCCACTTTGCACTGCGGGTTTTGGATTGGCCACCGGAAACTGGCCTTTTTTCTTCGGAGCGTTTTACCTTTTCTTGCTCAATTCCATTTTCATCTGTGCCAGCACTTTGATAGGAGTGCGGTATCTCCGTTTTCCCTTACGCAAATTCGTCAATCCTAAGAGAGAGAAGAAAGTGAAGTTTTATATGGCGCTGTTTACCACTATCGTCATCTTGCCGAGTTTGTGGATTTTTTGGGGTGTTTTGAAAGAATCGTGGTTTAAGGGCCATGCAGAAAGCTTCGTTGCAGAGGTAGTACGAATGGATGGCTCGAGGATAGTTAATCAGAATTTCATTTACAATGACTCTCTGAGCACTATCGAAGTATTTGTATTCGGTGCCGAAATTCCTGAAGACACATTGAGCAAGTGGCGCTCTAAATTGCCGAAATATGGCTTGGAGACTTGTCGTTTGGAAGTTTTTGACGGCGACAATAGGAGCAACGACGTTGAGCTCGATGTACTTTCGGGAAAACTGCAAGCGAGTATCCGAGCAGATATTGTGAAAGACATCTACGACCGTAATCAGGAGTTGCTTCAAAACAGAGAGGAGCGCATCAAGCTGCTGGAGAGAGAACTCAATAAACGAGCGCAATCAGAAGTTAACATTGACATTCTGAGTAAGGAGTTGGCGATCACTTTCTCGGACTTGGAGCGAGTGGCTTATGCTACTTCTTTTGAAAAAGACTTTCAGAATAACCGATTGGACACCATTCCAAGTTTTATTGTAAAATGGGATCCAAAGCTTTCAAAGAAAGAGCGGCTCAAAAAAGAAGCTCAACTAAACGAGCTGATGCGCGTTCGGTTGAGCTTGGATACGGTGAGAATAATTCCTTTTTGATTATTTCACTAATACCTTTCCGGTAAACTGCTGACCGTCTTCTGTGGTCAGGTTGAAAATATAGATTCCCGCTTTCAAAAAGCTAATGTCAACCGGTTCATTTGCGGAAACGGTGGATTCAAGTGCCCGCTTACCCGTAATGTCAAAAATTCTGATTTGAGAATTTCCGGGAAACTGCGACAAACCTTCAATGTAAATGAAATCTTCAGCAGGGATAGGGTAAGCCTTTAAAACACCTGTTTCAGCCTCTTTCGTTCCGTTAACTCCTGAGACTATCACGGTTCCTTCCATAAAAGTATGTTGAGCGCATCGATAATCATATGTTCCTTCTATATCGAAAGTGAATGAGTATGTCCACATGTCCGAACTAAGCTCATTTCCGAAGGCGACGGGATTGTCAGGAAAACTAGCTTCACTTCCGTCCACATTGTGCAGACCTTCCGTATTTGTCCAAACTACTTCATCTCCCGGAGAAATCGTTAAAACTGCAGGGTCAAATTGAAAATTCGAAACCGTTACCGTATGAGTTGTCTGAGAAAATAAGCTTGAAACCAATAAAGTTGAGAATAAAAAAGTGTAGATGTTTTTCATAAGTACAAGGTGAATAGGTCGTTGTCAGTAGGTGCAAATTAAGACTTTTTTTTGTACTCTGCTTTGAGAAGTTCGGGGAATGCCTTTTCAAATTTCACGACTTTTGGTTTGGAAACTTGTTGTATGTAGCTGTTATCCTGATTGGCGGGATAATAATCCTGATGGTATTTTTCAGCAGGATAAAAAGCTTCAAATGGTCTAACCTGAGTGGCTATCGGCTCTTGAAATTTTGTTTTTTCGAATTTTTCAATCTTCGAATGAATAGCCTTTTTTTCATCGTCGGAACGATAAAA
This sequence comes from uncultured Cryomorphaceae bacterium, assembly GCA_964651785.1. Lineage (GTDB taxonomy): Bacteria > Bacteroidota > Bacteroidia > Flavobacteriales_D > Cryomorphaceae > JAKVAV01. Next base: position 44,178 of record CAZYWJ010000021.1, read on the forward strand.
AGCCACGGAGCGATATTGAGGACCTACATCGGGGCCTTGTCGGTTTACTTGAGTGGGATCGTGTGCTCCCAAGAAGAAAACATCCAATAAGGTCTCGTAGCTCACTATGTTCGGATCATAGTAAACCTGAATTGCTTCGGCATGACTTGTTCTTCCCGCACTTACTTCGCGATAGGTCGGGTTGGCTCGTTCACCTCCTGCATAGCCGGAGATAACGTATTTGACGCCTTCCACTCGCTCAAATACTGCTTCGGTACACCAAAAGCATCCGCCCGCAAAAGTGGCTTCGGAAAGATTTTCTTTATTTTCAGGCAGGTCGGCAAAGCTTTCATCCTTTTCAAATTGTGCAGTGCTGCACGAAGCAAAAAAGATGAAAGCAAAGAATAACAAATTTTTCATATTAAGAATTTAAGGTTATTGCCAAAATTGTATTTGCGGGCCGACCAATGTCCGACTAATTTCTCGCCAATTTCCCGGTTTGAATTAATTCATTATCTACAAAGATATTGTAGAAATAAATACCGCTTTTTAAATCAGACAAATCCAAACGGTTCTGTCCCACCAATGTTTCTTCCAAGATTTTTTTACCGGTAATGTCGAAAACTTTAAGCTGCATGATACCTTCTATTTCTGAAACACCTTCAATGGTCACAAAGTTTTCGGTCGGGTTGGGATAGAGTGCAATCGGATCAGAATTCTGATCTACCGTATTCATTACATCGCCTACAATCACCGTCCCTGTCATTTCCGAAGAATGAATTACACAGCGGTATTGGTACACTCCTTCAGCAGTGAAAGTGAATTCATATGTCCAAGGAGCGTTTTCGGGCTCACCACTACTGAATCCTTCGGGGTTATCGGGATAAGTGATGACTGATCCATCCACATTGTGGAATCCTTCAGAACATTCCCAAGAAATTGCATCTCCTTGTGATATTGTAATTGTAGAGGGTTGAAACTCATTATTTACCACATTCACGGGGTAAGTGAGTTGCCCTGATACGGCATAGGGCGTGCAGCATAAAAGTATGATGCCTAAGTATAGATTTTTCATAAAATTAGAGTTTTAATATTATCCGCTTCTAATCGTCCAAAACCTATACCGGAAGCCCGATCGTGGATGTCAGGAGTTGCCGGCTTTGTCTAAAGCCGCGCTGATATCCCATTTCAAATCCTCGATATTTTCAATTCCTACCGACAATCGAATCAATTTCTCCGTGATGTTCATTTTTTGTCTTCCTTCCGGTGAAACATCAACGTGGGTCATCGTAGCAGGGTGTTGAGCCAAACTTTCCGTACTGCCCAGACTTACCGCAAGTTTTACCAATGATAATCCATTGAGAAAAGCAAAAGCTTCTTTCTCGCCACCTTTTATGTCAAAGCTGATCATGGCGCCATTACACGCGCACTGTTTTTTCATTATTCGATCGAGGTGCTTGTCGGTCTTTCGCATAATGGAAGGATAGTAGACTTTTTCTACAAGCGGATGGTTTTCGAGAAACTCTGAAAGGATTTCCGCATTTTCGGCTTGCTGAGTCATGCGTACTTTAAGGGTTTCCAAACTTCTCATAAGCAACCAACCCGTCCAAGGTCCGGCCATGTTTCCCAGAAAAGTTCGCAGAGTTTTGACTCTTCCCATTAACTCTTGAGACCCCAGTACGGCTCCCGCTATCAAGTCGCTATGACCGCCGATATATTTCGTAGCAGAATAGATTACCAAATCGGCACCATGCTTAAGCGGATGTTGCCACAAAGGTCCCATGTAAGTATTGTCAACGGCGAATATAATTCGTCTTTCATTTGAACCGTGCTTTTTGGATAGCTCAGCGATGGCGTCCAGGTCAATCATAGCATTGGTAGGATTAGCGGGTGTTTCTACATAAATCATCGCCAGCTTATCGGCCTTTCCTGATTTTTTAAGTCTTTGCTCAATTTCCTCAATCGAATCATGGGCAGAAAACTCCAAGACGTCTATTTGAAACCGTTTTAATACGTGTTTGGTAAAATGATCCGTACCGCCATAAACGGGTGAACTCATTAAGAGTAAATCGTCCGGATTCAGAAACTCCATCATGACGGTGGAAATGGCAGACATTCCACTTTCAAATACTGCGGCATCATCAGCCTCATCCCAAAGACAAAGGCGATTTTCGAGTATTTCTAAATCAGGATTATTAATGCGACTATAGATTAATCCTAATTTTTCATTTGGTTCTGCTTTCTGATGACCATAAGCCAGTTCAAAAAAACGCTTTCCCTCTTCGGCAGTTTTGAATTCAAATGTGCTCGTTTGAAATATGGGAGATTTGATGGCCCCTTCAGACCACTCTGGCTGATAGCCATAGGACATCATCAGACTTTCGGGTTTCAATTTTTTCATGACAGGTGAGTTTTCTCAAAAGTATTCAAAGCCTGCAAATCATTCAAATAATAGAATATTATTCTACATTGTGGTTGGAAACACTTTTATTTCACTAAAAAATATGTTGGATAAGAACGTTGACGGAAAGAATATCTCCCTGGATCAGATTGATCTGAAAATATTAGCTCTTCTGGAAAAAGACTCCAAGCTTCGCACGAAAGAAATAGCTGCAGAAGTCGGGCTGAGCACAACTCCTGTATTTGAGCGAATCAAGCGACTGGAGCGTTCGGGAATAATTTTAGGATATCGCGCAAAGCTGAATCGCAAAGCATTGGGCCGAAGCATAATGGCGATTTGCTCAATTTCATTGAATCAGCACAGAACGGCTTATCTTAAAAAATTTGAAGAAGAAATCGTCGACTTTTCCGAAGTGATTGAATGCCTTCACGTTGCCGGGCAATTCGATTATCTATTGCGCGTAATGACCCCTGATATGGAGTCATACAGAAATTTCGTCACGATCAAATTGGCGTCTTTGAAAAATATCGCGCAGGTGAGAAGCAGTTTTGTAATGACTGAAGTCAAATCAATATAACTACTCAGGAAATGAGCCACCGTTATTTTGCGGAATGTTTTTGTTCTCGGTTCTTTCCACTTCCGTTACAAAATATTTTGTGTCACCCCGCCAAGGCAAAACCACATACTTTTCGTCGTATCGCAACCTTACGCGCTCACCGCTTAAGGCTACATCCTCAAGTTTTTCGATCAACTCTTTATTATCTTTCTCCACACTGAACTCAAAGGTCTGAGAAAGCTGATTCTCACTTTTTACCGCTCCAAAACTTAAAAGATCGAGTTGTCCTTCGTAGGTTTTGAAGATCGCTCCTTTGTTGCTCACTTTAAGCACTACGCCTGCTCTAACACCGGAACTGTAAACACCGTAGTAGAAAAACAGCATTACTGCAATGAAAATGACGATGATGATAATTAAAAGTCGCCGGAAAAATTTTTTTGCTCCCGATTTTGCCGAAGCAGATCTTTCAGAAAATGTGGTCATGTAGAAATATTTCGATTGCCGAAATTAGCAATAGAAATTATCCATACAAAGAGCTACTTGATCAATTGTTCAGTTTGACAATTTGTTTTTGCTTCGATGTACCATTTTGGATAATGACCAAGTAGTAAATTCCGCT
>CAZYWJ010000022.1:0-24085 GCA_964651785.1 uncultured Cryomorphaceae bacterium
ATCTTGAGCCATCTTAAAATTCTACTTGAGGAGCATTTTCAGATCCTTCGTCGCTCTCGAAATATCCTTTTTCTTCAAAGTCAAAGATACTTGCCGTAATGTTACTCGGAAACTTTTTGGTTTTGGTATTGTAGGTACCTACCGCCTCGTTAAATCTGTCCCGTGCCACACTTATTCGGTTTTCCGTTCCTTCAAGTTGTGCCTGCAATTGACTGAATTGCTGATTTGCTTTCAGGTCAGGATAGCGCTCCACGGTAACCAATAATCGGGAAAGCGCACCCGATAACTGATTTTGTGCTTCTTGAAATTTAGCAATGGCTTCAGGCGTCAAATTATCAGCATCCACATTAATTCCCGTTGCGTTTGACCGGGCTTCTATGACTTGTGTCAAAGTTTCCCGTTCAAAGTCGGCATATCCTTTTACGGTGTTTACCAAATTCGGAATAAGATCGCTTCTACGCTGATACTGAGTTTCCACTTTGGCCCAAGCTTGGGCCACTTGCTCTTCCTGCTCTACCAGTGTATTGTAGCCACAAGAACTTAAGGTGAGTGCTGCAATGAGCACAAAAAATAGTCGTTTCATTTTTGAGTTTAGGATTTCATTAATTCAACACTGCGCTGAATGAATTTGCTCATGGCTTCACCTTTGAGCATATTTTGCGAAAGCAAAGCCAAATCGATCAACTGACCTACCGTTTCTTTTTGCTTTGTTTCGTCTTTGTTTGTTAGTTCTGTAATGAGGGGGTGATTGGCATTGACAACCATATTGTACATCTCGGGCATCATTCCGCCAAACATATTTCCACCACCTGTGGCTTGTTGCTCCTTCATGCGGCGCATGAATTCACTTTGCGTGATGATGATAGGGCGATCGTTTTCACTCATGTTTTCAAACTGAACTTGGAACTTTTCTTTCTCAACCGAACCTTCGATGATCGGTTTCAGCTTTTCCTTTTCTTCATCCGTGAGTTTTGAAGGAATCTCTTCATCCTTTTGAATCAATTTGTCGATGGTGTCAGCATCCACTCTGGCAAATGAAAACTTGTCGACTTTTTGTTCCAACTTGCTGATGAGGTGGCTTGAGATCGGCGTGTCCAGAATCACTACGTCGTAAGAACGATCTTTGGCCGTTTGGATGAAGCTGTATTGTTCCTTCTCATCCTGAGCATAGAGCACTACCGTTTTGTCGTTCTTGTCCGTTTGATTGTCTTTGATTTTCTCTTTGTATTCCTCTATTGTGTAATACTTTCCGTCTACTACTGATTTGAAGAGGTAAAACTTAGATGCCTTATCATAGAATTTTTCATCAGTCAGCATTCCGAATTCGATGAATACCTTGATGTCTTCCCATTTCTTCTCAAAATCTTCACGGTCATTCTTGAACATGGAGTTCAATTTATCCGCTACCTTTTTGGTAATGTGAGAAGAAATCTTTTTCACGGCAGCATCTTCCTGAAGGTAGGACCGCGATACATTGAGCGGAATGTCAGGTGAGTCAATTACTCCGTGCAGTAATGTCAAAAATTCAGGAACGATGTTTTCTACATTATCAGTGATGAAAACTTGATTGCTGTAGAGGCTGATCTTGTTCTTCTGAAGTTCGAGGTTGTTTTTCAACTTAGGGAAATAGAGTATTCCCGTAAGGTTGAATGGAAAGTCTACATTTAAATGAATGTGGAAGAGCGGCTCTTCAAACGTCATCGGGTAGAGCTCCCGGTAGAAATTTTTATAGTCTTCATCGCTGAGGTCAGAAGGAGTTTTCGTCCAAGCGGGATCCGTGTTGTTTACAATGTTGTCTTCAACAATTTTCTCTTCTTTACCGCCTTCAATTACTTTTCCTTCTGCGTCACGCTCTTTTTCAGTGCGTTCATTCGTTCCGAACTTAATCGGCACCGGAAGAAATTTGCAGTATTTGTTCAGGATAGCGCTGATACGGGCCTCTTCCAAAAATTCGGTAGAATCGTCAGCGATATGGAGAATGATATCGGTACCCTTTGTTTTCTTCTTGGTTTCCTCCATGGTGTAGTTGGGGCTACCGTCACACGTCCACTTTACGGGTACGCTGTTTGGCTTTTGAGATTTCGAAATAATCTCGACTTGCTTTGCCACCATGAAAGCACTATAAAATCCTAGACCGAAATGACCAATCATGGCATTTTTGCTATCGCTGTCTTTGTATTTCTGCACAAATTCTTCAGCTCCTGAAAAGGCAATCTGATTGATATACTTATCCACCTCTTCGGCCGTCATTCCTATACCATTATCTCTGACGATAATTTGCTTCTTATCCTTATTTAAAATGACTTCAACCTTGAGGTCTTCAGTTTTTGCTTTAAGCTCACCAAGTCCGGAAAGGGTTTTGAGCTTTTGGGTGGCATCCACGGCGTTGGATACCAGTTCTCTCAAAAATATCTCGTGATCAGAGTAAAGAAATTTTTTAATGATCGGGAAAATGTTCTCCGTTTGAACATTAATACTTCCTTGCTGCATAATAAGTAGTCTTTATTTTTTCCTCTACTAGTCAAGGCTTGTGCCAATCGGGTTTTGCTGACATTTTGGCGCAACAAAAAAAGCCGGTGTCAGAAACACCGGCTTTTTAAACATGCTAAGGCTAAATTATTTCGAGATCATCATCTTCTCTACTGTAACTTCATCTTCAGATGTGTATCTGATCAAATAAATTCCTTCAGGAAGATCAGAACCATCAAATTGAAAGCGCATTTCTTGGCCTGCGGCGACATTTCCATTAAAAACTTGACTTACCAATCTACCACTCATATCATATACTTCGACAGTTGCTTGTGTAGCATTCGTAGTTGTATTTAATGAAATAAATGTATTTCCATTACTTGGATTTGGAATCGCTCGGAGTGTGGTAGCAGGCTCCTCGGCCAATCCGGAAAGATCGAAATAAGTGAAAGAGCTCAGAACGGAATAAGGTCCGACTATTAATGGCGATTGAGAACAGCCGCATCGAACTCTCCAATTGTAAGTTCCGCCGTTTATGAGAAGGTTACCCGGAATAAAGAAGCTGTCAACATTTTGCCCCGGTTTCGTTCTAAGGACCGTGCTTTGGTTTGGTAGTTGAAATTGAAGCTGACATCCGATTGAACCTTCTACGGGATTCCAGTTTAGCAGAATTCCTCCATTTTCATTTGCAAAAGTAAGGCCATCAACTTGCGGATAAGGTAACTCGCAAGGTGGAGCTGAAGGACAAGCTTCGCAAGAACCGAAACATACGGGCCCGGCTGTGGTATCGGCTGAAGGCATCGTCAAGATTCGATTGAATCCGCCAAATCCATCATCTTCTCCACAAGCTTCAGGAACTTCTTCGGCAGCCGAGAAATCCGTGCTATTCAAATATTTGTAAAGTACCGTTGATCCTTCTGCAACCATAGTAGTAAAAGAATAGGTACCATCTCCTTCATCAGCCATCGCGGTTGGGGAGAAACCGTTGAAGGTTCCTGCTACATGAATTCCTTCAGGAATAACCATATCCAAATCGGAGGCGTCAACAATCAGTGTCAACATAAAATTCTCGGGTACTACTTCACAAGGCACACATTGACCAAAGCACACCGGACCTGCCGTTGTATCGGCAGAAGGCATTGTGAGTACCCGATTAAAACCGCCGAATCCATCACCCAGACCGCAAGCGCCGGGAACCGTTTCTACTTCATCATCGAAAGTAGGTCCGTTGATGTATTTCCAAAGTACGGTTGAACCTTCTTCTACGCTTGTTGTAAAGCTGTAGGTGCCATCACCTTCATCGACCATTGGCTGTGGAGAGAAACCATTAAACGTTCCTGCAGCATGCAAACCTGCAGGATTGATAGAAGCTAGCTCGGAGGCATCCACAATCAAGGTTAGATCATAGAATTCTCCCGGATCCATGCACGCTTCGCATGAGCCATAGCAAACGGGGTCGAGTACGGTATTTACTTCAGGAGCTACGAGTGCTCTGTTGTTTCCTCCGAAGCCATCATCTTCACCACATTCGTTCGGAACGGATTCTATTGAAGTATTCGTTTCGAAATCAGTACCGTTGATATATTTCCATAGCACGGTTGACCCGGAGGCTACGGTTACATCAAGGCTCCAAATACCATTTCCCTGATCATTCATGGGCTCAGGTGTAAACCCGTTGAAAGTACCTCCGACACTGACACCTGCCGCATCAACGGATACAACTTGGGACATATCCACCTGAAGTGTCAGAGTTATATCACTTCCTACTATCGGACATACTTCACATGTCGCGTAACAAAACGGATCGGTGGTAACTCCTCCTGCTACAACTTCAATCGAACGGTTACCGCCTACATTACAAGGACCCGGAACAGACTCATCCATCCCCCAATTGTTACCGTTAAGAAATTTGTAAGCGTATGTTCCGGCGGGAACTTGAACGGACAGTTCATATACTCCATCACCATCGGTGTCATCCATAGCGCTTGCTCCCGGTTGCCAGTCGCTCCCGAATCCTGCTTCTTCTTGCCAGTCACCGGCTACATGGACGCCGTTCGTGCTAACCGTTTGTTGATTCATGTCCACCCTGAAGGTCAAGGTTTCAGTTTGAGAGTAGGCCAGTCCGATAATGAATAGCCCCATTAGAAAAGAAACTAGTTTTTTCATTGGTTTAAAATTTGGTTTGAATGATTGATAGTGTAAAATGTACACTAACGGTCCGAAGATAATTAAAAGTCTGATACACTGCAATCGATTAATTGCTTTTTAATCGCTACCAACTCCAGATCTTTAGGTATTAACTGACGAGTTCTTGGTTTTAGCAATCCCCTCAGAATAAAAAAAGCCCGGCCCGGGAGGGACAGGCTTCTTTAGCATCTACTAAATCTCGCTTATTTCGAAATCATAAATTTCTCAGTAATAACTTCTGATTCGCTAGTCAAACGATAGATGTATATACCATTTGGCAAATCAGTTCCATTAAATTCAAATCGATAATCAGCATTTGGTTGAGCCAAACCGCTGAATACTGCTTTCACCATTTTTCCACTCATGTCATATACTTCCAAGGTTGCCATTTCTTCTTTGGCAACGCTGAATGTTACGAAAGACTGACCTGCAGTTGGGTTTGGTGATGAAGCCATTTGCAAACCTGAACCGGTAAAGAAAGGTACCCAAGGGCTGAAAGGTCCGGCCACCAGTGGGGTTTGAGAACATCCACATCGTACTCTCCATTCGTAATTTTGACCTAGTTGAAGTACTGAGCCCGGAATTACAAAAGAGTCCGCATTTACTCCGCCGATTATTTTTGCACCTAAAAGTGAGGAAGCACCGGCAAACCTTACTTGAATCTGACATCCTATTTGACCGGGAACTGCATCCCACTCGGTCAATACCGCATTAGACAAAAGCGTTGTATTTAAGCTAAGCGGATCAACTGCGGGGAAAGGATTCTCGCAAGTCGGAGTAGCACAAGAAGACTCCGAAATATCAGAGCTATTTCTGGGAAGAAGTTGGTATCCCTCCGTAAAAGGATTTGAAAAGTCAAATTGTCCGCCGATTCCCACTACGTCAAATTCTCCCGTTGGAGCAGGCTCATTATAAAGGTCGGTGTTATTATCCACCCTCACGGTTATGGTATCCGTTCCATTCGTAACTTCCACATTGAAACCTGAACCGGAGTTGGTCCAATCTGAAGGATCAATAATCGTAGCACATTCGAATACCACTAATCGTGATTCCGTGTCTTCACCCAATTCCGTAACGGCTACAGGATTAGGAAGTGGATTTCCCTGTGAGATTAAAACAATGGACGAAGGTGCCAGCTGAGTCAGTCCGTTAAACTGATTTACAGTACCGGTGATCAATAGGCGATCGCCTTCGGTTACCACATAATCCGAAACGATTGAAGAACTAAATACGCCTATACCACCTGTATTGTCAATCAAGGTAAATTGCTGTCCTGAACCGGATAGATTGTTACCTAAAACCGTTCCCAATACCGTGAATTCCATTCCGTCATTAACAGCAACACCATCTACATCAGTTTCGGCCACTATACCTATATCCGTTGTAGCAATCTCATCATCAAGTATAGTAATTGTCAATGCATCCGGAAGAAGTAGAGCTCCATTGGTCGGGTTAGTCAACTCGAGAGTGATGGTCTTGTCTTCATTTTCTATACCATTGTTCAAAATAGTAATTGTGAAACTTTGAGCAGTAGTACTAGAACCGGGAAAGATTAAGGTCGAAGGTCCGTTGAATACATAATCCACACCACCTACGGCTGTGCCACCCGTAACGGTAACATCAACAGCGGTAGAAGAGAGAGGAGCGTTTACGATGTTCACATCAAAGCTAACCGTTCCATCGTTTTCGAGCACATCTTCTTCCTCAGAAGCAAAACCTACCACCAATTGATTGTTTCCGGTATCTTCAATGTCATCGGCATCACGAGGGAGAAGTTTATAGTTTCCGAAGCTAAAGTAGCCGATTCCTACGGCGTCATACTCTGCAAACAAAGTAGGAGTAAAATCAAATAAGAGGTTATCCGCCAAATAATCACCTGATCCGTCATTAAGAACGTATTCTCCAAAACCTGCATCCGCATTTACGCAAATGGCTCCGTTGATTGAGAGAAGTACGGACTCGAATTCTTCTACCCCTGCCGAACCTGTAGATACGGAAGTGGGAGCAGGCACCGGGTTTCCGCTTGATGAGATGGCAACCGATGTAGCAGAAATCCGCGTTACATCAGAATTTTCTTGAACGGCTCCCTGTACGGTTACTTCATCTCCTCTGGTAACAATAGCTGCACCATCCAGTACGAAAATTCCCGACCAAGCTCCCGTTCCGTCTTGAATCCAAAAACCTCCGTTCCCGATTGCTGTAACAATTCCTGAAGTTTCTACAGTTTCCCCAACTTCAGGCGATGCTCCGGAAGGATCGGTGGTTTCTTGAATTTCCTGAATAGTTAAGGTTGTAATGGTAGTACTTCCATCAGGGTCAAAAGTACCTACAGGAACGGGTTGTGATGCTGAAGCATTAGTCGTCTCTCCATCGAGAACATCTGTTCCCGGTATTATCCAATCACCGGCATTGAAAGTAGGCGTAGGGACTGAACCATTGGCTCGATAAGCCCAAGAGTCAACATATTCCCAAACTTCACCGTTTCCATCTACATTGATGTCTCCGTAGAGATCTACGACTACACCATTTTGAAATAATTCAATGGCGTCATCGCCATTAATGGCCATTGACCCATCTACATAATCAGAGTCAAAACCGAAAAAATTATTAAAGTTGGCACTGTCAGAAGAAACATAAATAAAGTCGCCCTCGGTAGCCGAAACTGCAGGAAAAGTAAATTCTTCTCCGTCAGTTCCTCCGCCATTATTTGCTGATCCCAAGCCATAAATACTTAAATCAGCAACATCGTTTAAAACGTAAATTTCAACACCCTTTGGTGTACCGCCTGTCAAGGTGGCATCATAGAGTGCTGTGATTATAAGGTCGCTCTGAGCGAATGTCAGGGTTGAAAAGAGCATTGCAGCAGAAAAAAGCGCTACTCTGAACAGTCTAAATTTGGTCATAATGATTTAATTTTTTTAGTTGGTGCAAGATTAATGCATCCGAATGATAAATGCACTGATGCAGAATTAATGAATTGTTAAATTGAAGAGTTCGTCGGGAAATTGGCTCGGTTGATCGATTTTTTTTTAAAAGTCTGAAGATTAATATGTACGCTGAATTAAAAAAGGAACTTAAGGGTCATGCTGCGGCCGTCTATACTCTGCACTTAGATAAATCTTCAAATCGAATTTTTTCTGGTTCGGCTGATCGAATGGTAGGTGTATGGCAAAGCAATAATTTGGAGCCCGATCCTTTTTCAATCCGTACTGACCAAGCTGTTTTTTCAATTGAAAAGCAGGCTAATCACTTATATGTAGGACAAGGTAGTGGGGGAGTGCATGTAATTGATTTACAATCCAGACAAGAAATCAGACATTTAAAATACCATAATAGAGCGATCTTTCAAATTTTAAGTCACCCACTTAAACCTTATCTGTACTTTTTGGGTGGTGACGGACTTCTGTCCATAGTTGATCATGCAGATTACTCACTAAAATTGTCTTTGCCCATTTCCGAAGCAAAATTGCGTACGGCTTCGCTTAGCGCAAACGGAGAGTTACTGTTTGTCGGATCCGGTGATGGATATATTCGCATATTGGAAACAGATTACTACAACGTATTGAATGATGTAAAGTGCCATGAAGGAGGAGTTTATGATATGGTATGGTTATCGGATAATGAGGTGATAACCGTTGGTCGAGATGGTCATATTCGTTTATGGAAACTAAGAGATCATCAACTTATTGAATACGATAAAATTCCTGCTCACAATTACGCCGTTTATTCCATTGATATTTCGCCATCCGGTCAAAAAATTGCAACGGCAAGTAGAGACAAAACCGTAAAAATTTGGGAAATGGGAAATCTGCGAAAACCTCTGAGGATTCAAAGAGTCGGAACAAAAGGTCATACCCACTCGGTTAATGTGGTAAAATGGGTTAACGACAATTTATTAGTAAGTGCAGGAGATGACCGAAGTTTATTTTTTTGGACTATTTCAGATTCATAATGGTTAGTCCGCTTCTGAGCTTAGGCTCAATGTAAGTTGTTTTGGGTGGCATAGTACTACCCTCATCCGATATAGCGTAAAGTTCTTCTGCAGTTACCGGTGATAATGTAAATAAAGCTTTAGACTGACCTTTCTCAATATTTTTCTCATATAAGGCTAAATCCAAATTTCCGGGAATAAATTTGATTCTCTTATCGGTCTTTTGATCGAAGATTCCCAATATTGGTTCTAAAACCGTATTCGTTAAAATGACTGAATCCAGATGACACAATGCAGTGTTATCCCCTTCAAAATTTTTCAGGGTCAGAATGAACCAACCTTTTTTCAATCTCAGTCCGAATTGTCTTTTAGTGTCAGGTAGAAATCTGTCATTTACCTTTTTGACATCATATTTGAAGCGAATTAGTTCGAGCAGTTCATCATCTGAGATATTCATTTCTCTTCCTATCAATCGATGAAAAGGTGAAATTTTGAGTGTTTCCCCGGGTATGATCAATGCCATTGTGAAATTATATTCTTCATTTCCTGAGTGGTTAGGATTAGTGAGCAATTTTTTCTCTGATAAAAGATAAGAACTAGCCATGCGGTGGTGTCCGTCTGCAATGTATAATGCTTCTACTTTCTTAAAAGCAGCCTGAATGCGTTGGATGTCACCATCATTAGCTATCACCCAAAGTTTATGAGTTATTTTATCTGTGGTAGTAAATTCATATTCAGGCCTTTCTAGCTTTTTTGTAGCTTTAAATGTGTCAATGGCTGAAATGTTTTCCCGATAAGTGAGCAGTACAGGTTCTGCGTTGAATCCACATACATCGAGGTACTTACAAAACATTGTTTCTCTTTTTGTCAGAGTTTGCTCATGCTTTTTGATCAGGCCTTTTTTATAGTCTGAGGTTGAAACACCCCCTATGATTCCTATAAAGTTATCGGTAGGTGTGGATTGTTCATAAAGATAAAAGGCTGACTGATCATCTCTCCTTAAAGTTTTTTCGTTAAGAAAAGTATTGTACCGCTCTCTTACTTTCTCAAATCTTTCAGGGCTATTTCTCTTTATGGATTCGCCTGAGGCAAACTCAGGATTGATTATATGAATGAAAGAATATGGATTTTCTGAAAGTTTTCTTTTCAAAGCCGCAGGAGTATACGAGACGTATGAACGAGATGCTACTAAGTGAGCTTTATCTCTGGGCGGTCTTACTGATTTAAATGGTACAATCTTTATCATATTCGCAACATGAAGGTGGGCGAAAATACACCTTAATTCAGGAAATGAAAAAAGCCGCCTGCCAAAGGCAGACGGCTTTTAATAATTGGATTGCTTAAATTATTTCGCAATCATAAACTTCTCATTAATCACCTCAGATTCGGTAGTCAGACGATAGATATACACACCGTTAGGTAGTGTTGCTCCGTCAAATTCAAATCTGTAATCATTATTTGGCTGAGCAACTCCGGTGAATATTGCATCAACCAATCGTCCACTCATATCGTAAACTTCCAGAGTTGTATAGCTTTCTTCAATAACCGTGAAAGTCACATTTGATTGTCCCTCGGTTGGATTTGGGAAAGAGGTCAACTCAGCAGAGCCCGGAGTAGAGAATGGTTGCCATGAACTAACCGGACCAACAACTAGCGGGTCAAATGAGCATCCGCATCGAACTCTCCATTCGTAGTCTGTATCAAAGTCTAAAAGATAGCCTGGAATCGTTTGACTTCCTACGTTTTCTCCCAGTACAATGTTCCGGGTGATACTGGCACCGTCAGCAAATCTTAATTGAAGCTGGCATCCGATTTGACCGTCAACAGGATCCCATGATACTTCGACCGAATTGGTACCGATTGTAGTCATGAGGCTGTTTTCATCCACAGCCGGGAAGGGCTCTGCACAGTTTGATTCACATTCTAAAGAAACAGTGTAACTATCCGTTCCGCTGTAGTCATAGAATTGTACGTAGTATATGCCTGCTGCAGGAGCCTCTAGAGCAACAGCTTCAGTTCCTCCTGAGAAAGTAGAATCAGAACATGCTATTTCAACGAGAGTGTCAGCACATGAACCTGAATATACATATAAAACTCCATCCCAAGACTCGGAATCCAATCCGGCAGCTACCGTAACCAAGTAATTATCGGTTCCGTTTGCTTCAAAGCTATACCACACATCAAAAGTGTCGAAGGAAGAAAAGCCACATCCGGAAGGAACGTTAGTTGCTTCAGTTGCTCCGTCGGTCGTTCCGTCAATAGAATCACCACAATTCAGACTTGCAGCGCTTTCACAATTATCATTGTCAGGAACCACAATTCCACCTCCACATGAGCAATCAGGTTGAAGAGTTTCACCAATAGTATTCGGATTTCCATCATCACATGGATCGCCTATGTTACCATCAGGACAGTCAGTTCCGCAGGTTAGACATTGCACGGTTGTTGTTACGCATACGTCGTTGGTATTACAAGCTGCATCTGTATTCCAATGTGGGAAAAGGTCTGCACCACTCGCTCCTGATACGGTTAGAGGGGACAATCCTTGAGCTACTACCGGTCCGTCAGAAGAATCGCTTCTCACAGTGATATATCCACCTTCTAAAATGGTGAATTCTATATCCTCACCTGCAGAGATTCCTGTAATTGATGAATACTCTTCTTGGAAAGAACATGTAGAAATGGTCACTAGATTGTTTGCTTCACCACTTAAATCAGCATCACCAAAAGATGATGTATTGAGACAATCTCCCGTTGCAGGAGTTCCTGCACATACACAGTCTTCTCCGATTACGTCACCCAGCGTGTTAGGGTCACCATCATCACAAGGGTCTCCGATGTTGCCATCAGGACATTCCGTATCGCAGGTAGTACATTGTACAGTCGTCGTAACACATGAATCATCTGTGTTGCAAGAATCATCAACCGTCCAATGAGGAAAGAGGTCAGAACCACTCGCAGTAAGAACGGTTACGGGACTGAATCCTTCTGCTACAACAGCTCCGTCAGAAGAATCTGATCTTACCGTAATATAACCGCCACTGGAAAGTGTGAATTCAATATCCTCACCTGCAGGCACTCCGGTGATGGTAGAAAATTCCTCTTCATAAGAGCAGGTAGAGATAGTAATCAACTCACCCGTAGGACCTTCAACGGAAATATCAGCATCACCAAATGAAGACGTATTTAAACAACCTTCGGGAATCGGTGTACCCGCACAAACACAGTCTTCACCAATTACATCATTTTCCGTATTCGGATCTCCATCATCACAAGAGTCACCAATATTTCCATCAGGACAATCCGTGTTTTCATTACAGCTGAGTGATACGGCATACGTGTCAAATCCCGAAAAATCATAGAACTGAACGTAGTAAATTCCTGCAGCCGGTGCAGAAAGTGTTACTGATTCCGAACCACCACTAAAAGTAGCATCTGAACAAGCTAATTCAGACAGACTATCGCAAGTACCTTCATAAACATATAATACACCATCCCAAGATGAAGAAGTAGCTCCTGCATCTACAGATACAGTGTAGTCATTCGTTCCGTTTGCTTCAAAACTGTACCATACATCTAATTGAGAAGTAGCCGTAAATCCACAGCCGGAAGGTGAATTAATAAATGAAGTAGCACCTTCAGTAGTTCCTTCTATAGAGTCACCACATGCGAGGGCTATAGATCCGACACAATTGTCGTTGGCAGGGATTACCGAACCACCTCCGCAAGAACAGTCAGGCTGAATTGTTTCACCCGCTGTATTCGGATTTCCATCGTCACAAGGGTCGCCGATGTTACCATCAGGACAGTCACTACCGCATGAAATACATTGAACGGTAGTTTCCACACAGGTGGAAGCGGTGCCACAAGCTGCATCTGTATTCCAATGAGGAAAAAGATCAGAACCACTTGCTCCTAAAACGGTAACAGGTGCCACGCCCTGAGCTACAACCGGACCGTTAGACGAATCACTTCTTACAGTGATGTACCCTCCTTCAACAATATTAAATTCAATATCCTCACCCACAGAAACGCCTGTAATCGTCGAATATTCGGATTGGAATGAACAAGTACTTATACTCACCAAAACATTTGCTGCACTACTCAAATCCGTTGAACCGAAAGATGTAATATTCAGACAGTCTCCTGTAGGCGGAACACCTGCGCAAGAGCAGTCAGCTTGGAGAACATCGCCAAAAGTATTCGGGTCACCATCATCACATGAGTCACCAATATTACCGTCCGGGCAATCGGTAGAACCACAAGCAACACTTCTTGTATGTGAAGTTTGTTCACCGTCGCAGGCAGAACTCAAGTGAGTGTAAAATCGGACTGTACCCGTAGAAGCGGCCGTCCAAGTAACCGAACCTGTTCCGAATGCTGCAGCAGTCGCGCCATCATCAGCGCTTATGGTAATATAGTGGCTGGAAACACTAGATGAAAAAGTGTACTCTTGGCCTGCTTCGACATTAACTACACTATATTCATCAGTCCAAACTGAAGTAGAAATAGATTCTACAGATCCGTTACATACAGGAGTATAAGTTGATGAGGGCCACTGACCAAATCCTGCCGTAAGGCATTGCGCATTTGCCTCAGTCGTAAATAATGCACCAAATAGTATGGCACAACAGACCGAAAGCATTTTAGTAAAATGCATCTTCATAAGAAATTGTTTTTGGTTAAAATGTTTGATTAAAAAATGGACATTAAATTATGTCATTGGTTCGATAAAGCGTCTTAAATACAAGACGGACTGACTATCGAGATCGACAATTTACAATCCTTTTTTCAAGAATCAAAATGTTAAAGATTAAATATTGAAATCACCCCTAACTGTTGAGCAGAATTGTAATTACATAAGCTTAACATAAAAAAAGCCGGCATAAAAGCCGGCTTTTCCAATTATGAAAATAATTACATCAATTATCTCGCGATAATAAATTTCTCATTCACAACTTCGTTTTCCGTAGTCAGACGGTAGATGTAAACTCCATTAGGGAGTGACGATCCATCGAATTCAAAACGGTAATCATTATTAGCTTGTGCGTTACCCGTAAAGATCGCATCAACCATTCGACCGCTCATGTCATAAACTTCCAAAGTAGTATAGCTGTCTTCAATGACTGTGAAAGTTACGTTAGATTGGCCTTCAGTAGGATTAGGCTGAGAAGCAATCGCCGAACCCGGAGTCGAAAATGGTTGCCATGCACTAAATGGACCGGCAACGATAGGATTTTGAGAGCATCCACATCTTACTCTCCATTCATAATCCGTATTTGGTTGAAGAACACCAAAAGGAATAACAAATGAATCAGCGTTAGCGCCTCCCACTATTTGAGCACCTAATAAACCTGGTCCGCCAGCTAATCTAGCCTGAATTTGACATCCTATTTGACCTGGAACTGCATCCCACTCGGTCAGATATCCATTTCCAACTTGAGTGGTTGAAATGCTTCCGGGATCAACGGCAGGGAATGGCTGAGAACAGCTAGACTCACAGTCAAGGCTAATCGTGTAAGAGTCTGTACCACTGTAGTCATAAAGTTGAACATAATAGATTCCCGCAGCAGGTGCAATCAATTCAATTGCTTCAGTACCTTGACTGAAAGATGAATCAGAGCAAGAAACTTCCGTCAAATCAGCACATGGTCCTGAATAAACATAAAGTACACCATCCCAAGAAACGGCATCTGCACCGGGAGCAACGGTTACGGTATAATTGTCAGTTCCGTTAGCTTGGAAAGCATACCATACGTCAAAAGTATCGAAAGGCGTGAATCCACAACCTGATGGTTCATTAGAAGCTTCAGTAGCTCCCTCAGTAGTTGCGTCGATAGACTGACCGCACTGCAGCAGGCTGTTTACATCCGCACAGTCATTATTAGCCGGAGGAATAGTACCTCCACTACATGAGCAATCTTCTTGGATGGTTTCACCTTCTGTTTGTGGGTTGCCATCATCGCACGGATCTCCGATATTTCCATTCGGACATTCAGTACCACAAGAAGTACACTGAATGGTAGTTTCTACGCAAGTAGTAGCAGTACCACAAGCCGCGTCAGTATTCCAGTGAGGGAATAGTGATGCACCATCTGTTGATGTATAAGAAATCGGAGCATTACCTTGAGCTACAACTGCTCCGGCAGCAGAATCTCTTCTGAGTGTAATGTATCCGCCTTCAACGATATTAAACTCGTAAGTACTTCCTGCTACAACGGAATTAATCGTAGAATACTCAGATTGAAAACTGCAAGTAGAAATAGTTAAAGTGATATTATTAGCCGGAGCATCAGCAGTAGCAAAGGCATCTTCATTGAAACAGTCTCCTGTAGCAGGAGCACCTGCACAAGAACAGTCAGCTTGAATTGAGTCACCAAAAGTATTGGGATCCCCATCATCACATGAGTCACCAATATTACCATTAGGACAATCCGTATCTCCACATGCAACATTTCTGCTGTGAGAAATTTGCTCTCCGTCACAGGCTGCACTTAAATGAGTGTAGAAACGTACAGTGTCAGAAACGGTAGCAGTCCATGCAACCGAACCCGTACCAAATGCAGCAGCGGTAGCTCCACCATCTGCACTAATAGTAATAAGGTGAGTAGCAACACTGGATGAGAACGTATAATTCTCTCCTGCAGTAACGACTACTTCACTGTACTCATCAGTCCAACTTGCCGTAGAAATAGTTTCAACTGAGCCATTACAAGCAGGCGTAAAGGCTGCTGAAGGCCACTGTCCGAACCCTGCCGTAAGGCATTGAGCGTTAGTTTCAGTCGTAATGAAAGCGCCGATAACAATGGCGCAACAGACTGACAACATTTTTGTAAAATGCATCTTCATAAGAATTTGTTTTTGGTTAAAAATTTGGTTAAAAATTTCGTGGAATTGCCTCCACTATTGGCTTCATCATTAAAAAGCGTCAACAAAAAAGTCGATAATCTTTTTAAATCCGAACCGCAATATAATGCGGACTATCGATGATTCAAAATTATCTCCGTGATTTTTTTTGAACATAAAAAAAGCCGCGCTCTGCAGAGCGCGACTTTCCTTTTAATTGAAGAAGATTTTAGTTTTCTTCTTTAGCGTCAGATGATTTGTCATCCCCTTTCGAGGATGCCCTTTCATCTTTTTCCATTTCGGTTTTCAGACCGGCCAATACATCCAAATCACCAAGAGTAGTTTTCTCCTGTCCTTTTTGAATGTTTTGTACTGCTTTCGAAGCTGCCTTAGAAGAAGCTTTGCGCTCAGCGACTTCTTTCGCCTTCGTCAACTTCGGATCTTCTTCGAAAGTTCTGGTGTGTGAAACCATGATTCTTCGCTGATTCTTATTGAATTCTAAAACAATGAATTCGGCGCGTTCATCCATTTTGATATTGCTGCCGTCTTCTTTGCGCAGGTGTTTAGCGGGAGCAACTGCTTCAACACCATAAGGCATTGCGATCGTAGCCGTATTGTTCTCGATATTTGTAACGGTACCCTCATGCTTAGAGCCTTCTAAAAATACCGACTCGAATACATCCCATGGATTTTCTTCAAGTTGTTTGTGGCCGAGGCTCAATCGTCGGTTGTCCTGATCGACTTCGAGAACAACTACTTCCATTTCATCACCAATGTTGCAGAATTCTGAAGGATGCTTGATTTTCTTAGACCAGCTCAAATCGGAAATGTGAACCAATCCGTCAATACCTTCTTCCAACTCTACGAATATTCCGAAATTGGTGAAGTTTCTTACCGTCGCCTTATGCTTGCTTCCCACCGGGTAGTTATCCACGATACTGGCCCATGGATCCGGCATCAATTGCTTAATACCTAAGGACATTTTTCTTTCCTCACGGTCAATGGAGAGAACTACCGTCTCAATTTCATCACCTACGTTCAAGAAATCCTGAGCGCTGCGCAAGTGCTGTGACCAGGACATTTCGCTAACGTGAACCAATCCTTCCACGCCGGGAGCAATTTCAACAAATGCACCGTAATCAGCAATGACTACTACTTTACCTTTTACTTTGCTTCCCACCTGAACATCGTCACCCAAGGTATCCCAAGGATGATCGGTAAGTTGTTTCAGGCCAAGAGCTATTCTCTTTTTGTCATCATCGAAATCAAGAATAACTACATTGATCTTTTGATCGAGTTCAACGACTTCTTCAGGATGGTTAATTCGTCCCCAGCTCAGGTCTGTAATGTGAATCAAACCGTCTACACCTCCGAGGTCTATAAATACGCCGTAAGAAGTAATATTCTTAACCGTTCCTTCCAGAACCTGTCCTTTCTCAAGACCACCAATGATTTGTTTTTTCTGCTCTTCCAACTCAGCTTCGATAAGAGCTTTGTGCGAAACAACAACGTTTTTGAATTCGTGGTTAATTTTAACCACTTTGAATTCCATTTTCTTGCCAACGTACATATCGTAGTCACGGATAGGCTTTACATCTATTTGCGAACCCGGCAAGAAGGCTTCTAAACCGAACACATCAGCTATCAACCCTCCTTTTGTGCGGCACTTAATGTTTCCTGTGATTATGGTGTCCTCTTCGAGTGCAGAGTTTACCTTTCTCCATGCTTCGTGCATGCGAGCAGTTCTGTGTGAAATGTCAAGTTGACCGTTTTTATCTTCAAGACTTTCTACGTAAACATCTACTTTGTCTCCGATCTTCAGATCTTCATTATATCTGAACTCATTAGCCGTAACGATTCCCTCAGACTTATAGTTGATATTGACTACTACTTCTTTCTTAGTAATGTCAACTACGGTTCCTTTTACTACTTCACCCTGCTGCACTGCGTTGAGTGTATCATCATACATCTCATCGAGGTCAGCTCTCTCTTTCTCATTGTATTCCTGAGCACCTTGTTCGAATTTCTCCCAATCAAAGTTTTCAGGATCGAAATCCTCTTGTCCTTCGTAAAGATTTAATTCGTCGCCATCCTCATCATCGCGTTCCACGGCTTCTTCGCGCTGACGTGTTACGATGTCGTTGCCGTCCGGATCTTCATCCTTCACTTCCAAGGTGCGATCTTTTGCTGTTTTGTTTTCTTCTACATCAGCGTTATCGGCCAGTTCTTTTGCCTCAGCTTGAGTAGAATCTTTCTTGTCTGCGTCAGCTTTCACAGTGTCCTTTTTATCTTCAGCTCTGGGTTCTTTCGATTCCGTTGATTTAGCTTCAGACTTATCAGTGGATTCAGCTTGTTTTGATTCAGCCGCTGTTTGAGTGTTTTCGGTTTCCTCAGAAACCTTTTTTTCTTCATTTGCCATAAAAAAAGGCAGTCTTTGTATCAATCCTTCATGGCAGGACTGAGTTTAGTTATATAAGAGGCCACCATGACACCTCATTTTTTTTTAAGAGGCGCAAAGGTAAGATATTTATATGGTAAATAATAGGCGCTTAGGTCTTAATAGTTAGCAATCGATTGAAATGATCCCTAACTTAAGTCTTTCTGCAAACAACATTACTTTAAATTTGCTGTTTGGCCATTAGATATTTCTTTTCATGAAGAGTTTTAACGTCCCCGAATTTTATCGATCACCGATTATCGCCAAAGTAAAGGAGGCGCGAAAAATTTCGGATCCAAGAAAGAAAGATTTTACGCCATCCGTTTTGGATTTCGGAAGCGTTCAGTTTTTAATTCCGCGTCATTTTGGTTTTTGCTATGGAGTAGAAAATGCCATTGAGATTTCCTACAAAGCTCTTGAAGAAAATCCGGGTAAACGAATATTCTTGTTGAGTCAGATGATTCACAATCCGACTGTGAATAATGATTTAGAGCGTCAGGGTATTCATTTTATAATGGACACCCATGGTAATCAATTTGTAGATTGGGATGAATTGAAATCCGAGGATATTGTCATTATACCTGCTTTCGGCACAACCGTGGAAATAATGAAACTTTTAAAGGAAAAGGGAATTCAAGTTGAGAAGTACAATACGACTTGCCCTTTCGTCGAAAAAGTTTGGAAAAGATCTGACCAACTCGGGAAAGAGGATTTTACCGTCGTTATTCACGGGAAGTTAAACCACGAAGAGACGAGGGCCACATTTTCACATAGCTATCAGGGTGCTCCGTCTGTAGTTATTTTAAATATGGATGAAGCAGAAAAATTGGCTCAGTTCATAAAAAATGTGAGGCCTGCTAAAGAGTTTTACGACGAATTCGCCGGAAAATACAGCGAAGGTTTTAATGCTGAGAAAGACCTGAAGAGAGTCGGAGTTGTGAATCAAACCACCATGTTGGCTACCGAAACTCAAGCTATAGCTGACTATTTCAAGCAAACTATGATCGATCACTACGGAGAATCGGACTATAAAAATCACTTTGCCGATACCAGAGATACCCTTTGCTATGCCACTAACGACAATCAACGAGCAACACTGGGCGTATTAGAAGAGGGAGCAGATCTGGCTCTTGTGGTAGGCGGCTATAATAGCTCAAATACGTCGCACATTGTCGAGCTTTGTGAAGAAAAGATGCCGACCTATTTTATCAATTCAGCGGATGAAATAAAGGGCAGAAATGAAATTCATCACTTCAACTATCCCGAGAAAAAGTTGGAAGTCACGAAGAATTGGATTTTGGATAAAAAACCCCTGAGAATAATCTTAACGAGTGGAGCTTCATGTCCCGACGCTACGGTAGATGCCGTAATGCAAAAAGTGCTTAGTTTCTATGATGATAAAAAGTCAATCGAAGAAGTCCTTTCAGAAGCTCTGGTTAGTCCTGAATGATTTCAGAAGCCCATTTTAACACCAGTTCCAATTGCTCATTTTCGGTAAAGTCGGTATTGTCCAAAACATGAGCGTCCTCAGCTTGGATTAGTGGATTTTCCTTTCGGCTAGTGTCAAGCTGATCTCGCAATGCTAAATTTTGACGTACTTCATTTCGCTTGAGTTTTTCTCCCTTAGCCAAAAGCTCAGCAAAACGGCGCTCGACACGTATCTCCGGGTCGGCTGTCATAAAAACTTTTAATTCGGCATCGGGAAGCACCGCGGTTCCTATATCACGCCCGTCCATAACCACACCACCATTTTTTGCGGCTTTCTGCTGCATAACTCGCAACTTACCTCTTACTTCAGGTATTCGGCTTACCTGACTCACGATAGACGATACCTCAAGTGTGCGAATTTCTTTTTCGACTTCTTCTCCGTTCAGGCGAGTCGTATTTACGCCATCCTTATTTATAAAGTCTACGTCAATTGACGAAAGTTGATCAATTAATCCTTCTTCGTCTACCTCGCCATTGCGAATCAAATCATTTCTGAGGGCGAATAGCGTTACGGCTCTGTACATTGCTCCCGAATCGATGTATGAATAGCCCAGAGCTCTGGCCAGACCTTTCGCCAATGTGCTTTTACCACAAGATGAATAGCCATCGATGGCTATGTTGATCTTTTTTTCCACGGCTTGCGAAGATAGCAATACCTGAAAGGAATTACCCTATGACTTTTTGAAATCGTCAAACTTGACGCCGAGTGTAAAATGATTACTCACACCTGCAGGACTATATGCAGCGCGAGCATAGCTGAGGTGAATCTTAGCAACCCTCAATCCTATACCATAGGTGATGCCTGCCGCTCCGGGGTTATCGTCTACTTTCAGCTGCTGTCGCCTATTGTAATTATAGCCTATGCGCAAATTAAAATTATCAGTGAGGAGTATTTCGGCGTTGAAAATCAAATGGCGCATGAGATTTTCTCCAAAACCGCCCGGGTTTGTCACCACTTCTTCACCGGTCAACGGGTCAATTTCCGTTATGGTTCGTTCCGGAGTTAAATCCCATTTTTGGAGATTCTCACCGATCATGGATAATCGTATGGGGGCTTTGGCCAATTTTTTTGAAATCCCTGCCTGAATTTCAAATGGCATCTTTTCATGTACATCGTCACGATAGCTGCTAAGCGAGGTCCCCAGATTCTTTACCAGAAAGGTAGCCGTAAAAAGCTTCTCCGGGTTGTAATAGGTAGCACTCAAATCCAAAGCCGCTGCGGTGGCCTTATATTCGGCCATTTCGCTGAGAATGAATTTGAGATTTCCTCCCAACGAGAATCGGTCATCTAGCTGCCTGCCGTATCCCGCTTGGAACAAATACTCACCTGCCGTGAAGGAACCGATTACTTCTCCGGTTTCGGTGGTCATGGAAAAATCGCCGTACCCCAGACTGGTAATGCCCAGCGAAAAAGTACCAACGCTGTCAATGTGCTTGGCATAGCCCGCATGCAAAATATTGGCCTCACCAAAAAACGGTGTGTAGCCAAAAACAATTTGGTCGGAACTCATTGAGTCGAGCAGGGAAGGAGCGACAAGCCCCAAGTTCAGATCGCCATCCTTTACGGCAATGGCATTTCCGCCCAAGGCTGCTATCCGGGCCGGAGAAATGGTTTGGAGTATCTGAAAGTTGGTTTGACCATTGTCTTGTGCCAAGACAGAAGTGAAACCGGATAGTAGCATGACTATCGCCGTGAACCGCTTAAACATCTCGAAGCAAAAAACGGAAAAAAATTCCGTCTATTGCCGCAGAGCAAAAAACTTGCTGAAATCAGGCTACCTTAAGTGGCTCTTCTACCTTTTGGGTAAGCAAAGCCTTGTCCACCACTTCCATCATTTCATCAACAAAATGGAAAGTCAAGCCCTCGATGTATTTGGGATTTATTTCCTTCAAATCCTTACGGTTTTTAGAAGACATGATGATTTCTTTGATATTGGCTCGCTTCGCTGCCAATATTTTCTCTTTTACGCCACCCACGGGAAGCACCTTACCACGCAAAGTTATTTCACCCGTCATCGCCAGGTATTTTTTGACTTTTCGCTGAGTGAAGATTGAAGCTAATGCAGTAAGAATCGTAATACCCGCAGAAGGCCCGTCTTTTGGTGTAGCTCCGGCAGGAACGTGCACGTGTACATTCCAATTGTCAAAAACTTCCTGATCCAATTCCAGCGAATCGCTATGTGATTTCAGGTATTCCAATGCAATCATTGCAGATTCTTTCATCACGTCGCCCAAGTTTCCGGTCAGGGTGAGCTTTCCTTTTCCTTTGGTAAGCGAACTTTCAATAAAGAGAATATCGCCGCCGGTGGGTGTCCAAGCCAATCCCGTGACTACACCTGCCACATCATTATCCTGATATTTGTCCTTGGCATGGGCGGGGCCCAGTATATCCTCCAACTGCTCAATGGTGATGGTCGGAGTAAACTCTTCATCCATGGCAATTTCCTTTGCACGGTTTCTCACCAATTTTGAAATCTTCTTTTCCAAGCTACGCACGCCTGATTCATTCGTGTATTCTTCCACGATTTTTTCCAATACGGCTTTCCCGACTTTGATAAACTTCTTATCAAGACCGTTTTCTTTGATTTGCTTTGGCAAAAGGTGCTTGCGTGCGATCTCTACTTTCTCTTCTACCGTATAGCCATTCACTTCTATTATCTCCATACGGTCGCGCAGGGCGGGATGGATCGTGTTCAAGCTATTCGCAGTAGCGATAAACATAACTTTTGACAAGTCGTAATCCAACTCGATATAGTTATCGTAGAAAGTGGAATTTTGTTCGGGATCCAACACTTCCAGCATGGCGGATGAAGGATCTCCGTGAGAATCTTTCCCCAATTTATCCATCTCATCCAAAATGAAGACAGGATTGGAAGTACCTGCTTTTTTTAAGTTTTGGATTATCCTTCCGGGAAGGGCTCCGATGTAAGTTTTTCGGTGTCCGCGAATCTCTGCTTCATCACGCAAACCACCGAGAGACATTCTGGCGTATTTTCTTCCGAGAGCTTCGGCTACCGATTTTCCCAAACTGGTTTTCCCAACACCGGGGGGGCCATACAAGCAAATAATGGGAGACTTCATGTCACCTTTCAATTTCAGCACAGCCAAGTGCTCGATGATCCGCTCTTTTACTTTCTCCAAACCGTAGTGATCGCGATCCAAAATGCGTTGCGCTCGTTTCAGATCAAACTTATCCTTGGAGTACTCAGCCCATGGCAAATCGAGCAGTGTTTCAAGATAATTGAGCTGAACTGAGTAGTCGGCTCCCTGCGGATTCATTCGCTTCAATCGATCCAACTCCTTGTTGAATGCCTTCTCGGTTTTTTCGTTCCACTTTTTCTTCTCGGCGCGCTTCATCATCTCAGATATCAGCTCCTCTTGAGGATTGCCACCCAGTTCCTCTTGGATGGTCTTCATCTGCTGATGCAAAAGATATTCGCGTTGCTGTTGGTCGATGTCTACTTTTACCTTGGACTGAATGTCGTTTTTCAGCTCGAGCATTTGTAGCTCCTTGCTCAGGTATTCGAGTACCAACTCAGCACGTTTTCGCAAGTCGGCTATTTCCAAAAGCTTTTGCTTATCCTTCACTTCAGCGTTCATATTGCTCGAAATGAAGTTTACCAAGAAACTGTGGCTTTCAATATTTTTGATCGCAAATTGAGCTTCTGAAGGGATATTCGGCGATAGCTTGATGATGTGTAATGCCAGATCTTTTAGAGAATCTACCAGTGCCTGAAATTTTTTCATACCCGTTTCGGGTTTGATCTCAGGAAATTCCTTCACCCGAGCCTTCAAATAGGGTTCCTCCACCACGGGCTCTATCAATTCAAAGCGTTTTTTACCTTGAATGATGACCGTTGTGCTTCCGTCGGGCATCTTCAGTAAGCGCATGATCTTGGCTATCGTTCCGATTTTATTCAAATCATCAAATTGCGGATCCTCAATGGATTGCTCCTTTTGGCTAACCACGCCCACTTTTCGATTACCCTTGTATGCTTCCTGAATGAGCTTGATGCTTTTATCTCTTCCTACTGTGATAGGGATTACCACACCGGGAAACAACACGGTATTTCGAATCGGTAGTATTGGCAGTTCTACAGGAGTCTCCTCATTATTCATCTCCTCTTCATCCTCGTTGGTGATGAGAGGAATGAATTCGGTGTCATTGTCCACTATATCCTGTAAATCCTGCGGGTCCCAAAGATTATTATCGATCATATTGTTCTATTCCGAATTGCGCCAATATGTCATAAATGACGCCTGTTTTTATACGAACGCATAAAAGTCAAGCGTCGTGCCAAAGTCGGAATGAAGCTATTTTCGGTACTTTCTGTCGTGTTCTGCGACATGGGCGAAAACATCTTTGTCACGTTTTGATAGCTTTATTCCTCGTCTTGCCATCATAGCCGCTGCTGCTTCTTCGGCCTTATCCATTCTGTATTCGGTAAAGCCTTTTTCGGGTGAGCCCCAAGAAAATGAAGGGACGAACTTATCGGGAAAGCCGCCGCCAAAAATATTTGCACACATGCCCACCACCGTACCGGTATTGAACATGGTATTGATCCCCGACTTGGAATGGTCTCCCATAATCAAGCCGTGAAATTGTCTACCCGTAGGTACAATGGCTTCCCTGGAATAATCCCATACTTTCACTTCGCCGTAAGTGTTCATGAGGTTTGACGTGTTCGTGTCTGCTCCCAAATTGCACCAAGAACCGATCACCGAAT
>CAZYWJ010000022.1:24185-28908 GCA_964651785.1 uncultured Cryomorphaceae bacterium
AGGTTTGACGTGTTCGTGTCTGCTCCCAAATTGCACCAAGAACCGATCACCGAATTGCCCAAGTACCCATCGTGTCCCTTGTTGGAAAAATCGTTGATGACTGAGTTTCCTACTTCTCCACCAACTTTGCAATGCCAGCCTATCGAAGTGTCGCCGTAGATTTTTGCTCCCATTTTGATTGTAGAATTAGCACCGAGCGACAAAGGTCCGCGAATCAGAGCCCCTTCCATTATCTCCGCATCTCGTCCGATGTAGATAGGCCCGTCACTTGCATTGAGCACACAATTACTCAATTTGGCTCCATCTTCTATGTAAATCTCATCGCCTTTTACGGAAATGTCTCTGGTGAAATCCGTTGTGTGGTAATTCTTCGTCAGCCTTTCAAAATCGGATCGTAAAACTTTGCCATTATGAGCAAAAATATCTGAAGGTTTTTCAATGACAGTGAGTTCGTGATCGTACGTCGTTTCCTTTCGGTCAAACTGCGTAAACGAGATGGCTTCACCTCGATCTATCTTGGCCTGAACTTCTTTTACTTCATCGCTTGAAGCCTTTACGGCAATGAGCCTGCCGCGATGAGTGATCATCTCATCATCTTCCAATTCGTGTATGGCTATAGCCAAATCGCGCGTGGGAATAGCCGAGCCGTGAATCAGCATCGCATCGCTGTCATTGTATTCACCAAAGGCGAGGTAAGAAGCAGTCAGTGGAACAACGTCGAGATTTAGAGCGCTCTCCCATTTGTCTCTAATGGTATCAATACCAATTAATAGATCGCAAGCGGGACGTGAGAAAGTGAGTGGTAAAAGTCTTTTTCGGTCTATGTCAATGAGAAACAATTTCATGAAACCAAAGAAAACAAAAAAGCCTTCCCGAAAAAGAGAAGGCTTTTAAAAAACGGTTATGAAAGACTTATTTTTTCTCGAATTTCGCGTAACGCTTACGAAATTTATCCACACGACCTGCAGTATCAACGAATTGCATTTTACCGGTAAAGTATGGGTGAGATGCACTTGAAATCTCCAACTTCACTAACGGATACTCATTGCCATCTTCCCATTCAATGGTCTCTTTAGATGGAACGGTTGAACGTGACAAAAAGGCAAAATCTGCTGCGATGTCCTTAAATACCACCAGTCTATAATCTTCAGGATGAATTCCTTTCTTCATGACGCTTTTATTATTCGGGCTGCAAATGTACGCAAACCTTTTAATTCTGAAAATACTCAAGGCAAAATTGTAATATTGTCGGCAGAAAAGGAGTTATATCAAGGTGAAATTCCGAGTACAGCATTTACTTTATTCGATCATTCCGATATTCATTCTCATTGCAGTGCTTACGACCGGCTGCAAAAAGGAAGAATTCAATACTTCGCCCGATTTTCGATTGGAATTCTCTACCGATACCGTGAGTTTCGACACCATCTTTCAAAGTGTAGGTTCGGCTACTCAAATTTTGAAGGTCTACAATCGCTCCGATGAATTTGTAACGATTGATAGAATTTCGGTTATCGATTCTTGCGACAATTACGATCCTTTTCGATTAAATGCCGATGGCATTTCGGGTGCCACCGTCAGAGATATTGAAATCGGGCCAAACGACAGTGCTTTCGTTTTTGTGGAGGTGACCATAGATCCCGCGCAACTTTGCTCCGCTTTAGAGTTGGGGGTAATAGAATTTTCGATCAACGGGAATCTCCAATACGTTACGCTCTTCGCATATGGCTTGGATGCAATTTTCTATACGCCCACTGTCTTTCCTACCAATGGTCTTCCCGCTTACACCTTGATCGATCCCGATCCTTGTGCTACAATAACCTGGACGGCCGATAAACCGATCGTCATTTATGGCTATGCGGTAGTTGATTCCTGTCAGCGCCTCATAGTTGAACCGGGCGCACAAGTCTATTTTCATCGAGGCGCAGGGCTGTGGATTTTTCAGAATGGTTCTATCCAAGCGGGTAGCACAATGGGTGAATCAGTGGTTTTTCAAGGAGATCGCCTTGAGCCTTTCTTCGATGAAGAGCCGGGGCAGTGGGATCGAATTTGGATATTGGGAGGATCTGAAACCAATTCTTTCGAAAATACCATCATCAAAAACAATTTTATAGGCATTCAGGTAGAACCTTCTCCATTTGATTTCGACATTTCGAATGCTTTGGTGAGTAATAGGCTTGATTTGAAAAATGTCGCAATAAGAAATAATTCGGTAGCAGGAATTTTTAGTCGGAACTATCGAATCAGAGCTGAGAATCTTCTGGTAAGCGCGGGTGGGCAGCATTGTATGGCCCTTACCGGCGCAGGTGAATACCAATTTGCGCATTGCACATTTGCCAACAATTGGTCGGCATCTACCCGACAGACCCCTGCCGTATTCATATCGAATCTTTATCAGGCAGATGCACAAACTTTAGGGGTCGGTAATATCATTCAAAGTGATTTTCGAAACAGCATTTTTTACGGAAACGGCCTGAACGAACTTGGCTTCGATTTTGAAGAGTCAGCAGATATCGATCTTAATATTGAAGGTGCTCTGATTAGAATGCAAGAAGAAGATTTTCTTGAATTGAATCAGTCTTTTTTCTCAGGCAATATCCTGGTAGGCGCTAATCCCGGATTTGTAAATTTTTCAGCAGGTGACTTTCGATTGACTGAAGATTCGGAAGTCAGAGGACAAGGAACGAGCTCGGGAAATCTGCCGGCTTCTGATATTGTCAATAATCCGTACACTACGCCGCGCCCCCTCGGCTGCTTTGAATACGCTCCCGAATAAATAGTCTAAAGCTTCGTCAAAAACTTCACCGTATCAACCCCATCGGCGTAATCCCATAATTCGGGTTTTTGGCTTTTGCCGAAAGGCACATCATTTTTGGAAACGATACACTGAATTTCATCTCTGTGTTCTGATAATGTTTCCACCAAAGCATTATCATCCCTAAATCGCTCGTAGTTCAATGTGCCGACCGGACTTGATATGGCTGCATTTTTTCTTAAAAGTAAAAAGCCATTATCCAGTAAGTCTTCTCTGTTCATGAGCCACAAAGCCTTATAATAGTCATAATTGTTGGCGTACTTGTGATGATTTACAATGGGGTGATAATCGATGATCGAACCAAAAAAACGGTCTAAGTCAAAACCCTCTTTGATATAAAGCTTCGACACATTTCTACAGCCCAGGCCGAAATAGCTGAAAATATCTTCGCCCAAACGCTTCAATTCTTCATCGCTTTCTTCGCCTGAAATGACGGCCACCGAATTTCTGTTTTTGCGAATGATGTTCGGGTATTTGCCAAAGTAGTACTCAAAATACCGCGAGGTATTGTTCGAGCCCGTAGCAATCACCGCATCAATTCCTTCCAACTTTCTGTCGTGCAGCCAAGTGATTTCGAACTTTTCGTCTTCCGTCAAATCATTATGCAACTCAAATATCAGCGGAAGCAATAGTCGGTCTTGACTCGATAGCTTCACCATCGGGTGATGACCGCTAACTAATACCGACAAGATATCGTGAAATCCAACCATGGGTAAATTCCCGGCTAAAACCAATCCGATTCGCTTTAATTCTTTTGACGAAAGCTCATAACCTTCCAGCCATTTTTCAACCGCTTCAGGCCGCAGCATGTATGCGAATCCTTCCAGCGATTTGAATATATTCTCTTCGGTAAACCAAGGATTGAGATTTTGCGCATGCACCGAAGTTTGACTGAATTTCTCCATATCTGCGGCACTGAGCGTTTCAGCCGCTTCAGGGTTTGAAAGGTCGCGAAAGATCAAGTGCATTTTGTGCAGCTTTTCTTTTAGCGCCGATTTATTTGATGACATTAATTGCCTTTAGAATTCGTTAGTGACCCGTTCAACTTTATATTTGCAAAAGTATTGATCATAATTCAACAGAAAAAAGACAGACTGCCATGGCCATAATGATAACGGATGAATGCATCAACTGCGGAGCTTGCGAACCAGAGTGTCCCAATAATGCGATTTATGAAGGGGGCGTAGAGTGGCGTATGAGCGACGGAACCGACTTGAAAGGAGAAGTCCTTACTCCGATGGGAAATAAATATGACGCTGATGCCGAGCAAGAGCCCGGCGATATGGACGTGTACTACATCGTGACGGATAAGTGCACGGAATGCGTAGGCTTCCACGACGAACCGCAATGTGCCGCCGTATGTCCGGTAGATTGCTGCGTAGACGATCCCGATTTCCGCGAAAGCGAAGAAAAGCTCATCGAGAAGAAGGAATTCATGCACCTCTAAGGCACGCATTGCAATAGGCTATCCCCAATCTCGTTAAATACGTTCACTATGAGAATAGCCGCTATCACATTTTCAGTTTTATTGGTTTTTTCGGCTCAAGGCCAAAATTTGCCCGAGCTCGAAGCGGAAATGGCTGAGCTTCAAAATCAGATCGGGTCAGCTGAAACCGCAGATGAGCGTTTGGAAGCTTCCGCCAAATTTGAAGAACTCCTGATCAAAGCTTTTGATGAAAAAGAGACTTTCGACTATCCGTTCAATTCGCTTCCTAAGGTCGTAAAGCTTAAACCTGACGATGAGTCATTCCGATTGTTTAATTGGAATATTCCTTTGAAGGACGGAATGCATGCATACCGAATGTATGTTTTGTTACCAAACGGAAAGTACGTTGAGTTCGAAGACCGAAAAGAGTTGAAGCACGATGGTGAAACGGACGTTATCGAACCGAGTGAGTGGTACGGTGCGCT
>CAZYWJ010000022.1:29008-47040 GCA_964651785.1 uncultured Cryomorphaceae bacterium
ATTTTTGGAAATTGAACGAATTCGTTGATATGACCCGCCCGCGCAGCGCTGAAACAGGTGCCCAATTTAACTTTCCCGATCGCCCCGATTTAAACAGGAAAAGGGATAAAATAAATCCGCTCATCGGCGAATGAAGTTTTAATACGGAGGTAATACCAACCTTCATTGCCGAAAAGAAAATTCCGTATAGCTTTGCCTCGCCGTTGATTTTTAGCGGCAACTAACATAAAGCGATTACGATGGTTCACAATTTCAGCGCAGGACCCTGCGTGCTCCCACAGGAAGTATTTAAACAAGCCGCCGAAGGAATTTTAGATTACAATGGCACGGGCCTTTCCATAATAGAAATGTCTCACCGCAGTTCCGACTTTGTAGAAGTGATGGAACGCGCCAGAAGTTTGGTCAAAGAACTCCTCGAAGTGCCTGACGGATACACCGTTCTCTTTCTTCAGGGTGGAGCGAGCTTGGGCTTTTATATGAGTGCCATCAACTTTATGAAAAAAGAAGGCGGAGTAGGGGCTTATGTCGATACCGGTTCGTGGTCTTCTAAAGCCATCAAAGAAGCAAAACTATTGGGTGAAGCGAAGGTTTTGGCTTCAAGTAAAGAAGATAACTTCACCCACATTCCGAAAGGATATAACGTGCCCGATGACGTGGATTACCTTCACCTCACTTCAAACAATACGATTTTCGGTACGCAATTCAAGTCTTTTCCCGATAGCAATCCGCCGCTCTTGTGCGATATGTCCAGCGATATTTTCAGCAAACCGGTAGATGTTTCGAAATTCGATTTGATCTATGCCGGCGCACAGAAAAACATGGGCCCTGCGGGTACTACCGTTTACATTGTTAAGAAAGGAGCCTTAGGAAAAACGGGAAGACAAATCCCTTCCATGCTTGATTTGCAAGTGCACGATGCGAAGGATTCCATGTTCAATACACCACCCGTATTTGCCGTCTACGGCTCCATGCTCACACTGGAGTGGATGAAGAAAGAAGGTGGCGTAAAGGAAATGGAGCGTCGCAACAATGCCAAGGCCGAATTGCTTTATGGCGAAATAGATCGGAATCCTTTATTTGAAGGAACCACGGCTAAAGAAGACAGAAGCGCCATGAATCCCACTTTTGTGCTTAAGGACGAAAGTGCTCACGCCGAACGATTTGACAAAATGTGGAAAGAGGCCAAAATTAACGGACTGAAAGGACACCGCTCCGTGGGTGGATACAGAGCTTCGATGTACAATGCGCTTACGAAAGACAGTGTTCAAGTCTTGGTAGACGTGATGAAAGAATTAGAAAGAACCGCTTAAACCAAAATAAATGAAAGTACTCGCAAATGACGGGATCTCACCCTCGGGAAAGACCAAACTTGAAGAAGCAGGATTTTCCGTAATCACCGATAAGGTAGCTCAGGAAGATCTTGCAGATTTTATCAATAAAAATGACGTGAAGGCTCTTTGCGTGAGAAGTGCTACAACCGTGCGTAAAGATCTGATTGATGCTTGTCCGGGGCTGAAGTTTATCGGTCGTGGCGGAGTAGGCATGGACAACATTGATGTGGAGTACGCTCGTGAAAAAGGCCGAACGGTAGCCAATACCCCTGCGAGTAGTTCTCAGTCCGTTGCCGAATTGGTTATGGGTCAGCTTTTCAGCTTGGCGCGATCTACCTACGATGCGAGCAAAGAGATGCCGGCTAAAGGAACATCAGAGTTTAAAGCACTAAAAAAGAAATACGCCAAAGGATTTGAGCTGCGCGGCAAAACTTTGGGAATTGTTGGTTTCGGAAGAATCGGGAAAGCATTGGCAGGTTATGCACTGGGTGCAGGAATGAAAGTGATTTGCACAGATGTATATGACGTGGATACGAATGTGAGTTTTCGCGTTGAGGGACACGGTGATGTGAATGTAAAAGTGGAAAAAGTCGATATGGAAACGCTGCTCAAATCGAGTCAAGCTATCTCCGTTCATATCCCTAAACAGGCAAATGGTCAGGCAGTTTTCGGCCATACGGAATTATCGATGATCACACGTGGTGCCGTATTGGTAAATGCAGCACGTGGGGGAGTGATCGATGAAGATGCCTTGCTGAAAGTGCTTCAAGACGGACATCTTTCAGCAGCGGCATTGGATGTATTCGAAAATGAACCTACGCCTAAGGAAGAACTTCTGAAATCGGATAAGATAGCAGCTACTCCGCATATCGGTGCGGCCACCGTAGAAGCCCAAGATCGCATCGGCGAAGAACTCGCTGATTTGATTATAGCGGATTTGAAGGGCTGATAGCTCGAGAGGATATTTCTCGTTGGTTATAGGAGTTTTTTTTTCATCTGAATGAAAAAAGAACTTTGACTAATTTAGTCTCATGGATAATCAGGAATTCATACTGGCCAAACTCAGAGAGTCAAAGGGTGAATTGATTGCAAAGTATCCGATTTCAGAATTAGCGCTGTTCGGATCTTATTCCAGAGGTGATAACCACAACGAAAGCGATGTTGATATACTTGTCGAGCTTAATGGAAAGATCGGAATGCGTTTCTTTCAAATAGCGAGAGATCTTGAGCAATTGCTTCAAAAAAAGGTGGATTTGGTTTCTCGCCGAGCTATTAAGCAGGATTATTTCGAGCAGATCGAAAAGGACTTGATCTATGTCTAGAAGAGATCCGCATCTTTTAGTCAAGGATATGATCATCGCAGTTTCGCGCATTTTGGAATACACGGCTGATATGAAGTTTGCGGAGTTTTCTGAAGACCAGAAGACTATTGATGCGGTAATCAGAAATTTTGAAATAATTGGTGAAGCTTCTCGTCAAATCCCGCACATTTTTCAGGAGCAAAATACTTCAATTCCTTGGAGAGACTTGAGCGATTTAAGAAACAGGTTAATCCATGAATATTTCGGGGTTGATCTGGAAATTGTCTGGGAAATTATCTCAGTTGAGTTGGAAGATCTACTGACCAATTTAAAACGCTAAAGGCTTCATTTAAAAAATCAGAAACGTAAGTCTAAATTTTTTCTCAAATCTTTCTTGTTTAGTCATTCATTGAAGATTGATCACTTATCTTTGCCTTTCGTGAATCCCGTTGAGCTTCTAAATAGCGATCAGCTTTCGATCACCATCACGCGCCTCTGCCACGAACTGGTAGAAAACCACGCCGATTTCCAAAAATCAGCCATAATAGGTCTTCAGCCAAGAGGTATTTATCTCGCCAACCGCATTGTCAAAAGACTGGAAGAAATTACCGGTGTCAAGAATTTCCGACACGGAGATCTCGACATTACCTTTCATCGCGATGATTTTCGCCGTAAGAGCAGCCCGCCCACTCCCAGCGATACCCGAATGGATTTTATGGTGGAGGGACTCAAGGTTATCCTAATCGATGATGTGCTTTTTACCGGAAGGACTATTCGAGCCGGCCTCGATGCATTGTTGGCATTCGGAAGGCCGGATACGGTAGAACTTATGGTTTTGATCGATCGTCGCTTCAGTCGTCATCTGCCCGTGCAACCCGATTATACGGGCCGCACCGTTGATAGCATTGATAGCGAACGCGTAGAGGTAGAATGGGTAGAAACGGAAGGAAAGGATCGTGTAACCCTCTTATCAACCGAAAGTGAGTAGTTTGAGTGTAAATCATCTGTTGGGAATCAAGGGACTTACCCCCCAAGACATTGAATTGATTTTCACCACGGCTGACAATTTTAAGGACGTTATCAATCGTCCTATAAAAAAGGTTCCTTCCTTGCGGGATATCACCATTGCCAATGTTTTTTTCGAAAATTCCACGCGTACCAAGCTCAGTTTTGAGTTGGCTGAAAAGCGCCTTTCGGCAGATGTAGTCAATTTTGCTTCGTCTTCCTCATCCGTAAAGAAAGGAGAAACGCTTATTGATACCGTCAATAATATCTTGGCCATGAAGGTGGATATGGTGGTGATGCGTCACCCGAATCCCGGGGCGCCACACTTTCTTTCCAAACATATAGACGCCAAAGTGGTAAATGCCGGCGACGGTACGCACGAACATCCCACGCAGGCATTGCTCGATGCATTCTCTATTCGTGAAAAGCTGGGAGAGGTGAAAGGCAAAAAAGTAGTGATTGTCGGTGATATTTTACACTCAAGAGTGGCGCTTTCCAATATTCACTGTCTGCAAAAGCTAGGCGCTGAAGTGATGGTTTGCGGGCCCCGAACCTTAATGCCTAAATACATTGAGTCGCTCGGGGTGAAGGTTGAGTTCAATTTGAAAAAAGCTTTGGAGTGGTGTGATGTAGCCAATATGCTTCGCATCCAGTTGGAGCGTCAGGATATGGCTTACTTCCCGTCGCTACGCGAATACACCATGCAGTATGGCTTGGATCGTGAGTTATTCAATTCCGTTAAAAAGGACATCGTGTTAATGCACCCCGGTCCGATAAATCGAGGGGTGGAAATAAGCAGCGATTTGGCTGACGGTTCGAATAGCATCATCTTACAGCAAGTAGAAAACGGAGTGGCTGTAAGAATGGCCGTTCTCTATCTTTTGGCAGGTAAGATTAATTAACAATTAATCTGATTATCGCAATAATCTCAATCAGGTTAGTATATTTGGCTAACGCAATTACCCACAGTAACCATGAGTTTTACAGTTAAGAAGGAAGAACAATACGCTATAATCCACACTGAGACCGAAAAAATTAATTCGCTCAATGCTCCTGATCTGAAGACCAGATTGGTTTTTTTGATTAAAAGTGGTTTTAAGAATATCATCGTTGATATGGCCGATACGCGATACTGCGATTCGAGTGGCCTTAGTGCGCTCCTTACGGGAAACAGATTGAGTAAAGAAGCCAATGGTTCTTTTGTGCTGTCCACCTTACAACCTACCGTCGAAAAACTTGTGGAGATTTCCCAACTTCAGTCGGTTTTTGACATCGTGCCTACCGTGGATGAGGCCATCGACGTGGTATTGATGGAAGAAATTGAGCGTGACCTCAGAGCGAAAGCAGAGGATAAAAAATCCTGATTGGTCTGTAAACATTTGGCGAAACGCAGACTTTTTACCTAATTACTTGAATGAAATTTGAAGTTACCATTCTCGGATGTGGTTCCGCCACTCCTACATTGAGACATGGACCTACTTCGCAACTTCTCGAGCACGATAGTCAATATTATTTGATTGATTGTGGGGAGGGAACTCAACTTCAATTGAGGCGTTTCAAAATTCGCTTTCTCAAAATCAATCACATTTTTATTTCTCATAATCATGGCGATCATTGTCTGGGATTGCCGGGTTTGATATCCACGCTTCATTTATTAGGACGAAACAGAGAACTACATGTGTACGCCCAAAAAGGTTTGAAAGAAGCCGTGGAGCATCAATTGCAGGTGTCGCATTCTCGCTTGAGGTTTGAAATCATTTGGCACGACCTTGCACCGGATGGCAAAAACCTGATCTTTTCAAATAAAAAACTGGAAGTCTACTCGTTCCCTTTGGATCATCGCGTTCCGTGCTGCGGGTTTCTTTTTTCAGAACGGGAAAAGCCCCTAAACATCAAGCCCGAGTACGTGGAGAAGTACAGTATTCCAGTAGCTCGTATCCGACAAATCAAGTCAGGGAGCGACTATACCTTGGAAGATGGAACGGTGATTCCGAATACCGAACTGACCTACGCTCCCGAGCCGCCATGCAGCTACGCCTACTGTTCTGATACGGCTTATCAAGCTCAAACGGCAAATTATGTACAAGGGGTCAATTTACTTTACCACGAGAGTACATTTTTAGAAGGCGAATTGGAAAGAGCAGCATACACCCACCACAGTACGGCTTCTCAGGCGGCTGCCGTAGCCAAAGAAGCAGACGCCGGAAAATTGCTCTTGGGACATTATTCGGCGCGTTACCGCGATACGGAACTATTCAGGAAGGAGGCCCGACAAGTATTCGAAAACGTGGAACTTGCCGACGAAGGAATGGTAGTTCCGGTAAAAAATGTGGAAAAGAATTCGGCAGGCTAAACTCACTACCACTATCTTTGTTATTTAAACATATTCTAAATAACATTGAATTCAGAGCACATCAGAGTAGCTATTGCTGACAGTAACCATTTGGTGCGTGTAGGTTTAGATGCCGTTCTTTCTAAACAGGATGATATTGAGATTGCCGGTGAGGCTGATTCTCCGGAGGCCTTGATGAATTTGCTCGAAGAATCTCATGTGGATGTAGTATTATTGGATTTTACGGCTCCCCACTTCAGTATCGAGACCGTTCCGATGATTATTAGCGGCTATCCCAAAGTTCAGGTGGTGGCTATTACGCCCGACCAAGAAGGCGAAACCATTGTAAATGCACTGAAGGCGGGGGTAAAGAGCTACGTTAAGAAGGATTGTGATTTGAACGAGATCGTCTCATCCGTGCGCGATACTGCCAAAGGTCATAAGTTCTTCTGCGGTCAGATTTTAAATACCATTCACCAAGTGGATATTGACCCTGAGTCTGATGATTTTGAAAGTTTTTCTTGCGAGCCAATTAAACTATCCGAGCGAGAGCAAGAAATTATCACCCTGATTGCCGAAGGGCATACCAATACGACCATTGCTGAAAAGCTATTCCTCAGTCCGCATACGGTAAATACACACCGAAAAAATATCATGCAAAAGCTTGGTGTGAAGAATACCGCATCCATTGTGATGTATGCCGTAAAGGCGAATTTGGTAAACGTGAATAAGTTTCTTTTCTCGAAATAGCATTGATCTAAATTCCATAGTTTTGCCGCTATATGAAATTGATAGCAGATAGCGGCTCAACCAAGACGGATTGGAGACTCATCACCCCATCGGGCGAAGTACTCGAATTCCGCAGCGAAGGAATCAACCCTTATTTTCATACGGATGAAAGCGTTTCGGAAACGCTGCGCAGAATCTCTTTCGCGCCTTATTCTCACGCCGATATTGATGAGGTATTTTTCTACAGCGCGGGTTCCAATACCGAAAAAAGTATTGAAATCATGAATGTAGGCTTTCGCCGAATATTTACTTCCGCGAAAGTTCATATCAAGCATGACTTGCTGGGTGCCGGCCGCGCTCTTTACGAGACGAGTTCAGGATTGGTAGCCATATTGGGTACGGGGTCAAATTCTTGCCTCTATGATGATGGAAAGATCAAACTGAATCTGGGCGGCTTCGGATACATTTTGGGCGATGAAGGAAGCGGAATGCACATCGGTCGCAAGATCGTGCGGGAGTTTATGAATGACCTCATGCCAAACGATATGCAGGAGACTTTTACTGAAAAGTACGGTGTAACCAAAGATCAAATCATCTACGCGGTTTATAAAGATGCTTACCCCAATCGCTTTTTGGCTTCATTCAGCAAGTTTGCTTCTGAAAATATCGAGCATCCGTATATCGAAGAGATGGTGGATGATGCCTTCATGAAATTTTTTGAGCGGTACATCATTCAATATCCGGGTTATAAAAAATACACGTTGAGGGTATTGGGATCAGTAGGCCACCACTTTGAAAAGCAGTTAAGAGCGCGCGCCGAACGCTACGATGTTGTAATTGACAAAATCATGAGAGCGCCGATTGAGGGGCTACTCGAGTACCATCAGAAGCATTAGAAAGTATAAACCTCCACTTTTTCATTGCCCACTCCATCGGTGATTTTCACCTTTACTTCATTTCCGGAAGGCAAAGGATCGGTTCCTTTAAATATCACGAAAATCGTTCGATTTTTGGGTTCGTATTCGGTTAGTACCCAATTACCATTTAGATACGCATCGTAACCTGCAATCCCCGATCGATCATCCGAAATGCGAAATTTTAAGACGGTATTCTCATTTATACTTCCCGATGTTTTTGTCAACGGAGTCAATTCCGGAGCAGCTTTATCAACGACGAGGGCAAACTGTCCGAAGCTTTTCGATTTGAACACAAAGTCATCCCTTTCCCACTTTCCCGTTAGGTAAGAGGCGTAGCCCGTGGTGGAATATTGAGCGACCAAAACATCGTCGCGCAACTTTTGCGGAATGTCAGCACCGTTAATTGAGATGGTCATGTAATCATCCAAAGGAACGATCTCGCGGTGCACGGTGTACTTTGCAGAGAGTTGATCTCCTTGGGGCATCTCACGCCCGAAAATAAATTTCAGATCTTGATAAAGAGCTCCTTCGGGAATCACCACTTTAAATTCATCCAAGTAGGTGAATTCATTTTGCTGATTGAACCGAAAGTAGGCATCATAAGGCTCAACTTTCGGAAGCTCACCATTGGGTTCTTTGAGATTTTCAAAAGTGAAATCAAGCGTGGAGATATTTTCGTAGGCATCTTTTACTATATAAGAAGCCTCGTGAATTCCGGGCTCTTGGAGCGTAATCACTCCGCCATTTTTCGTCTCCGGAAGGTAAATATTCAACTCATTCCCCGGCTCGATGAATGATTTGTGAT
The DNA here is from genome assembly GCA_964651785.1 of uncultured Cryomorphaceae bacterium. GTDB lineage: Bacteria > Bacteroidota > Bacteroidia > Flavobacteriales_D > Cryomorphaceae > JAKVAV01. Next base: position 37,429 of record CAZYWJ010000022.1, read on the forward strand.
AATGCCAATTATTAATCTTGTATACATCATAGGCTTTGTAAGCATTGATGTGGCGCGTCGTAGAGAAATCAAGCTCATCAAACCGCTGTCGGCAAACCGTTTCGCCATCCACCGAAAGGTGAACCTCATAAAGCCCGCACTTGTTGGGGTATCCGTTCAGGTAGTCCAATGAGTGAACGGATATACCGAAAGCTCCGTACACCTTAATGTCGCTTCCCGCTTTCAACTGATATTTTCCTGCGGAGCCCTGAACCACAAAGCTCTTCGCCTCGTGCTCACCATTTATCAACGTGGAATCGCTAAGCGGGTGAAATCGAACCCCGCGAATACGCGGTGGGATATCGTCTTTTATGTCGAAAGCGAATTTTAGGGGATTCAGCGGGTGCTCGTCAGATGTTCTTCTGATTTCAAAGTGCAAGTGCGGGCCACCCGAGCCACCGGTGTTTCCGCTCAAGGCAATGAGTTCACCTTTTTCTACTTCAATTATTTCTTCAGGCGTAAAGTCTACGCTAAAAGATTCTTCCTCGTACTGCTTTTTTCTCAACACCTTGGTGATTTCCTCATTAAATTCAAGTAGGTGTCCGTATACCGTGGTGTATCCGTTGGGGTGATCGATGTAAAGTGCCAATCCATACCCGTAAGGCGAAACATTGATTCGCGAAACTTTTCCCTTGTCTGCCGCCAAAACGCGTTGTCCCTCTACGCCCTGCGTCTTTATGTCTATACCGGTGTGAAAATGATTTCGGCGCAGTTCGGCAAAATTTCCCGAAAGGTAGAGCGGTATGTCTAGTGGCGGACCGAAATCTGCCTGACCTTCTTGAGCCCCGGCCACCGCGGTAATAAAGCCAAGAAGAATTAAGAGGATTTTTTTCATAAATGAATTGCGAAACTAAGAATAAGCACTCCTTCGGACAATTACCGCGCCATGACTTTATGAAATGTAAACAATGGAAAGTGCAAACATTTGAGACCTATAAAACCAAAGCTTTTTGTTAATCTTGTACACCAATTTACTTTTGTACAACGTTTAAGAATTTTTGAGGTACATGGAAAAGGGTGAAGTCTCCTTGAAACTAGGCTCCATAAAAGATAAGCTGGTAAAAATCAAGACCAAGCAAGCTCGACTGGAAGCCGAAAATGCCAAGCTGAAAGAGCGGGCGAACAAGCTGGAGTCAGAACTTAAGGAAGCCAAATCCAAAACCGAGAACCTCGAAAAGGATTACGACCGCGTAAAATTGGCCAAGACTCTCGTGAGTAGTTCGGGAGATAAGGCCGAAATGAAATTCAGGGTTAATGAATTGGTGCGGGAGATAGATAAGTGCATTGCACTTTTAAACAGATAAGAGAATCGCCATGAGCGAGAAATCAATAAAGGTGACCATAGCAGGCCGTATTTATCCGATTTCGGTAAAACCGGAAGAAGAAGAAATGGTAAGGGCTGCCGCCAAAAAAGTAGATGACAGCGTAAAAAATCTTTTGGAGAATTATGCTGTAAAAGACAAGCAGGACTTACTTGCAATGACTGCGTTGCAGTTGTCTACCAAATTGGCAGAAGTGGAAATGGCAGCACCGAAGGGAGTTGCAGTTGATGATCGTGAAATTGGTGAAATCGAAGAACTGATCGACAGTTTGCTCTAGCTATCTTCCGTATCGCACCTTCGATTTTTTTCGGAGGCTAAAGAAAATAAGATATGGATATAAACATTACTGATTTACTTATCGGCCTTTTGGCCGGGGTTATCGTCGGCGGAGGTTTGGCTTGGATGGCCATTAATGCCGTTTTGACTAAGAAGAAAAACTCTATTCTGGAAGAGGCAGAAAAGGAGGGTGAGGCTATCAAAAAAGATAAAATGCTCCAAGCGAAGGAGAAGTTTTATCAACTGAAAGAAGAGCACGAAAAGGTTATCAAAGACCGCAACCGTAAAGTGCAAAGCGCTGAAGACAAAATGAAAGCTCGTGAAGCTAATCTGAGCAAGAAAATTGAGCAGAACAAAAAAGAGCAGCGTGAAATAGAAGCCATTAAATCCAATTTAGGAAAGCAGCTTGAAATCGTTGAGAAGCGGAAAAAGGATTTGGAAAAGGCCCATTCTGAAAATGTGGCGCAACTTGAAAAGACGGCAAACTATTCTGCTGAAGACGCAAAGGCAGAGCTGATGAAGGCTTTGAAAGATGAGGCACGAACAGAGGCCATGACGCATATTAAAACCATCATCGATGAGGCAAAACTTACCGCAAGTTCGGAAGCCAAGAAGGTGGTAATTCAAAGCATTCAGCGCGTAGCTTCAGAGCAGGCGGTTGAGAATTCGGTTTCCGTTTTCAATATTGAAAACGATGAAATCAAAGGTCGCGTGATCGGTCGCGAGGGCCGAAACATTCGCGCATTGGAAGCGGCCACGGGAGTAGAAATCATCGTAGATGACACGCCCGAGGCTATCATCCTAAGCTGTTTTGATCCCGTTCGTCGGGAGATATCGCGTTTGGCTTTGCATCAATTGGTTAGTGACGGAAGAATTCACCCGGCACGAATCGAAGAGGTGGTAAAGAAAGTGTCGAAACAGATCGAAGAAGAAATAGCCGAAACCGGAAAAAGAACCTGCATTGACTTGGGTATTCACGGATTGCATCCGCAGTTGGTACGCATGGTGGGCCGTATGAAGTATCGCTCTTCCTACGGTCAGAACTTGCTTCAGCACAGCCGGGAAGTGGCCAACCTTACCGCTACGATGGCGGCTGAGCTCGGTCTCAATACCAAATTGGCCAAAAGAGCCGGACTGCTGCATGATATTGGAAAAGTACCCGATGATGAGCCCGAAATGCCACACGCTATTCTCGGAATGAAGCTAGCCGAGAAATACGGCGAGAAACCTGAGGTGTGCAATGCCATCGGGGCTCACCATGATGAAGTGGAAATGGATAATCTTATCTCGCCTATCGTTCAGGTTTGCGATGCCATTTCGGGTGCAAGACCCGGAGCGCGCCGTGAAGTGGTTGAGTCTTATATTAAACGACTTCAGGATTTGGAAAATTTAGCGCTAAGCTATCCGGGTGTAACCAAGTCGTACGCCATTCAGGCAGGTCGGGAACTGCGCGTACTGGTTGAGAGCGAAAAAGTAAGCGACGATCAGGCCGATACTTTGAGTTTTGATATTTCTCAGAAGATACAGAATGAGATGACCTATCCCGGACAGGTGAAAGTGACGGTTATTCGGGAGCGAAGAGCCGTAAACTACGCGAAATAAGAGCATGACTCAAACGCTCAAAGGCAAGAAAGTTTTAGTAACGGGAGGAGCCGGTTTTATCGGCTCCAACCTTTGTGAATCCCTGCTTTCCGAAGGAAACAGGGTTTTTTGTTTGGATAATTTGGCCACGGGAAAGCGCAGTAATTTGCAGCCATTCCTGCCCCATTCCGATTTTGTTTTTATTGAAGGCGATATACGCGATTACGATACATGCCTGAAGTTAGCCGACGGTATGGATGTTATTTTGCATCAGGCTGCCTTGGGCAGTGTACCACGCAGCATTAACGATCCGCTTACGACTAACTCCGTAAACATCGACGGGTTTTTGAATGTGCTGAATGCCGCAAAGGAGCAGAAAGTGCCGCGATTCGTTTACGCGGCGAGTTCAAGTACCTATGGCGACAGTTTGAACCTTCCGAAAATAGAAGATCAAATAGGAATGCCGCTATCGCCATACGCCGTAACCAAGTACGTGAATGAACTATATGCCCACGTATACGGAAACCTTCACGGTATGGAGATCATCGGGTTGCGCTACTTCAATGTTTTTGGTCGCAATCAATCGCCGGAGGGGGCATACGCTGCCGCCATTCCGAAATTTGTTTCGGCATTTTTGAATCACGAGTCGCCGTTGATTCACGGGGACGGAGAGCAGACCCGCGACTTCACGTACATCGACAATGTGATTCAGATCAATCATCTGGCAGCCACTACGGAGAATCCCGCTGCGCTAAATCAGGTTTACAACGTAGCCTGCGGGCAGCGCACATCGCTTAACGAGGTCATCAGGAACATTCAGGTAGCTTTAGCCAAGTATGATTCAGCCATAGCTGATATCGATGTGATATATGGTCCCGAAAGGCCAGGCGATGTCCGAGATTCCTTGGCCGATATCTCAAAGGCACAAAAACTTTTGGGCTACAACCCCACCCATACCCTGAAGGAAGGAATAGCCGAAGCGATAGAGTGGTACAGGAATACTCTGAAATAACCTCACCGCAAAATTTCTATGGCGTGGTTCAGCAAATATTCGAGTAATCCTTTTATCCGAAACGTGGCTGTCATGTTTTCCGGAAATGGGTTGGCACTTGTGGTGCCCTTTTTATTTGCGCCTTTTATTTCGCGAATCTATACTCCCGAGGATTTTGCCTCATTCGAGCTTTTTGTAAAATTCGTGGCCCTGGTGACCGTCATCACTTCATTGCGATTTGAGTTGGCAATCATCTTACCCGATTCTGATCACGAGTCAAAACTCCTCACACGATTGTGTTTAAGGGTTTTGCTTTTTGTGACACTTGCTTCCTGTCTGGTAATTCCGTTCAGGATGTACATTGCAAAAGCATTTAACAATTCGGGCCTGGCTGATATTCTGTGGCTTTTTCCGTTCGCCGTATTCATTGTAGGGCTTTATAGCATTGTGATGCAGGTTTCAATGAGGTTGCAGAAATTTAATCTTTTAGCAGCAAATAAAATTTTGGCTTCCACTTCAAACCATACTACCAAATATTTTATCGGATTGTTTCAGCCTGTGCCACTGGGTTTGGTGGTCGGTGATATTCTGGGTAATTTGGTTTCTGCAGTCAACCTGCTAAAGTCTAAAGCAATTAAAGGATGGCTTGAAAGTTCTGTTCGTCAAGAGGGCAATTTAAAGTCCCTGTTTCGCAGGTACAAAGACTTTCCGCTTTACAATGGCTCGCATGCCTTTTACAATGAAGGTTATCAAACGGCTCTCCTCCTCATTATTTCGACGGGATTTGGCGAAATTACATTGGGATTATTTGCTTTTGCCTACAGATACCTCAGAGTACCTCTTCAAGTTCTGGGGTCTTCGTTGGCTCAGGTTTTGGCACCGAATTTATCAGCTAAACAGAACAATAATGAACCTTTGAGGCCTTTGATTTTAAAATCGACCTTGGCCTTTTTTGGAATCGGAATCATTCCTTTCAGCATCCTTTTTCTTTTCGGAGACTATATTTTCGATTTCGTATTTGGCGGTGATTGGCGAATGGCGGGAGAGTATGCCTCTATAATGGCCCCTTGGCTTCTCGCGAATTTTGTGATTTCGCCGGTTTCCATATTGCCTACGATAGTGGAAAGACAGCGGAAATTCTTTTTCATTAATTTGATATTCACTTTGCTTATTCTATTGGTTACCATAGTCTTTTATCTTCAGGATTTCGATTTCCACACCATCTTGGTTTCCATTTCAGTAGGAAATGTGCTTATGAATATTTACTTGTTCTTTTGGTTCTTGAATATTGCAAATAAACCCCGTGCAATTAAACGATGAGGATAATCTTTTTACATCCGGAAGCTGAAAGGATTGCAGAATCAGGTAGCGCCCTCAGACCTAAAAAGATGAGAGAAGCATTTGAAAAGAGAGGCTACGAGGTTTTTGCAATTGTTGGAGATAGAAGTGCTCGAAGAAAACTTTATGATAAGCTAAAACAGTGTATCGAAGACGGTTTGCGTTTTGATTACTTATATGTTGAGAGCCTCTCACGCCCGACGAACACAAGAATCGTGGAATACGGTCCTTTGAAGTTGATTAAAAAAGAGCAACTGGACTTCGATGTAATAAGATTTTGTCTGGATAATGGAATTAAGACGGGATTCTTCCTTCGCGATATCTATTGGGATTTTAGTAAGGATTCATTCTTTGGCTCCGGCTTGAAAAGCTTTTACCTAAGCAGAGTTTTAAGATTCTTCGGAAAACGAGAATTGAATTTTCTAAAATCAAATGATATTCATCTTTTTTGCCCTTCTCAACAATTTCTTTATCACCTCTCTTCAAAATATGATCTGAGAGGAAATGTGCTAAGGCCCGGAATGGTCAAAATGAATTCTGAGAAAAGAGTTCTTGAATCTCCGCTTCGGCTTCTTTATGTAGGGGGGTGTATGGGGGTTTACGATCCGACTGTTTTTCTGAATGGAATTACTGAAGCGGAAAATGTGCAAATGACCTTTTGTACTCGTGCATTCGAATGGAAAGAATTTCGTGAAAATAAGCAGTACAATAACCTCAATGTAGTACATAAATCCGGAGAAGAATTACGACCCTTATATTCTAATGCTCATATTGCCGTTTATTCCCCACCCCCGAAAGATTATATCAGGTTGGCCTTTGGAGTGAAATTGATGGAGTATGTTGCGAACGGTCTGCCAATCATCGGGTATAAGGGAACCGAAGCGGCCCGTTTTATCGAAGAAAATAATATTGGATGGACAATTGACTACAGTGAGGATGCGGTGAAAAAAATACTGTTTCAAATTAGTCAGTCTCCCGAGGATTACCGCGAAAAACAACTTAATGTCTTAAACAAGCAGGATGAGTTTACGTGGCAGGGAGTTATTGATAAACTTGAAAAGTCAATGCATTCATGAAAGTCCTGATATTATCCGATGCTGCCTCTTCTCATACCCGAAAATGGGTAAAAGGACTGAATAGGAGAGGTATCGAAATTTCGGTTTTTTCACTTACTCCGAACTCTGACGATTTTTACGCTGAATTGAACGTTACGTTGACGGCATTGAATTACAATGCCACTACTGGTCGAGTGGCTCACAAGCTTCTATATCTTAAATCATTGCCAACCATTCGAAAGCTCATTACTTCATTTCAGCCTGATATCGTTCATGCCCATTATGCCTCAAGTTACGGTTTGCTGGGTGCGCTCTGTGTTAAAACTACGTACTGTATTTCCGTTTGGGGCTCTGATGTGTATAGCTATCCGAAGTCGGGGAATCTCTACGAAAAATTGCTTAAGCACACTCTGAGTCGAGCTGATATGGTTTTTTCTACATCTGAAGATATGAGAAAAGAAACGGCTCAATACACCGACCGCAAAATTTGTGTGATCCCTTTTGGCATCGATATGAACTTGTATCCTGATCCACCCGATATTGGTGTGGAAGACGACACAATCAGATTTGCTTCAGCAAAGTCTTTTAAAGCCATTTACAATATTCCGATTCTGATCTCCGCATTCCTGAAGCTTTTGACCTTATTTCCCGAAAGGAAAATAAGACTAGATCTGGCAGGACAAGGACCGGAAAGAGAACTATGCGAAAAGTTAGCAAGAGTAGAGTTGAATAAAAGCATCTTCTTTCATGGCTTAATAGCTCCTGAAAAGATGCCTGATTTTTTTAAAGGAAAACATGTACTGGTGAATATACCACAGACAGAGAGTTTTGGTGTGAGCATCTTGGAAGCCTCCGCCTCGGGAATGGCCGTAATTGCTACGAAGGCAGGGGGAATTCCCGAAGTCGTATTGGATGGAAAAACGGGATGGCTCTTGGAAGAAATTAATGAAGATTCGGTTTGCGACGCCATGGCCGGGTTTGTAAAGAATCCGGGTTTGATCTCCCGATTTGGCACTGAAGGAAGACGGTTTGTAAAGAAAAATTACGATTTTGAAATTTGTCTTGACAGGCAAGTCTCCGAATACAAAAAACTCTATGAAGATTAGAGAGATTTCATCAGTCTCATCTCATGCGCCGGTAGATGATCAGATTCCGCTTTTCTTAAGCGAATTGTGGAGTAGCTCTGCAGGTGAAGGGTATAAGCGATATGGCATTTTCTCGGGCAAGAAGGAAGATAAACTTGCGGGAGCGTTTGCACTTTTTCATTACGGCAGACTGGGTAAGAAAATACATATTACTCCACCTGCCGCTCCGAGTATAGGGCTGTTTCTTACAGAAAAAAAGTCCTCACTTTATGCCGTTCAAACGCTACAAAAACGTGCCCTCAGATGTATCGCTGAATTTTTAGTTTCTAATTTTCCGAAGGATCACGTTGATATTGCTCTTCCCCCGAATGTGCGAGATATCCAGCCTTTTCAAGAACTGGAATTTGAAATAAAAGTCTCTTATACCTATCTCCTCAATTTGAAAGATACTTTTGATGATGAGCTTTTGAAGGCAATGTCTCCCGAGCGAAGAAAGAACATACGTGATGGAGCGGAACAGGATTTCACGGTTGAATTTGATGCTGATCCGACATTGGTTATGGACTTGATAAAATCTACATTAACTGAACAAGGAATTACTTTTCATCGCGAACTTTTCCAAAACCTGTTAAGCACTTCGAGCGATTCCATATTTAGCATCGGTGTCTTTCGTGATAATCAAATCGTATCTGCCGTAGTAGTCGGATCAGACCACGAAACGGCTTACTACTTGGCCGGTGGAACAAAAAAGAACCAAAGTATCGCAGGACCATATGCACTTTGGAATGCCATACTAAGGTCAAAATCCATGGGTTTGGAAAAATTCGATTTTATGGGGTCTTCCGTGCCTTCCATCGAGCGCTACTTCAGAGGGTTTGGCGGAGAATTAACACCATATTTTCGAGTGAGGAGAAACACTTCTTTCATCGATTTGATAAAATCTACTAAAGATCGTTTCCGTTGAAAAACTTGTCGCTGAGATTTGCAGGTGTTAGTCCTTACCACGCTTCTATTTACCTCTTGGCGTTCTGTATTCCGCTGCTCAAATACGGTATTCAGATACCCATTATTCTCTTGGTCGTGGCTTGGCTTTTCGCCAAAAAAGAGATTGACAAGAAACGGTTACTTCCCATCCTGCTGTTTTCTTCCGTTTACATATTTCACCTCATAGGAATGATCTACACGGAAAATGTGGATCGCGGAGCACGAGATTTGGTTCAAAAGCTCTCCTTAATCCTGTTTCCGATTATTGTGGGAACGGGACCTGCACTGACCGCAAAAACTCGCGATATCGGATTGCGTTTTTTTCTGTGGGGAACGCTGTTGGCGGTAGTCTCAGGTTTTGTATCCTCAGCCATCGAATACGCGGAATCAGGAGATTCTTCCTTGTTTTACATGTCCGATTTTTCTCCCGCTCATCACCCTTCCTACATCAGTTTCTACATGGTCATCGCCTTGGCGATTCTCCTTTTGAAAATTGAAAAATCGACCCGAAATATGGAATTGATGTTGCTGTGGTCGGCTGTTTTGTTCGTTAGTTTGTCTTTGGTTTTTCCTGCGAGTAAAATGGGAATTCTGAATTGGGCTTTTGTCTTTGTACTCTTTCTTCTGAAATGGCTCTTTGCCCGACCTGCCCTGCGAAAGCAAGCTCTCATTCTTCTGGGAGCGGGAGTTCTGTTTGTCGTGTTTTTAAAGTTTGATCCGGTGGCAAGTGCCCGTGTCGAAAAGGCAGTGGCCGTGACCACCGAAATGGATCAGCCTAAAACGGAATCTCAAATAGAAAGCAACACCGCCAGACTTTACGCATGGAGCACTTCTTTTGGAATAATTAAAGAGTCGCCGTTAGGAGTGGGTACCGGCGATATCAATGACGCGATGGTTTCTGCTTATCGAAAACAAAATCTCGATCAATTGGCAGACAAAGG
>CAZYWJ010000023.1:0-6561 GCA_964651785.1 uncultured Cryomorphaceae bacterium
ATAAGCCACAATATTTCCGGTGAAAGATCCGTCGCTCTCAACTTTATAATCATCGTTTCGGGTATAATACGCTCGCTTAGTCTCGGCGTCAATGCTGACTAATTCCCCTTCTTGAGCAAACGCTCCTGCGGAGATCATTAATCCTAAGAAAAATATGTTGAATGTTGTTTTCATGACTTTCGATATTTATGTCTCGCCTCTCGTTAATGCAAAGGTAAGCTTTTCTTAACAATTTGGTAACATTCTACGAAAAGAAATAAAAAAAGTTGCGAGATAAATTCCGCAACTCTAACAATGTCAACCTTTTTAAAGCAAAAACCGCTTGGACTTCTTGTCAGGTGTTATCTCAAAACCTTCGATGATCTTCGTGTCGTAACTCACGAAACTAATTTCCAGCGTGTAGGTGCCCTCGGGTATATTTTCCAAAGTGAAATTGCCGTCAAAATCGGCAAACACTTCTCGATCCAATTCCACAACTTTTATAGTGGCCCCGGTCAACGCTTCGGCGTTCTCTGCATCTAAAACCACACCGGTGTAAGAGCAAATGCTCCTTTCTGATTTCGACTTTTTCTCGCTGTCGCCGGCAAACGACGTTGCCGTGATCAGACAGAAAAGTAAGAATGGAAATACTTTTTTCACAGAGCCAAAGCTACAACGCTAGTATTGTCGAATTTTTAATTCAGTGTTAAGCATTTCGCTATATCTATTAATTAATTGTTAACCCGATTTGGGCACCGTCTTGGTTATCTTCGCCAAAAAAAAAGCATTGCGAACACTACTTTTTATTCTCCTGCTCTCTTCTGTTAGTGCCGTGGCACAATTTCCATCCAACTACACTCCCACTTACGCTGAAGCCATTGCATTCTACGAGAGGATAGCTTCCGACCATCCAACTACTGCGCGACTGGATACCATAGGCATGACAGATGCGGGAAAGCCTCTGCACTACCTCGTTATCGATCCCAAAGGCGAGTTCGCCCCTGAATCGGTAGATGATAATGAACAAGCAGTAACCTTAATCATCAACGGAATTCATCCGGGAGAAGCTTGCGGAATAAACGCTTCGATCACCTTTGTCATGCAAAAAGCGGCAGAACCTACACCGGGAGTAGTTTATGTAATTATTCCTATTTACAATGTAGGCGGAGCGCTCAATCGAAACAGCCACACACGCGCCAATCAGGTGGGACCTGAGTCTTACGGCTTTCGCGGAAACGCAAAAAATCTGGACTTGAACCGTGATTTCGTCAAAGCTGATTCAGATAATGCCCTGACTTTTAGCCGACTTTTTCATTTATGGAAACCGCACATTCTGATTGATACCCATACCACAAATGGCGCCGACTATCAACCGGCCATGACGCTGCTTACAACGTTCCCGGAGAAACTCGACCCGATGCAGGCTACATTTCTCAAGAGAGAACTGGAGCCATTTCTCTATCAAAAGATGGAAAGCTTGGGCGATGAGATGATTCCCTATGCCAACTTTAAAGGCAAAACGCCCGAAGAAGGAATCAATGCCTTTTTGGACTATCCGCGCTACAGCTCGGGCTACGCAGCCATGTTCAACTGTGTCGGTTTTACAACCGAGGCTCACATGCTTAAGGAATTTGACCGCAGAGTCGAAGCTACATTCAACTTTCTCACTTCGATGGATGAATTTCTGAGAGATAAGGGTGCGATGGTCAGAAAGCTTAAGTCAATAGCTGACAAGAATACGCGCGAGGCCGAGAGCTTTTACACCAAATGGCAAATCGGGAAAGCCACAGATAGCCTCTCTTTTCCCGGCTACGAAGCGGAATACTCAAACAGCGTGCTGTCGGGTGAAGCCTTTGTGGAGTACAACAGAAACAGACCTTACCGAAGAAATATTCCTTATTTCAATGAGGTGAAAGGCTACTACAATTCCGTATTACCAAAATACTATGTTATACCCCAAGCTTGGGAAAATGCCATTGTGCGACTAAAAGCCAACGGGGTAGAAATGATTCGATTGGAAAAAGACACGCTGATGGATGTGGTTTCGAAATATACCACCTACTATGAAACGTCAGATTATCCCTACGAAGGGCATTATCCGCATACCAATGTGGGTGCATCCGAACGAAAAGAAAAAATTCAATTTTACAAAGGAGATTACCTGATACCGACAAATCAAATTGCTAACCGCTACTTGGCCGTAACGCTCGATGCGCAAAGCGAAGACAGCTTTTTTAGCTGGAATTTCTTTGATCCGATCTTAAATCAAAAGGAGTATTTCTCATCTTATTTGTTTGAGAAAACCGCCGCCGAGATTCTCCAAAGAGATGCAACACTAAGGCGCTCATTTGAGTCTAAAAAAATGAAAGATCCGGCATTCGCCAAAGATGCAAGAGCTCAACTCAAGTATGTTTACGAAAACTCTGCTTACTACGAGAAAGGCCATTTGAGAATTCCGGTATTCGAAATTCGCTAATTCGCCAAAGCGGAATCAAAGCTGTAGCCAATTCCTTTGAAGGTCTTGATATACTCCTTTCCGATCTTGATGCGCAAATTGCGAATGTGTACGTCGATGGTTCTGTTTCGGACACCGTGATTGGGCTCACCCCACACCAGCTCTTTGATCTCTTCACGGCTGAAAACCTTTTTTGGCTTGGACGCCAATAACGAAATGATCTCAAACTCTTTTCGCTGAAGCAGCACCTCATTACCCTTTACTACCAACATGTACCGCTCTTGATCGAGAATGATTTCCTCCCCGTTCTCCGTCACATTTACCGCACCCCGCGAGGCTGAATGACTTCTGAGCCAAGCGCGAAGCCGGCTGATAAAAACACGTTTGTTGACCGGTTTTACCAAAAAGTCGTCCGCTCCTGAATTTAGGGCGGTTATTTCTACATAATTTTCACTTCTTTCACTTAACACTACAACCGAGCAATAGCGCTTCAATCCTTTTTGCTCTATTTCCTTAAGCAGATCGATAGCATCCTTTCCTTCCAGTAATAAATCCATTATTACCAAAGTAGGTTTTCGCCTTTGGATGGTAGCGATCACTTGGTCCGCATTATCAATGCACTCTACTTTCAATTGCTCCGACTCGATCAATTTGGACAATTGGGCAAACTGACTGTTTTTACCCCTTACGCACACTACTTCTGTAAATGATGGCATGACTGATTTCTCGCGTCCGAAAGTACTTGGATCGAATTAAGTCTACCTTAATTGGTCGTTAATAATAGCTTATCAGAAAAGCCGAATGTGAACCAAGGATGCACTATATGTTAAATTCGAAAAACCTACCGAGGAACATGAGCCGTGAATCTGCGCCCGCTCGATCGAATTAACATAAAATTAACCCCGTAAAAGTAGCTGTGGTTCAGGTTCAGGATACCTTTGCCGGCTGTGTTGAAATCACCCTTAATCATCCTTCTTTTATTGCTGTTTACCGTTTTCACGGGAATGGCTCAGACAGAAAATACTCCTGAGGTATACGGAGCCTATGTGTCTGAAGATTTGGTGAATGTGAGCTGGAAAGTGGATTGTTCTACTGCCGATTTTCCTTCGGAAGTAGTAATTCGCTACAACCGTTCGGCCGTTTTGGCAAATGAAGGTGAGGTGTGGCTGTATACGGATACGGTGCCCTATCAAAACGGCTCTATTCGCCTGGATGAACTCTACTCAGCCACCGGATATATTTATCAGGTAGGTTTTATTTCTGATCAGCCTGAAGCGAAGTGGACGGTTAGAAAGAGGTTTGAAACCAAAATGTCGTGGGGTATCACCCGATTTTTGTTGATGATCGGCTCGCTCTGCCTTTTCATCTATGGAATGAAAACCATGAGCGAGGGTATTCAAGCCAGTGCCGGAAGCAAGCTCAGAGGCATTCTTGGTTCCATGACCAAAAACAGATTTACGGGAGTGCTCACCGGTTTTACCCTTACGGGATTGCTTCAATCGTCGAGTGCTACTACGGTAATGACGGTGAGTTTCGTCAATGCCGGTTTGATCAGCCTTACGGAGTCAGCCGGAATCATGATGGGCGCCAACATCGGAACAACCATCACGGGGTGGCTGGTGTCCATTTTGGGATTTCGTGTAAACATTACCACTTACGCGCTCATCATTTTCGCCTTCGTGGTACCGCTACTGCTGGTAAAGCGGCCCGGTATTCGCAATTGGATCACCGCCTTAATTGGCTTTGCCCTCATCTTTCTGGGACTTGGATTTCTGATCGATACGGTGCCCACCTTTACGGAAAATTCGGCTTTCGTTCAGTTCTTTATCGAATATTCCAATCGACCCGTTTTGGGGACTTTGATGTTTATAGCTCTCGGAATCATCGTCACGGTGATTGTGCAGAGCTCCTCTTCTGCCATCACGTTAACTATGGCGCTTTGCGCAAGTGGCGTCATTCCTTTCGATGTGGCAGCGGCAATGGTACTGGGCGAAAACATCGGCACCACCGCTACGGCCGAAATTTCTGCTTTGGTGGGAAACGTTTATGCCAAGCGAAGCGCCCGTATTCACACTCTGTTTAATTTAATCGGAGCGGCTTGGATGGTTTTGGCTCTACCGCTGGTGCTGAAACTCATCGGAAACTATATGCCCGCTGACCCTTACGAGCAGAGTGAAGCGGGCCATCAAGCTGCGACTATTGCTTTAGCTGCATTTCACTCCGTTTTTAATTTGGCCAATCTACTCATCCTCATCTGGTTTACACCGGCACTGGTAAAGCTGGCTTCTAAGACCGTCCGTTCACGCGGTGGCGAGGATGAAGAATTCCGATTGGAGTACATCGACTCGTCTATTCAACTTTCTGAAATTTCAGTGCTTGAGGCAAAGAATCAAGTGATTCGCTTTGGTGAGTTGGTTTCGCGCATGTCGAATTTTGTAAAAAGTCTTCTCACCGAAACCGACACGGGTAATCAAGAGAAGCTCTTGGCACGGATTAAAAAATACGAGCGGATTACCGACAGGATGGAGATTGAAATTTCCCAATATTGCAGTCGTCTCTCAGCTACGGAACTTTCCCAAACATCATCAGAGAAAGTGCGTGCTTTCTTGAGCATCAGCAGCGATCTGGAAAGAATTGGAGACATCTTTTACCAAATGGCCAATACCATCGAACGCAAGACGGCTTCGAAGATTTGGTTTACACCTGATCAACGTGAAAAGCTACTCCGTATGTTCGGCATCATCGATATGGCGCTGGACTTGATGCAAGAAAATTTGGAAAAGGAAGAGGAGAAAGACATCAACTTAGAGAAGGCGAAAAACCTGGAGAAGGAAATCAATCAGCTCCGAAATAAGCTGCGCCGCGAATACATTTCCAGAATTGAGTCGGGCAACTACAATTTGAGAAGCGGAACGATATATAGTGATTTATTTTCTTCCTTAGAAAAAGTAGGAGATCACATCGAAAATGTATCGGAAGCGCTGACGGGAAAAATCTAGAGACGGTCTGATTATTGGGTTAAGACGTGCCCTTCAGATTCAACCATATTGCTTTCGTTCAAATCGCGGTCGATAAGCACCACATTAAATCGCAACGTATCGCCATAGTCGAGCAAATCCGATTCGGCTATAGCCTCCAGGTCAAAGGCCAAGTCATAGGTAGCCGTAACGCGAAGTTGTTTATTCTGCCCCTTTGGTGTAAGCTCAGGAATGCGAAAATCAAAGCCGTAGTCATTGTCTACTTCCAAGAGTTGATAGGTTCCCTGCTCTCGCACATACACCTCAAGCCATAGGTTATTGTGGTATCGGTTGATCACGTTGTTAGAAGAATCTTCCCAAGCTTGAAAAGGGGGCGAAACCATCTCACTCGGCAGTCCGAAGTTTCCGTCGCCATCCGTAAAAACAATAACCAATTCTTTAGAATCCGGCATGTAATCAACGGAATTGATGACCGGCTCGTTCGGCAAGTCATCTTCTTCGTTGCAAGCAGTCAACGCAAAAACAGCGACAATCGGAAGACCTAAATAGAATAGAAAGCGGTTCATGAATTTGGAAACTATCTTTGTAAAATTACAATTATCATAATCCTTACCCTAATTTGACTACACCTTCCGCAAAGACGATTTTCGAAATTAATTCCGAACGGGAATTTAACGAAATGTGCTTGAAAGTATTTCATTTTCAAGCTCGGGAAAATGCGGTTTACAAGGAATATATCGATCACCTCGGCATGACTCCTGAAAATATTCGTCAGTGGAAAGATATCCCGTTTTTGCCAATCGAACTGTTCAAAACCCATGAGGTGGTTTGCGGTCAAGCCGATGGTAGCTTGGCAATTTTCACTAGTAGTGGCACCACGGGTAGCGCTACTTCCAAGCATTATGTGCCGGATATCCGCCTTTACGAAAAAAGCTTTTTGAATGCTTTCAGAATGTTTTACGGCGATCCGTCTGGATGGCGAATTTTGGCCTTATTGCCTTCGTACTTGGAGCGAGAAGGGTCCTCACTTATTTACATGGTCGATCGTTTGATCACAGAATCCGAAGATGCCGGCAGCGGATTCTTTTTAGATGATTTCGATCGACTGCGCGAGATTCTCCTTTCGGAAACCAAAAAGAAAACATTGCT
>CAZYWJ010000023.1:6661-9917 GCA_964651785.1 uncultured Cryomorphaceae bacterium
CAACGATCCTCTGACCATTCTACCTTCCGGTAAATCGGGAGGCGTGAATATCATCGATCTGGCAAACCTGCACTCGTGCTCATTTATTGCCACCTCAGATTTGGGAAAAACTCATCCCGACGGAAGCTTCGAAATACTCGGACGCTTTGATTACAGCGACGTGCGCGGCTGCAACCTAATGGTAGCGATGGATTAAACCGCCTTGGCGATGAAGTACTTTTTCTTTCCTCTTTGCAGCAATACGTAGCGATCTTTGATCAAATCCGATTCGGAAACGGTGTAATCCTCTCCTACTTTCTCTTTGTTGACGCTAATTGAATTTTCCTTCAGCGCTCGTCGAGCTTCTCCTTTCGAACTCAAAAAACCCGTTGACTCCGAAAGAAAGTCGATTATACTCGTTCCTTGCGAAAGGACGCTGCGCTCTACTTCGGCTTGACCTACTCCCGAAAACACATCAAGAAAATCTCTCTCCGAAAGTGCCTGCAAGTTCTTCGCGGTACTTTTGCCAAAGAGGATATTACTCGCTTCGATAGCACTTTCCAGCGCTTCTTTCCCGTGAATGCGCTCGGTAAGTTCCGCGGCCAGCTCTTTTTGCAGAATGCGTAAATGAGGCTCTTCTGTGTGAGATGAAATCAAGCCTTCAATTTCCTCTTTTGCCTTGAGCGAAAAAATCTTCACAAATTTCTCAATGTCTTCATCGGAGGCATTGATCCAAAATTGGTAAAATTGGTAAGGACTGGTCTTCTCCGAATCAAGCCACACATTTCCTCCTTCCGACTTTCCGAATTTAGAGCCATCTGCTTTTTTCACCAAAGGTGCCGTTAAGGCAAATGCATCACCCCCGCCCATCCGTCGGGTCAGTTCGGTTCCGGTGGTGATGTTTCCCCATTGATCGCTTCCGCCCATTTGAAGCTTCACACCCATTTCTTTGTTCAGGTGGAAAAAATCGTAGCCTTGGATCAGTTGGTAGGTGAATTCGGTAAACGACATTCCGCTCTCAAGTCTGCTCTGAACGGAGTCTTTCGCTAACATGTAATTTATCGTAATGTGCTTCCCGGCATCTCGAATGAAATCCAGAAAGCTGAAATTTTTGAACCAGTCGTAGTTGTTTACCATCACGGCATCGGTCTCACCATCACCGAATTTTAGAAATTGCTCCAATTGCGATTTGATGGCCGCAACGTTTGCGTCAATTTCCTCGACGCTCAGCAGTTTTCGCTCTTGGGTTTTCCCGGAAGGGTCGCCCACACGGCCGGTAGCACCGCCTACCAAAACAACGGGCTTATGACCGGCTCGCTGCAAATAAGTCAAAAGCATGATCGGCACCAAGTTTCCTATGTGCAAAGAATCTGCAGTAGGATCAAAACCTACATAGCCGCTCGTAATTTCTTTATCGAGTTGTTCGTCGGTTCCTGGAGTGATGTCTTGGATGAGACCTCGCCATTTCAATTCTTCGATCAATGCAGACATGGGCGTAAATTTTGGCGCAAATATACTATTGTTGACTGAGGCTAGAAGCTGTATCCGATTCTCAAATCGAGAAAATCAGCCACGTGACCGTGCACTTTCAGATTGGCTCCCGCCGAAATAGCCTGATTAAATCGATAAACCAAACCATAGCGCTGATATACATCTTCAGGACGAGAAATCGGCTTCAAGAAATAGACCCCGAAGTTCTGACTGAATAAAAACTTGCCCAAGATAAACTCATGCCCCAAGGCTGCACCCAAATGGTGGCCGGATGATCGCCCCATTTCTTCAGAAATCTTCGACTGATTGGTGTCATACATCCATTCCGCTCCAAAAGATAGGGAATTGAGTCGTGCTATACGTCGGGCATGTTTTACTTCCAATCCACCGCTCAGTAAGAAAACGCCATTTTCCGGCTCTTGGTAGGTGGCAAAGCTGGTAATATCCGTTCGGTGAAGAGAAACGGTATCCGTTCGCCAATTGGTTTTCTCCCTTTCGGGAAATGAAACCGGCCTGAAATAGCGACTTATGGCTAGCCCTGCGTTGGGCCAATTAATTCCTTTGTTGGGCTGTTTAATACTGGCATTGGAAATGTGATCGTATAGAAATCTAGCCTCAATTTGCCACTGCTCGCCTAATTTATAGTGTAGCCCGACACCAAGTTGCAAGGGAAAGGCAAGTGTGGTACTGTAGCTTTGATTGTCGGGATTGGAAACGGGATCGTACGGATTGGACTGGTACGACAAGCCGACTCCACCTCTTACTGAAAAACTAAAATCCCTATCGGCGCGAAATACGGGTTGAAGGTGGTACATACCCGTAGCACCGAATCCCAAAACATCGGGATTATCAAAATCCCAAAAAGTAAGTGAGACGCCCGATCGAGGATAGCACAGGCAGGCATTCCAAACCTTTTCGGACATCTTGTGTTTTCCCAAATCAATTTGAAATCCCTGCGGATAAGAATTTTTAACCGATTCTACGTCCTGACTATGGACGATGACAAACCCCTGAAAATAAGCTCCACCTAAATAGCGGGCAGCATCCTGCCCTAGGATGGCAGTCGTAGGGAAAAAGAAAACAATAACTAAGCAGATTCTCATGCCGCTCATCTATGGTTTGAATTTATTTAAATGCCTTTCTTGATCTCAACTAATGAATTATTCACTTGGTCAACTAGAGTTTTCGCTAAGGTCAAAAGGTATGGAACCGATCGGAAGAATTTGAGAAAAATATTGCTGAAAATTAAATACATGTGGTATTTTTGCGGTGAAATTGAAAGCGATTTGAGTTGAGAGACATTATCCGAACTTAAACATTGCTTTCAGGGATTTGATTTAAAGAAAAGTTAACATAGTGTTATAGTTACACTATGATATTTTTTCCTTTACCTTTGCCGCGCAATCAGTTATATCTAAATACAAGTCATGATTAAAAAGCAGTTTCTTAAATCGAAACCTGTTTGTAAGGTAACTTTCAGCATGCCTGCAGAGGCAGCGCCTGAAGCAAATGAAGTGAAATTGGTCGGTGAGTTTAGCGAGTGGACTAAATCTCCGATTGACATGAAGAAGCTAAAAGATGGTTCTTTCAAGACTACCGTTGATCTGGAAACGGGAAAAGAATATGAGTTCCGTTACTTAATCGATGGCGAGCGATGGGAAAACGACTGGCAAGCTGATGCTTACCGTCCCAGCACCGTAGCTGCCGAAGAAAATTCCGTTGTGAGTTTGTAATCTCACAAAGGTTGAGCAACATGAAGCCTTCTCATATTGAGAGGGCTTTTTTT
>CAZYWJ010000023.1:10017-14892 GCA_964651785.1 uncultured Cryomorphaceae bacterium
GCCGCATGGTAAACCAAACCCCGGAGGGGTGATATCTACACCCGAACTTTCTTGAACTTATCCGTTTGAATGTTAATGTGCTCGGCAAATTTGAAAAGTATCTCTCTTACTTCCGTACTGAAATCGGCAGAGAAATACTGCAAATAATTGAAGACCACATCCTGAATTTGGTTCAGCTCGGGGTAGATTCCCACCTTTCCGAGAATGACCAATGCTTCATGCACGTTGGAAATCAAATCCGCAAACTGCTCGGGACTGCCCATGCCAGGTTCGCCGTGCGCCTCAAGCATTCGGTTCAGCTTATTGGCACAGATAAAATCCAATTCCGTGTGATCAATGCTAAAATTCCAGCGCTTGATCTCACCGACTACTCGCTTCAAATCACGTATGTAAATCCGCTTATCTCCATTGTCAAAAAGCTCGCGCAGTTCATTGTTCAAAACCATTTCCAGATTTCGAACCAACATCCGAGGGGGATTCAATTGTGAGTTGTGCATCACATTTATTACGTTGTAATTTCGATTATTGATCTTACGATAAGAGCTGGCGGCCAATTCCAATCCTTCTTCCAGTATATCGTTTACCATTTTGATCTGCTCGTCCTTGAACATATCGAAAAAGGAAAAACTACGCTGATCGGGATAGGTTCTGAGCACTTCAATTACCTCAGCCAAATTGGATTCGCGGAAGGCGCGGATAACCTTTTCGGCAAAGACCTGATACTCCTGCAACGGAATATTTTCAAATGCCTTTCCGATTAAGTGATGCTGTCCAAGATAGATAACAACGAAACTGAAATCCTTCTCGCTAAGGGTCACTTTTGATCTTACATGGGTTCGGCCCAAAGCCAAGCGCTGCGAACCCTGAATGATTCGCTTGAATTCGGTGGATTTGCACTCGTAATTAAAAACCGTGATGTTATTCGGATCTTCCGCAAAAAGCGAAGACACGGCATACTGCATCCCGATTTGCGTCAAGGTCAACTGCGACGGCTCGACGAAACGCTGATACACCGAAGCGCCATCTCCATATTCAATCAAATTCGACTGCGCCTTGGCGATGCGCTCCTTGAAGGCATCTTCCAACTTGGCATCTGATTCACTCTCGGCCAATTGAATGGCGCGACAAGCGTACTGCAAAACTTGAACGGTTTCTATCCCCGAAATCTCATCAAAGAACCACGCGCAGCTCGTATACATAAGCAATTCGTGCCGCTGCATTTCCAAAAGTCGCATTACATGGGTGCGCTCTTTTGGTGATTGATTTCCAAAATGTTTGTGTAAAAACCGCTCTTGATTTTCGAGAGTTCGATCCAGCAAAATGTCGATATACTCATTCCGCAAAGCCCACGGATCGCTGTGTAGCTTTCCGATGTGCTTCTCATAAATGGCAGAAAGTTCATCGCGAAGCCAATCCAAACTCTCGCGCAGTGGTTTTCGCCATTCCTGATTCCAATCGGATCGGCCACCCGTATTGCATCCGCAATTGGAGCGCCAACGCTCTACTCCGTGCACACAACTCCAAGAAGAATTGTCGTGAATCTCCGCTTCGTGTTCGGGTGGGTTTAATTCCAAATACTGACCGTAATTGGTAATCTGAGCCAGATTATTGTCCTCAATATATCTCAGACAATATGCCAAGGCCATATCGCCGTATCGATGGTGATGGCCGTAGCTCTCTCCGTCAGTGGCTATATGCATCAGTTGATTCTCAGTTCTGCCGTCGAAAGCCCCGGTGAGATAATTGGCAAATTCTTTTCCATCAGCGAGCAATCCTTTAAAAGCCACCGCCTGCGAACGATCACCATCGTAGAAGAATAGACATATCTTTTTACCGGAAGGCAAATTACAGACGTACGGAATCTTTGAGTCGACTCCGTCTTTCCATTCAGAGCTGCCGAACTTTCGATACTTCTTCCCTTGTCGCGGGGCCAGTACCGTAAACTTTATATCATGCTCAGCAAGCACTTCGAGCGTTTCCGTATCAACGGCCGTCTCAGCCAGCCACATTCCCTCCGGCTTTCGCTTAAAGCGCTGCTCGAAGTCTTTTATGCCCCATATCACCTGCGTTTCCTTATCACGGCGATTGGCTAAAGGCATAATGATATGATTGTAAACTTGCGCCATGGCCGAACCGTGACCACCGAAGTTTGTCATGCTTTCCTCATCCGCTTTAAGGATGCGACGGTAGGTTTTCGGTCGGTTGATTTCCAGCCAGCTCAACAAGGTGGGCCCGAAATTGAAACTGATCTTGGCATAATTGTTTACAATATCGACGATTCGCTGCTCGTCGCTCAATATTCTCGAAGCACCGTTGGGGCCGTAGCACTCCTGCGTTATACGCTCATTCCAATCATGAAAAGGTTCTGCAGAATCTTGGTACTCCACTTTTTCCAACCACGCATTCTCTCGCGGGGGCTGATAAAAATGCCCGTGCACGCAAATGAATTTCTTCTGACTCATTCAGTATTTATTTGGATGGCCTCAAGATGGTGAAGCCCATCGGAGGAATTCGCAAGTTTACGCTGTTTTCGCGACCATGCAAAGATTCCTTTTTCGTTTTTACGGTTCCTTTATTCAAGAAGTTGCTTCCGCCGAATTCGGCGCTATCCGAATTGAAAATTTCTTTAAAAGAACCCTTCTCGTCAACGCCTATTCTGTACTCTTCGTGTGCATTCGGGGTGAAATTTCCGACCACGAGGAGTTTTTCTTTTGCCCCCTTCGACTTGCGGTAAAAAGAAATGACACAATTTTTATTATCGCTGTAATCGATCCATTCGAAACCCTCTGCTTCAAAATTCAATTCGTACATGGCTTTTTCCTCGCGGTAAAGCTTATTCATAGCTTTCACCATCTCAGAGACACCTTTGTGAAAATCAAACTTCAGGAGATTCCAAAGAAGCGTTTCATCGTGCTTCCATTCCGAAAACTGACCGAACTCGCTTCCCATAAAGAGCAACTTAGCCCCCGGATGGGTAAACATCCAAGCATAAAGTGCCCTAAGATTGGCAAATCTCTGCCATTCGTCGCCCGGCATGCGGCTTAGCAAAGAACCTTTTCCATGGACCACCTCATCGTGAGAGAGCGGCAACATGAAGTTTTCCGTAAAGGCATAAACCAAGCTGAAGGTCACTTGATTTTGATGATAGCTGCGGTAGAGCGGGTTCTTCTTGATGTACTCCAACATGTCGTTCATCCAGCCCATCATCCACTTCATACCGAAGCCGAGGCCGTCTTCACTTACCGGTTTTGATACTCCCGGCCAGCTTGTACTCTCCTCGGCGATGGTCTGCACATCCGGAAAGTTTTCATAAACCGCCGCGTTCATTTCCTTCAAGAGGGATATCGACTCCAGATTTTCTCTGCCCCCGTATATGTTCGGAATCCACTCTCCTTCATTTCGACTGTAATCGAGATAAAGCATGGAGGCCACGGCATCAACGCGCAAACCATCAACGTGAAACTTGTCGCACCAATACAACGCATTGCTGATCAGGAATGAACGCACCTCGTGGCGCCCATAATTGAAGATGTAGCTTTTCCAATCGGGGTGATATCCCAAACGGGGATCTGCATGTTCGTAAAGCGAAGTGCCATCAAATTGATAGAGTCCATGCGCATCATTGGGAAAATGACTCGGCACCCAGTCCAAAATAACTCCGATGCCCGCTTTGTGAAACTGATTCACTAAAAAGGCAAAATCTTCAGGCGTTCCGAATCGAGAGGATGGAGCGAAGTACCCCGTGATTTGATAACCCCAAGATCCGAAAAAGGGGTGTTCCATAACGGGCATAAATTCCACATGAGTGAATCCCATTTCCTTGACATAAGAAACCAAGTCGTCGGCCAGTTCTCGATAAGAGAGGCTGCGGTTTTGTTCGTCAAATTTTCTCTTCCAAGAGCCCAAGTGTACTTCGTAAACTGAAAAGGGGGCGCTGAGTGAGTTTTTCTTCTTTCGGTTTTTCATCCATGTACCGTCGCTCCACTTCGGATTGAAAGACCGAACGATTGAAGCAGTAGAAGGCGGCACCTCCCACATTTCGGCAAAGGGGTCACCTTTTTCGATAATTCCGCCACCGCGAACTTTTATCGCGTACTTGTACAATTCATTTTCTCCGGGCCCGGGAATGAAACCTTCCCAAATACCGCTGCTGTCCCAGCGGGCGTTGAGCGGGTGGGCATCGTAATTCCATTCGTTGAAATTTCCGATTACCGCAACCGATTCGGCATTGGGCGCCCAAACGGCGAAATAAGTTCCGGAAACACCGTCGACTTCCATGGGAGTACTTCCCAACTTCTCATACAATTTGAAATGCTTACCGGACGCAAAAAGGTGAATATCAAATTCCGTAAGCAAGCTATGCGCAATGACTTCTGAAGTTTTTTCCATGGCTATTCGTTCTTGAGGATTTGGATGATGCCCTTGAGGGGAATGACTACCCAATCAGGACGAGAATTTAATTCGTAGCCGATCTCGTAGATGGCTTTTTCGAAAATGTGATATCGTAGTAAAAAGTCTATTTCTCTGGCATAGCCGATGTTGAGACCGTGATCCATCGCCGTATCGATGTAGCGCTCTAAACTCAAGCCGGCAATGATGCGATAAAGTCTTCCACCCACTTCGGTGGCCGTTTCACTGTTCATGCCTTCCGGCAATGCATTGAAAACCGTGGAGAAAACGGCGTAGTGATACGATCGGCAAAGTCCTGCCAAGTCTTTCACGGGTGGCTGCTTCACCTTGCGGTCGCGAATGGTGCTTTCGGGCTCACCCTCAAAATCGAGAATGCAAAAATCATCTCCCGTGATCAGGATTTGGCCCAAATGATAATCGCCGTGAATGCGAATGCGCGAAGAGTTCAGATGCAACTCGTCAAAT
>CAZYWJ010000023.1:14992-19107 GCA_964651785.1 uncultured Cryomorphaceae bacterium
TTTTCCAAAAAATCATTTCCGATCAGCTCGCAGATTTCTTTGGACAACGTCTCAAATTCAAGCGGTCGGTAGAGGGCTACTTTAGGGAAATCTTCCACCTTCATTCCACTTTCGTGGAAACGCTGAAAGAATCCTTCCATTTGCCGCAAGGCGTAATTCCACGCCTCGCCCTGATTTTCCACCCGACCTTGCATCAACCCGATGGAAACGCGGTAGTAACCTTCCCTCACCCATTCGATGGCTCCCGCAAATTTTGGCGAATGCTCAAATCCTCCTTTATCGGAGAGAAAACGCGTAAGTTCTAAGTCGGGATTGTTATCTCGAAAGAGTTTGCGGTAAATTTTCAGGAAGAAGTCGCCATTGTAAACGATGGTCGAATTGCTCTGTTCCAATTTTAATATTTCCGATTGAAGCGTGTCTCGCTCGAAAGATGTGTTCAGCATTTGCCCGCAAGAAAAGCGAAATTCACCGATCGATAACGGCAATTGTTTTTCCGAAAGGATATTGAAGAAAAGATCATTTCGAAACTCAACGTCATGTAGGGCATCAATTAAAAATCCCTGCTCTTTCCCTGATTTATCAACTACTTTGCAAATGGTATCCGTACCATCTTCTACTCGATTGGCGCAAAGTACGGGCAAGAGATAGCTCTCCGTATTCGAGGTCTGAAATACGATTTCCACAAAAAGAATGAATGCCGTATTTCCTGACGCCATTTTGTAGGCAGGTGCGCGCTGAACCGTGTAGTATTTAATGTTGCCGTTTTTGGCTCCAAACCACCGCATGCGATGCAGATAGTCGGGCAGAATTTTTTCAAATTCCTTGGAAGCGCGATCATTAGCAAAAATCTCTTCCCACGTATCCGTTATGATTAGTTCAGGCCGACTCATAGCTTCACCACTTTAAAAAAGTGAAACGGCAGACCGTGCGGATTCAACTCAACGAAATTCCATTCGCCGCGCCAAGTATACGAGACATCGGTTACGAGATCGTGAACAATGTATTCGCCACCTTCTTCAACCCCCAATTCGGCTAAGGGTATTTGAACCCAACCTGCTTGAGTGTAATAGGCATCCATATTTACCACGCATAATATGTGGTCATCAGATTCGGTGTCACCCTTATAATAGGCCATAAGCCGATCATTATCGGTATTGCACTTTTTGTAATTAAAGGTGTCTTGTAAGGCGGGATGTGCTTTTCTCGCTTCATTTACCATTTTAATGACCTGCTTCAGCTTGCCTCTGGTGTCCCAAATGTGGCTTTTGATCTCGTACTTCTCCGAATCAAAGTATTCTTCCTTTCCGGGAACGGCCTGGTAGTGCATATTTTCGTAGACGGGTCCGTACATCCCGTAGTTACTGCTCAGTGTGGCCGCGAGAAAGTAGCGCTGCAAAAATGCTGCTTCATTGGGCTGCTGCAATTCATTCGGAAGTATGTCGGGAGTGTTGGGCCAGAAGTTGGGTCGGAAGTACTGTCGCGACTCGGAATTTACCAGTTCGTCCATGTACTCTTCCAGTTGGTATTTGTCGTTTCGCCAAGTAAAATAGGTATAGCTGTGGGTGAAGCCAACCTTTGCCAGTTGATGCATCACCTTTGGTCGGGTAAAAGCCTCAGAGAGAAAAATCACTTCAGGATAATTTTCCTGCACATTGGCAATAAGCCAGCGCCAAAAGCGGTAGGGCTTGGTGTGCGGATTGTCTACGCGAAAGATTCGGACACCCGCATCAATCCAGTGAAAGACGATGCTTTGCAATTCATTCCAAAGGTTTTCCCAGTCTTCACTCTCAAAGTTGATGGGAATAATGTCTTGGTATTTTTTCGGTGGATTCTCGGCATATTGAACCGTTCCGTCGGGCCGCCATTTAAACCACTCGGGATGCTCCTTGACGTATGGATGATCGGGAGCACACTGCAGTGCAAAATCCAATGCCACCTCGATGCCCAGTCCGTTGGCGGCTTTTACGAGTTCTTTAAAATCTTTCAGCGTTCCCAGGTCGGGATGAATGTCTTTGTGACCGCCGTGTTTGGAACCAATGGCCCACGGCGAACCAACATCTCCTTTCTCGGCCGTAGTGGAGTTGTTCTTTCCCTTTCGGTTTTTCTCACCGATGGGATGAATGGGCGGAAAGTAGAGCACATCAAATCCCATTTGCGCCACGTGCGGCAGACGTTTTATGGCATCCTTGAAGGTACCGTGTTTGTGAACCGACTCTCCCGCACTACGCGGAAAAAATTCGTACCACGTGCTGAATCCGGCTCGCTCCCGATCTACCCATACACGGTACTCTCGAGAGGTGGTTACAAATGTCTGATAAGGATATTCTTGAAAAATAGCTTTCAGCTCATCTGATTGAGCTATCTCGATGGCTTTGTCGTACGACCGCTTCGACTCAAAGCTCTTC
The DNA here is from genome assembly GCA_964651785.1 of uncultured Cryomorphaceae bacterium. Taxonomy (GTDB): domain Bacteria; phylum Bacteroidota; class Bacteroidia; order Flavobacteriales_D; family Cryomorphaceae; genus JAKVAV01. The sequence continues at coordinate 17,398 of CAZYWJ010000023.1, forward strand.
TTGGCTTCCGCCAGAAACTTTTGGTGCTTTTTAGCCTTAACCGCTTCGAGGTATTTCACTCCGTCGAGAAGCTCCGAATCTACATGCTGATCGTCTTGGATTTTTCGCTTGATCTCGTGTTGCCAATTGAGGGCGTAGTCAACCCAAGCTTCCATTCGATAGGTATAAAACCCGACTTTCTTCACGTCAAACTCAACTTCCCACAGGTCATTGACCAATGCCTTCATGCGGGTTTTCTTCCACGTTTTTTCTGAACGGTGCTTATAAACCAAGTGCGCATTGACGATGTCGTGTCCGTCTCCGAAAATATCGGCAGTAAGACGCACCGTCTCACCAACCACTCTTTTTATGGCGAATTCTCCACAGTTTATGGAGGGTTTTACATTTTCAATAACGGCACGGTAGCGAGATTCTTCCATAGTAATTGTACGAGTTACACTTAGGTGTGGCAAAAATAGCAAAAAGGCCGAGGGCGAAATCTTGAGTTTGTCGCCATGAGCATTTTGGCAGCCATAGAGTTAAGCTAAGATTAAGAAATACTTTTGAGCCCTATTCACATTCCTCAAAATAAGACTGAAAAGACCACCTCAACTTAACTTTGATAAAGAGGTGCCGGTTCTGTGCCGGGTTTGGAGGTGAGTCATTTCTAAAATAAAGAACATCTAAATCTCCCGACTACCCCTTTCTAATCCTAACATCCTAAATTCGCAGCATGAATTTGGTTACCGGTGCTACGGGAATTGTCGGTCTGCGATTGGTCCATGACCTCTTGCTCAGAGAGCAACCCGTGCGTGCTATGAAAAGAACCGGTAGCGATATGGCTTTTGCCGAAAGGGTCCTGCGCTTTTACGGTGCCACCGATAATCAACTTCAACGCATCGAGTGGGTCGATGCCGATCTTCTCGACATCTTTTCGTTAGAAGCGGCACTCGTCGAAATTTCAACGGTTTACCACTGCGCCGCTTTGGTATCTTACGATAAAAAGAACAAGAAAAGCCTTTTCCAAGTAAATGAAGCCGGCACGAAAAATCTGGTCAATGCCTGTCTTACCTCTGATGTGAAAACGCTTTGCCACATTAGTTCGGTGGCAGCATTGGGTGTAAATAAGGAAGGACCCACAACCGAAAAAACCCATTGGCAGCGCGACGAAAACCGCTCGACCTACGGACTAACGAAATTTTTGGCCGAACGCGAAGTATGGCGTGCCGGTGCCGAGGGCCTCAATGTGGTGGTAGTCAATCCGTCTATTATCATCGGTCCTGCAAAGACTGATCAGAGCAGCGGCATGTTATTGAATATCTTACAAAACGGTTCGAAGTATTACCCCACGGGGGGTGTAGGCATGGTAGATGTGCGCGATGTATCTGAGGCCTGCCTTCGCGCGGTGGAGCGTCGGCAATACGGCGAGCGCTACCTGCTCAATTCTCAAAATGTCAGCTTTAGGGAAGTGCTGACAACTGCCGCTGCAGTTTTTGGTAATAAACCACCTAAGGCCAAGCTACCCGATTTTTTACTCGAACTGGCGTGGCGCATGGGATTCGTCGCCCGACTATTTGGAATCAAGTCCATCTCGAAAGAAACTGCTCGCAGTGCACAGCGGCAAACCAATTACAGCAATCAAAAAGCAACGGAAGAATTGGGGATGGACTTCATCCCGATCAAAGAAACGCTGGAGTGGGTTAATTTTTTTAGTGCAAATTGATTACGAGA
>CAZYWJ010000023.1:19207-26583 GCA_964651785.1 uncultured Cryomorphaceae bacterium
GGGATGCTTTGCGAAAAATTAATTCAAGGCAGGTTCCGGTTCTTCACGCCTTTTCTTCCTTCGTTTTCGCAGATCTATAAAACGTAGGGTTAAGTAACCCAATAATCCTGCAATTACCGATCCGATCATAATGCCCACTTTAGCCGAATTGATAAGTTGAGTCTCACCGACGAAAGCCAGGTTTCCGATGAAAATCGACATGGTAAATCCGACACCTGCTATGAAGGCGATACCAGTGATGTGTCTGAAGCTCATGCCTGCGGGCAATTCGGTAAGCTTGAGCTTAATGCCCAAATATGAAAACAAGCTAATCCCGATAGCCTTACCGAGTACGAGAGAAAGTACAATATTGGTCATAAGCTCCGCATCAAAATTCATATCAGTACTGATAACCACACCTGCATTGGCAAAAGCAAAAACAGGTAAGATAAAATAGGCCGTAAAATTATGAAGCTTGTGCTCCAAGTCTTGAAGGGGTGAACGAACGGATCGACGCAAGCTATTTAAATCCGCCAATGATGAAATCTCGTCCTTATCCAATAAGATTTTCGGATGCTCTCTTTCTTCGATCGATACTCTTTGTGAAAGCTCACTTAACTCTTTAGAGAATTGACGAATTCGCAACTTGCGTTTTATTGGAATGGTGAATGCCAACAAAACTCCTGCAATGGTAGGGTGCAAACCTGATTTCAAAAAGAAAAACCAGACTACAACGGCCAGAATTAGTCCGAACACCGTGCTGTATCGGCGGTTGTAAAAAAGAGCCAGAACCCCGATAAGTCCAACACCCAAGGCTAGCATCAGCCAGTCGATACTCTCGCTATAGAAGAGAGCGATTACCAGTACGGCAGCAATATCATCAATAATCGCAAAAGCCGTCAAAAATACTTTTAAACTCATCGGTGCACGTCGACCCAGCGCTTTCAATATTGCCAAGGCGAAGGCAATATCCGTAGCCATGGGTATACCCCAGCCATTGGCCGTTTCGGGATTGGTATTAAGCAAAAAATAGATCAGTACCGGCACGAAAATCCCTCCCAGAGCCGCCACCAAAGGGAAAGCGGCTTTTTTAACCGTATTAATCTCACCGACCAGAAATTCGCGTTTCAACTCCAGTCCGATAAGAAAAAAGAAAATGGCCATCAAACCATCATTCACCCATAAAATCAAAGCTTTTTTCAATTGAAAATCACCCAAGGACACACCCAGCTTCATTTCCCACAGGTCTACATAGCTGTCGGCAACGGGACTGTTCGCCCAAATCAAAGCTATGATTGTTGCGGCGAAAAGCAGAATACCCGCAGAGCTTTCGAGATTAATAAACTTCTGAAAAGGAGAGAGTAGCTTTCTTCTAATCATAATTTAACCCTTGCATGTAGCGAACCAAAATCACACCTAGTCTTCTGCCCGTTTCCTTTATTCCCGTGCGGATAATCGAAACAGGCTGTATATCTTCAAACCCTTATTTGATCAGAGGCTAATTGACCAAAAAATCAAACAAGCCTAACAAAAGGCTACCGTGTCATCAAATCCTTAATGTGAACAAGAAATTCCTCAGATGGCGATGGATATGGGTTAGACTTTACTTTCAGTCTTACTTCAATGGTTTGAAGTTCCTCCTCGCATTTTGGATTGAATCGCGGTTCAGGGTATCGCGACGATCTCCAGGGGTATTGTATATTTTCTTTACCTCCGTGTCCAATTTTGACAGGCTGTCGAGTACCTGTTCGTAGATCAGCTCCATTTCGTCGGGACGTGCCTTATAGTAATCGTAGGTTTTCTCAAATGATTCTTTGTCGACTTCGTGCTTTTGAAAAATGTTGGCATACATGGCCTCCATATCCGGGCTTTTTGCACGCTTGGGACCGAGCTTGTGAATCTTCATTCCCTCGATTAACTGCACGTCTACCATCACATCGGTAAACTTGCTCCGATCCAGGACATCACTCGGCGGTACTTCAGCGGGTGGCTCTCCGCACGCTGCGACTAAAAAAAGTAGGAAAACAAAAAGAAGGAACTGCCGGCTCATTATTTAAACCTCATTTTAAGCACACCCAAAAATGCCTCGGTGAATATGTTCATGCTCATCTTGCTCTGCCCTACTTGTCGATCTATAAATGTGATCGGCACTTCTACAATTTTAAAGCCTTTTCTCAAGGTGGCGTATTTCATCTCGATCTGAAAAGCATAACCCACAAATTCAATATGGTCGAGGTTAATGCTCTTCAACACCTCATCGCGGTAGCATACAAAACCCGCAGTGGTATCTTTTATGTGCAACCAAAGTACCATCCGCACATAAAGTGAGGCAAAATATGACATAAGCACTCTCGAATAGGGCCAATTGCTCACCTTGCCACCCTTAGTGTAGCGTGAACCCACGCTCATATCGGCACCATTGGCGCAAGCCTCATACAGTCGGGGAAGATCTTTAGGATTGTGTGAAAAATCCGCATCCATCTCAAAGATATAACCGTACCCTTTGTTCAATGCCCATCTAAAGCCTGCAATGTAGGCCGTACCCAATCCCGTTTTCTCCTTTCGCTCCAGCAAATGAATCAAGGCGGGATGTTCCTCTTGCTTTTTGCGCACCAGATCGGCCGTACCGTCGGGACTGCTGTCATCTACCACCAAGACGTGAAAATCCTCTTTGAGATCCATCACCGCATCGAGGATGTTCTCAATATTTCCACGCTCGTTATATGTGGGTATAATGACCAGCTTCTCGCTCAAAGCAAAAAATTTCGGGCTAAGATAGATTTTTTAGTAGCTCGTCACTAGTAGCTTGTCGCTAGTATTTTTCATGCAATCGACTGTTGTTGAATCTAAACCCACAACATTGTGAAGTCACATAACGCTAGCTACCAGATACTATCGACCAGCGACTATCTTATAACCATCACCTTCCCCGTGTAAAACCGTTCCTCCAAATTGAAGTCGGGTTTGGCAGAAAGGTGCCATTGGTAGAGGTCGGCGCGGCCGTAATAGCCTGAATTGTTTTCCGAGCCGTTCCACTTCTCTTCCGGGTCGTTTGTGTCAAAGACTACCCGACCATTTCGATTGGTAATCCAAAAACGGTACTCTGCCACGTCTATTCGCGAAAGCCGTGGATAGAAAAGGTCGTTCAGCCCATCTCCGTCGGGAGTAAAAGCGGTGGGTATATAGACGAAAAAGTCGTCAATGACCGTCACTATTTGGCAAAGACTGTCTACACATCCTTCGGAAGAAATGACCTCGTGACAAACCTCGTAGCTTCCGCCGATATCATCGGGAAAAGTAAACGTGTAGTATTCTCCGGTACCCGAAGCTATAGTGTCAAAAGTCCAGAAGAAGAGCTCTGCATTTTGGCTATGGCTTCTAAAGGTCACCTTCGGATCGGTGATTGACGGTTCTTCGGGAAAGAAGGAAAAGTCAGCTTTTACCGTGCTTACGGTCAGACCTTCCGGCAATGTAGCCGTTTTTGTACAGCCTGCTTCGGAGGTCGCCTTAACGGAAATTGCGTAATCACCCGCGTTGAATTCTCGCGAAAGCGTAGCCCCCTGCCCTACAGATTGAGAATTGACCGACCATTGATAAGTGCTTCCCCCCAAAGCTTCTGCCACTGAAAAATCTACTGTCAGTGGCTCACATCCCGAAACATCGGAGGCCACGATTTCTACATCGGGAATAGGTGCAACTTCGACAAACCAAGAAACCTCGGAAGAGCAGCCCGCCAAATTTGTTCCCGTCAGGAAAATTTCCGTAGAGGCGGAAGTATAAAGCGATGTTTGGAAACTATCCGGATCGGAGAAGAGAGCGGCAGGTGTCCATGCCAATTCTTCCGCGCCGTAGCCGATTACTTTCAAGGAGTCGCCATAACAAACCGTAGTGGGAGCGAAAATCTGCAACTCGGGCGCGGGATAGACCTCTATCAAAATGGTATCGCGATCGGTACAGTTGATGTCCGTAGCCGTGAGGACCAGCTCGGTAAGCTGCGGAAAGAAACCCTCATTCAAAGCAGCGTATTCGGGCGCGGAAACCGAAATACTCGAAAGAGCTTCGTCGTAAGACCAGTTGTAAAGCACCCCGCTACTCGGCCATGAACCTAATTGAACGGTATCACCCGTACAAATAATCAAGTCTTCTCCGGCATTGACGGGTGGCAATGGATGCACGGTTAAGTCTATCGCGAAAGTATCTAAGACAGGACAAAGCTCATCTGAAAAGTCAGTGATGGTATAGCTTCCGTCAATGGTTAAAGCCAAAGTGGTGTCACCCGAAAGGAAAAAGGACTCTGAGTCGTTGGCACCGCTAAAGTTCCATTCGTAAGGTGCCACGCCGGAAGGCGAAATAGTCAAGAGCGAGGTGTCGCCCATACATATCTCCTCTTCCCAATTATAAGCAAGAGATGGTTCAGGATGGTAGGCTATCAATGCTGCTCCGGCACCATCGCCTGAACAATACTGTGCGGAGGTCAGAATGGGTTCTACCATACCTGAGTCGACGAAAGCCAACTCGATGTTTGGCCCGGACACCTCAATAGTCGTTTCCACTCCGTTGAATGCATAAGTGAAAGTCTGAGGGAGATTACCCTGAAAACTGAATGGAACGATAGCCGTCTCCGTGGGACACATAATTTCATCATAAGAAACCGACACGCCCGGCTGAGGGAGAAAAATAACGGGCTGCCCCTCGCCTATCGACACCTGCGGATGAGTCAGATCGATCTCATTTCCGGAAGGATTTCCCACAACGGGAGAAATATACAATACGGTATTAAGCGGCGTTGATTCATTCGCTACGAAAGCGGCATCATCAGACCAAGCAAAGATATTCCCGATCTCGTCCTGCTCGCCATCGTGCAGTACGAATTTCAATACATCATTTCCATCAAGGGAAGGCGGAGCAAGCTGAGTGGCCAATGCAGGCTCTGAACCACATGCTCTCACGGTATCAAGTCCGAGTTCTCCCGAAAAGGAAATGACGGGACAGTCATGATTAACCGAAGCTTCTGCAGGCGGACAGATGGTATTATTGCTCAAGGCAAAATCGATATACACTCCCGAATCGATCGAATCGGATAGGAAGTTCGCGTCTGAAAAAGAACCTTCGATGCCCGAAACTTCAAAACCGCTACCGTAATCTCCCAAAGCCTCAAAAGAAACTTGCCAAGTAGCATCCACACCCGTACAGGAATAGATGGCATCGCTAATTTCGGGCGATGGTTCAAAGCTGACGGTAATAGAATCGGTGTCGATACAAGGCCCGTTTACCTCAGATATGACTGCCATGGCTTCTCCGTAGCTTGTGACATCAAAGCCGGTATTCGCTAAATTGGGATCAGAAAAACCTGCATCGGCCAGATCAGTAGTCCAAGTCAAATCACCGACAGATGGAGTGGCCGAGATGGATGCCTCCAATCCGCAAACCGAGAAATCGGGCAAAGCCACAACATCGGGTTGTTCAAAAAAGCTGAGGGAGTAAACTGTAGTATCGAAGCACACCGACTCATTGCCCACCACCAAGCTTAAATCGTAAACGCCTTCCGCGGAAGCGGTAGCGACAACTTGAGGATCGGTGGCGGAGCTCAGCGCCAAATCATCCGAAATCCACTGAATGGCAAAATCTTCCAACGGACTTTCCAAAATGGCTTCAAATCCGCATAGGGTATCGGTAAGCACCGATTGGAGTTCGGGCTGTTCATAGAAAGTCAGGGTAAGTGTGTCGGCAGCAATACATCCATAATCGTTATCGGCAGTGAGCCACAAATTGTAAGTTCCCGGCTCAGCGCCGACCGTGACCTGCGGCTGTGATGGAATGCCCAACTCAAGTCCTGCATCGCCTTCCCACAGAAGGTCACCTGTATTCACATCGGCGGTAATCTCAGCAGAGGGCCCACAAATCAAACTGTCCGAAAGCGGCTGAATAAGGGGTTGCTCTACAAATCCGATTTGAATGGTGTCCGAATCCGTGCAATAACCTTGATTGGTCTCGCGCCAAATGAGATCGTAGAAACCATATTCACCTGCATTGGTGGTAAGGCTCGGCCCGGTGGTGGTGCCTTGCGGGATAACCTCATCGGGCAAGAGCCAAACGCCAACTCCAACAGAAGTAGTAGCAAACAAATTAATCTCATCGCCGCAGATTATTTCGCCCTCTCCGGCATAAGCTTCCGGCTGAGCTATAAACTGCACCACGGCCGTATCGGAAGCCACGCAAGGGCCGTTTATCGTTTGGTAGATTATTTCCTCCGGGCCTTCTGCATCGGCTGTAGCCAAAACGGGATCTGCAAAAGGGTTAGAGAGTGAAATATTTCCACTCACCAACCACGATGGACTGCCATTGGCTCCACTCGCATTCAACTCCACCTCCAGCCCGCAAACCGTGTCGGCAGCGGACAGCATAGCGATAGGCGCATCAAAAAACTCTATTTGTATGGTATCGCTGTTTACGCATCCATTGCCATCATCTTCGGTCCATATAAGCTCGTAGATGCCGGGACCCGTAGCAGAAAGTTCAGAAACCGGTGAAGAAGGATCCGTTATCGTCAGCTCAGTATTTTCCGTCGTCCAGAGTGTTTCGCCAAAACTCGGAATCGCTCCAAGCTGATAGGTCATTCCGCACGAAAAATCATCACCACCCGCATTGGCATCGGGAAAGATGAGATTCTCCAGATCAAAATTCCGGGTCACCGAACAGCCGTGCACATTGTCGGTGATGGTTACCGAATAAGGCCCTTCGTCGAAATCAGTGCGCACCAAGGCTGGGGTCGGATCGTCATCCCAAACTACGGTGTAATCTCCCGACCCTGTGAGCACGGAAATATCAATAATACCGTCATCTTCATAACAGGTCTCAGGGGTCACCTCAATATCGAGACTCAAGGGAACGGTTACCACTACCGTATCGGTTGGCGAGCAAATGCCGCCATCGTACTCGCCTTGCACGATGTAAGTACGAGTGGTATCGGTAGTGATTACGGGATCGGCACAAGGATTACATGAAAAATCGGGCCCGGCGGCAATCTGATTTCCGTAAATGTCGAACCAAGTGTATGAGGTGTCGTTTTCTGCAAAGAGCTGGACGCTTTCACCGGCGCAAATGGTTGTATCAGGACCCGCCGACATGGGTTCGCGCAAGACGAACTGCACGGCGTAAAAAGCCTGCCCGTAGATGGAGCAAAAATCGTCGATGGCTGATATGACGAAATCGCCTCCCGTAAAATCGGCGGGGATGGTTCCGCAAAACTCGATGGTGGCGGGATTCAAACCCGATTGCACGAAAGTGGCCCCGGGTATGGCCTGAGCGATATCTGCCGACAAGGTGAGCTCTAAAACGGGATCGGTAGATACAAAGTCGAGCTCAAGACAGAAATCGTCGCCGGCGCAAATTCCGAT
>CAZYWJ010000023.1:26683-44736 GCA_964651785.1 uncultured Cryomorphaceae bacterium
TCGATGGGAGCCGTGGGTGAGTATCCGGGCTCGTAATTCATGTCAAAAGGCATATTTGCCTGAGCCGATGTTACGGCGGGTGTAAGCGCATAGGCTAAACTATCGCCATCCGGATCATTAAAAGTGAGGTTGTAGAAAAACTCATTGTCTACACATACAAAAGGCAGTGCCAAGGAACCAATTTGAGGAGAGTTATTGCACTCACCTGCTGCATTATTCAAAAATGCCTCAACGTGAATTCGGCTGTCGTTGTCAGGGTCGTCAAGATTGAGAACGGAAGCGCGGTTTTGTTCGGCGACGATTATTTGCCAATCGTCGCAGGGCGGCAGGTTTACCACTCCGCTAAATATCGAAAGATTAACCCCCGGAAGCGTTCCCCCGTTGCAACTGCTCGAGGGGAGTGAGTCAGGACAAAGCTGGGATACCTCTTGGCTGTCCATCAGATCGAGTTCTATGAAACCTAATGTCTCGCAAGTAGAGGTGAAGTAAACATCCAGAAAAGCAGGAGTAGAAGTAAACTCCGCACAATCGCGAAAGAGGTGCACCGTCACGAGGTAGTCATTGCCCCCGAGGCACTCGTACTGCACGTTAATTCCCTCGTTTCTTCCCCCGAAAACATCAGTTGGGAGTACTTGAATCACGAGAAAGAAAATGAGGGTAAAAAAGTGAGAAAAGGACTTCACCGCGCAAAGATAGGATGAATGAATATTCTGCTGATAAAAGCAGGGAGAGAATTGAACAGCTTGATCTTCAAAAAGGATTCAAAGGATGAATATTAAGTTAAGATTAAGTTTTATGTAAAGGAGAAAAAGCACGCCTGCCAAAGATTACAAATCACTATTTTTGCAAAAAATTTACGTGATGAAAAAATCTTTACTCTTAAGTGCTGCATTCGTCGGTATGACAAGCTTGATGTTTGCGCAAGGTTGTGTGGAACTGTTCATATCTGAATACGTGGAAGGATGGGGAAACAATAAGGCGATTGAACTTTACAACCCAACTGATGAAGCCAAGGATCTAAGCAATTACCGCTTAGACCGTTATTCAAACGGAAGCCCTAATGCCGCTGATAATCAAAAATTGACTTTAGCAGGAACGATAGAGGCACATTCTACTTTTGTGATTGTAATCGACAAGCGAGATCCTGAAGGAGAAGGAAATGAACAACCCGTTTGGCTCGATTTACAGGCTAAGGCAGACACTTTCTGTTCACCCGTATACTCAGAAAATAACACCATGTATTTCAATGGTAACGACGCGATGGTTCTTAGAAATATGTCATTCGGCGGTAACGGATTTATCATTGATGTTATTGGAAAAGCGGGACAAGATCCTCAAGGTAGTTCCGAGTTTGTTGAAGGTTGGAATGATGTACCTCCCACGTTTACTTGGCAAGAAGGGATTGAAAGCTGGACGAAAGACAAAACTTTAATAAAGAAATTCGAGGTTGAAATCGGAGACTTGGATCCTTTCGATGCATTTGATCCATCAGTTCAATACGACAGCCTTCCCGAAGTAATTATTAATGGAGATGGTATTTTAGTAGGGAATTGGGAAACCCTCGGCTGGCATGATTGTGCATGCTTTCCTCTGAGCACTGATGAGGAAATTAAAGTAAACGCCTCTGTTTACCCTAACCCCGTAAGTTCTGACGCCGTTCTTCAAATCAGCTCTGAAATTTTAATGACCCGTTTGACGGTATTTGACATTACGGGTAAAACCGTGTTTCAGACCAATGTTCCGAATGTAAAACGTCACACTCTTAACCTTTCACATTTAGATAAAGGTATCTATTTGATCAATGGTACCGACGGCACGAAAAGCTTCACGAAAAAAATCGTGAAGAACTAAGTACAGAAATAAATTGCAATGAATAAGTTTTCACTGATGCTCCTTCTATTTTTAGGGGGAGCATCTTTAGTTTCGTCCCAGACTGTTATTACCGGTAAGGTATTCGACCGAAAAAGTAAAGAACCGCTGATAGGTGCTACCATCACATATGCGCCGGGGAAGGGTGCGATTGCCGACTTAGATGGAAATTATCAACTCAACTTACCGCCGGGCAATTATGATATCAACTTCCGCTTTGTGGGATATGAACCGGTGGTAAAGGAGGTAAGCATACCCTCCGATGGTGATAAAATAGAGCTGAATGTTGCCATGGCACAGTCCGTTGCCTTACGGGAAGTTGAGATTACCGCTGATATTGCCAAAGATCGTGAAACTCCCATTGCCTTTTCTTCAATTAAGCCCAAACAAATAGAAGAGGAATTGGCCTCTCAGGACATCCCGATGATACTGAACTACACTCCCGGAGTTTATGCTACTCAACAAGGTGGTGGTGATGGTGATGCTCGAATCAATATCAGAGGATTTAGTCAGAGAAATATTGCAGTAATGATCGACGGAATCCCCGTGAACGATATGCAAAACCGCCAGGTTTACTGGAGCAATTGGTTTGGTTTGGATATGGTTACCGAGACAATACAAGTGCAGCGCGGACTAAGCGCTTCAAAGTTGGCTCTTCCAAGTATCGGGGGTACTCTTAACATAATTACCAAAGGAATAGATTCCGAAAGATCTACCATGATCCGACAAGAGTTCGGAAGCGGTAATTTTACGAGAACTTCGTTTATGCACAATACGGGACGATTTGGTAATGGCTGGGGGCTAACGGTTGCAGGATCTTATAAGGTAGGTGACGGATTGGTGGATGCTACTTTTACCGAGGGGTTTTTCTATTACTTGAAAGCTGAAAAGATTTTCGATAAACACCGCATTAGCTTTACGGCATTCGGAGCTCCACAGAGACATGGCTCCAGATCAAACAGACAAGAAATCGGAATGCTGGATAAAGACTATGCCAGAGACATAGGCATTGCCGATACCACATTGGCAAACATGCCTGAATATGGCAGATATTACAACGAACATTGGGGTGTTTATGAAGACTACGAAATGAGAGGTGTATCCGTGAACCCTCCGCCGCCCCCGTTTCCCGCATCCGCTGACTATTATGAAATCACTGCCAGAGGAAAATTACATACGATTTATGAGCGGGTTAATTTCTACCACAAGCCTCAGCTGGTACTTCGGCATTTCTGGCAGATCAATAATCGCCTGAACCTCTCTTCTTCTGCATATGCTTCGATCGGAAGAGGTGGAGGGACTTCTCTTGACAGTCGTTCAGGTCTTGGCTTTGATATTGAAGGTCGAATAAACTTTCAAGAGATTTATGAAAGAAATATTCAAGCACCGGACAGGCAATTTACTGATTTTCTCTCCATTGATACAATGTACTCTGACACGGAAATTCAAGCAGATAATTTCATGCGCGCAAATCGGAATGACCACTTCTGGACGGGTTTTTTGTCACAAGCGAACTATACCATAACTGAAAACTTCAATTTTGCCGCCGGGGTTGATTTACGTTATTATAAAGGCACCCAATCACGTCGCGTTGATGAATTTGTCGGTGGTTCATATGCAGTTACCTCAGCAAATCCTAATAAACCTGAACGTCTAATTCGAGAAGGTGACATATTTGAACTCGATGAAGATGGCATTGTAGCTTGGGGCGGAGTATTTGCTGAACTTGAGTTTAAAAGTGAAGATTGGACGGCAGTGGTTAATGCCACTGTCTCCACATCAGGATTTAAAGCAATTGATCGCTTTAGAGAAAGGCAATTAGAAGTAGGTGATACCATTCTATCTATAGGATATAGTGATGTGATAGATTATCAAGGAGTAGAGTATGATCGAAACTCGGCAGGACTTCGTGATTATGAAACGGATTGGGAAACAATAAACGGGTATACCATTAAAGCGGGAGTGAATTACAACATAAACGATAACATGAATGTCTTCTTAAATGGGGGAATTATGTCTATCGCACCTGTATTTGATAATGTCATTAATCGAAATAATGACTTTTTCGAGAGTTTCCTGAACGAAGAAGTAGACGCCATTGAGCTCGGGTATCAGTATGCCGACTCAAAGTTTGCAGTAAATGTAAATGGTTACTACACCGTATGGGGAAACAGGCCTATATCAAGAAATGTGCTCGTAAACTACCCCGGAGAAGCAGTGAACGGTGACATCGGAGAAGATACATTTGTTTTCATACGAAGTATAGATGCCCTACACAGAGGAATAGAGGTTGATGCCCAGTATGTGCTAAACCCAAAGCTTTCTTTCCAAGCCATCGTTTCAGTCGGAAATTGGACATGGGAAAGTGAGGAGGAAGTAAATTATGTACAGGCGGGACTTGTTTTGGTAGATGCCGACGGAGAACCCCTCACCTTTTTGGTAGACCCTCAGGGGGTAAGAGTGGGAGATGCTGCTCAGACCCAACTAGGTGGTGCTATAGAATTCAATCCCGTTAAATGGTCCTATATTCGATTGAGAGGAACCTATTTCGGCCAAAATTATTCGAATTTCGCGCCTGAATCGAGCACGGGTATCAATGCCGGAAGGCAGTCATGGCAGATGCCTGATTACACCATGTTTGATTTACATGCAGGATATACTTTTAATCTGGATGACTATTCACTCAGACTGGGAGCCAGCTGTTTTAACCTCTTTGATATATTTTACATATCGGACGCTCAGAATAACGATACTTTCACTCGATTTACCAATACTCAAAATTTTGATGCTACATCAGCGGGAGTTTTTCCGGGCTTGGGTCGACGCTTCAATCTCAATCTGACACTCAAATTTTAAAATTCAATTTCATGTCGAAGTCTTTTCTAACGGCTTGTTTGGTCGTCCTACACATTTGTGCTTTATCCCAAACCATCTCAATCGCTGATGCACGATTACTTCCTGAAGATACGGAGGTAACGGTATCAGGTACCGTTACAAATGGCAGCGAACTCGGAATTATTCGGTACTTCCAAGATGAGACTGCCGGAATTGCGGCTTATGGTTCTCAAGTAAATGGAATTCAACGCGGAGACTCCATTACGGTTACGGGAATACTGACAGAATACAACGGATTGCTCGAATTATCTCCTATAAGTTCCATAACAAATCATGGAGCAGCAACAATTGAGATTGAACCTGCCACAATTGATATTAGCGAATTAAACGAAAATTCGGAAGGAGAATTGGTCACGATAAATCAAGTTTCATTTACCCAAGCCGGAAGCAATTTCGTTGGAAACACGAGTTATAATTTTGTAAGTGCGGGCGGTGATGCTTCAATATATGTAAGGACCGGACACCCGTTGGTTGGTCAAATTATCCCTACAGGTTCGATCAATCTCACGGGTCTCGTTTCCCAATTCACATTTACCGGTTTTGGTGGGTACCAGCTTATTTTGAGAGACGGAAATGACGTATCAAATCCAAATCCGATAAGTATCATTTCTGCTATCGAGCAAAGTCAGCAAACTTCAACAGGATTCCACTTAAGTTGGGATACCGACGTTGAGTCATCTACTGAAGCTTTTTATACCAACGATATAACCGGAAACGGATTAGAAGAAAATCATATTATCGGTGACGGTGATAATACTGATCAACATATACTGGAATTTGAGAACCTCACTCCGGGTGAAGTATATTTTATAAAGGTCTTTTCAGTTCTTGAGGAGGATACGGCTTTTAGCAACACTGCTGCCTATGCCACCGTTTCACCTTTCGGTAATATGGAGGTCTATTTTAATAACTCCGTCAATACTGCTGAAGCTACGCCGGAATCGAATGTTGCCATCCAAACAAACTTGAAGGATACAATCATTTCCTATATAGATCGCGCCAATTCAACTCTCGACTTGGCAATTTACAACACGAATAATACGGAGATAGTAGCAGCTCTGAATGAAGCTTATGACCGTGGGGTTCAAATCAGATATATAGCAGAAGGTGACAATGCGAATAGCGCTTTGAGTTCTTTAATTAGCGACATCCCGATTTTTCTAAGGCAAAATTCTGAGGGTTCGGGTATGCATAACAAATTTATCGTGGTGGATTATGAAGACAATGACAGTAGTTACGTATTGACGGGCAGCACAAATTTTACGAATAATAACCTCTCAACGGATCCGAATAACTTAGTGATTATTCAAGATAAAGCTTTGGCGAAATCTTATCGAATCGAATTCAATGAAATGTGGGGAAGCAATACCATGACCCCCGATCCCATCAACTCAAAATTCGGGGAATTCAAGCGAAATAACACTCCTGAGAAATTTATCATCGACGGAAAAAATGTAGAGCTCTACTTCTCACCGGGTAATGCGACGAATCCGGCCATAGCTGAAGCTCTTAACAGTGCTGATGCTTCGATCGATTTTGCTCTGCTATTGCTTACGGAAAACTCACTGGCCGATATAATTATAGAAAAATCGCAAAATCCTTTCATAACAGTTAATGGTATTATCAATGATATCAATACCACAGGGTCAGATTTTGATGAAATGGTGGATGAGGGAGTGAACGTTTTAGAGCATTCTTCTCTAACCTCTTTACATCATAAATATGGCATAGTAGACCATGCTGACTTCAATTCTGATCCTCTGGTTATTACGGGATCACATAACTGGACAGCGAGTGCAGATGATGTCAACGACGAAAACACCCTCATCATTCACGATGCGACTATTGCAAATTTGTTCTATCAGGAATTCACGGCTCGCTACAACGAGGCGACACTAAGCACGGATGAGCAAGCTCAGGCAGAAATCAAGCTCTACCCGAATCCTGCTACTGATTGGGTAAATTTGGAATTTGAAGGACTTGGAGATGCTGCGACCATCACGGTTTACTCTTTAGAAGGAAAATTAATTCAGCAGCTCAACATTCGCTCATATAAAGGAGCGAACGGCCTCACGCTAGATGTTTCAAGCCTGCCTGTCGGTTTTTACCTTTTGGAATACAAAGAGGGAAATCGAAAAGGAGTTCAGAAGTTGAGTATTTCTAAATAGTGAGTCTAATTACCATCAAAATAAGAAAGGGCCCAACTTGCGTTGAGCCCTTTCTACCTTAATCACCAATTAAACCTTATTAATGAAATCCTGCCCCTATTACGGCAGGTGTTTTCACTTGGTTACAAATTTTTTTACTTCCCGGTAAAATCCTTCGGGGTCTTCGGCGTGAAGCCAGTGTCCCGCGGGCAAATCAGCAAATTCAGCCTTCGGAAAAATTTCTCTGATCAGATCAAAATCGGCATCGGGAATATAATCAGATTTTACTCCGCGAATGAACAAGGCTTCCACATCGATCGATCCCGCCGGATGCGCCTCGAGAATTTTGCTCATCTCTTTTTCCATCACACGGAAGTTTACGCGAAGTCCATAACCTCCCTCCTTCTTTCGGTAGAGATTTTTCAATAAAAATTGCCTTACCCCTTGGTCGGGAAGGATATTTTTAATTCGGTCTTCCGCATCTGAGCGCGACTCCAGCGTATCGGGATCTATGGCATGGAAAGCCTTCAGCACTTCGTGATGATGCGGAGCGTAAGATTTCACACCCATGTCGGCTACAATCATTTTGCTCACCTTTTCGGGATAGAATCGTGCAAAACGCATCACCGTCTTTCCACCCATGCTGTGTCCGATGAGAATGGCTTGGTCGATTTCATGCTCTTCCATAAACTCGTTCAGATCTTCAGCCAAGATATCGTAGCTGAAATCATCGCTGTGGGGCGAGCGGCCGTGGTTTCGCTGATCGACCAAGTAAACGGAAAAATCTTCGGCAAACTGCTTCCCCAAGGTTTGCCAATTGTCGGAAGACCCGAATAAGCCATGCAAAATGATCATGGGCTTTCCTTCGCCCATTTGTTTAAAGGCTAGTTTCATCGCAGTTCTTTTAAATAAAGTCGTATTGTGTTTTCCAAACCGAGGTAAAGCGCATCACAAACCAGCGCATGCCCGATGGACACTTCGTCCAGATGCGGAATGTTGAGTTTGAAATAGCGCAGGTTTTCCAAATCGAGGTCGTGCCCGGCATTGATTTCCAAACCTGCTTCGTGAGCCGCAATGGCCGCCTCTCGAAAGGGCTTAATGGCTTCCTCAGGATTTTTTCGATATCCCGTGGCATAGCTTTCGGTGTAGAGTTCTATGCGATCGGCGCCTGTAGCTTTGGCGGCAGCTGCCATTTCGGGATCGGGATCTACGAAGATGCTCACCCTGCCGGCCGTTTCTTTTAATCGGCCGATAACATCTTGTAGAAATTGTTTCTCTTTAATGGTATTCCATCCTGCATTGGAAGTTAAAACATCCGGAGGGTCGGGTACGAGCGTAGCTTGTTCGGGGCGTGTGTCGGCTACGAGTTTTTCGTAGCGTTCATCGGGATAGCCCTCAATATTGTATTCCGTAGTGATAATCGGTTTTAGATTGTATACATCACGTGTGGTAATGTGGCGTTCATCGGGCCGCGGATGAATGGTGATTCCCTCGGCGCCGAAATGTTGGCAATCTTTGGCCACCTTTATCAAATCGGGATTGTTGCCGCCGCGTGCATTTCGCAGGGTGGCAAACTTGTTGATATTGACGCTGAGTTTTGTCATCTTTCCCATATTATTGCAAAGTCGGCGACAAAGGTAATTGTTTAAAGAACCGTTTAAGAAACACTCATGAGAGCAGCAGATTTGATCAGTGACGAAATACCCACTCTGGAAGGCAGCGATAATGCACTTTTTGCGATGCAGCTCTTGGATGAATACAAGATGAAACAGCTTCCCGTAGTCGAGGGCAATGAATTCCTTGGTTTGATTTCCGACAGTGCCGTAATGGAAATTGACGATCCTGAAGCGCCTTTGAAAGAATGCAGCCGAAACCTGCAGATGGTTTACGTGCAAAAAGATCAGCACGTTTATGATCTGATCAGAATAGCCGCCGAATTTCAGCTTAGCGCCATACCCATCCTCAGCAATGAGAATAAATACATGGGCGTAGTGAGCATTTACTGCATGGTACGCGAACTCTCAAACATGGCTTCGGTGAGGCAGCCGGGTGGAATCGTGGTGTTGGAATTGAACCAAAACGACTATTCCTTGGTGGAGATTTCACAGATCGTAGAAGGAAATGATGCAAAAATCTTGAGTGCCAACATTACTTCCGTACCCGATTCCCAAAAGTTGGAGCTTACGTTAAAAATCAATCTTACGAACATCGACGCCGTTATTCAAACCTTTAATCGATACGATTACATCATTTCGGCCTCCTTTCACAAATCGGATTTTGATGAAACGCTGAAAGATCGCTACGATGAATTAATGCGCTATATAAATTTCTAGTTCTTGTCGGGAAAGCTTCGCGTATTCTTCTCTTTGTTGGGTTTCTTTTTGCTATTCGCCTCTAAGGCGCAACTGGTGGAATCCATTCGGCTTGATACCACGGGTCAAAAAGTCATTACGGATTTTATTTTCGAGGGAAATAAACTCACCAAGGAGCGCATCATCATGCGCGAAGTCACGCTCAATGTGGGTGACACACTTTATTGGTCAAACTTGCAGGCGGGTATCGAGCAGTCGCAAAACAACGTAATGAATCTACGCCTTTTCAATTTTGTGGAAATGGAGCCGATTCAAGTCGATAATGAACACATCATTATCTTGATTTCCGTTCAGGAGCGCTGGTACATTTACCCCGTGCCGATTTTTGAAATCGCTCAAACCAATTTCAACACGTGGTGGGAAACGAAAGAACTGCGCTGGCTCAACTACGGACTATCCGTCTCTCATTCCAATTTCAGGGGCTTGAACCAAGACCTCTCTCTGACCTTGCGCTTTGGCTACACCAAAAAGTACAGCGCAAGTTGGTCCATTCCCAACCTGAATAAAAAACAGACGCTTGGATTGTATCTGAGCGCGGGATATTTCGAAAACAATGAAATAGTCTACAATACCGAAAACAACGAGAGACTGTTTTACAACAACTCAGAAGACAAGGCCAGGCAATATTTCCAGTACAAAGCGGGCCTCAGCTACCGCGAAGATATTTACCTCAGACACTATTTTGAGGTGAGCTATTTTGATGCGCGCGTGAATGACACCATTCCAATCGTTCAGCCGGATTATTTTACGGGTGGCGGCAACACTTCGCAGTTTCTTCGCGCGTCCTATTCCATTCAATACGACACCCGAGACTACAGAAGGTATCCATTGAAGGGAATGATGCTTTTCGGTACGGTGAGTCAGGACGGGCTGGGATTGGTAAATAAAGAAGGCTTGGGACTTTTTACCACCTTCGGCGGATACCGTCAGCACTATAAAATGGCTAACCGATGGTACTTGGCGCACAATCTGGAAGGAAAGGTAAATTGGGATGAGCCGCCCTATTATCTGCTGCGAGGTTTGGGCTACGGCAATTTCGTAAGAGGCTACGAATTTTATGTAGTCGACGGAACGGCTTATGGCTTATTCCAATCCAACGTGAAATTTGAAATCCTCAAACCAAAATCGATTACTAT
This sequence comes from uncultured Cryomorphaceae bacterium, assembly GCA_964651785.1. Taxonomy (GTDB): domain Bacteria; phylum Bacteroidota; class Bacteroidia; order Flavobacteriales_D; family Cryomorphaceae; genus JAKVAV01. The sequence continues at coordinate 37,103 of CAZYWJ010000023.1, forward strand.
CCCCTTCGTGCCCTCCGAAAAGTTCAGTAAAACCTTCGTGGCGCTTTACGCGAATTTGTTTTTCGACGCCGGATATGTAGAAGGCGACCGCTTTTCTGCCACAAATTCTCTGGTGAATGAATACCTTTATAGCGTAGGTGCCGGACTGGACTTAGTCACATATTACGATAAGGTCGTCAGAGTAGAAGGCTCTATAAACGCTCTAGGAGAAGCGGCCGTGTATGTTCACTTCAAACAAGTATTTTGATGAAAATCGCAATTTACGGCAAGCCATATCAAAACGAACTCAACGATGAGATTGCAGGAATTTTGAGCCTGATTGAAAACAGAGGTTTTGAGCCCTACATCTACGAACGTTATGAAAGATTTTTAAATCAAGAAGGTCATTTGAAGTCGGGATATCCCACCTTCAATCGCGAAGAAGTCAAAATTGAAGATTACTGTTGCCTCATCAGCGTAGGCGGCGACGGAACGCTTCTGGATACCGTTACATTGGTACGTGACAGCAATGTGCCGATTATCGGATTGAATGCCGGCAGGTTGGGTTTTATTTCAAGCCTTTCGGTAGATGAGCTGGCTGAGGTATTGACTTGCTTGGAAAAGGGTACTTACGATGTGGACAAGCGAAGTCTCATTCAAGTAGAAACTTCCCGAAATGTTTTCGGAAAACTCAATTTCGGATTGAACGAAGTAACGATACACAAAAAAGACACGGCCTCGATGATTCGCATTGAATCACATGTCAATGATGAGTTTCTAAACACCTATTGGGCCGACGGGCTCATCGTAAGTTCACCCACCGGCTCCACGGCCTACAGCCTGAGTTGTGGGGGTCCGATAATCGTGCCCGGCTCCGAAAATTTTGTCATTACTCCCATAGCGCCGCACAACCTGAACGTGCGACCCGTAGTGGTATCGAATAACGTCAAGCTACGACTCACCGCCGACGGCCGAAGTGATAATTTTCTTCTGGCGATCGACAGCCGGCCGGAGACGATTTACCCGAACGAAGAGATCAACATCTCCAAAGCACCTTTTACCATCAGCTTACTCCGACCAAAGGGCCATACATTTTTAAATACGATGCGAAATAAACTGGCCTGGGGTTTTGATAAAAGAAACTAATTGCAATAGCTACTTTTGCGAAAACACAATAAAAGCAGCCGAAAGGCGATAGATGCTTACGTGAAAAAAATACTCTTCATAGCTACTTTGGTTTTTACCTTTTCGGCGAAAGCCCAATACCATGAGATAGGTATCATGTTGGGTACAAGCTATTATGTCGGCGATATCAATCCGCAGTTTCACTGGTCGCCTGAATTCAACCCCGGTGGCGGCTTAATCTATCGCTATAATTTTAATGATCGTGTAGCTTTTAAAGGTTCGATACTTTACAATCGACTTTACGCTCACGATAAGGATTCAAGGGATAGCTGGCAGAAAAACAGAAATCTTCATTTCCGAAACGACATCTTCGAGTTTTCGGGTCAGATCGAAATCAACTTCCTCACCTACGAAATCGGTGATCGTCGCCGACCGTCATCTCCCTATCTGTTTGTCGGGTTAGCATTGTTTCGCCATAACCCCGAGGCAGAATTTGATGATCGCTGGATAGATCTTCAGCCTTTAGGCACCGAAGGTCAGGGCATCGAAGGTTTCGAAGAGCCGTATTCGCTTACGCAAATAGCCATTCCGTTTGGTGTCGGTTTCAAATTCAACATCGTGGGAAATTTGGCGGGCTCAGTTGAATGGGGAATGCGTCGAACCTTCACCGATTACCTCGACGATGTGAGCACCGTTTACGTAGATCAAGGAATATTGATAGAAGAGAACGGACCACTTTCAGCCGAATTGGCCGATAGAAGCCTCGTGCCTACCGGTCCCGATGGCACAAATAACGGCATGCAGCGCGGTGAAACGAATCGCGAAGACTGGTACGTTTTTACAGGGCTCATCATCACATACAAGCTCGGAAAGCCGAGAGTGAAATGCCCTACGGCCTTCGACTAAAGGCCTTTTACTATGTCCGAATTTTTAAGACCTTTGCGCACGCTTAAAAAATGAGTTTCAAAGACCAAATAGACCCGAAAAGAATTCCAAATCACGTCGCCGTGATCATGGATGGAAACGGGCGTTGGGCAAAAACTCAAGGCGAGGTAAGAATATTCGGTCACCTGAACGGAGTGAGCGCCGTGCGCGAAACCCTCACTGCTGCCGGAGATATCGGTGTGAAGTATCTCACTCTTTACGCCTTCAGTACCGAAAATTGGGACCGACCGATTGAAGAAGTTTCCGCATTGATGGATTTGCTCGTGCAAACCATTGTTAAAGAAATTGATGAATTGCAAGATAAGGGAGTAAGACTTCAAGCCATCGGCGATTTAAACCTGCTGCCCGAAAATTGTCGCGAAACCTTGGTGAAAGCCATTGAGGGCACGAAGAATAACGATCGAATCACCCTTGTTTTAGCCTTGAGCTATAGCTCGAAATGGGAGATAACCCGAGCCATACGCGCCATATGTGAGGATGTTAAAAAAGATAAATTGAAGATCGACGCAATCGATCAGGACACTATAGATTCTTACCTTCAAACCCGTGATATTCCGGACCCCGAACTGCTCATCAGAACCAGTGGGGAGAAAAGAATCAGCAACTTTTTACTTTGGCAAATAGCGTACAGTGAGCTATACTTCACGTCCGTTTTTTGGCCTGATTTTAAAAAAGAAGATTTCTTCGAGGCTATCGTAGAATATCAAAATCGTGAAAGAAGATTTGGGAAGATCAGCGAGCAGATTTCCTGCTAGGTTATTCTTCGGCTTTTTAGCCGTTGCGATGCTGTATACTACGACGCTACAAGCGCAGGTAGGTTTAGGTGAATTGGATGTAGATTATCGTGTGCCGAAGGAATTTACCATTGGCGGAATTACGGTATCGGGTGCCAAAAATCTCGACTCAAAAGCCATCATACTTTTCTCAGGTCTGTCAGTCGGTGAGACCATAACCATACCGGGAGAGGAAATTGCTAAAGCCATCAAGAACCTTTGGAAGCAAAAGCTTTTTGAAAATATTCAAATCAAGGCTACCGAGGTAAAAGGAAGCGAAATCTTTTTGAATATTCAGCTTACCGAGAGAGCACGACTTTCGCGGTTTAAATTTGAAGGGATTTCTAAAGGAGAAGCAGAAACCCTTCGCGAAAAAATCAACCTGATCAGAGGAACGATTGTCAACGAAAACCTCTTGACGAATACTTCCAACATTATCAAGGACCACTATCGGGAAAAAGGATACCTCGACGCGGCAGTGAAGATTACTGAAGTGCCCGATACCTTAGTGGCCAATAGTGAATACCTCATCATAGATGTTGAGAAAAAGGACAAGGTTAAAATCGGTGACCTCGATCTGATCGGTGTGGAAAAGCTGAACGAGCGAAAGCTGCGCCGATCGATGAAGAAAACGAAAGAGAAAAACTTCTTTCGAATCTTTAAGCGCTCGAAGTTTATTCGCGAAGAGTACAAGAGCGATTTGAAAAATATCATCAACGCTTACAACAAAGAGGGATATCGAAACGCCAAGATTCTGAACGATTCGGTTTACCGAAATCCGGATGGGACGGTTCACATCGATGTTTACATCAGAGAAGGTGAACAATTTTATTTCGGAGACATCACTTGGGTAGGAAACACCAAGCACAGTTCGTCCAAGCTTTCAGCCGTTTTGGGTATCGAAAAAGGCGAGATATACGATCAGGAGAAGTTTGAAGGCCGACTGTTTATGAATCCTAACGGGGGCGATGTCAGCTCTATTTATCTCGACGATGGTTACTTGGCTTTTCAAGCCATTCCCGTAGAGAAGAAGGTGACGAACGACACCATCGATGTGGAAATTCGAATTTACGAAGGACGGCAGTACCGCATCAACCGCGTAATTGTAAAAGGAAATACGAAAACGAGCGACCACGTTATCAGGAGAGAAATCAAAACCAAACCGGGAGAACTCTTCAGCAGATCTGACATCATCAGAACTCAGCGCGAGTTAGCACAATTGGGATATTTCGATCCCGAGGCTTTCAATGTAAACCCCGTTCAAAATGATCAGGACGGTACCGTAGATGTCATTTATACCGTAGCCGAGAGGCCATCTGACCAGATCGAACTCTCAGGTGGTTGGGGTGCCGGGCGTATAGTCGGAACGCTGGGTATATCATTGACCAATTTCAGCATGCGCAAGCTGTTTCAAAAAGGTGCTTGGAATCCGCTACCTGCAGGGGATGGCCAACGCCTTTCACTCCGCGCGCAATCCAACGGTCGCTTCTTTCAATCTTACAACGTATCCTTTACGGAGCCATGGTTGGGAGGCAAAAAGCCGAATTCTTTTACCGTAGGGTTCCAGCACTCCGTACAAACAAATGGTGTTACGAAGCAGCAAGAAGACAACGGCGCTGAGCGACAAGCGCTCTACATTACGGGAGGAAACGTAAGCTTAGGTAAGCGCCTGGGCTGGCCCGATGACTATTTTCAAGTCCTCATGGGAGTGAGCTACCTTTACTACGATATCAGAAATTTCCGCAGCGGAGGAGGAACGGGAATCTTCGCTTTCCAAAACGGAACATCGAATAACTTCTCCTTCATCTTTAACCTTTCCAGAAATTCCGTTTTTGATCCGATCTTCCCGCGATGGGGCTCACATATTCGATTCAATACAAAATTCACCCTGCCATATTCTTTATGGGACGGTATAGATTATGCAGGGCCGATTACGGAGCAGACCCGCTACGAATGGGCTGAATACTACAAATGGAAGTTGGTAGCAGAATGGTATACAGAGCTAGCGCCTAAACTTGTATTGATGACCCGTTCAGGTTTCGGTTTCTTGGGTTATTACAACCGCGACAAAGGCATTTCGCCGTTTGAGCGTTTCTACTTGGGTGGTGCAGCCTTGACGGGATTCGCTCTAGATGGTCGTGAAATCATTGCCTTGAGAGGTTACGATGACTTGAGCCTCTCGCCGATCGATGGTGCCAACATTGTCATAAAACAGACCATGGAATTAAGGTATCCGCTTTCGCTTAACCCGAATGCTACCATCTTTGCTTTGGGCTTTCTAGAAGCTGGAAATACTTACGATGGAATCGAAAATTTTGACCCTTTCAGAATCTATCGCTCCACCGGTGTGGGTGTTCGGATTTTCCTTCCTATGTTTGGGCTTATGGGTCTCGATTACGGATGGAGATTTGATGATGTGCCCGGCAGGCCTACCATGCCTCAGGGACAGTTTCACTTTACCATTGGCATGAATCTTGGAGAACTGTAAAAATATTGTAAATTCGCTGCCCCTAAGGGCTTGATCACTAAGACATGAAACTAATTTCCAAAGCATTTTTTCTCTTAGCTATTGCCGTTGCCTCGAGCTTCACTGTTTCGGCTCAGAGATATGCCTACGTGGACACCGACTACATTCTGAAAAATCTCGATTCTTATCAAGATGCCCAGAAAGAGTTGGACAGAATCTCCACTCAGTGGCAAAATGAAATAGAACAGCGCTACGAAGCAATTGATCGACTTTATAAAGCTTATCAGGCAGAAAAGGTTCTTTTGACGGAGGATATGCGCAAAGAGCGTGAAGATGAAATCATTCGTCAGGAAGAAGAAGCCAAATCGCTGCAAAGACAGCGCTTCGGAGTCGATGGCGATCTTTTTAAAAGAAGACAAGAATTAATTCAACCCATTCAAGAAGAAGTTTTTCAAGCCATCAAACAAGTGGCAGACGGCGGAGGGTTCTCTGTGATTTTTGACAAAGCCGGACAATCCAATATCTTGTACGCCGATCCGCGATACGACAAAAGCGATCGGGTACTCAGCCGACTGGGCGTAAGCGCCGGCGATCGCGAAGACAGTGATGATGATGATCAGGACAGCGATAGCGGAACTGACTCACGTCAAGATGACCGAGGCGGACAATCACCTCGACGATAAATTCAGAAAACAGATATTTAGTAAACAAACACAGAAATGAAAAAGCTAATCATTGCAGCACTTTTGGTTATTGGAGCGACAAGCTTTGCTACAGCGCAAAAATTGGGTCACGCAAATTTTGAAGAAATTGTAACTCTTCTTCCCGAAAGAGCGGCTGCCGAGAAAGAAATTCAGGAATTGCAGCAAAAGCTGGAAGGTCGACTCAACAAAATGGTGGAAACCTACCAAGGTAAAGTTTCGGAATTCGAAAATGATACGACGATGTCTCAAGCCATGCAAGCCAGCGTAGCGGGAGAAATCCAAGACTTGCAGCGTAGAATTCAAGAGTTTCAGCAAACGGCTTACACCGAAATCGAGACCAAGCAAAATGAGCTGATGTCTAAAATGTTTGAGAAAGTAAGAACTGCAGCAGTTGCCGTAGGTGAGGCTGACGGATACACTTACATCTTTGACGCCAGCAGCGGAGGACTCCTTTTCGCAGGTGGAGAAGACGTTACTTCTAAAGTGAAAACACAACTCGGACTTTAATCCGAATCTTATAAAACGAAAAAAGGGATGCTCAATGGAGCGTCCCTTTTTTGTTTCGATCCATTCCTCCCTCTCATTAGACAGTTCCCCAAGCATCTGTGGATTGGCATTCCGTCTTCAATCCCTCTTCTTTAATATCTCTTCTCTGACATCTGATCTCTGACATCTCTTCAAATTAATCTTCCCGTAGTATCTTCGGCATTCGCAAAATGACGACCGACTCCCGACCCATAGGCATTTTCGACTCCGGTATCGGAGGACTGACCGTAGCTTCTGCCATCAATTCGCTTTTGCCCGAGGAGCGGCTCATCTACTTCGGCGATACGGCTCATTTGCCTTACGGCGAAAAATCGGGAAAAACCATTCAAGGCTATGCCGAGCGCATCACCAAGTTTCTGCTGGCCAAAGATTGCAAGGCTATCGTGATAGCCTGTAACTCCGCCTCGGCAACGGCCTACACCACGGTGCGTGAGATGACGTCGAAAGAAATTCCCGTCATCAACGTGATAGATCCCACCGTGGCCTACGTGGCTTCTAAATACGACAAAGGAAAGATCGGGGTGATTGGCACCAAAGCGACCGTAAACAGCCGCATTTACGCCAAACGCATTCAAAAGCTCAACCCCGACCTGAAGGTCTCGATGTTAGCCACTCCCCTGCTGGTCTCTATGATTGAGGAAGGCTTTTTCAATAACCGCATCTCCCAAGCCATCATCAATAACTATTTGGAGAAAACCACGCTGAAGGGCATTCGTTCGCTCATATTGGGCTGCACACACTTTCCGCTGATCAAACGAGAGGTTGAATCCTACTACAAAACCAAAACGGAGGTAATCGATTCCTCCACCATCGTAGCACAGAGCCTGCGCGACGCTTTAGCCAAAAAAGATATTCTATCTGTCGAGCTTCAAGGCTCGCACCACTTTTTCGTTTCCGAAAAAACCCATTCCTTTGAGCAGAGCACAAAGCTATTCTTCGGCGAGAAGTTAAAGTTGGAAAAGAAGAGGTTGTGAGAAAAGCACTTAAATAAAAAAACCCGGCGCCAGGCACCGGGCTTGAAAATTATGCAATATCAGATTACTCTGATTTCACGATCCTTCCGGTGTCAAACAATTTGCCATCAAGATATACTGA
>CAZYWJ010000024.1:0-7465 GCA_964651785.1 uncultured Cryomorphaceae bacterium
GAGCGGCACACCAACAACACCCCTTTATTGCCGTTTGGGATGACCACGAGTCTGCAAATGACGCCTATGAAGATGGTGCGGAAAACCATCAGGACGATGAAGGAGATTGGGAAGTGAGAAAGGCAATCTCCAAGCAGGTATATTATGAGTGGATGCCGATCAGAGAATTGTCTTACGACAAATTATTCAGAACATTGAAATATGGCGACTTGGCAGAACTGATCATGCTTGATACACGATTGGAAGCAAGAGAAGTGCAACCGCTTTTGGCCTCTGATACTTTGGAATACCGCACCATGTTGGGAGAAGAGCAACTTAAGTGGTTTCGATCAAAGTTGAAAAACAGCACGGCCAAATGGAAATTGATCGGCAATCAAACCATCTTCTCCCCTTTCAATGTCGGTTTCGCTTCAACAGATCCGACTAACTTGGATTCCATTACGCTTATTGAAAGCATCTTCGTTGATATTTGGGACGGGTATCCGAAAGAGCGACGACTTTTGCTCAATCGATTGGCAAATAATCCCGAGATCGATAATTTGGTAATCCTCACCGGAGATTTTCACTGTTCTTTTGCTTTTGATGTACCAAAAAAGCCTGTCGAATATCCGAATCCTTTAGCTTTCAATTTCCCCACTCCTGTGGCCGGTTACAATCCTGCAACGGGTGAAGGATCTTTGCTGGTCGAGTTTGCCACACCTAGTATCACCTCGGCCAATTTTGATGAGAATGTGAGTCCTGAAGAGGCTATCGCACTTCAGTTGGGGATCAATGCCGACATCCCTATCGGACCACCATTAGGTACCGTAAATTACAATCCGCACATGAAGTATGTAGATCTGATAAATCACGGTTATATGCTACTCGACCTTACGGATGAAGCTGCTCAAGCCGACTGGTACTACGTGAACATTCTGGAACCAAATGATGAAACGGAAAACTACGGTGCCGGTCAATTGACCACAGACGGAAGTCGCCACCTCACTCCTGCTGTGGGAGAGGCTGCTGAAAAAGAAAATCAGCCCGACCTTGCTCCTACTTATATCTCTACGGAAATTGGCGAAGCAGGGAATGCTGCGACAACTCAAGCTTCTTTTGTGGCTTTGAACGTATTCCCGATTCCCGTGAAAACGGGCCACCCGATTTTCATTCACTATGCGCTCAACAAAACATCCGACTTTACCGCCGAGCTGATGGATGTAAACGGACGTGTAGTCAATGCCGTAACTGAGGCAGGTAAAACCGCGGGAACTTATACATTCACCTTACCCACCTCAGAAACGCTTTCTGCAGGCGTTTACTTTTTGAAAGTAGGAACTGCCGAAGAGTCCATTACCCGAAAGGTAGTGGTAGAATAAAATTGCTTCTAACCAAAACTATCAGGGCGAAGATAATTGATCTTCGCCCTTTTATTTTTAACTGATATCTTAACTCGTAATACCTTTCTTTCTCTACCTTCTCCTTCCCGAATAAGTCATGGCTTCTCCTTTGCCAAAACCATAACTCAAACCAAACGTGAGAAAGCGACCTCTGCGACTGAAATCGTAGGTCTCAAAACCGGGCTGGTTCACGAAGCTCTCCTGAATACGCGAGGCAAACACATCGCGGATGCCCAGATTCATTACGATTTTTCCTTTGTAAATCTTTTTGCGCAAGCCAATATCCATAAAGGCAAAGCCGCTTTGTTCGCCCTGAACCGTTTCAAATCCCGAGCGGTAATTGCCGGTCAGTTCCACATCGATATCCGAAGGCAACGAAAACTTGGTGCCCAGACGCCCCGACCAATTATTTCCCATAAAGTCGAAGACCTGATCTTGGAAGGTTCCTTTTCGATCAAACCAATTCAGGTTAAAATCGCCCGTGAGTGTGAGCCATTTCGTGGGATTGTACTTTCCGTTGGTTTCAAAACCCACCGAAGCGTTGGTACCGATATTCTCGGGAAAGGTAAAGGTTACATTATCTTCGAAGGTTGACACCCGCTCTACCACCTCTGTGGTGTAGCGGTGGTAGAGGCTGGAACTGAAAGATGCCTCTCCGATTCGGTAAATGCTCGTCAACTCGTAGGAGTCGGTAAACTCGGGCTGCAAATCGGGATTTCCCACCCGGATGTTGAAGTTGTTTCTGATGTTGAAGAACGGGTTCAGATCCCACAGCCGCGGCCTGAAGATACGCCTCGAATAGCCCGCTTGAAGCGAAAAGGTTTCGGATACCTTATAAGAGGTGTGAAGCGTGGGAAACAGGTTGGTAAAATTCCGCGAGTTGGCCTCGTTGGTATTCGTCAGGAGGGTGTTCAGATCGGTATTCTCCACGCGCAATCCTGCCTTCACTCCCCAGGTATCATTCTCGTACGCTCCCGTGGCATACACGCCCAACACCTTTTGGTTCCATTCAAAGTTGTTGGTGAGCTCGGGCACGATTTCGTAAGAACCGTCGATCAGATTTTGCACTTCAAAATCATTGCCTACGTCATTGATCACGTACTGCGCCCCCGTCTCGATGGTAATGGTTTCCGTAAGGGGGTTGACGTAATCGGCTTTGAAGGTATAGTCGGCTTGTAGAAAATCCGTTGCCGTCAATTGATTGTTGCTCACGTCTACTCCTTCAAGAGTCGTTTCGATAAATTCGGATGATTGATCTTTTCCGAAAAAGCTACCCAAGGCACTGAGCTGAAAGGTGTGGTCTTCGTTATTTTCGAAAGTCTTTTTCCAATTAAACTCGTATTGCCATTTGGGATTAGTGGCTTCCGTCGTTTCATTTCGCTCCCATCGCGATACGAGTACGTCATTATCAAAATAACTAAAATTCGTCTCGGACGGTTGGTCTTCAATTTCGTAAGCGAAATTTCCCGAAAGGGTGAGGACATTGTACTCGTTCAAATGGTAATCCGTACCGAGCGTAATGTTAAAAAAGGTCTCGTTTCTGAATTCTTCACCATCGCTGAAAATCGTTTCACCCGTCATCAGATTGCGGTTAATGGATTCGCGCTCTCGGGGCAGGGATCGGTACCCCGCGCCAAATTGCGTAAAGAGGTTGAACTTGTTCGTTCGACGGTTCAGGCTGCCGCCAATGCTATGGTTGTCGGGAATACCCGTATTCGCCGTGATGGACCCGTTCCAGCCTTTCTCTTCTTCTTTTTTGAGAATGATGTTCAGGATACCCGCCGTTCCCGAGGCTTCGTACTTCGCCGAAGGGTTGGTAATGACTTCGATGCTTTCGATCATATCGGCGGTGATGGTTCCCAGCGCATTTCCCGATTGATCGGCCAGAACCGATGGTTTTCCGTTGATGAGAATTTGCACGCCGCCGCTTCCGCGCAAGCTCACTTCCCCTTCAATATTCACATTGACCGAAGGCACATTGTTGAGCACTTCGAGAGCGCTCACCCCCGTGCTGCTGATGTCTTTGCCCACATTGAAAACTCGCTTATCCAATTTGAATACGGTTTGGCTGACTTCTCCCGTTACCACCACTTCATCCAGTGCCTGACTGTCGGGTGCGAGCTTAACCGTTCCCAAATCAACCTTGCCATCCACGATTGTGTATTCGGCTATTGTCTTGGACTTGTATCCCATAAAACTGATGGAGATGATGAAGTCAGCCGTATCGGCAATGAGTTTAAACTTTCCCTCACCATCTGAAGTGGTTCCCGTAATGAATTCGTCGGTGGTTTTGCTTTTGAGCACCACCGTAGCGTATGGCACCGGCTGCGAGCCCTCTTCTTCAATCAGAGTTCCGCTGACCTCTACCTGCGCATTTGCCGCAAGGCTTATCGCCAAAAGGCCGATCAAACCAAGCACTCTACTCGTAAAATCTCTGATTCTGACTTTATTCATTTTCTATTGAAAAGGGCATCTAATGAAAAACTTCCGGGGCCCGTTAGGAATACGGTGATGTAACCAATACCATAAAGAAGTGCTTTCTCCATTCCTCCGAATCCGTCATCGATGTGAATTTTAAATACGGCCACCGCCATGGTGATGATAAGCGGAACCAATGCCCATCTTGTGAACAAACCAAATGCCACAAGGAGGGAGCAAATCACTTCGGCGAAAACAGTCAGCGCCAATGTAGGCACCTCGCCTATTCCGAAAGGATCGGCAAACTTAATTTCCCCTCCGCCGAAGAGTTTCTCCCATTTGCTGATTCCGTGTCCCCATAACATGGCTACGCCTAAAAATATCCGCAAGATTAATACTCCGAAGTCAGTAAATGTTTTGCCTTTGTACCTTTTTACGATGCCCATTTTTGCGTTATAATTTTCGGAGTGCAAAGAAAGCGCCTTCGATCGGATGGCTCAAACAATTTCTGTTAAACCGCGAACGCCGCCCTTCATAGCCTGTGACTGCTCTTCCCATTGATTACGGTTAAAATTTATGGTTAATTAATGCTTTCTTCTATTCTCCGGACGGTTATTCCAAATCGTCAGAAACTGACCCATAGCCATCTTTCGCGCTGCCTCTCTTGCCTTCACTGCCAGTGGCCCTTCAAAATGCTCGTTGATGGTTTCAAACCAAAGGTTCAACCAGCGACCGAAATGTACCTGATCAATGCTATGTCCCGAAGTGGCATCTACATTCACGTGCTTGGAAGAGGGACTCCCTTTGAACTTACTGATGCCAAAGAGATTGGTTTCCCAGAAATCGGTGAGTTTTTCCAAATGATCGGGCCACTCCTCCTCAGCTATGTGTCGATTGAATATGGGCCCCAAAAGTTCATCTTTTCTGACCTTGCCATAAAAAGTTCTGACCAAAAAATGGACGTCCTCTCTATCTTGGAGTTCCCTCATGAATCAAAATTACTAAAGCCATTTCAGGGCGCCATGTCGTTCTTCAACTTTTCGTTCAAATCGATCAGGTACTGCTTTCTTTCCTTGAGACGTTGAAGGCTTGTCTCAAAGGTTTTAGTCTTGCTAATTTTCGGGAATCGAAGTTTTCCTTTTGCCAATGAATAGGTAGCCGCGATGTTGAAGTAGTTATAAGTTAAGATAATTTGTTGCAGGAGTTCGGTTTTCACTACATCAAAACCCATTCGTTTTGCCGTACGCTCGTTGATGATATAACTCGTCCCGCGAATGATCATATCATCTGTATCGCCGACGTATTTTTCAATGAGGCTCAACAGCCCTTCGACATATTGCTGAACGATGAAGACCGTTCGTTGATTTCCGTCTATCCTATTGTCTAAAACAAAAACATAATCGAATAAGGTACCACCGTGAATGGTGATGACTCCTTTATGTGGTTTTTCCGAGAGAAAAAGCAGTGAGTGGTAAGTGAGCTTTCCGCTCTTGCGAAGTGAAGGGGTGTCAAAGAAAGGTGCTACGATGGAGAGCGTAACGGCGAAAATCAAAATTCCGATAAGGTAGAGACCGGTGAACCATTAAAGTAAAAATCCGAAAAGGATTACCAACATTGCCAATAAGGCAATCTTCAACTGAATAAGATTACGCTCCTTTCGGGTTTTTATGTAAAATTTATGTTTGATGATCGGATATCCTTCTCATCGTTTTTCTGAAGACGAATTTTCTATTTTACATCGTATTCGATGTGTTCTACTTCCAACTTCAGCCAAGTTTCTTTCTCGCCATCCTCCACCCAACTCGCCTCGCAAGAAGTCGGAATACGGATACCGTTTTTAATTTCAGAAGCAGTTGCCCTTACCCTCCATTCGGTAGGCTTTGTATCCATAGCATCTTTATAGCGCATGGCAACAAATTCTTCAAAGTGCCCGTTTGCATCGAAATGGAAGACTCCTGCCCCTTCCGCTCCCTTGTAACTCATGGTTGCTTTTGCCGATGAGCCGTCAAGTTCTTCCCACCGTATGTAATTTGACAAAGCTGCCGATGGGAACCAAACAATCTCCGCCAGATATCGCTGCAGTGTAGCTTGATCAACTTTTTCATGGCCTTTGGCATCAGCCACCGAAATGACAGAAAGCAGTTTGATGGTCATTTCTCCTTTTCCATCTTCGAATTTGTCGCGACCTGCTACCGGCAAAAATGAATTCATCTTCATGTCAATGCTCCAATTGAAGGCAGGCGGGTCAATGGTAAAATACTGATCGGCCTCGCCTTGACTCCATTCCTTTTGGTCGGGTTTTAGCTTCAAAAGCAAATCCTGCTTTAAATAAACCGTGGCGATCTTCGGCCGACCAATTGCCCCGCAGGAGGTGAGCCACTTTTGAACCACAGGAGGAAGATCGATAAGCTGCTCTTCAGAAAGAATTTCCTTATCCGGAGACTTGGCTTTCTCTAATGACTCCTTTCTTTCCTCAGCTATTTGTGCTTGAAAACGATAATCGGCGAATCCAACAATCACAACGAGCAGAATGATGACATTGGCTATGGTACCAAATTTTGCATCAGACCAATAGTTTAAAATCAATCCCTGTGAAACAAGCACGGCGATGAAACCACTGAGCCACCAATAGCCGGATTGGGTTATGGCGAGGGCTGTCGTAAGCGCAAACAGTAAAAACCCACAGAGCCACAGGAGACCAACAGGTTTTGAAATGGGTTGTTGAAGTGCCTCAAAATCTACTATTCCAAAAGCCTTCAAGAATCCGAATAAATGGATGAGACCGTGGATTCCGAGCAATATATAAAAGGCAAATCGCATGTTGAATGAGTGCTTAGCGATTACGCATTAAAGTTACGATCATGCGCGGTACTTTCCATCCGTAAGATGAAATAAATTAAGGCTTTTCTTTTATGGGTATCCAAATTTCCTCTTCCGACTCAGGGTCGTTATTGCGGTACCTTTCTCCCAATACTTCAAAGTGAGGCCGATCGTCTAAGCGATATTCCGAAGCGGGCAACCACTCACCCAAAATGTATTGAAAGACGGATTGATCGGTACCCGAACCTCTGTAATCAAAAACAGCGTATAGCCCCGATGGTAACTCAAATTTTTCCAACCCTTCAGGTACCTCATCAAAACTGCTTACCTCTACCGCAGACCACTTTTCGAACGCCCTATCGGGTTTAAAATTTGAGAAGTACTCAGGAGGATAAACAGCCAGAGAGATAACATCGGTATTCTTTCTGTTTTTGATATCTTTTTGAACAGGGCCGAATCGCTTCCACAGCTCGCCGACTTTAAAATCGGCCATACTCATACTCATGCGCAATCCAACTAATTTGTTTTTGTTGCAGGTTTCTATTCGGGGGGTCATTGCAAGCTCTGTTATTGATAAACGTGTATTTTTCTATTGAACAGATATGTCTTTATTCCTTCGTACCTGTCCACGGTGCCGTAAAATCACGTCTGGGGCAATAGGTCACACCGTACAGTTTTCCATCTGCCAAATACCCGGTGTGATAGTACTCGTTGTTTTTGTCGGAAGTGGTAAATGCGAAATAGAGTTTGGGCCACGAATCATTTATCAGCGCATCCTTAATTTTACTTCCGTAAAATTTCCCGTCCAGACCTTTTTCGTTGGCTTTTACGATGATCAGATCTTGAAA
>CAZYWJ010000024.1:7565-24017 GCA_964651785.1 uncultured Cryomorphaceae bacterium
GGAGCGATAGCCTTTTATCAAGGGGCTCGTTTCACCTAAGCCGTATATTGTGAGGCGAAATAAAATCCATTTCCAAAACTTGAAAGCGCATAGCAGGTTACGATCCCTTTTAAATGCATGTACCTTAGGGAAAGAGGTAACGGGCTATGAAGTTTTTGACGTACCGCAGCCCGAGAAGTCCGCAACACTCAAGGTTGATCTTCCCACAAATGTGCGGCTCGGTCATCTCGTAGAAAGAGTTATTTCGCAATTGATTAAAGTGTCTAACGATTACCGACTGATTGAAGAGAACTTTCAACTAGTCGAGGACAAACGAACAATCGGTGAGTTGGACTTTATTGTGGAGGATCTCATCCTAGGTCGATTTCTTCACGTCGAATTGGCGTATAAGTTTTACCTCTACGATCCGACTATTTCCGATTCAGCGATCAATAATTGGATCGGTCCGAATAGAAGAGACTCATTGGTTGAAAAGCTGGATAAGCTCAGGTCAAAACAGTTTCCGTTGCTCCACCACGATAAAGCGAGGAGAGCACTGACCAATATAAACGTGGAAGAGGTCGCGCCTGCGCTCTGCTTTATGGCATCGCTCTATGTCCCTGTCAATTTTTCGGGAGAATTGCCCGGAGACTATCACAAAGCGGTGAAGGGATTCTATTGTGATTTTGAAGCATTCTCCCAAATGGATCACTCGGATACGTTTTACCACATCCCTCGAAAGACGGAATGGGGAATAAATCCTTCCGAAAATGAGAAATGGCTCAGCTTTAAAGAAATTGTGGAAGAGGTGAAGTCGCGCTTAAGTGAACACCGCGCTCCGCTTATTTGGCGAAAAAATGGCGAAGACTTTTCCGAGTATTTTGTGGTTTGGTGGTAAGCTTAATCAGACAGATTTAGATTCGTAAATGACTCATTTGGTTTAGTTCTATTGTCTGAATTCTCTTTCTATTTCCTCCCTGATTTTTTCAGGGTTCTGCCTGGCATCAATGACTGTTAATACGAAAATGGCATCAGATCGTATTTCATATAAGAATGAGGTCTGTTCGGTTACAACACATCTCCTCAGGTCTTGATCAAAATCACTCTTCGGGCAACTCTCTGGATTTTTAAGAATTAACTGAATTTTATCATCTAGTGTGTTAAGAAACTTCTGATTGGACTTCTCAGACCACCTCTCGATCAGATATTCAGACAATCGTTCGAGTTTGTACGTTGCTATCCTTGAAAAACGAATTTTCATTAGTCTTTCTTCATTAACCTATTCTTGATCGTCTGCCAATCTTCGGTTTCCCCTCTTGCTATCTGTTCTCGGGCAAGCTCAATTTCTCTTTTTTGATCTTCCGTAAGGTTATGCCGGAAATCCTGATTCTCGCCTTTGAGTGCACGATAAATTTCATCCAGCAACTCTTTACTGTCGGAGTCTAATATTTGCTTGACCAATTCAATCTTAAGCGCTTGGATATTCATAATTTGTTCTTTCACTCAAAAATAGTCAAATTATAACTAAGCCGAATTGCTTCTCTTAAAATTGGAAAAGTGGCATCATCTAAATATCGATTACTTGGAGAAACCTTACCTTAACCTCAACTGAACCACCGACAACCATGAAAAAACTACTCCTCTTAATCCTTCTGCTATACTCCGTTTGCGAGTTGACAGCTCAATCCTTTACCGGTAGCTTTGACCTCGTGATGACCCAACTTTACCAGAACGGCAATACGCGCAAGGATACCGTGACGTATCATTTTGATACCGACCGCACGGCCATGGTCATTCCCGGGAGGCGGAACGACCCGGATATGCGAATGATTTTTGACAAGGCCGACTCTACCATTACCAACCTCTTCGAAATGAATAACCGAAAAGGCGGTTACGTCTTGCCCATGGATTTAGCGCATTGGCCCGGCATGCCGCAAGCGATGCGCCCCCTGTCCTCCGAGAATTCTGAAGAAATGTTATTTACCGGAAAAGAGAAAAGAATCGAAGGCTATGCCTGTCGCCAAGCTGCCGCCGAAAACGATGAGTACGATGCCATTCTTTGGGTGACGGATGAGATTCCGCTTTCCATGACGCATGTGTTGAGTTATCAAAGCGTGGGTAAAGGAAAATCGAAAAAGGAGATTGAGCTGTTTGACCAAATGGGAATAACAGGTCTTCCACTTGAAATGCAATTAATCAATAAATCGGAGGGTGCGGATGTGATGGTGGAAATTCACAATATCAGCACTTCGATCGACCCGGAGGTGTTCAATACCGAAGGGCACGAACTGAGCCGGATAAAGAATTGAATGAACAAATTCTTCACCTTGGCTTAAAGCCGATTTCATTCCGATTTCATTCCTTTGAACTTAAAATCAAAAACAATGCTGAAGCACATCCTCGTTTTTTTACTGGTCTCTCTTTTCACTTTTACAACTAATGCCCAATCTGATTTTTCGGACGATCTCGATCAAGTAAGCTTAGCCGCCCTCGAATCGAAGGACGCTGCGAAAAGTGTGGGAATAGCGTTCAGAACTTTAGCCATAGACTACTTCGTTCAGCAAAATCAGAATCCGAATACCACGGCCTATTTGAATGTGTTGGAAAACGGATATGCAGACATTCAGTCGTCATTGCAGGATGTCATCTATTTTGCTGAAGAAGCTCAAGCCAATAATCCCAATGCAGACATTAGTCAGATAGAAGATTGGGCACAATTGATCGAAAACCAATCTGAATCCGTTTGGGAAGAGAGTCAGGATTTGGTTCAATACATTGAGGCGGATCAGGCTCAAGCAGCACTTTCGGTCGCTCAGGGCATTCGCGCAGATATTTTGGAAATCATCGGACTGTCGCGAAATATTGCACTCGCAGCACAGGATTTGAAAGATACTCCCCTCCCGACGCCGCTCTATGATGTGCGAATAGTATTGGAAGATTCATACGGCAATAAAATAACAGGTAGCACCGGCTTGCAAGGCTACTATGCCTATAACGACGAGACGGATGAATACTTCTTTTCGGGAGAATACCAAGGGCAAGACCCCGACGTGTTCAACGATCTTCCCGAAGCGACTTACACTTTCGGCGCATTCAACGGCTATTTCGACGGAGCCGGTTCCAATACGGTCACTCTTTCCTCAGAGCTTCCGTTAAATTCGGAGGGCGAAGTGGAAGTGACTTTGATCTATTGGTCGGAGTAAATCATCACAAGACATACTTCGCCAAGAGCTTCTGCACTTCGTATACATCCACCGATTTGTTAAACTTTCTCGTGATGCTCGGTTGGCTCTCGCTCGAAACCCAAATCTTGAGTTCGGCATCCAAATCAAAAGTGCCCGCCGTCTCGACGCTGAATCGTGAGATGCTTTTGTAGCCCAAACTGAAATATTCCATCTTTCGGCCCGTCACCCCTTGCTTGTCGATGATGATCAATCTCTTGGTGGTAAAGATGAAGGTATCTCTGACCAGTTTGAAACCAATTTCAATTTCCTCTTCTTCGAGCAAAAGCTTCCCGTACTTGGCTTGGAGTTTTTCGTTTTCAACGACACCCGCATTTCCGAGAAGTGAAGAAAAAGTCCCATGCTATTTCGTTTATCTATAGGATTAAAAGTAGTGAGGATGTTTGAATAAGCTGCCGTCCGGATTCGATAAGAAAAATAAGTCGAGTCCCGCATTCAGCAATTTGTGAATACGGAACTCAACTGACAATTTATACGGCCATTTCTTTGGTGGCGGCTTCCCTTTTCCAGCTTCGGTGGTTGGCTATAGCCGAAATGAATGCATCGGGTTCTCCATCGATAAGAATGGCATCATCATCTTCAAAACCTTCGTTCAAATTCGCTTTGAGCAATTCAACACCTTTGCCATGGGCGGCTATCGCCTTGCAGTATTTGTACGTTTCCTTTACAAACTTATGCACCTTCGGTTCTTTTTTTAATGCTTCGATGCTTTCTTCCCCTCCGGGAATGAAGAGGGCATCAAACAGTACGCTTTCAGTCGTAGCAAGCGCTGCATCAACCTTGTGTTCCATATTCTGCGAGCAGGTTACTTTACCTCCGTGCGGGGCTATGATGTTCACAAAAGCTTTTTCTCTCTCCAAAGCTTTTTGCATTCCATCAAAGTCTTCCATCGAGAAACCATCTGAAACGAGAACTGCTATTTGACGTGAAGCTATCGTGTCAAATTTCGTATTGCTTTGACTCAGCGCTTCTGACTTTTCCAAATAGTTCTTTTTAGGTACGGATTGGTATTTCTCTACATTCGCGTCGGCGCTTATTGCCTGATTCACCGGTTTCTCAATTTCGGCCGGAACTTCCATTCCAAGATTGCGGGCTACTTTTTTTGCCAGCTCTTCATTAATCTGATTGATCTGATAAAGCATTCGGGCCTTCACATGATCTTGCTTGCATTTTCCCAATTCAAAAGAATACGCTCCCACGAGATGCTCTTTTTCCCAATCGGCCAAAGATCTGTAGAACAGAGCGGGTTGGGAATAATGGTCGCTGAAGCTTTTGCTTTTCTCGCGAACTTTCGGGGCATCGATATGTTCCGGATGGCTGGTAAACCCTCCTTGTGCGGCTTTCGCCAAATGCGGACACCCACCCCCAAGGCTATTTGGAAAATAGGCTGTTTGCCCGGAAGGGATTTCCGTTTGCATATGCCCGTCTCGCTGATTGTTGTGAACGGGATTCACGGGCTTGTTAATGGGAATTTGATGGAAATTAGGACTGCCCAATCGGGATAACTGTGTGTCCAGATAAGAGAACAAACGACCTTGGAGCAGAGGGTCATTGGAAAAGTCGACACCAGGCACGAGGTGCGAGGGACAAAAAGCTACCTGTTCGGTTTCCGAGAAGAAATTTTCGGGGTTGCGGTTTAGCGTCATCTTACCCACTTTAGTGACCGGAATCATTTCTTCAGGTACGAGCTTGGTCGCATCGAGAATATCGAATTCAAGATTGTCGGCATCTTCTTGGGAAATGATTTGGAAACCCAGTTCCCATTCGGGATAAACTCCTTTGTCGATAGCTTCCCACAAGTCCCGTCGATGAAAATCGCTGTCGGCTCCGTTTATCTTCACGGCTTCCTCCCAAGTAACGGAGTGTACGCCGAGTAATGGTTTCCAGTGAAAACGCACAAAATGAGAATTGCCTTCCGCATTGATCAGGCGAAAAGTGTGGATGCCGAAACCTTCCATCATGCGATAGCTTCTGGGAATACCCCTGTCGCTCATAGCCCAAATGTGGTTGTGCAACGTCTCAGGTGCATGCGAAACGAAATCGTAGAAAGTGTCATGAGCGCTCGCGGCTTGAGGGATCTCATTATGCGGTTCCGGTTTTACGGAATGAATCAGATCGGGAAATTTTATCGCATCCTGAATGAAAAAAATCGGCATGTTGTTTCCGACCAAATCGAATATCCCCTCGTCGGTGTAGAATTTTGTCGCAAAACCGCGGACATCACGCGCCAAGTCAGGCGACCCTTTAGAGCCTGCCACCGTAGAGAAACGAACGAAAACGGGAGTCTTGCGAGAGGTATCGGTAAAGATTCCTGCCTTTGTATACTTCTCCTGACTTTCATACAATTCAAAATATCCGTGAGCGGCGCTTCCTCTGGCGTGTACTGCCCTTTCGGGAATGCGTTCATGATCAAAATGAAATATTTTCTCGCGCAACAGAAAGTCCTCTAAGAGAGTCGGACCTCTTTCGCCTGCTTTCAACGAATTGTTGGTATCGTTTATGGAAAGGCCTTGGTTGGATGTCAGCGTTTCTCCTTTGCTGCTCTTCGTGTGCTTTTCGAGCTGTTCCGACTTTTGATTATCGGTCGATTTGTCTTTTTTCATTTCGGTTATGGAATTTCGGTGAACGGCTTGATATGCATGAATTGAACCGGAAACAGCCTCTGAATAAGCTTTGTAATACGGATAAATATACCCATGACCGTTTCGGCAATCTCAGGTCTCAGCGGAGGCATTCTTTGTTCCGCCGAAAAGCTTACCGAACTGAGGTAGCGATACTTTTCCCGAGAGTTGACTAACCGCACCCGAAAAGCCGGCTATTACACCAATGGCCCCTGCCAATGCATTAAACATATTTGGCATAAGCTCATAAATGAAAAGCAACATAGCCAAAATAAGAAGCAGTAATGCCAACCTGATTTGCCCCCAGCTTCCGTTCTTTTTTGAGAATCGTTCGATGTTTATGATCTCTTTAATCGATACTCCTCGTTTGACGAAAAGCTTGAAGCTTCGATGAAAAAGCTCCATCCGATAGGTATTTCGGTTGTAACTCAAAATCCCCTTGCGTTTCAATTTCATCAGCATGAAGCTATCGCGCGCATTCATGAGTCCATCCTCGGCCAGATCGTAAACGATGAATCGCTCTTTTAGCGAAAGCGAGTGCCAAACGCTGAAATAGATGGGTGAATAATAACTCTTGTTGAGGTAGTCATCATAGGCATCGTCAAAACCGATTTGACCATTGATGGCTTCGCTGTCTCCGAATCGCTCCTTTTCCAGAGGCAACAAAAATTCCCGATAACTTCTGAACCACTCTTTGAGGTAAAGCATCACTTCTTTTGCCGCAGCGTCATGATCGGAGCCTGAGTTCATCTCATACCACTTCTCTTCTATTTGCGTAATGGTAAGGTCAGAAAGTATGACACTACCCTTTTGAAAAAGGTCAGTTTCCTCCATGTATCGCGTTAACTTTCGCAGGCGGTCGAGGTATTCGGGGGTGATGGTTTCGGGAAACCAAAACCGCACGATGATGGCTTTCGCGTGGATGAGTTCTAAAGGGAGATTGGCAGGATTGTAATCTGAATCCAAAAATGTCGTATTTCGACCGAAGTCAATGAAGCCGAGATCGGCACGTTCCAAATCTAAAGAACGCAATACGGTGGTGCGCTGCGACCGCGGGATACCCACCAAGAACAGTCGCAGAGGTAGTTTTTCGTTTAGCTCTGTTTCGCGTCGCTTCCTGTGCGCTCGGTACTTTTTAAGCCCCTCGATCACACTATAGTGTCGAATTCTTCCTCCTTGAAGCTCTTCCGATATATTGAAAACTATGCGATTGAGGAATAGCCTGACCAGCCCGTATAGCAAAAGCAAGCTGAAGAGGAAGAAAACCAAATTTGAAATACTTAGTCCGCTTTGGCTCTTCGATGAGTAGGACTCCGTTTCGGCCGCTTCTTCAGAGAGTATTCTTTTTCTTTCAAAAAAGCCTACTCCTTCGGCCGGCACGTAAAGCGGATCGTAGGAATACCTTGCGGCAAAAAGATCGAAAATGGGTTGAAAAAAGTCAGCGTATTGATGGGGCACCACCTTACGATTGATGTCGGCCCCGAAATGCAATTCATCAACCATGAAGCTCTCCCATTCCTCTCCGAGACGGAGCTGATTAATCTTTTTATCGATGGCATTATAAGGTCGGTAAGAACTGAGCAATTTAGCATTCGCACCCTCCAGTTGGTCGTTGATATGTGTCGAAGCTAAAGCTTCAAAGGAATTCGCCACGATCACTTCGCACTTATCCGAAACCAACACAAAAGGAAAGACCAAAATGGCCAGAATCCAAGCATACATACTGAAGATATACAGGTTCTTAACCGTATTGCTCTGAAGGATAAATTTAAGCTTGTGAAAGATTCTGCTTCGCTTCAACGCAAAGGGTCGATTCTTTGATTTTTTCATTCGTGCGTGCACGAATAAGGCTGAGACCAAAGCCAGACTTACATAAACCAGAAGGATCAATTTATCTGACCAAATACCGCTCACACCCGCTGCGCTTCCTCCGGGCAAATAAAATATGACCCCGAGCAAAATAACGATGATCGTGGCGAAATACCCCCGACGCCTCAGTCGACCTTTCGGAATGTCATTGTACGAAAGGAGCAGCGGTCGCAACAACCCGAAAAGCAAAACCTGCACAATGCCATAGCGAATGAGAGCGCTCAGCCCGAAACGGTACAAGACGATTCCGATGACCACTCCCAAAAGTGAGATAGTGATGAGAAAGAGATAGGTTAATCCGTCTTGACGCTCGGGAAAGATGCTGTCGTAAAAATTAGAATGGCGGAAAAAGCGTGACTCTTTTTGATTGATGTAAAACAGTCCTTGCAGAATCAGCAGCAATAATGAAGCGAACAGAATGCCGAAGCAGGCCATGGCAGAGAGCAGCGAGGTGAGCCCGGTATGCCACTCTACCAAATCGTGATTGGCAAATGTGAGGACAAAAAAGGCAGGCGAATCTCCTCGTTTGGTCAGAATATTATCGATCGGCGTAATATGACCCAAGAATTTATCCCGTCCGAAATCAAAGTGCCCCTCCATCGGCTGCCCATACGAAATGGACTGAGCGATAAATTCCATTCCGACCAAATCCGTCCTGAGATTTTTGAAATTGTTCTTGGCCTTTTTTGAGCTAAAGAGGACGTTCATATCGCGATCGATAAGGGCGTAGCCAAAACCTTCGGGTGGAATACTCCACATCAGCGACTTTAAGTCTACGCTTATTCCGTTGATTCGATCCTCTTTTGGAAATGAAATCACCGCTTCCTTTTGAGCACGCGAATACGAAAACACGGATTCGATGTACAATGGCGAGGGGTCTGTTTCCGGTCGATCAGGTTGGACCAAAAGATAACCGTCATCACTTTTCACTTTCTTGATGTAGTCGCGATTTGAAAGCCGTATGAAATTTCGAAAAAACTTACCTATGAAACGAGAAGTATCCCAATTGCATCCGTTTTCATCGTAAGGCAAAATGATGTTTTCAACTATTCCGTTTTCCGTTCGAAAAAACTCGTGAAAGAGAAACTTTCCGTGGTCATTCCAATGAGAACTTTGAGCAAAGTCGAAATTCTCAGTATGTGTAATGAGCGTGCTGACCTCATTTACGAAGTTATCCTTCAATCGATTGGAATAGGTATCGAGATCTTCTTCCAAATCGTGTTCTACCTCGGTGTAGTGATGAACCGTGGAGAAAATGAGCGACCCTAAAAATACGACCGTGAGCAGGGAAAGTGCTGAAAAAAGGACATCTCTGTCACGCAGTCGTTCCCACTCGTTTATGACAAAAACCTTAATCAAGGGTACCGCCGCGATGAGCGTGAAAGTGGTAAGCAAAACCAAAATAAGAAGGAAGTAATCAATCTCGCGCAGGTATTCATTGTAGTCTTCCTTATTGATAAAACCCGATAAATAAAGCGTTTGATCACCCAGTTGTACGTATCGCCGAAACTCGACGTAAGGTCTCGAATTTACTTGAGTTTCGAATATATTCACACCAAAGCGGGTAGCCACGGTATCTCCGGTTCCACTCTCAAATTTTTTCATGGGACTTATGAGGCGCGAATCACTGCTGTAGTAGACTTCTGCATCATCTACTGAATGAAGAACGAGACATTGAAAAATCTCATTCTCCATTACGTCTGCTAAAAGTGTATCCAAGGTAATTTTTGCCAGCAGACGTTCCTCCACAGTCACGGGCTCCACATCCGAAACTCGAACGGTCCTTTGACTTGGCGCCTCTCTGACCGGACTTTTTGATGGCGGCCTTACTATCTCCCTGAACTCTTTTTGCTCGGCTGTTTTTTCGCTACCCATTACCCAAAAGGCGCTCTGCGCTTCTTTAAGCATGGATGCAATCTGCATTTCTTTTCGACGCAATTCCCGGATATCTTGCTCTTCCTCGATTTGATCGGCAATTTCTTTCTGCAGCTTCAATACCTTAGTGAGGCTGTCGTTCACCTTGGACTGCACGTGCTTAATTTCCAGAAAAGGTGATTCGGCATACTGACCTGAATTAAAGACCACTCGCGGTTCAGGTTCCTTCCAATCGGAGGGGCGTATATTCATTGGCTTCACGTGGTTGGAAACAATCACCTTTTGGGCTTTAATTGCCGATAAACGCTCTCCCACTATTTCCTGTTCGGCGAGATTATCTTCCAGCAATCGGAGCGCTCGTCGCTTAGCAGCATATTGACCACTATCAGCCCAATTGGTCAAATACTTTTGGAGCTTTGTCCCGTCAACTTCAGGGTCATTAATTTTCGCTGAGTCAATCTCTTCAAGTGAGCGCTTAAAAACATCCAAATCCCACTCGATCAATGGAGACTTGTGCCGAGCAGCTTTTTCTCTCAAAGAATCAAGCTTTGGCTGAACTTCTTTCTTATTGGCCTCCAATATGGAAAGCAGCGTAGTCGCGTTCAACCGCTGATCCATAAACGATTCCAAAAAGTCTTCCTTATTCGATATTCCTTCATCAATACTGGCAAGAGTGCGCACACCTTTATTGATGAGAATGGCTTCCTTATGGGGAATGTAATATTGAGAATAGTACAAGTAGCTCCCTACCACCAATGCCAGGATGACATATATGACCATTGCAGGTGTAGAGAGTTTTCTCATTTTATTCTCTTATCATGTTCAAATTATCCATCAGCCAGAAGGAGGTCAACGTATTTATCCAAAGTATGGCAATCATCTCTTTCTTGATTGGCTGCCTCAATAGTTGTTATTCCACTCTCCAGTAAGCTCTGTATATTCTTTCTGTCTGCATTCGACATGTCCGTATCATATGGCGGTTTTTGATCATCTGCCAATTTGGGATAATCCACCCGCTTGAAATTTTTTCGCTCTTCTTCGGTAGCCAAAGAAGCGAATAGCAACGCGACTTGATGGTTGACCATATCAAGTCCGCCATCCATCATAATTTCCGGGGTTTTCTTGGCCCAATCAAGCATTCCCCATTTTGGTGAATCAGATGTGAAGCCCAATTCGGGACGACCGCCACCCGTGCCCAGCGAAAGCAAGAGCATATTCTTCGCCGTAGGAAAAGCCTTATCGGGATCGTCCTTATCGCGCCAGTTTTCAAAATGCGTTTTACGCCCTTCCGCGTAAGCGCACATTGACGGATTATTGGCAAAGACACCTCCGTCTACATTCATCATCTTATCATCCTTGCTTCCGCCAATAGGGTATATTTTGGCGGGATCGAAATAAGTAGGTGCTGCAGAGGTAGAGCGCAATACGTCCCTCACATAAAAATCGCCGGCAGATAAATTCGGCTCTCGGCTGTTAAAAAACAGCGAGGCGCGATGGGTTAGATTGTACGATGTGATAATACACGGTTTGAGCAACTCGCTAAGTTTGAGATCGCCGAGTTTTTCTTCAAAAAGCTTCTCCAGATTATCAGCGCTGAATTTTGAAGCTTTGAATAGTCTGGTAAACATCGACTTTCGACGAATGGATTTGTTAAAGATGGACTCACCGTGTTTCACGTAAAAATCCAAGGCATCTTGAGCGGTATATTTGGGTCGCCCGTTTTCATCGGGTACCAGCAGCAGAGCGGCCAAAATAGCTCCCGTGCTTGTCCCTACGATCATATCGAGATAATCCGCCAAGCGGGCATCGGGACCTTTTGCCTCCCGAATACGTTTTTCCATATAGACCAATACCTGTGCGGGGATTACACCTCTGATCCCGCCTCCGTCGATGGACAGTATTCTTACTTTACTTCTCATTTCTTTAGCTTAAATTTTTCCACGATGTAAATTCTACTCCTTGAGGCCGCTCCATTGCCATTAGCGATCTCATCTCAGTCATGCGGCCATCCACATATTTGTGATTTACTCCCGAGTACCAGCCTTTCTTGAGGAGTCCTTTCAACTTCTTTCTTTTGCTGATATCATTTTCAATCAGATGGAAGACGACCTCTACTTCCTTATGATCTTTTACATGCTTATCAAAGACCTCAGTCATCACTTGCCGTTTTCGCAGAAGCTCACCTTCGAGATCATTTTCATTTAATGCTATTATCGGAGGTGGCCCATAATGATCTGAAAAGAGTATGGCAGGATGTGAGATGCTGAAATTTCGGACCATGTGCGGATACTTCGCATGGTAGTTTTCCCTCCAAGTTTTATAAAGAAGTCGAGTACGCTTCTTGCCGGTGACTTTATAGTTCAAAAATCCCATGGCTTTTTGATAGCGGTCAAACTGATCTTCGGGAACAAAATGTGGTGAGCGAATGGGGAGCTTATGCTCCTTAGCAACTTTCAGATATACCTCGAAATAATCTTCAAACCACGACAGTGTATTGTTGTGGCAGGTCAAATGGCAAACTTCTGTATACTTCTTCAGTTCTTCGATTTGGGTATGGAGTTCTCTGTAGAGGCTATCGAGTTCAGCTAATTTTTCATCGCGCGCTGCACGTTGCACTTGATTAAAGGGTCGAAATTTTTTTCCATTCACAAAATTATGGGTCACTTGCGTAAGCGGGCTACCCGAGCAGGTGGTGAGGTGACAACCGATTTCGAGGTCAACGTCTCCGCGTTTAGCCGCACCTTTTAAGCGATCTATTTTCTTAGCTAATCCGAAGCCGTTGGCAAAAATGGCAACGCTGTTAATCTTTCCGGCTTCGACGGCCGTTATGACGGCATTATCGATTTGATCGTATACGCCGAAATCATCAGCGGTAAAGATGACTTTCATTGGTTTAAGGGTTGGTTAGTAATAGGATGAGTGAGGAAATCAGGTATGTTGAATCTAATCTGGAAGTCTGTTGAACAAACCGATAGATTCGCTTTAAGAGTCCGCTGGTTGTGACATGAGAGAGGTTTAAAGATTTTCAAATAATTGGTTAAGAGACCAATGTAAGTATTATTTGATATAGTTAAAGAATTCCCCACACAAATTCAGGGAAAACCCTCAGGGTTCATAGGAAAATCCCCCTTTTTTGGATCACACTCATATTTAGAATCAGAAAATGACTTAATTCGAACTGAATAACAACTTACTTTATGTCAACCACAGCACATAGTTTGCCTTATGCCGAGGCCAAGCAGATGATTCAGGAATACCGTCGTCACCCACGGCCTATTGTAGGTTCGGAAGACAGTCAGGGCAATTTAGTTCAATTAGATCAGCTCTCCTTTCCCAAGTCTGCCTTACAAGTATTTGTAGGTATTGCATTAGATAGCGTAAGAATGTTTTTCGCTATTAACCCGACGGGGAAAGATGCTCAGGGAAACCTCACTTTTCCGTCAGATCCGAGCAGACAGACCTACACCGTTATACTGGCCGGTGTAAAAGATGATCGGATTGTGCACTCTACGGTATTAGACGGTTTCGATGGTTGTCCGCCCGGTTCAGTCGTGAACCTATAGACGGACTTTTCAATTTATCCTATACCTTTCGCGGTGATGACCTACGCTGAGTTTTTGAAATATTTCGTATCAGGGGGATGGGGAGGGTATTTCGCAATTCTGATAGTCGGCTTTATATACGGGATAATCCACTTCAAACAACTAAGTAAAGCTGCTCAAGGTGTATGGATCATTTTAACCATCAGCTTGTTCGTTGAAGTATTCGGGCAATTGGTTAATTATTTCATTCATACCAACTCACCCCGAGATCACATAAGATTTATTCTTCACCCATTAGCATTTGGCTATACCTATTCATTATATGCAAATTCCTCAAAAACAGGTCGAGTATATTTAATGGGAGGAATTGTAATTGCTTTATTATCCATATTCAATTCCCTTCTTTTAACTGATTATGATAATTTCCCCACCTATCCACCAATGTTATTTCACTTCGGAGTAGTACTGGCCACACTTTTCACATTCAAGGATATGCTCAGGATGCCTGATGAACAACCGCTTCAGCAAAAAGGCTTATTTTGGTTTAATACTGCAAATTTGATTTTTTATGCATCAGCGTACTTCAGGGATACACTCTACAACTATTATCTGGAACATCACTATTATGTTGACGGAACCTTTATGCCCGATTGGGTCATTGTTCTAATCAAAGGATTAAACTACTATCTCTACTCCTCTTATATCCTTACCCTCTATTTGGATAAGCGTTTCGGCAAAAACCGCAAGCCATAAAAAAAACCCACCGATATTCAGTGGGTTTTCTTAGAGCCATTCTCTTAGGCCCTGGTCTCATAGCTACGCTAAGTTCGGTCAGCAACTCTTCATCTAAACTTTTTTTTGCAAACGCATAACACTTACAAATATAGCCTGTGCAAGTATTCTTTTTAAAGGGATTTTCCCTCAAGTTCAAGGGGGTAAATTCCCCCTCGTCCCTAAGGATATTTCCTCATCCGCACTTTTGAATTCATTCGGCCGCAGTATAATGCACAGAAATTAACTTTAAAGTTTATTGAAGCATATTTCAATACATCCTTCTTATCTTCGACCAATCGCAACTGACAAGCGGGGGTATGCAGAGCGAAGATCTGATTCTGACATTCGGTACATTACTTTTTCTGTTCTTAGCAGGCTTTATCGCACTTTTTGCCGCTCAGTACCGCAAGGAGCAGTTGAAGTTTACCATCGAAAAGCAACGTTTCAAGCAAGAAATTCTTCAAGCCGAAATAGAAATTCGTGAAAACACCCTGCAGGATGTGGGAAAGGAGCTACACGACAATTTAGGTCAGATAGCAGCTTTAACGCGAATTAATTTGGCGGGCATGCTTTCGGGGAACGCGAAACCCGAAAAAATTCAGTATTCCATTTCACTTATGGATACGCTCATTAATGAGATGAGAAGCCTATCTCATCAATTAAATGATGGAATCCAGATGAAACGCAACCTGCTTGAGCAAATCTCCCTGGATGCAAATCGCTTAAAGAATATCGAAGGCCTTACCGTCAAAATCGACTTGGAAGCGCCGTCACTTGGAATTACAAACGATCAGGCCATATTGATCTATCGCATTTTTCAGGAAGGGTTAAGCAATGTTTTGAAACACGCTCGAGCAACGGAATTGATTATTTCGGCAAAGGAAAGGAATGACTCTGCCGAGCTTACTCTGGAAGATAACGGTGTAGGCTTACTCGCCGGAAAAGCCGATCAAGATGGTATCGGAATGACCAATATGCAATCGAGAGCCGCACTCTTGGGAGCTGATTTATCCATATCTCAAAGAAATCAAGGCGGAACCATTTTATCCATAAAAATCAATAAAGCCAAATTGAAAAATGACAGTTAAAGTTGCAATAACCGACGATCATCGACTCTTTCGAGAAGGTATCGTGAGCATGATTAAAGACTGGGGAGAGGGATATAAAGTGGTGCTTGAAGCCGATAATGGCGTTGATTTGATGAGAAAACTTGAGGATCAAGATGAAAAGCCGCATTTGATTATTATGGATTCTGAGATGCCGGAAATGAACGGGGCAGAAGCTACCGCCGCCGTTAAAGACAAATACCCTGAAATCATGATTTTAGCGCTCACCATGCTCGATGGTCGGTCAAACTTTATGAGAATGGTACGAGCAGGTATCGATGGCTTTCTAAATAAAAATACGGGGCCGGATGAAGTACAAGAAGCGATAGACCGCTTATTGCATTCCGGGCATTATTTTAAGGGCGATCAACTCGAAAGCTTATTGCTTATTCTTCGCGGTGAGGATGAGGAAGTGAAAAAGATCAAGTCGCTTACTGAGAAAGAAATCAGGTTTATTCAGCTGGCATCTACTGAAATGCCGTATAAATCCATTGCTGAACAAATGTGCGTAAGCGAAAAGACAATAGAAGGCTACAGGAGTCGGGTATTTGAAAAACTGGAAGTAAAAACCAGAGTGGGAATGGTGGTTCGCGCCTTGAAAGAAGGCATTATTCAGTTGTAGCCTGAAAAGAACTTGCTATTTCGTTTTTTTAGGGTCGTAGTAGTTTAGCAGGATGGAATCAGGTTCTCGTTTCCCATCGCAGATCTCATTCACTTTTTGCCATACCTTTTGGTCTAGTAGGGGTAGTAAGGGTTGGTCTAATAATACGATTCGATCGAAAACCTTGGCGATCTGATCATCCCAAATTTCGTGGTATCGCACTAAGTCATCGGGATAAACCACTTTACGTTCAGTACCTTCATCTACTCCTTCGAAAGGCTCGGTAATATTAAGGTAGCCATAATCATCGGTCAATTGTTCACCCGGGTGAATGTCGCGTATGGCGATTTCAAAATCGTAAGCCGTAGTAAGGCAATTCGATCTGAAACTGTGATTGACATAGCGCCCGTTATCCCAACACAAAACAAAATTTCCTTTATTGTTTCGGAAGGTGTAGATGTCGAGAATATTCTGGTAAAGCGGCTCCATTTTATCAAACTCGGCAGGGCTGAACTCTCGGTCAAGTTTGTCGAGTACCCAAGTGATGGTTCCGGCGGGAATAAATTTGGTAGCAACAACACCGTGACCAATCTCGGGGCTGATAAAACGCAATTCGGTATCGGGATGAATCATTTTTTTAATCTAAAAGCTTCTTTTTTACGAGCTATACAATATTACATTGACAATTCATTGAATAGCGAGTATAGCGAAAATAAATGCCGATTAAAAATCAGCGACTTAAATCGTAAAATGAGATCACGTTCATTAAATGGCTCATTTTGCCAATCGATAATCGAGTCCGATTCGCCATTGAGCCTCTCGTTTCTCACTTCAAATACCTCC
>CAZYWJ010000024.1:24117-26912 GCA_964651785.1 uncultured Cryomorphaceae bacterium
GGAAAATGGCGGGGGATGCAATACAGGACCGGGATTCAAAGGATGACGGGGATAAAACGCGTGGCGTAGAGACAACGCATGACGTAGAGACAACGCATGCGTTGTCTCTACTACCACAACCATCATCAAACCACAAAAACATAGGAAAAAAACGATTTCAGGATCAGGGCAAAAATTCGATATCGTCTATTGTGGGGTCCTACAAATCTGCCGTCACGAAATATTGCAATCAATTGGAATTGGATATGGGTTGGCAATCCCGATTCCACGATCATATTATCAGGGATGAAGATTCGTTTCAATCAATTTCCGATTACATTATAAACAATCCGAAAAATTGGTCGACCGACAAATTCTTTTGATTACCTCCCCTCCTTCTCCAAAGCCATACCGTGCGTGGTTTCATCAAATTCTCCGTTATTGTATACGTGGTGTCCGTTTACCCATGTATTGGTAACCGTAGAATTAAACGTAGTTCCTTCCAACGGGGACCATCCGCATTTGTAAAGTATGTTCTCTTTGTCCACCGTCCAAGGTCGGTTTAAATCCACCAAGGTCAAGTCGGCATAATACCCTTCGCGGATAAAACCCCGCTTAGCAATGGAATAGAGTTTTGCCGGGTTGTGACACATTTTCTCGGCGAGCAATTCAAGAGTGAGTTTTCCTTGATTTACAAATTCCAACATCGCCACCAATGCGTGTTGCACCAAAGGCGCCCCCGACATGGATTGGAAATAGGGCTTATCCTTTTCCTCCCAAGCATGGGGAGCGTGATCAGTGGTAATGATATCTATTCGTCCATCCTTTAGTGCTTCCAGCAATCCCTCCCTGTTTTCCTTCGATTTGATGGCAGGATTCCACTTGATCTTTTTGCCCAATCGCTCGTAATCTTCATCAGAAAACCAGAGGTGGTGCACGCAGACTTCAGTAGTTATTCGTTTTTCCTCAAGGGGAATGTCGTTTCGAAACAGCTCCGTTTCCTTTGCGGTGCTTAAGTGGAGTATGTGCAGTCGGGTATTGTGCTTTTTCGCAATTTCCAAAGCGCGCACTGTGCTGGAGTAGCAGGCCTCAACGCTGCGAATCTCGGGATGAAACTTCACGGGCACGTCTTCACCGTACTTCTCCCGAAACTTCTCCTCATTCTTTTCAATGATTTCTTCCCTTTCGGAATGGATGGTGATGATGGCGGGGCAATTGGCAAACAGCTTTTCCATAATTTCAGGGCTATCGGCCAGCAGGTTTCCCTTTTTAGTAAAATAAAGCCCGTCATCCGAAACGGCCAGCAATCCCGAAACGTCCGTGGCCAGTACCTCATCGAGATTATCGGCATTCACCCCGAGCCAAAAGCCGTAGTTTGCGAGAGATTTTCCCTTGGCAATCTCGTACTTTTCCTCGAGGAGCTCCATACTGAGCACATTAGGCACCGTGTTTGGCATATCGATAAAAGAAGTAGTACCTCCCGCTATGGCCGCCTTACTCTCGGTGTACAAATCTGCCTTATGCGTAAGCCCCGGGTCCCGAAAATGAACCTGACCGTCAATTACCCCTGGCAAGAGAACCTTTCCCGTTGCATCAACTTCCGTAGCGCCCGGCACCTCTCCCACTTCGCCTACCTTGGCTATGTATTCTCCATCGATCAATACATCGGCTTCAATTACTTTTCCTTCATTTACGATATGCGCATTGCGGATTACGGTCTTTGACATGACGGGTTTTTGCCAAAGGTATATTTGTATCAAGAAAAAGTTATGGTTCTGAGGGAAAAAGTCAGATTATGCTACGTGAAAAATGTTGCGACCTACATTCCCAAAAGTGACAAATGCTTCACTTTGTGGTAGGTCATCGCCACTCGAATGCAGTGCTTCAATTCTTTCTTCGGGATTTTTTCGTCAAGCGAGAAAACGATGGCGCGATTGCCCTCGTAAGTAAATGTTTCGGGGTATATTTCCCGAAAGGCAGGTACCAGCTTGCTCGTGCACTTAAAGTAAATGGCGTATTGATCAGGTGCTTTCTCTTTCCAATCCATGCGCAGGGTGCTGCCGTACTTTGTCAGATAGCTCGGCTCACCCCATTTCAATGTTTCTTCCATTCGCTGAATCTCTTCCGTCTCTTCGGCAGTTTCGAATACCAATTTGCGTAAATCGCGCATCTTTCCGCGCACCGATTTCGGATAATTGGTAAATACATCTTCTACCTTCGGATCAGTTGTGAGTTGGAATGTGGTGAGGCTCATGATTTCAAATGTACACTTTTTCAATTGTTGAATTCCTTCCTCAATTTGTTCAGAATACACGCGTAATCTCTCCGGTACAAATTTACCAAGTCCACCCTACCTGCACATTATCTGAGATTGGTTGGCTACCATAGAACTTGGAATGATATTGGACATACTTCGGAAAAAAATTAACTATGAGTTTCGAAAAAAATGATCAAGTAAGCGTTAAAACAAAAACGGGTGAAATGAGCGGTACCATCAAAAATCGCTTTATCCAAAATACCGAATTGGAGTATGATGGCGAAACCTTGATAGCCGACGCCAGCGAGGAAAATCCCGTATATCTCGTTGAATTTGCTAACGGCAAATCTGAAATGGTGAATGAGCATGCCATTGAAATGCATACGCCGCATCAGGACAGGTAAGACTGAATAACCGAACGGAATGCTTCGTACTACTCTACATTAAACTAATTTCGAAAAATTGAAAAGGCTTACCCTTTTTACTCTGTTGCTTTTATGCTTTTCATGTGCTTCAACTAATCAGAACAGCCAAGTTGAACCGGAAATGGAAGATGCGG
>CAZYWJ010000024.1:27012-44698 GCA_964651785.1 uncultured Cryomorphaceae bacterium
CAAAACCTCCTCTCTAAACAAGCTAAAGCTTACGATGAGGAAGAGATTGCTTCCGGTGAGGTAGAATTGATGGCCGGATATATTTCTCTTGCACGCAATTTATTAGAGGGGCAGCTCAAAACTTACTCCTCCGGAGAAGCCTTGTATTATGTAGAACAAGATAGCCGAAACGTTTTGAAAGATCTTAGCAATCTTACCAATGGTCGGGAATTGGATTCTCTCCTTAATTCATATCGACCTCAAATCAGAGAATATCATGCTCTGTTGGGAAAATTTCAGGATATGCGCTCTGAACGAGACAGCCTTGTTTTTCGTTTTTCTTGCGATAATTTAGATTGGGACTCATTAGCACGAGACAGTATGACGGTTCACCTGAGGGAAAACTTGACTCGGTGGGGTGTAAGCTCGAATGATGATCCGAATTCAGTGAAAGAATCCCTTGCGACGTTTCAAGAATTGCGCGGTCTTACCCGATCGGGAAAGCTGGACTGCCCTACCGTGAAGCAGCTTAATATGTCTCGTGATCTTGTGATGGAAAAAATAGCTTTAAACCTGGAACGCCTTAGAGCCCTGCCGCGAAGGATCGGAAGAGAATATGCCATTGTAAATATCCCCGAATACAAATTGAGAATTGTCAATGATGGCGACGTTTCTTTTGAAAGCCGCGTGATAGTGGGAAAGGAATATCAACCCACCCCCATATTTGCAGATACCATGTCATACTTGGTTTTCAGCCCTACGTGGACAGTGCCGCAAAGCATCATTCACGAAGAGATGATACCGAATTTGAGAAAGGATCCGAGCTATTATGAGAAACGAAATTTTAAAGTTTATGAAGGCGGAAAAGAAATAAATCAATCAGCGTATAATTGGAAAAGCGCTGATATAGATTCTAAATATTTCAGATTTGTACAGCAACCCGGACCGTCAAATGCTTTAGGATTAGTAAAGTTCATAATGCCAAATGATTTATCCATTTATTTACACGATACACCTTCAGATTATCTATTTGATCAGGCCGAACGATCACTGAGTCACGGTTGTGTACGTTTGGAAAAACCTAAAGAACTGGCAGAATACCTGTTAGCTGATAACGAAGAATGGCAAGCAAACGACATATCTGAAGCGATGAAACGCGACGAACCGCTCAAAGTATATTTAAAGGACAAACTTCCCGTAGAAATTGTCTACTTAACCACTTGGGTCAATGAGAATGATCAGTTAGCCATCTACCCGGATATTTACGGTCATGACGCCCAACAAAAGAAGCAGCTCGAAGAAGATTTTGAAAAGCTGAAAAAGCTTTAGATTGAACTTGCCGTCATTATTTCTTCAGCAAGGCTCGCATCTGAATAAACGTACTTTCTTCCAAGTACTTTTTATCGTTAAAATAACCGAATACTACGCTTTTATTTTTAATGGTATTGATAATCCCCTTATGAAGCTCTACAGGCACTGCTGGACACCCGAAACTGCGGCCAAGCCGTCCGTATTTTTCAATAAAGCTTTCACTCACGTAGGGTGCCGAGTGCATGACTACAGCTCGCCTTCGCATATTGTCATTTACACCTTTTTCCACTCCGTCCAGGCGGAGACTATAGCCCTTGGATCCTATGTAGGTTTCTCCGGTCAGGTAAAGACCCAAGCTGGACTTAAGCGATTGCGGACGATTTGAAAACTTTAGTGCCTTATCATTACCGGTATTCTTTCCATGGCTCACATAGGTGTGAAATAACACTTTCAAATTAACCAAATCAATACAAAAGAACCGCTTATCTTTACTCGGCTTGGTGTAGTCTATGATGGTCAGTACACCATCATTATTCACCATACCATCATTGCGTAAGCGAAAGTATCCGATCATTGCGAATTTAAAAGGCAGAAAGTCCAATCCGATGCTGTCTGCCCGAGGGTGTATTGAGTTATATAGATTGGCTATTTCGACCTCTACAGCCATGGAGTCAACGAAGGTGGAATAATCACTCCATCGATTTACGGCGCTTTTGACTTCCGTAATACTCATTTTTTCTGCATCATCGAAGGAGCGATGAATTTCGCGTTCACTAAAAAGTTCGAGTGAATCAGCCTCGTATACAGCCTGAGAAAAAGAACTGAAAGTACAGGAGAGGAATAAGGCTAAAACGAGTGTAGTGAAAGAAATTCGAGATTGAGTTACGTTAGAAAAATGCATATTTAGACACTACCAATTTCAGACCAAATTCCGAAAGAATAGCCTCACGGCTGTGGAAGTTTCACCACCAGATTCTTAAAATCACGATATAACGGAAAAAGTAAAATTCCTTGTATTAACTCAAATTCAGAGAGTTGTCATCATACCTAATCGTCTCGGAGAAGCTTTTGCATTCACAGAGTCAAGAATTCAAAACCTGATATTATGAAGACCAAGAAAACCCCTATAACAATTCTGCTTTTAATGGTACTCTCTACCGTTGCACACGCACAAAACTACGCCGTGCCCACTGAAGTAGACTTCTTTTTTGATCCGAATTTTGCTATTGCTATTTTGGCAGGAGTAATCATAGCAGCCGGTGTTCAGATATTCCTCACCGCCCTTTCCATAGCTTCCGGGGTGACTGCCGTAGGCGACTTGAAAGAGATGTATATCAAGAACAGGATCAGAAATAGCAGCGATGAAACGTATATGGATATCGATGAAAAGGATGATGACTCCGATTCATCGAATGCAGGAACTACCGTAGCTGCGGCTGTTGGAATTTGGTCCATTATCACCGTGAGCATCAGCGCCTTTACCGGATCGCTATTGGCTATGAACCTGGTAGGCCTGGAGAGTGTAGAAGTAGCAGTGACCATTGCTTTAGTAATATGGGCATTGTTCTGTATTCTCGTTGTCTATTACGAGGGAAAACTTCTCGGAGTAGTGGTTGGTGGTATTACCAATGTAGCCACCAGTGGTTTTAAAATGTCGGCAAATGCCGTTCAAGGCGCTTTCAGCAAATCGGAAAAAGCACAGACTAAGGATATGATTAATCATACGGTCGAGAAGGTGCGCAAAGAATTGAAAAACGAGGTAGACCTGTCTCAATTAAATGATGTGGTAGATCGATTCGTCACCAAAGTTGACAACACGGTTCCTGACTACGGAACGCTCAAAGAAGATCTGGAAGAGATATTGAACAATACGAAGAGCGAAGTAAATGTAGAAGCTTCGGCACAAGGAAGCAGTTCTAACCCTACGAAATGGATTGCTATTCAAAAAATAATCGATAAAGCATCGGATAAGTTGGATCAAAGTGGTGGCTCTTCAGCACAGAAAAAGAAGC
The DNA here is from genome assembly GCA_964651785.1 of uncultured Cryomorphaceae bacterium. Classification (GTDB taxonomy): domain Bacteria; phylum Bacteroidota; class Bacteroidia; order Flavobacteriales_D; family Cryomorphaceae; genus JAKVAV01. The sequence continues at coordinate 30,315 of CAZYWJ010000024.1, forward strand.
TTCAGGGTTTTGCAGCTCGTTTGAAAAAAGCTTTTGACGAGGGTGAAACGGATAAAGAAAGTGTGAAAAAGGTAGCAAGAGAGCTTTCGCCTAAGGATGAGCAAACAACCGATAAATATGTGGAGAAAGTATTTGATCTGATTAATGGTTCAAACGGTTCGGGTATTCAAATGGAGCAGTTGAAGCAAACCTTTGAGGAAGTCAAAAAAAGTCCCGAATTAGTAAAAAGTTACGCTAACAAAATTTCAGATCTCGATAAAGAGAAAGTGACGTCATTGTTGGAAAACAATACGAACTATTCCAAGGAAGATATTGAGAAAGGAACGGAAGAGGTTGAAAAATACATTAGATGGGTAAAACAGCAAGCGGCATCTTTGGGAAATTCTTCCGGTGATACGAAGGCTAAAATGGAGCAAGTTGTTGCCGATTTTTTCAATGATACCGGCAGACCCGAACTTCAATACCACAGTTTGAAACACGACTTAGAAAAAATCCTTGATAACCCTAAAGATTCACCTCGCGTGGTCAGAGAGCGCACGGAACAATTTTCAACTGATACGCTACTCGGCTTAATTACATCTCATACTTCCATTAGTAAAGAGGATATAGAGCGGGCCAAATCGGAGATTGAGTCGACGAAACAGTCCGTGCTAGATCGTATGACAAGAGTAGAATCAAAAGCGAAGGGGAAGATTGAAACCATCAAGAAAAAAGCAGTAATCCAAGCTGAACATGCCAGAGCCTCAGCGGCCGCAGCCGCCTGGTGGTTGGTTTTTACAGGATTGGTATCTGCAGGTGCCGCCATTGGTGGAGCTCTGCTGTCTATCTGATTAACATTTTATCTCAGTCTGTGAAATGACTGCTTAGAATTGAAGCAGGTTTTCAGACAACACTTTTAGAAATAGAAACCATAACTTAAAAATCAAAATTATGACACCAAGATTATTATCATCAAGCAGCATTACGGGAACCAACGTAAAAAATGCCGAAGCCAAAGACATCGGAGAAATTAAAGATCTGATGATCGATTGGGATCGCGGAGCAGTAGAATATGCCGTTCTGTCTTTCGGAGGTTTTTTAGGAATGGGCGACAAGCTCTTTGCCATTCCTTTGGAAGCTTTCGAATTTAATACGGAAGATAAAGAAGGTCGAATCGTTTTAAATGTTGATAAAGAGCGATTGAAAGATGCGCCCGGATTTGACAAAGACAACTGGCCTTCCCATGCAGATCAAGAATTTACGAATTCGGTATACTCTTACTATGGAGTGGATCGTGGTCAATACGCTTGATTAACATGCCTCTTATAGCAAATATTTTGAAGCCGATCTTTTATAAGATCGGCTCTTTTATGTCGGAAATTTTCAGATTTAACGAAATTATGAGCAGATGAATTGGATACTATTCATAGTAGGTTTACTGATCGTTAAAGCCGCCATAATAGATATTCTCTACACCGTGTTGGCCCCAAATGGTTCAGGTAGAATTACCGGACTCACCTCCTACTGGATTTGGCGCGGGGCTCTTTTCGTCACTAATCACAACGGAAAACACAAGTTTCTCTCGAACCTCGGAATGTTCTTGCTTCTCTTAATTGTTGAGGTTTGGGTGATTTTAATATGGATTGGAAATACCCTAATCGTTTATAGCGACAGCGAAGCTTTGTATAGTTCTGCACAGGAAGCCTATGTAACGGACTTTATGAGCAAAGTGTATTTTTCCGGTTACGTCCTCTCCTCCATGGGTAACGGAGATTATACCCCCGTGGGAGAGTGGTGGCAATTTTACACGGCTTTTATTTCCTTTACGGGGGTTATTTTCATATCACTGGCCATATCTTATCTTATTCCCGTATTGCAAGCTGTTACATCTAAAAGAAGCCTCGCTATACGTCTTCAGACCTTAGGAAGAACACCCGAAGAACTACTGGTCAAAAATTACAAAAATGATAATTTCGAATATTTGGTCAATGAACTGTTTAGCATGAAACAGGATATCATTGAACTGGCACAGAAACATCTGGCATATCCCGTCATTCATTATTTTCACTCTACCAAGCATTACGAATCTACATCGCTTACGGTAGCGAAGGTTGATGAAACATTATCCATATTGGAATGCATTCTGTCCGAAGAAGATCACGATGCTGAGACGGATTACAAAATTCAGGAGCTCAAGGTAGCTCTGACCTATCTTATTAAAACTTTAAAATCGGGGTATATAGATCCTAGGGAAGATGAACCTGAAGTGCCTCAACTGAATTACCTGAATGAGAATAATATTCCGAATCATATAAGTGTCCAGAAGGTGAAGAATCATTTTAATCAGATTCGCGAGAGGAGAAAATTGCTCTTAGCCTACGTTCAAAATGATGCCTGGACATGGAATGAGGTGGTTAATTGCACAAGTGAGTTGCGCATTTCGGAAGACGATCACTGAGAAGGTTTTTAGTTGACAATGCATTTAACCCCCCTCATACAGTTCCTTCTCCAACAAGTTGAGAATAAGATTTAAGTCCTCCATCAGAGGGTTATAGTGATGAGCTTCCATTGCCCAACTCGTAATGTTGAACATCAATACGTTATTCTCAAATTGCTTTGAGTTCAGCAAGTCGATATTACTTTCGATATGCTCGGCTTTATCAATGTCGAGCATTTCATTCATCTTCGAAAGACTTACCACCGTTCTCAGACTATACTCTTCCTGCCTCAAGAGGCTTAAGACATTATCTCGTTGAACACCCAAATCCTTTTCCTGATGTGAAATATCCTCCATCGTACTGATCCAATGAGTGAGCTGAACTCTTAATTTATCATTTGATATATCCTTCAAACTACCCGAATTAATGATTTCATGCAGAAGAGAATTATTCGGATTAAATGAAATATCAGAGGAAAATGTAGTTACGAGAATGGTTGAAAACTCAACTTCATCAAACAATTGATCATTTTCGGTAATAAGTTTCAACAGCTTTTTTGATCCGTTCAAATTCGAACGGTTAACCCTGATCAGTTCGGTAAGTTTACGCTTACTTATTTGAAAATCATCTCGCAGTCCCGTTAGGTACTTTTGCTCCTTTCTCCGAGTTATTCTTTCCTGATTATGGTTGTTTATCGCCAATGCTATCAAAATTCCAATCACTACCAGCGTAATTTCACCAAGGGCATAGATCAGGTATTTTGTAAATTTATTTTCTGCCAGCAGATTCATTCTGAATCTTCGAAAGAATTTTGCCATGGATAATGATTTAAGATCACTATCAGGCAAAATACCAATATTTATCTAATCAAGATAATACCACCCAAGCCAGCACACCTCCGAATATAATGTGCGCAACTACAAGTTGAGCAAAATATCCGATTAAGTTTATTTCAGGTGGCGGGGCGCTCATCTTGAAGAGAAGTTTCCACACTCCTATGGCAACTACACCGGCTATGAGTCCGAAAATCATACCCGATTGAAATGAGAGAACAGCCCAGCCGGCCCCGATTATAAAATAGTAAATCAAAGCCAATGCCCAGCCGACAAAGAGGTGCAGCAAATATCCCGCAATATTATATTTGCCCACGCCCGGAGGAAGGAGTACGTTGATAAGTACCGGTTCCCGATATAGCCGGTCCGATATTTTCGAAACCAACAAACTGAAAAGAGTCATGGCTACGGTAGCCACGGTTCCACCAACAAAAGTCGCATAGAGTAGAGTCATAGGCAGCTTGACCAGCAAATACCGCTCCCTAAGTTCAATCTTCTTTCAACTTCTTTTACAGGGTGCGGCAAAATATTCAAGGCAATTTTTGCGCGAGATAAAAGACTCACATGAGAGTCCAGTCCCTCTAGTAAACCATTGAGCTCTTGGGAAATAGCTCACCACAAACATTTCCCGCTTAACACACATCCCGCTACTCGATATAAGAGTCAATCCGGTAATTAGAGCTGGTAATGTCTTTGGCTAAGGTGTGAGCACTACTTTTATACATCCATCTTTTTTATCTCTGAAGGTTTTGTATGCCTCAGGGGCATCGTCCAGCCTCAGTCGATGAGTTATAATGGCTGCGGGATCAATCTCCTTTTTGCTTACAATTTCAAGTAAGGGTTTCAAATACGCCTGTACATGGGTTTGACCCATTTTAAAACTCAATCCCTTATTCATGGCCGCACCGAAGGGTATTTCTACTTTATTGGCATATACGCCCGGCACCGATACATTTCCGCCTTTTTTACAAGACATAATAATTTGTTCTAATACATAGGGATGATCGCTTTTCATTCCCAAGGATTCCTTGGTTTTGTCTTTAATAATTTTGATTCCACCCGTACCATGCGCCTCTGCACCCACGGCATCTATGCAGCAATCGGGTCCCTTACCGTCGGTCATATCCATTAATTTTTCATAGACATCGGGCATATCGGTGGTGCGAATGGTTTCAGCATTTCCGAAAGATTCAGCCAAATTTAGTCTCTCAGCTACCGAGTCGATGGCTATAACCCGAGAGGCGCCGAACATCCAGGCACTCTTGATGGCAAATAAACCTACCGGACCGCAACCCCACACCGCTACGGTATCTCCGTTTTTAATTTCTGCATTTTGAGCAGCCATGTAGCCGGTGGGAAAAATATCAGACAAAAAGAGAACTTTTTCGTCACCCAATTCGTCGGGTACCTTAATGGGGCCCACACTACTATACGGTACACGCACATACTCGGCCTGTCCGCCTGAAAAGCCTCCCGTCATATGAGAATAGCCGAATATTCCGGCCATTGCGTGACCCATATTTTCGCGTGCTATTTCAGGTTTGGGATTGCTGTTGTCGCATAAGGAATACTGATCGTCATGGCAATAAGAACAGGTCCCGCAGGAGATGGTGAATGGTACCACTACCCTATCGCCCTTTTGAAATTTGGTAACGTTCTTCCCCATCTCTACTACCTCACCCATAAATTCATGCCCCAGCACATCGCCCTCTTGCATGGTAGGCACTATGCCGCTGAGTAGGTGGAGGTCAGAGCCGCAAATGGCAGTGGAGGTTACCTTTATAATGATATCATCCGGATCTTGAATTTTCGGATCGGGAACGGTGTCTATTCGCACGTCGTTTTTGCCGTGCCAACATAATGCTTTCATATAGTTTGATCTTTTTAGTTAGGGTTAAACTTTTCCTTTCAGAAATAGTACCGGAAAAACCTCTACACATTTTCAAACTGCTATTGGCCATCTTTGTAGTTGCGTTTCTAATGATTTCCTGCTACCTTTCCACCCTCTTACATTCTTAGAGCTCTCGAGATTTTTAATTCAATTCTGATTTCACCCCCTCGAGCGTTCGAAAAGAACATTTTATCTCAAACTACAAAGGCCCTTGAGGGCCTTTGTTTTTTATTATAAATAAATTGCAGTTCAATTTAAACCACACCAATCTTCATGTCATTCTATAAAACGTCAAGTCTAAGCCTCGGCCAAGATAATCTCATCTTTGTAACAGAGGTTTACGCGATATTAATTCTTCAGGTATAGTTTTCGGTAATTCAATTGTGAAGGTTGTACCTTCCTTTTCGTTGCTCACCAGAATTATATTTCCGCCGTGAGCTTTAGTTATTTCATTTACTACATAAAGTCCTATGCCATGACCTGTATTTTTATCAGAGTCATCGGTCAGTTTATACAATCCTTCAAAGATTTTCTGCTGACTTTCTACGGGAATGGGATTTCCCTCATTGTGAACACTGAGTCGAACTTTTTCCGCGTCCGCGCTTAATGTTAGTGTTACAGGCGAATTGGCCGGGCCGTGTTCGACCGCATTGGCCAAAAGATTTCCTATCAGTTGGCCCAATCTTACTCCATCCCATTCTCCTTTTACGTTTCCGGGTGACTTGTACCGAAAATTGATATTCGGATGGGCCAACTGAAATTCACTAATGATTTCACTACATTTCTCATCCAAAGACACTTGCTTCTTTTCAATTTCGATTCCCGTTCCGAGATTCAGCTCGGTGAGTTCGAGTAGATTTGAAATAAGGACTTCCATTCGTTTGATTCCCGATTTGGCAGTTTTTATAATTTGCTTTTCATCCTTACTTAAATTTGGTGAAGCCTCTAAGATACCCTGTGCCGTAGCCAGAGTAGACAATGGTCCGCGCAAATCATGCCCCAAAATTGCTAAAAGCCAATGCCTGCTCTGCTCTGTTTTATCATGGCAGTATTTCACCGACTTCATCCAAGCCTCATCGATTGCTTCATTGAATCTTACAAGTTCATGATAGGATATGTCATGACCGCCGTATTGCATTTTTGCCTCCCATAGACGCAATACACTGGCGCGTAAGGCTCGAAATTCAGAACATATCTGCACTAAATTAAATCCGGATTTCAATCGCTGGGTAGCGTGACCTAAGGCTGAGACGTCATCCTCAGAAGTGACTTGACGCAACCCTCGTGACTTATTCAGCTGTTCTTGATTGGTCTGGTCAGTCTTCATGTCATGAGCTATGGCTTCAAGCATGTCCACTACATGATCTTTCAGCTCTTCTCGATTCATTTCAAATGCAGAAAGAATGTATTTCCCTGCAAATTCTATCCACTCTTCGGCAATGTCATCCTGGTTTGCAATAATAAATTCCGATAATGTCATCTTCAAATCGCAATGAGTTAAAACATACACTAATATATATACTTTTAACTTATTAATTCTACTCTTTACATCACCAAGATTATATCACACCCTAAACGGTATTTAAATCCATTATTTCGTTATTGATAAGTCACCTGTAGTATAAAAGCCTAATGCAAAATCAAACGAGATTGCGCTGACAGATCTATAAAATAAGAAGCCCCGCGAGAAATCGCAGGGCTACATCCCATTGTATGAACGTTGCTAACCAAAACCTCGCGGGATGCGCAGCTAATATATTAAATTATTCATATAGCTGCTTAGAATCATCACGGTAATTATCAATTTTAACAGGTAAAACCTCCGTCTTCTTACTACCTGCCATGCTGCGATTAGCCACCTGATAACTGTTTAAACATTTATAGATCAGACCTTTCGTATGAACCCTCTCTATTATGACACGAGAAGATAAGTGATTGTATTATTCAATTAAATGATGTTCTGGGAAACTCCTGTAGATGCCGGATTTAAAAGTTGAAAATATACTAAAGAGGTGCAATATATGCATGGCTAGAATTTTCATGATGGGTTCAATTGTAAAACGTGAAAAGCCCTGCAATTTCTTACAGGGCTTAATACCGCAGTAGCCGAAAATTAATTAAAGATTTAAGGCCGCTTAAGTGTATTTCGCAGGATGAACAGCCAATTAACCCTCCGATTTAACTTGCTTTCCTGCGATTTTCTATAGTCTCTTTGTCACTTTCTTTCTCAACTTTTCGCTTTTGACGTAAAGCTTTTCTATCTTCTCTGCGCGCTTCCAAGTAATCCAGTAATAACTGATCATGCAATTGGAACTGTAACAGAAGGTCGGTGTGATTTGAATTTTCCATAGCCTTGTCTTTTATAATTTGTGAGCGCATGTGAAATGATGAATTCGCTTTGTTATTCTTAACTGATATCAATCTTAATTCTTCACATACTCTGTTTGTACTAATCGGGTTTCGTTTAAGGCGATTTTTTTTTCACCACTCACCACACAAGAATCGGCCCGTCGGTTTAAATGTCTGGTAATAAGTTTTTAGAAAATCACGATAAATTTCGAAGTGTCCCCTTCTTTCCCTCTTTGTAAATAAACCGGGGAATACTTTCGACAGAAAATTTCGAAACAATGCCTCGTCGATCTGCGCAAATTGACTCTATCCTCACTTAAACCCAAGAAACATCTGCGCTGAAATGACCAAAGGATGCGAGCGCATTAACCGTTCAATATTTTGCGGTCGATATAGTACCTTCCCCAACTCGCAAAGGAGTATCGGGGAAGGATTTTTATATATGGTGACTTTCGGCAGATCGCAGGTTTCAATGATATATTCACCACCAAAAGAGATGAAGCCGAATTACCAAAATTATACCCCCCGGCTTAAACATGTGAAAATGAAACCGAATTGAAATATTTTCAGGTAAAATGTGTGAATGTGCGACCCCTCCCAGGGGCAGAGATGTGGAAAAAATTGGATGGGGAAATGCTCGGTTTAACGCTTTATGATTCGCTCTTTAATCCATCCATGTTTCATTGGTCATATTCGGCAAAATGAATCAAAACTTAGATGTCTCCAAGATTTTATCAAACCACTCTCAAAATCTTTGAATCCGTACTAAGGCACATTTCTTGCTATTGTCACGACCGATTTTTTGACACTGCATGAAATTAGACATTGATAAACTCGACTTTGATCGATGCGAAGACGAGCCAATTCACAAACCTGAACTCATTCAAAGTTACGGATACTTTCTGGCCGTAAATATTGAGACGGGAATTATAGAAATTGTAAGCGATAATATCAGCGACCTTTTCGGAGACTATCAGATGCTTCTCGGATCAAACTTCTTCAAACTCTTAGAAGAAGACTTTGACATTGATTTTCTGAAGGAAACTTTTCAAAGAGCGAAGAAAACGGAAACCCGCCTTCCCATTCTTCTCAATTTCGAGGATGATTCCGTACTGCCTGACCGCAAGCATGACTATTATGCCGTAGTCTACAATTCAGAAGGTAAGATGATTGTGGAACTGGAACCTTCCGATCAGTTCAGAGAAATATACTCGGCGCAACAGCATATGAAACTCTACGCCACGAGTATTGCTCCGCGTTTTGCCCAATTCAAAAGCTTGGATGATATGGCTCAGCAGATTGTGGATACCATTCGATTCATTACTGACATGGATCGTGTGGTGCTCTATAAATTTAAAGACGATCAATCAGGCAAGGTGATAGCTGAATCAAAGATAGACGGTGTGGAGTCTTATCTTAACTTGCACTACCCCGCTTCGGATATACCCCCTCAAGCCCGTAGGCTCTACATTAAAAATTGGATCAGGTTGATGGCCAATGTAGATATGGAACCGGCCAAACTTGTACCTACTCCTGAAGAATCGGGCCGGGAACCCGTGGATATGACCCATAGTCTTTTGAGAGATCTTTCCCCCATTCACAAGCAGTACATTCGAAATCAAGGGCTCAAGGCATCCCTCTCCATGTCATTGGTTACCCATGGAAAACTTTGGGGAATGATATCCTGCCATAGCGCTAAGCCGCGGTACATTGCTCAAAATGTAAGACTTGAGTGTGAAAATCTGAGTCAGCTTTTTAGTTGGCACCTCTATGCAAAGGAGGAGGAATTGTTCATCAATCGCAAAGAACGCACCGATCAATCCATTGATAAGCTACTGGATATGACGGTGGGTGGAAAATCCATTGTACGGGTATTTGAAGAAAATGAGAAAGAAGTGCTTTCGGTCATGGATGCGGACGGTTTTTTCTTCTTTACCGATACCGAGCAAATTCAACTCGGTGATACACCTCACCTATCGGTAATAAAAGAGCTTTATCAAAATAATTGTCAAAACAACAGTGATATCTTTCAGACTGAGGATATGACTGAATTTATCAGCGACAGAAGCCGATTGAAAGGACTTTGCGGGATTTTAATGATCCCGATGGGCTTATCCAGCAAGTACTTTACCGCATGGTTTAGAAGAGAATCTAAAGAAGAACAGAAGTGGGCGGGAAATCCAATGGAGAAATCGCCGGAAGGAAGTAAAGCCGAACGACTTACTCCCAGAAGCTCATTTAAGGTTCATACGCACATAGTTGAAAATCGATGTACGCCGTGGGATAGCTATGATATTGACGTAGCACTTCGTTTCAATAAAATCTTCATGTCATATGCCTTTGAAAAGCAAGAACAGCTCAATAGCGATATCAAATACCTGCAATTGCAGAACAAATACGTCAATGAATTCCTGGCCACTCTGGCTCACGAATTGAGAAATCCTTTGGCACCGATAGCTTTGGGACTAAACCTGCTGGAAGACGAAGAAGACCCGAGCAATAAGAGAGAATATATGACTACCATGCGCCGTCAGGTAGATCATATGACGACAATGATAAACGACCTGATGGACGTATCACGCATCACGCAGAACAAAGTGAAGTTGAACACCGAACCTCTGGACATTCGGTTAATATTACGAGATGCAGTGGATTCTTGTCAAGCCATTATTTCTCAAAACGAACATGAGGTAAAAATAAACTTGCCTGAGAATCCCTGCTATGTATTGGGAGACCAAACACGGCTGGCACAGGTATTTGTAAATCTCATTAACAATGCCGCTAAATACACGGAGCGTGGCGGACAAATAGAAGTTTCCGCTCATTGTGGCGAGGGTCTGGCTACCATTCAAATTAAAGACAATGGTCTGGGAATTGAACCGGCAAAACTGGAAGAAATCTTTACCATGTTTATTCAAATGAATACGCTCAGCAGCCAATCGAAAAGCGGTTTGGGGATCGGGTTAACTTTGGTCAAACGACTTCTCGAAATGCACGATGGGGAGATTAGAGCTCATAGTGATGGATTGGGACATGGGAGTACTTTTTCGGTAAGCTTACCTTTATTGTCAAGCGTTGAGGAAAAAGCCGGATTGGAAAATTCTGCTGACGGCGAAAACCTTTCTGAACCGGAAAAGGCTTGGAAAGTGTTGATCGTAGATGACAACGAGCCTTTGTTAATCATGCTTAAATCCATATTGAAGAAGAACGGATATGAAGTTGATTCGGCGTTAAACGCCACGGATGCCGTTAAGGTATACGACGCTTTTCGTCCTGACTATACCATTCTCGATCTGGGATTGCCCGAAATGGACGGTTTTGAACTTTCATCCAAATTGAAAGAAATTGATAATCGCACCATCTTTTTCTCCCATTCAGGCTTAAATCAAAAGGAGAATGTAGAGATGTCCAAAAAAATGGGATTTAAAGATCACCTCGTGAAACCCGTAGGTCAAAAAGTACTCTTGGAAGCACTGAGAAAACACCGCCCCCATGAAGTCTGATGCTACCCTTACTCTTGACCTCTTTTTGAAAGAAGAAACCGCCGCCAAGCATAGACAGGCAGAAGAGGCACTAAGCGAGTTGGACATTATGGGAGATTATAATTCTTCAAACTATTGTTACTTTCTCACGCTTCTCTATTACTGGCACAAAACCCTTGAAGATTCGATTTTAAAATCTACAGTTCGAGAAGTTGGCTACAACTATCAATTGAAGTGTCCGCTAATTTTGAAAGACCTGAATGAACTGAACGGGAAACCACCAAAACGATCACTACCTGAATTAAGGGCCGACGCTCATGCGGGAATAATATACACCATTGAAGGATCCATGATGGGCGGAACCATGATTAATCGGCATTTAAAGAAACAAGGAGTTAATGAGAAGTACCGAAACTACCTCTCGTACTGCGATCGGAATGCCCCTGCCGTCTGGCCTGAAGTAAAGGCTTATTTGCGTAGCCTGCCGGGAGATGAGTCGTATTTTGAAGCTTGCGCCGAATCAAGCAAGGCATGTTTTGACCTGATGATTGACTATGCCGATGTAATTCTGAAGACTCGATAGTCATCAACACTCCGCCTGATGCAGTGCAGCTCAGTTCGTCAAGCTAAGAATCAACTACACCTTGTAGCGATCCTCAAAGCGAAAGGTTATATCCAAAACGTGATCTATTGCGGCGGTGAGTACATCTGAGCTTCGAGCAGCGGCCACATTTTTCTTTTCCTCTTCGATTTTTTGACGTTCTTCTTTGTCCAAGTCAAAGTTGAGGTATCGATCCAAAGCGGCCAACATGCTGACCTTAATTTTAGAGAGCAAAATCCCGGCACTTTCTTCACTCTCCGGCTTTTCAGGCTCATTTTCTCGCAATATCAGCTTTGTCATATTCATGGCACTGAAATCCCGATCAGGCTTTTCCTTACTACCTTTCAGTGATCGAGTTATAAACGTTTCATAGGATACGCCTGTGGTTAGTGCCCGCTGCCGATATGGTGCTATATTCATGGGGAGAAATCATCTTTTCACCAAAATAGGGTCAAACATCGTACCCTGTACGTTATGACTTACGCAACGAAAAAAGAACATATCGTAGGTAGCAATACTATTCGCGATCTTACTCTTAATGATATGCTAAGCAATACTTCCGGAAAGTACCTAAAAGGCAAACCATATGAATTACAATTTTTTGAAATGTTTTCTGCCTGCTCAGAGTTCTGCTTCCTGCCATTCTATCGACGTACGCCTTCCAGAATCTCCTCTACCAATTCTTCGGCTTCATCAGCGCTGTGCAATACGGAAATATCGCCCGTGGTCTCCAATACCACTGCTCTTACTTGTTCTAAATTAAGCACATTCGCCTCGCGCAATTTGGCGTAGAGCTGAGCTCGACCAAGTTGAGCTTTCTTTAAATTATGGTCGAGAATGTTCGGTCCGTTCATTAAAAGAAGTGGGGAATTTGAAGCAATTTTTCTCACTGTGGGGAATTTTTTCTCCACAAGAGAAGTGATATAGGTCGCCAAGAGCAAGGCACCTATTGCGACTGCACCATGTACCACTGTGGTAGATGATGTAAGTGTAGAAGCTACTACGCTACCAATGGCTACGGTAAAGGCAAAATCGAAAGCGGTAAATTTTGCAAAAGAACGGAGCCCGACTATTCTGGTGAAGATTAAAATAGCAATGAGAAGCAAGAATGCTCCTGCAAGCGTTTGCAACAGCGGGTCAGACTCGGCGTAAATCCATTTCATGGTTTTCAATTTATCAGGTATGTATACTGCTATTTTCTTTCGGTTGAAATAGCAAAGAGCTTCTGCGAAATCCAAATTCCGTGCATGAGATTTGCTCAGCAACAAATTCAATTCATGTCAGAGAAATGATCGTCAATAAAAGGGAGAAGGGATGGGAAATCATTCAGCAGCCGGCTCACGCGCTGGCCGCTATGGAAATTTGTACGCAACTCGACCTCTCCTCTTTCGACAAAAGCGAAGTGAGCGCCATAATGGCGGCTATAGCCCTTCATGATGATCAGGAATCTTTTTATGAGAACGGCTCCTACTTATCCGATGAAGGCACCCCGCTGGATTTTACGTTTCTGCCGATGGACGCCGGGCAGCGAACGGAGCAAGCTCGGCGTATAGTAAAAGCAGGGTTTCTCAAATCTGCCTTGGTCGGTAGCCTGATTATTGAACACTACCTGCACCTTTACATAGGGCAAGATATTGAAGAGAAAATGCGGAAAGCTCTGGAAGAAGGGTTGAAGAAAAAAGATAAATTTATAAATAACGGGGTGGTGAGCGCTGAATGTGTAAAGCGTTGCTATTCGGTTATGGGCTTCTGTGATCGACTGAGTCTGACTTTATGCAAAGATGATACGCCCGCTATGGGGCGAAAGTTAGAAATAGGTAAGCTCAGTTTTCTTGATGACTTGATATACCTTAAAGTAGAAGACGGAAAATCGGTGTTGGAACCTTGGCCTTTTCAAAATGAATCTTTCACTTTACCAATCGAAGCTTTTTATACCGACCAACTTACCTTCAAATCAGACGGAGCTCTTGAAAAAATCCTGACCGGAAGCTTGCCTGAACAAAAAATCTATCACTTCCGTCGAGAACAATAGATCCGTTGTTCAGACGGGAAAAGATTATCAGCTCAAGAGTGAATAGTCGACCAAGAGGTTATGCTCATCGCGCCAACGTATCCACGCACGACCTTCGGCTTTGAAGTCATCATTCAGTAAGCTGACCTCCAGCCAAAAGCCTTTTACGCTTTCGGGACGAAGAAAAATATAAGGCTTATCGACGCTCAACTCGCCTGCGTGATCGAGCGGCTTGACCCGATACGGTTGCGGAAATTCCGACTTGAGCTCTACCGTATTCACCGAAAGGATGAAAGAAGGCCAATATATAACCTTGCCGCGATACTTATCGATGTAGGCGGCTCGCCCCGTTTCATCATTCATAAGAACCTCGACATAATCGTGTCCCTCGGAGAGAATCTTGAAATAGAGTATTTCGTAATCCATCTTCAAATGCGAAGGATTGAGAAACGGCGGTGCGTAAGTTATTTGATATTGGTGCATATCCGATACGGCAAACACTACACTATCCCAAGGCAATTGATTTACTACCGACTTACCGGGTGTCGGTTTTCCATAGAGATACATGGTGCCACCTTGATAAAAGTCGGGAGTGAAATAGCCCAAGCCCATTTCAGAGTCGGACGATTGGATAAAGCTCACCTGCGCAGGTGCAGGAGCCCTAGTGGAAGGTTTGGCAGGCTGAATGGGTTGGCTCTCGGCCTCGTCACGATCCAGATAGCGATACGTCACAAATACCGAAAGGAAGATGAGCAGAACAGTCCCGATCAAATTGACCCGCATAACGGTTTTCGCAGAAA